>NZ_LN876587.1:0-600000 GCF_001282725.1 Inediibacterium massiliense | reverse complement strand
CAAAAATCATAATCTATTTGAATTTTTTCATTTTCTTTAAATATGGTTCCTTCAGGACAATAAAGATAACATATCATACACTTTACACATTTTTCATAGTCTATCACTGGCTTTATAGTTCTCCATCCTGCATTTTTTTCCACTAAATGACCTGCTTGAAAACTTGTTCCAATAGGATAATCTTTAATATGCTTTGGTGGATGAAACTTTTTTATTATTGGTCTATTCAATTCTTTTCCCTCCCTTTATACAATCAAAAGCTCTTTGTAAAACCTCAATATTTTTATCTAATATTGAAGGTGAAAGACCTTTTTTAAATCCTTCTATGCCAGCTTTTAAAGATATGATTTCACTTATCCCTATCAACGCACCTAACATGGCTGTATTGGTAATAGGTCTTTTTAAAACTTTTAATGCTATACCCGTTGCATCTATGCCTTTTATTTTATAATCCTTGTATAATTGATATTTTTCAACATGAGCTGTATTAATTAAAATCTTGCCATCTTTTTTTACATCTTTAAAAATATCTTTATGAATAAGACTTTCATCTAAAACAATTAAATAGTCACATGTATTGCTTTGACTTCTATCTGTAATTTTTTGATCATCTATCTTTGTAAAAGCCTCTACAGGAGCTCCTCTTCTTTCTGGTCCAAAGGAAGGAAATGCTAAAGCATATTTATTTTCAAAGAGAGCCGCTGAAAGACCTAAAAGTCTCGCAGCTGTAAATGCTCCTTGTCCTCCTCTACCTAGCCACTTGATTTCTATCATGAAACAGTCCTCCTTGCTTTTTCCTTTAATTTTTTTAATCTTTTGATGGCTTCTTTTAATGTTTCTTCTTTTTTTGCAAAATGAAAACGTACATAATCATTAATTTCCTCTTTAAAAAAGCTAGAGCCAGGTACTGCAGCTACTCCAATTTCTTTGATCATCCATTCACAAAATTGATGATCATCTTGAAATCCAAATTCAGAAATATCAACCATCACATAATAAGCTCCTTGAGGAGGAATATATTTTAAACCGGCTTCATCTAATCCTTGTAAAAATAAATCTCTCTTTTTGGTATACTCCCTTTGAAGATTTATATAATATTCATCTGAAAATCTAAGTCCTGCTACTGCTGCCTTCTGAAGAGGTGCCGCTGCACCAACGGTTAAAAAATCATGTATCTTTCTTGCTCCGTCAATAACTTGTGATGGACCTATAATATATCCTAATCTCCATCCTGTAATAGAATAAGTTTTAGAAAGAGAGCTACAAGATAAAGTTCTGTCTTTCATTCCTTTTAGTCCTGCAAAATAAATATGCTCATAAGGCTCAAAAACAATATGTTCATACACTTCATCTGTAATCACAAAAGTATCAAATTCTTCAGCCAGTTCTGCTATGTATAAAAGCTCTTCTCTTGTAAATACCTTTCCTATAGGATTAGATGGATTACAAAGAATAATTGCCTTTGGTCTTTCTTCAAAAGCCTTTCTTAATTCATCCTTACGAAATTTAAAATTAGGAGGACAAAGGGGAACATAAATAGGCTTGGCACCCGTTAATATTGTATCTGCAGCATAATTTTCATAAAATGGAGAAAATACAATCACTTTGTCATTAGGATTACAAACTGTCATCACAGCTACCATCATAGCTTCTGTACTTCCACAAGTAACTACAATATCTGTATTAGGATCAATATCTATCCTCATAAGCTTTGATTGTTTTTTAGCAAGAGCCTCTCTAAATTGTTGTGAACCCCATGTAATCTCATATTGGTGCGGTCCTTCTAATGCTCCTTTTATAAGCTCATTTTTTAATTCCTCTGGAGGGTCAAAATCAGGAAATCCCTGTGAAAGGTTAATAGCTCCATATTCATTACTAATCCTAGTCATTTTTCTGATAATAGATTCTGTAAACTTTTCTAATCGATTTGCTACTTTAGGCATATAATCACTCCTTATCTTTCATCAATCAACCTCTTTGCTTTATGAGTTGCCCTTGGAAGTTCTCCTTCTCTTAAAACATCAACTACTTTTGGTCTAACACCAAGATGTGCCTTTATTTTATTAGAAATTCTATGAGCAATTTCCTCTTTATCTATCAATGAACTATTTGATTTTTCAATTTCCACTCTAAATTTTGTAATATGGTTTTCATTAAATACAAAGATCCTATATTCTCCTGTAGTATCTTTATCATTTCTTACAATAAATTCAATATCACTTGGAAAAACATTCACCCCTGCTGCAATAAACATATCATCTAATCTTCCTACTACATGAATTCTTTTATGAGTTCTTCCGCATATACATGGTTTAGACGTATATGTCACAATATCTCCTGTTCTAAAACGAATCATAGGTCTTGCTTTCTTTTTAAGAGTAGTAAGTACCATCTCGCCTCTTTCTCCATCGGCTACAGGATTTAATGTTATAGGATCTAATACTTCCAATAAAATTTGGTCTTCAGCCAAATGGAGTCCATCTTTTGCTTCACACATTCCTGCACAAGCTCCAAATATATCTGAAATACCATAAAAATCAAAAACATCTGCTCCCCAAAGTTTTTCTATTGCACTTTTTGTTACATCAATAGAGCCTCCTGGTTCTCCTGCTACAATAATTTTTTGAATAGATAAATCTTTTGCTGGATCTATACCTTGTTTTTTGGCCGTTTCTCCTAGATACCACGCATAAGAAGGTGTGGTCCAAATTGCTGTTGGTTGAAACTCTTTTAAAATAAACAAAAGTCTATCAGATGGAAGAGTTCCTGCCCAAATACATAAAGCTCCAAGATTTTGTGCTCCTATTACATCTGGTCCCCCAACAAAAAGGGAGAAATTTAATGCATGGACATATCGATCCGTTGATCTCATACCTACTCCCCAAAATAACCTGCTCTCTATATCTTGGAATTGTTCAAAATCTTCCTTCGTAAATGGACTTACTGTAGGAACTCCAGTAGAACCGCTAGATGTAGACATAAATACAATCTCTTTTTCATCAACTGCACACATATCCCCTAAAATAGGCTTTTTCTTTTGCCTTTCTCTTTCTACTTGTTTATTTACAAATGGAAATTTCCTCAAATCGTCTAAAGTTTTTAAATCCTCAGGTTTCACACCTACTTGATCAAAAGACTCTTTATAATATGGAGAATTTTCATAGGCAAACTTAATTTCATTTCTTAATTCTTTAAGTTGATAATCTTCTAATTCTTCTCTTGTTAAAGTTTCAATTGCTTCATTCCAGTATTTTCCTTCCATTTGACAACCTCCTAGGTATTTGTTTGAATTCTTCAAATTGATTTAGCGTATTTTTTACTCCATAAAAAAAGCTGCTTCATAAGAAAGCAGCTTTTTAAGATACTTTCTTATCTATCAGAATGAAACACATTCTGCAGGATTTAGCACATTTCTTAGATTTCTTACAATCTAAGTTGTTGCTGGGCTTCATTGGGCCAGTCCCTCCGCCTCTCTTGATAAGAATTTTATTATTTAATTTATTTTGTCGATGCATCAACAACAAAAGTCCTCTTCTGATATCAGAAGAGGACTCAATATATATACTTCCTCCTCTTATCTATCAGAATGAAATCACATTCTGCAGGATTTAGCACATTTCTTAGATCTCTTATAGTCTAAGTTGTTGCTGGGCTTCATTGGGCCAGTCCCTCCACCTCTCTTGATAAGAGTATACTATTTAGTTTCGAAACTTAAGATTAATGGAATTATAACAAAAGTACTTAATTACGTCAATACTATTTTTGAAAAAAGTACAAATTTTTCCTATGCATAAAATATCTCATTAGGATACAAACTGTAAAAATTCATCCATAGAAATAGAATATTGAATTTCTTTTAGTAATTCTTTATCTTGTGTAAAACCTACTTTTTTAAAAGCTTTTCTGGATCGTTTGTTTTTAAAATTAATTTTTGCTATTACTTCCTTTGCTCTCCAATTGAAAAATGCTTGTTTAAGCCCTTCAAAAATTGCATTTGTACCTAAACCTTTTCCCCATTCTTTTCGCTCTCCAATAACTACTACTATTTCTACATTTTCCTTTTTAGGTACAAGTCTTAAAAATCCTATAGGTTCTTTTTCATCTTTGGTAATCATAAAAAAGCTTCCATTTTGATTAAATAAATGAGTAAGAATAGGCATATTAATTCTATGAATCATCTGCTGAATACTTTGATTTACATTATGTTTTTCATTTAAATATTGAGTTACTTCATGGTCCTTTAGCCAATCCACAATTTTCCATGCATCTGATTTAAAAACTTCTCTTCGTAATTTTATGTAATGATTATTCATGATTAAAAAGTCCTCCTTAAACTAAAAAAACCTGTTATAAACACCTTTTCGTGTCTATAATAGGTTTTCAAACCAAACCATGAAGATTATATCAAAGTAAGCAATTTCAATCAAATTGAATATTTATGCTTTTAAATGAGTTACTGATGTTTATATAAGCATACCCATCAAAAGGGGTTCTTTCCTTCTCTTTTCTTCATAATATTAACTATTTTTACTTTTATTTGTTCTTATGGATTTCATTTCTATAAAATGTATTTTTTATTCTTATACAAATTGAATTAAATTTTTATCTAATCTAGCAACTCTAGCCAAAGAGTACACATCATATCCCTGATCTTCTAGCTTTTTACGTCCAGGTTGAAAAGATTTTTCAATAACAATCCCAATGCCACAAACCTTGGCTCCTGCTTCTTCTACTAAACGTACAGCTCCTAATGCTGCTTCTCCATTCGCCAAAAAATCATCAATAATTAAAGTTCGATCTTCTGGCAAAATATATTTTTTAGAGAGCGTTAACTCATAATCTACTCCTTTGGTAAAAGAATGTATTGTTGTTTGATAAATATCATCCTTTAAAGTTTTTGATTTGCTTTTTTTCAATATAATCATAGGTACATTCATTTGCATAGCAGTCATAACAGCAGGTGCAATACCAGAACTTTCAATTGTCAGTATTTTTGTAATATTATATTTATTGAAATATTTTTTAAAATAAGTTCCCATTTCATACATCAATTGAGGATCTACTTGATGATTTAAAAAAGCATCTACTTTTAATACAGTTTCACTTAGTGCCTGTCCATCTTCTAAAATTCTTTTTTCTAATTTTTCCATTTCTATCACCTTATCCTTTTCACAATATATCCTATTATAGAAGTATTTTCCTCAAAAAATAATATAAAAAAGCACCTTAATTTAGATTAAGGTGTTACATTTTATAGATAGCTATAAACACTATACCTTATGGTCTGATAATTAATATCACCAATTAGGAACTTTTAAATGTCTATCCCTTATTCCATTGCACATATATTATATAGCATTATAACATATTTTTTGACCAATAGGATAATTTTTCTTCCTTCCCTTTTAAATGATTTTCATATTGAATAATAAATCACCAAAGGGATATTCCTTTGGTGATTATTATCTAAAACTATTTTTTAATACTTTGGCATTTTTATAATAGCTTTGAATAAATCTCCGTCTACTTCTATACGAAAACTTCCTCTTTGAAGATCAACTAAACTTTTAGCAATGGATAATCCCAGTCCACTTCCTTGAGAAGTTCTTGATTCATCGCCTCTCTTAAAACGCTCCATAAGTTCATCTGAGGAAATATTTAGTTCATAAGCTGATATATTTTTAACAGTTAAAACAACCTCATTTTTTAACTCTTCCATATCTATATATACCCTAGAACCTTTAAGAGCATATTTAAAAATATTAGATAATAGATTCTCAATAGCTCTCCATAATAATTTTCCATCTGCTTTTACATATACTTTATCTTTAGGATGGTTTATTTTAAATTCTAGATTAGATGCTTCTATCTTATCATTTAATTCCCCTAACCCCTGAGTAATCAAAGATGTCATATCTATTTTTTCGTAATTTACTGGCATATCCCCACTAGAAGCTTTGGAGGCTTCAAACAAATCATCTGTCAATATCTTTAATCTTTGAGATTTTTGATCTATGATTTCTATATATTCCTCTCTCTTAGATTGATCCTTTTCTTTTTTTAATAAATCCACATAGGTAATAATAGAAGTAAGAGGTGTTCTAATATCATGAGATACATTTGTAATCAATTCTGTTTTTAATCTTTGACTTTTTAATTCATTATCTACTGCTTTATTTAATCCCTCCGTAATACTATTAATATTAGAAGCAAGTGTTTTAAACTCTCCACCTTTAGATATATCTATAGTGTGATGGATATCTCCATTTTTTATTTTTTCTACACCTTCTTTGATTGCATTAAATTCTTTTACTTTCTTTAATGCTACCCAAGCTCCTATTCCTATGGTAATAGGAGCCATAAAAAATGTTAAACCAACTAAAATTGGATATCCTATGACAATCACTACAATCTTTACAGCTGTGCTTCCACTATCAAAAATATCTTTTATAAATGCATAAAACTTATATAATACCTTAAAAGTAAGTGTATGCTTTATAAGAGTTTTATTTTTAATATGTTTTGCTAACGATAAAATCAATATAAGTCCAAATGTACCTATCAAAAAAGTAATTGGAAATATAATTTTGTATAAGTTGTTATGAAATACACCCTGCATAAATGCAAACCATAATATAATAAGAGACAAACACATAGCTATATTGATATCATTATATATTTTGTCTACAAAGTTTAAATGAACTTCCTTTTCTTTAAAATAATCTTTCCCTATAATCCATATTAAATAAATTAAACTAGCTAAAGTAGCAATTACAAATACTATAATCTTATATAAATAGTCCATTACAATTGCTTTATCTTTTTTCCACTTTTCTATTTTGTCATGAGCAGAATCCTCTTTAAGTGCAATATACATGACTTGATTTTGTGGGTTTACTTCATCCATTGATAAATATCCATAACGATACATTGTTTTTTCAATATTTTGTGGATAAATTTCTTCTTCTGATGAGTCAATTATAATATAAGAAGGATGAGATTTAAAATACTCTTTACTTATATTTTCACTATTGGAATACACTTTTTTTATATCATCTACATAAGTACTTAAATAATATATAAAGTCTTTATTTTGTTCCATTCTATTTAAACATGATTTATATTCTTCTAAATCTTTTTGAATCAATTCATCTTTTATTTTTGAAATTTTATCTACATATATCTCCTGAAATCTTTTATAATTTTCCACATCAGATAACTCATAATTATAAAGTTTTTCATCATATTTAAAATCTGAATATAAATTTTCTTCTTCTGTCTTTATATCTTCTTCCGTAACAGTCCTACCACTTAAAATATACTCTTCACTTTTATATTCATTCATCAATTCAATAGCATCCTCAGTTATAGACTCTAATTGACGCCTATATTCTTTTCCACTATAGTAATTGTTTTCAAAAGCAAGCTCTATATCTATTTCTTTAACACCTATTAAATTTAAAATCAGTGTTACTGCACTACTAAAACAAAGTATTACTATCATAAAAACAATAATTTTTGTAATCCATGAATGACTATAATTTTTCCACTTTATATCCAATCCCCCACACCACCTTTAAATATTTTGGATCTTTTGGATTGATCTCAATCTTTTCTCTTATTTTTCTTATGTGTACAGCTACTGTATTTTCTGGATTGAAGGCAGTTTCTTTCCACACCTTTTCATATATTTCATCTATAGAATATACTCTTCCTGCATTTTGAGTTAAAAGCTTTAAAATTTTGTATTGTACAGGAGTCAATTTTACTTCTTCCCCATCTACTGTTACAATCTTACTTTCATCATCAATCTCAAGGCCTCCTGTTTGAAATACATTACTTCTCATTTCAAAACTTCCTAAAGAGGTATATCTTCTAAGCTGAGATTTTACCCTTGCAATAAGTTCTAATGGATTAAATGGTTTGGTTATATAATCATCTGCTCCCATATTCAATCCCATTATTTTATCCGTATCTTCAGATTTTGCAGAAAGCATAATAACAGGTATATTCTTATCTTCTCTGATTTTCATGGTAGCTCTTAATCCATTCATTTTAGGCATCATAATATCCATAATAATCAGATGAATTTCATTTTCTTCTATGATCTCTAAAGCTTCTATTCCATTAGACGCTTTAAAAATTTTATAGCCTTCATTGCTTAAATAAATTTTTATAGCATCTAGTATTTCTTTATCATCGTCACACACTAATATGTTCAAGAAGGATCACCCCTACATATAATTTTGTACATATTATACCACATCCTTTATATTTTTCTTTAAAGACATAATATCATCTAAATCTTAACAAATTCTTGATACAATTCTTAAGATTTCCTTAAGATTAAAAGAATGAGCACAAAATCACTAAATTAGTAATTTTATGCTCATTCTTTTTTAAATCTTTATTTACTTATTTTCCATCTTTTCAGGGTAGGTAAAAATTCCTTTAAATTTCTTCTTGCCTCTTCTTCACTCATATGAGGATGTGCATTAACCATATGTGGTACACAAAATTCAATCATCTGATTCATTGTCATATCTCCTCTAAATTTACCTTCTCCAAAACAATACACACAATAGTCCTTATTTTTGCTTCCATCCTCATTAAATCCCATTTCTTTTTCATCTAAAATAGGCATTCCACAGCTTTGACAATACATTGTTTTCATTATAGACACACTCCTTTTTCTTATTTGTATCTATAATAGCAAAATAAATATGACATCTATATGTCATATTTTATATTTTTTTACTATATTTTTAAGTCTTATCTTTATTTCTTCTTTTACAAACTCAGGTTCAATAACCTCTACATGATCCCCATAAGACAATATATGAGAATAAATCCACTCATCATATGGAAATTCTGCTTTTATTATATAAGTCCCATCGGGTTGTTCCAATATTTGATCTTCACTATATTCATCAATAATTCTATACAGCATATTAGAATCAAAAAGAAGCTTTAATTGAACCATAACCAATCCATCATTGTTTTTGATACCTTCAAAAAATTTTTCAATCTCTTTTCTTTCAAAAGATACATTTGTCATTTTTACATCTCTCATCCTTGTGATTTTAAATATTCTCCCACATTTTTTTTCGCAACAAAATCCTAACAAATACCAAGCTCTACTTTTAAATATGATTTTAAAAGGCATTACTCTTCTTTCCCTTTTAATATTTTTAGAATTTACATATTGAAATTCTAAAATTTTTTGCTCTAAAACTGCTTTTTTGATCATCTCAAATCTTTCATCCATATTTCTTTTACTTCCCCAATGGGTAAAATCAACTTCTAACCAATCCAATCCATTCATATTTCCAAAAATACTTTTTAATTTTTCTAAAGTATGATCTATTGATAGGTGGTTTGTAGCTTGTAGAGTTTTTAGTCCTAAAATCATGTGATCTCTTTCCTCATTTGAAAGAATAACTTTGCTTACAGTATAATGCTTTAAAAGAGAAATTCCTCCCCCTCTTCCTTTACTCATATATACAGGTACTCCTGCACTAGACAATATATCTATATCTCGATAGATTGTCCTTTGTGATACTCCAAACCTTTCTGAAAGCTCTTTGGATGTTATAGTTTCTCTATTTAATAAAATAATTATAATTTCCATGAGTCTATTAATTTTCATTTTAATCACCTATTATATTATAACAAAAATTTAAAAACAAAAAAGAAACTGACAACAATAGTCTAATTTTCATTATAGAACTTCTCTAATATCTTAATCATCTCTTTTTCTGATCTTATATTGAGGCTATGATTCCATTCCCTGGGAAATATTTTTTTATAAGTAATATAATTAAATCTTTCATCTATTAAAAGTACTACCCCTTTATCCTTTTCTGTACGAATGACCCTTCCTGCTGCTTGTAAGACTTTGTTCATTCCTGGATAAGTATATGAATAATGAAATCCATTATTGTTTTTTTCGTTAAAATAATCTTTTATGATATTTCTCTCTAAACAAATCTGTGGAAGTCCTACCCCTACTATAATTGCCCCTATTAATCGGTCCCCTTTTAGATCTATTCCCTCACCAAATATTCCTCCCATTACAGCAAAACCAATGAACGTATTTTCAGGATTTGTCTCAAATGCTGATAAATATATTTCTCTTTCTTCTTCATTCATGGTATTGGATTGTATGATTGTTTCATATTCAGGATAATTTCTTTGGAATATTTCATAAACATCCTGCATATATTTATAGGATGGGAAAAAAATTAAATAATTCCCCTTTCGTTTAGATGCAATTGATTTTATATAATCTGCTATAGAATCATAGCTATTTTCACGATCTTTATATTTAGTTGAAATGTTACTTCCTATCATAAGACAAAGATTCTCTTGATGAAATGGAGAAGGCAGTATGATTGTCTGATCTTTTTCATCTCCACCTAAAATATTCTTAAAATATTCTATAGGTGTTAAAGTAGCTGAAAAAAATATGGCTGATTTTCCTCTCTTGATTGCTTCACTTAATAAATAAGAAGGATCTAGACAAAACATTTTTAGTAACACATCTTTATTTTCCTTCTCTACATAAGTTACATATCTCTCATCGTAAAGATCGGCGATTCTTATAAATGTCAAACAATCAAAAAATATTTCCAATAATTCTTGGTAGCCTTTCTTTCCCTTTTTTTCTGCTAAAAATTCTTCACTTTCAGAAATGAGTCTATTTAATAAATACAATATATCCTCAAACATTTCTTTTTGAACATAGTGATTTTGATTCTCACAAAGTTTTTTTATCTTTAACATATATCCATTGATTTTATCTAATGCTTTTGCAATCCTAGGCTCTTGATCTTTAAATATTTTTTTCAGTTCTAAAAAAGGCTGTTTATAAAGAGTAGCTGAAAACATTTCTCTTGCTCTATCTACTAAATTATGTGCTTCATCTATTAAAAAAGTACAATCATTATGATAAAATTCAAATAAGCCTTTTAAATATACTCTAGGATCAAATATATAATTATAATCACAAATCAATGCATCCACCCATGTAGCTAAATCTAGGGAAAGTTCAAAAGGACAGACATGATATTTTCTTGAATATTCTTCTATTACTTTTCTTGATAATTCATCTTCCTTTTGAAGTATGTGAAAAATAGCATCATTGACTCTATCAAAATGTCCTTTTGCATATTCACAGTATTCTGGTTCACACATTCTTTCTTCCTTAAAACAGATTTTATCCTTTGCTGTTAATGTTAGAGTCTTAAATCTTAATCCTCTTTCCCTCATTTTTGTAAAAGCCTCCTCAGCAACTTGACGTGTAATGGTCTTTGCTGTCAAATAAAAAATCTTTGCAGTATGACCTTCACTAAATGCTTTTACAGTAGGAAAAAGAGTAGATATGGTTTTTCCTATTCCTGTAGGGGCTTGTACAAATAATTTTTTCTCATCTCTAATAGTTCTATAAACTGAAATAGCAAGTTTTCTTTGTCCAATCCTATACTTTTCAAAAGGAAATGTTAAGTCTTTTACTGAACAATCACGAATATAAGCCCAATCAGAAGTAAAATTTGCAAAGATCATATACCTGTCTATGATTTCATAAAAAAAACTTTCTAAATCCATAAAGCTAAAACTTTTTTTCAAATATTTAATTTTCTCAGTCTCCAAATGAAAATAAGTTAACTGAACATCTATCTTGTCTAATTCATTTTGAAGAGCATAAATATATGCATAGCATTTTGCTTGTGCCCAATGAACTTCATTGTAATTTTCATCTATCATTTCAAGGGGCTTTGTAGTAGATTTTATTTCATCTATACAGATAGAAGTATTTTCTTTGATGATTCCATCTGCTCTTCCTTCTATTAAAAATCTATAATCTTTATATTCAAATTTATGTTTTAGGGTAACTTCTGCTTCATAATTTTCATCTTTAGAGTTTTGAACTTTTTGATGAGCTTTTGTTCCCTCTACAGCCCTTGTCATACTTCTAAAGCTTGTATCTAAGTCTCCAGAACGAAGTATAAATTCAACTAGATTTCTAACAGATATTTTTATTTCTTTTGTATTACTCATATTCGTCAACCTCTCACTTATTTGGAATATATGGTTTTTATAACTAAAAAGAATTTTTCTAGTTTATTTCTTATTTATGAAGAAATATAAGATAAATTATTTCTTTACTTGCTTTTCAAGATATTCAATTTGTTTTTTTAGATATTCAATCTGCAATTGAATCTGCTCATTTTGCTGTTGTTGCTCTTGTTGTGATTGTTGTGATTGGGCTTGTGCACTAACAGTCAATATAGTTTGTCCTAGCTGTTCAATAAAATTTCCTAATGAATTTTGTTGGTTTAAATCTAATCCGTTGGCTATTCCTAATCCAAGTAGTGTAGCTAATATAGAAAATGTATCAGGGGGAAGATTGAAAAAAGACATGATCTATTGCCTCCTAAATAAACTTTTCTTTTTTATTTTAATATACTCATACTTTCAGCCATATGTGCTACAATCTCCCTTGTCTTAAGCACTAAATTGTTTGAGTACACTACATAGATCATTTTATCCATTATTTTTTTCCATATTTTAAGAATATCATAAAAATTTCAATACAATATATTGAATCACTAGTGTTCAAATTTTAGATAATATTACTATTGACTTTTATAAGTTCTATGCGCTCATTTAAAGAACTATACTGTTTTTACTACAAGGAATATATTTCCATTAAAAACAGACGCACTTATCTGCAGAAACGTTAGCTTAATTATTTTTATGGAATTATTTCTCAGTTAACTTCCAAGCCAAGTATTCCATCTGAATGTTGTAGTATTTACTAACTTAGTTATGGAGTGTTTGATTAAACGCTTAATTTTCAATAATCCGTAGGATGTCTTTGTAGTTTGTTGAATTAATTGCAACATGATAAAAGCAATGATACCCGTTATGATTTGATTCATTACTGCATTTAAGCTATAACCTATAAATTTTTTGATTTTTAAATGTTGCTTAATCCATTTGAAGAATAATTCTATCTCCCAACGTTTTTTATATAGAAAGGCTATTTCTTCACTGGATAAATTAAAAATATTTGTTACAAAGATTAATTCTTTTCCTTTGGTATCAATAATTTTAATAATTCTATACTGCTTTTTGGTTTTGTTTATATATTCATTACCAAGAAACACAATTTTATCATAGATAATTTTTACTCCATTGTCCAAAAGATTAATTTCAGAGTAAGTAATATTAAGCGCTTCAACTTCTTCTATTGCAGCATTAGCTTTTAATCTTGTAATAAAGTATTTTTGATTAATAGTAAATTTGTGTATTTGTCAATGGATGTTATATTCATTTATTGAACACTAGTGGAAAATAATATAAAATATTATGTCACTTATACAACAAATCCTCTTACAGGATGGAAAGTACTTGGAATTATAGAAGAAGAAAAAATTTATGAAAAAACAAAAAAGATCATCCAAGAAATATTTACAAGCAGTTTTATTATTATTCTTATAGGAATGATGTGTATTGCATATGCTAAAAATGTCTGCAAAAGATTTAAATGGCTTTTTAAATAAAAATGAAAATAATTCTAATATTTTTGTAGATTCAAACCATAATTTATCTAACAAATTTAATCTTTTACTTGAAAAAACAAAAGAAATCAAAGAAAAAAACATGGCTATCCCTCTGAAGTACATGAAATTGTAAATAAAATTGAACAACAAATTATTATACGTAATAACAAACACAAATAAAAGTATTAAAAATCAGATTGTTTAGTACTCATAATGGTACCAAACAATCTGTACATATAGTAAATTTTATTGAATTATATTATCTGATTATTATTTAAATACCATTTTATAGTATTTATAATACCTTCATCAAATAACATCTTCGGTTTCCAATATAATTCTGTAGATATCTTTGTTGTATCAAGAGCATATCTCCTATCATGTCCCTTTCTATCTTCAATATATTTAATTTGATTGTCACATATAAATTTTTTTCGTGTATCATCATTGGACAAAATATTTCTCAATGTATTTATAATTATTTTTACAATCTCTATATTAGTTTTTTCATTACCTGCTCCTATATTATATACTTCTCCTAACTGACCTTTATGAATTACTAAATCGATAGCCTCAATATGATCCTCTACATAAATCCAATCTCTAATATTTTTACCATCTCCATAAATAGTTAAATCTTTTCCATATAAGCAATTATTAACCATTAATGGTATTAATTTTTCGGGAAATTGACGAGGTCCATAATTATTAGAACACCTCGTAATATTGATAGGCATTTTATATGTATGATAATAGGACTTTACTAACATATCTGCAGAAGCTTTACTAGCAGAATAAGGATTTCTTGGGTCTAATGGTGTTATTTCAGAAAAATATCCTGTATCTTCTAAAGATCCATATACTTCATCTGTAGACACCTGAAGAAATTTCTTTCCTTTTTTCCATACATCTTTGTTTAACCAAGCTTTTTTTGCACCTTCTAACAATTGAAAAGTTCCTTTAATATTCGTCTTGATAAATTGCACAGGATTTTCTATACTTCTATCTACATGGGTCTCTGCTGCAAAATTGATAACATAATCAATATCATGCTTTTGAAACAAAGAATTTATCAGTTCTGTATCAGTAATATCACCTTTGATAAATATATATTTCCCATTTTTTTTAATATCTTTCAGATTCTTAAGACTTCCTGCATAAGTAAGCTTATCAATATTAATAATAAAAACATCATTATATTTTTTAAACATATAATGAATAAAGTTAGAACCAATAAAACCCGCTCCACCAGTTATTAGATAAGTTTTCATTATATTCTCTCCCATTATTATGGACTAAAACTTATAATAAAACTCGTCATCATAAAAAAGAGGATAATTTCTATCCTTTTCTGATAACAACAATTTCCTTATTCTCTCTATAGGCCATATAATATTAAACGTAGGATCATCCCAACGATACCCACCTTCATCTTCTCGATAATAAAAATCCGTACATTTATAATTAAATACAGCCTTCTCTGATAATACTAAAAATCCATGTGCAAAACCTTTAGGGATATACATTTGTTTCCTATTCTCTTCACTCAATACACATCCAAACCACTTTTTAAATGTAGAAGAATTTTTTCTTAAATCAACTGCAACATCAAAAACTTTTCCTTGAATAGTTCGTACTAGTTTCCCTTGTGGATATTGTTTTTGAAAATGTAATCCCCTTAATACCCCTTTTTTAGATTTAGACTGATTATCTTGCACAAATTTTATATTTAATCCTTCCTCCTTAAATGCTTTTTCATTATAGGTCTCCATAAAATACCCCCTGGCATCATTAAAACAATTTTGCTCTATAATATAAAGACCTTTCATTTTTGTTTTTATAAATTTAAAATTACTCATTAATCTATCTCCTAAATCTTTAAAACATTTTTTATAAAATCATACAGTGCTTCTTCCCAATTCCTCATATTATCTCCTATCGTACTTCTTAACATCATATTATCTAAGCAAGAATAAACAGGTCTTTTAGCTTTTGTGTTATACTTCTCTGAATTAGCAGCTTCAATTATACATTTGATTCTAGTATATTCAATAATTCTACGTGCAAAATCATACCAACTTGCCACCCCATTTCCTGTACAATGATAGATCCCATATTCCTTTGTAGCACTTATTTCTAGAACATGTTTTGCCAAATCCTCTGCATTTGTGGGATTTCCTACTTGATCATTAACCACCTGTAACTTTCCATTTGCTTTGGCTGCCTTAATAATAGCTTTAACAAAATTTTTCCCATGTTTCCCATAAAGCCACGATGTCCGTATAATAAAATACCTACTACAAAACTCCCTTACATAGTTTTCCCCTAATAACTTTGTTTTTCCATAGACATTAATAGGATTTGGAATATCATATTCTCTATAAGGAACTATTTTACTATCTAATACAACTCCTTTACCATCAAAAACATAATCTGTAGAAATATGAATAAGCTTTGTTCCCACAGCTTCACAAGAAATAGCTAAATTTCTAGGTCCCATAGCATTGACTTGAAATGCTCTTTCATATTCTGTTTCTGCTTCATCTACATTAGTATATGCAGCACAATTTATAATAACATCTGGTTTTACTTCATCTATAAATTTAAAAATAGAAATATTATCCGTTATATCTAATTGATTTGAATATATTTTAATTACTTGAATATCATTTCTACAAAAATGCTTTTTAAACCATGTATTAGAATCCAACTGTTTTAAAATTGTATATCCCAGTTGACTATTCGCACCTATTATTATTAATTTCATTTTTATAATCCTTTCTTGCTAAGACAATATACTAAGATGATACTAATTATTTTAAATATTGCACTCATTCTACTTTAAATATATGCTTTATATTATGAAATATATGAATGATTGTATTTCTTTAACAAGCTTAAATGTAAAATAATTTGATGCATATAAATGATTTGTTTTATCAACATTTCAATTTAAAAGGCCCTTACTTTATTATATCTACAGTAAGCCATTTCTCTCCTGCTAATTTTACTCCTAAAGCTCCTAAAGGTGCTGTAATGATAATAGCTAAAACAGCAATGGCCAATATCACTTCTCCTGAATCAACTCCTGCTGATAAAGGTACCGCTCCAATAGCTGCTTGTACAGTAGCTTTTGGTACATACGCAATAATGCAAAACAGCTTCTCTTTTAATATTAGATTTGTACCCTTTATAGAAATAAAAACCCCTATACTTCTTGCAATTAATCCTATAAAAATAATGACAAATCCTATCAGTCCAAAGTGTAGCGCAACATGTATATTTACTTGAGCTCCTACTAAAATAAATAAAAGTAATTCTGCAAATACCCAAATTTTATTTAATTTCTGAGACAATCGCTTCCCTACATTTGAATATTTTTCTAATATCACAAATCCTATTGTCATGACTCCTAAAAGGCTAGCGATAGGTATGATTCCTTTTAATACATCTTCTAAGGAAGTCATAAGAATTGCTACTCCAATCAATATTAATACTTTTTTTGTATCTCTTATATGAAACTTGTTAAATAAAAATACCATAACAATGCCTGCTATAAATCCTAACAAAATTCCCAACAAAATAGAAATTGGAATTTCAAATATTTTTGAAAAAATATTTATATTTTTACCACCATATAAGCCTAAAAAGGTAGAAAACAAAGTAATTGCAAAAACATCATCTATAGATGCTCCTGCCAAAATTAAGGTTGGAATTCCTTTATCATATCCTCTTTTATCATTTATAAAATTGAGCATCTGAGGTACAATTACAGCTGGAGATACAGCAGCAATAATAAATCCAAGCATTCCAGCTTCAATTTTAGATATACCTAACAAATAGCTTCCCACAAACATAATGGTAAATCCTTCACACAATCCTGGAATACAACTCATTTTCACAGCAGGTATTCCTATCTTATTTAAAGTTTCTCTTTCAATTCCGAGTCCTGCACGTAATAAAATCACAATTAAAGCAATTTTTCTTAAATCTGAAGATATATTCAAAATATCCTCACTAATAAAATTGAAGCCAAAAGGTCCTATAGTCACGCCTAAAATCAACATTCCTAAAAGCCCTGGAAGCTTCATTTTTTCAAACACTTTGTTAAATATCAACCCCAAAATAATAATCAAACTCAAACTTAAAGCCATTTTAAATCTTCCCTTCTCTATAATATTGTCTTTAATATGATTCCCACAATACAAAAAACTCCTACAAGCAATAAAAATATATTACTTGTAGGAGTCATCAGCATTAATGCATTTAAAGGCGAACTCCATCACCTATTCTCATATTCTTCATTTATTATATTACTAAAATAAATTTTTATCAATTATTTTTTAATATAAGATGTGCTTTCTTCATTTCCAAAAACTATTCGCATTGCATTATATAATTATAAAAATGTTTCTATGATAAAAGCCAAATACAAATTATAATATGATCCCTAGCTTTTGTATACTTCTTCTTTTATTTTCATAATTTTATCATGATTTTTTAAATAATATTTATTAATCTTATCCAATTTTTCATTAGATAAAGTAGCTTGTATACAATGCTCATTGATTTTTTTAATTTCAGGATTTTTGTCTATATAATCTACAACATCATATAAATTGATTATATCATTGTACTGTAATTTATTATATAAAATTCTAAAAAGTTCATAATCTTCCTCATAATCTAAAGTTAATCTTAAATCCGGTCTTTTTAATTTATTTTGAACCTCTATTTCCTTAATATTAAATACTTCAGGCCTATCTATTAATGCTCCCCAGATTTCTGTATCTATCACATTTTTTATATTGCACACTGTCTCAAGAGTCTTTACATTTACACCATAAGTAGCACATCCTAATGGAAGCCCTTTAATTTTTATATAATCATATTTATTTTTTTCTATCTCATTAACTATTAAATTCGAATAATCTATAGTAAATAATGGATCATCTGCAGTTATTCCTACAATATAATCTAATCTAAAAAATTTAGCTGCATCTAATAATCTTTGTACAACATCCACATCATTTCCATTAAAATAATAAATATCATTTTTCTTAGCAATCTCTATTAATGGTTTGTCTTGTGGATTCATGGAAGTACATAATATGATTTCTGATATTCCTTGTACTTTCTTAGCTCTGTCAATAATTCTCTCAATAACCATTTTTCCACCTAAATCTTTAATTACCTTAAATGGTAATCTAGTTGATTTTAATCTAGCTATGATTATAAAACCTATTCTCATTGTATTTCCTCCAACCCTCCAGTTAAATTTGAATATGATTTTTGATGAAACTTATATTTCACTTTACTATAATCAATCATTTCATCTTCTTTAATATTTACTAGTGCTTCTAAGCCTATTAGCCCTAAAAAATCCTTCTGCATAATACTGCCTTCCCTTTTTGTTCTTTTAAAACATAGATTTTCTAGACTTAGTCGTTCTCCTTTTTTTATATTTCTTTTTGCAACAACTGCTTTTTTCATAGGGCCAACATTTCCATATTGGCGCTCTAATTGACTAAGCTCTAACATACCATCTCCAAAAACTTTCAAATAAAGCTCCATTTTTATCTGTATTGCTTTCATTTGTTCTTTTCCTACAGCCGCATGATAATCTAATCGCTTTTGGCCCATATTAGGTGTATAATGCTTTTCTAGTACATAAATTCCCATTGCTGCTGCTATAGCGGATATATCTACATTGTTTTTATCATCAAAAGATGTGTGATCTGCATACCCTACAGGCACATCAAATAAATCTCTTATCTTTAATATTTTTGATAAATTAACATCTTCATATCTTGTTGGATATGATTGAAAGCCATACATAAGCCATATATTTTTTTTCCCATTTTTCTTTAAAAAATTAACTGCAAAATCTACTTCATCTAAAGTTGACCCTCCTATGCCTAAAATGATTAAATTTTCAAACTTCAAAGCCTCCTTCAACATATAGTATTCATTTAAGCTTGATGAATGAATTTCAATAGCTTTAATATCTTTATGCTCTTTATTAATATACTGAATAGATTCTATATCATCACACAATGCAATTACATCTAAATTATTTTCTTTAGAAATCTCAAACGCTTCATTCCATTGTTTCTGACTAAACATCCATTTTTCAATATGCTTATATAGGGGATGTTGTTTTTGAAAGTAACTATCTAAATTAAATAACAAATGAAATTTTACCGCATTTAAATTCATCTCACCTATATCTAAAATCATCTTCTTTAAATACTCAAAATCCCCTTCATGATGATATGCAGTTTCCCCAATAATATATGGTTTCATAATTTAAAATCCCCTTTATAAATTGGATTTATCTTTGTTGCCTTATCCATTTTACCCTCATTTTTAATTCATCCACTGTACTTATATCATAAAAATCCTTACCATAAAATTTTTTTAGTACATAAGTAAAATCTTCAAATCTTGGATCTCCAATAGGAATTTTACTATATTGATCTATTACCTTTCTCAATCGTATAGCATAATGATTAATCCCTAATTTACTTAAAAAAAGATGAGTAGTAATCAGGGTGTCTGAAAAATATGATACAAAAACCTTGTTTTGTACATTATTTGCTCTAATCTCATTTAAAAGTACAACTTCCCATGGAACTTTATTTTCATTAATGACCTTTACGTGAAAATCCTTATATTTATTTTCCAAACTAGAACGAGGATGATTTTTTACAGTAACTTTCATACCTTGAAATTCATTTAAAAGTTCTTTAAAAATCATCTTTTCAGTTTTTTCATCTAATAACCTTCTAAGAGGTTGATCTAAAAATAAAACATCATATTTCATAGGAGTATATTTATACCCAAATATCATATTCAATTCATAACAAAATTCTTTCAATAGAGCTTTATTACGGAAATATTCTCCAATCTTAATCTCTTTTATAGGTCTTTTCAATAATCTATCTATATATAATCTCTTATCATAAAGCCAAATCTCGGATACTCTATCATAATTTATATTAATTTTGATATTACGCCCTTTTAATAATTTTTTGACATATAAATAATATTCTTTGACATAGTAAGATGATGCTGTAAAAACAGTCTGTATAATCTTTGTTTTTTTTGGAATATAATCAAAAAGTGTTAACAAATAAGAATTTTGATTAATCTGAAAATAATGGACAATATCAGCATTTTTTATATTTAAACATATAAGTTGCTTTTTAATCTCTAAAAGACGTTCATCATATCTTTTAGCTCCTGCTTCTTTCATAAGTATTACCTTATCCCATATATAATTTCCATTAATAATTCTTTCATATATTTCTTTACAATTCCAATCAGATAAAATTAATACTTTATAATCATTTTTATATACAGTCTTTGACAATATATATGAATTAAATATATTGGGTGCGGTAAAACATGCAAAGCACACTACCTTTTTACCAGCTACCTTTTCTATTGTATGATTACTCATTTTTTCCTCTTGACAATTTTTCACTGGCGCTCCTCCTACACATATAATTTTGTCATATATCTTATTCTAATAAATATAAAAATATCTCACTCATATATGTTCAACACCAACTACTACAAAGAAATTTTTATATCATAAAATGATTTTTTTATTTGAATTTCCATTTTTAAATAATCTTTTAAAATATTCATTACTTTCTCAGAAACATTACCATCTCCATAAGGATTATCCTTATTTATCAATTCTTTTCTAAAATTTGACGATAATGCTTTTAGAATAGAAGTTATAATACAATTCTTACTAGGATTACAATTAATAATACTACATCCTTGTATTCTTCCTCTTTGTCTATCACCTATATTCACAGTAGGAACACTAAAGTAAGGAGCTTCAACAAGTCCACTAGATGAATTTCCTACAACTACATCTGAATACTTCATAGCACTTAAATACCTAAGGTAACCCATATTTATAAAATAAATTGCTTTATGACTATTTTCACTTGCATATTTCTGAATCAATTGGTTCATCATTCTTCCATCTGTATCTGAATTGGATCCAGTAAATATAATTTTTAAGTTCTCTATCTCATCTAAAGCATCTAAAAGATTTTTCATATGATGAAAATTATAACTTTCATCTAAAGTTGTTGAATGAAATGTGACTAAAGCAGTTCTTTTCCCAAATTTAAATCCAATCGTTTTCTCTAATTCTTCCTTTGAAAATAGTTTTAATTTTTTTATATTTTCTATACCCATTGCTCCAACAGTAAAGACCCTATCTGGATGTTCTCCAAGTTGTATTACTCTTTTTCTATATTCTTTTGTGCTCGTAAAGTGTAAATAACTCATTTTGGTTATAGAATGTCTAAACCCTTCGTCAAATGCCCCTTGTGTAGTTTCTCCTCCATATAGATGTGCTACTGGAATTTTGGCTATATAAGCAGTACTCACTGCTGCAAATATTTCATATCTATCCCCTAGTACTACTATAATATCTGGCTTTAATCTTTCATAAGCTTCTGAAAAACTTATCATTGCAAGTCCCATAGATTTTGATATTCCTATAGATGTATCTGAACTCAATAAAATTTCAATTTTTTCATCAATATCATAGCCATCCTTATTGATTTCTTTATACGTACAATCAAATTCTGGTGATAAGTGCATTCCTGTAGCTATTAATTGTAATTTTATATTTTTATCTTTTCTAATTCTTTCTATCAATGGTCTTAAAAGACCATATTCTGCTCTTGTGCCTGTCACTACACATATTTTTTTCATATCTGTATCAACTCATCTTCTTCATAGTCTCTATCTGCTATTTTATTAACTACTTCATACCATCTCATTGGTGATATTCCATTTCCTGGTCTTTTTGTAGTAATATTATTTTGTGAAAAGATCTCACCTTTTTTGATCTTACAATTTGCTACTATACTTTTTCTCACTAAACAAATATTTTTTCGTTCAGATTCTGATGGATGTTTAATACCATCCCCTAAAGCCATCTCTATATTTCTAATAGTCTTTACCATTTCTTTGAACTCATTTGGTTCTAAGCTCGCTTTATGATCTGGTCCATACATATTTTTATCAAGTGTAAAATGCTTTTCAATGACCTTAGCTCCCATAGCCACTGCTGCTATTGGAATTTCTATTCCTAAAGTATGATCTGAATAACCTACCTCCCTTTTAAATGCTTCTCTAATAGTTCTCATTGCTCTTAAATTTACATCTTGCATAGGAGTTGGATATTGTGTATTACAATGAAGAATCGTAATATCTTTCGTCCCATTTTCTGTAAGAATATTTAAAGCAGCCTCTATCTCTCCAAGAGTGCACATACCCGTTGATAATATAACTTTCTTTCTTATTTTTCCAACAGCTTCTAAAAATGGTCGATTTGTAAGTTCTCCAGATGCTATTTTAAAAGCTTTTATTCCTAATGATTCTAAGAATTTCATACTTTCTATATCAAAAGGAGTAGATAAAAATATTATATTCTTTTTATCACAATAATCTTTGATGCCTTTAAAATCATCAAAAGAAAGTTCTATTTTTTTTACCATATCTAGTTGTGATTCTTGATCATTTGTAGTTTTTTTTTGATAATCTGCTTTTTGTACATATTTAGAAATAACCTTTTCGGCTTTATAGGTTTGAAATTTTATTGCGTCTGCTCCTGCCTCTACAGCTCTATCAATCATTTTATATGCTAAATGAATATCCCCATTATGATTTACTCCTGCTTCAGCTATTATAAAAACTTTTTGTTTATTCATTAAATCAACCTCTTTTCAATACCTTTTTATAATACTTTTAGCAGGAACTCCTACTACTACATCCTTCTCTTTTACATCTTTTATTACCACTGCTCCTGCTCCTATAGTAGTATTATTTTTTATTGTAATTCCTTGCAATATTTGTGCACCCGTACCTATTAAGCACTGATCTGTAATAGTTACATTTCCTGATATATTTGAACCTGGATTGATTATATTAAAATTTCCTATTTTTACATCATGTCCTACAGTACAGTTTAAATTGAGTAAATTAAAATTTCCTAATTCTATATTACAAGTCAATTTCACCCCTGAAGTAATCACATTACCTTGACCTAAAAAAATAGTATTTCTATTTAGAACTACATTAGGATGTATAATATTTGGAAAAATGATATTTTTTATATCTTTTATTTTATGATAAATGTTTTTTTTCACCTTTGGATTACCTATAGGAATTACTACTCCCAATATGGGATATTCTTTTGTAAATTCTTCAAACTCTTCATCATTGGTAACAATCTTATATCTATCTATAATCTCTTTGCCTATTTGTCTTTTATCATTATCTACAAATCCCAAAAAATCAAACACGTTCATTTTACATTGACTATTTATTTCTTCAATTAAATGAAATACTTCCTTAGATATTCCCCCACTTCCAAAAATAACAGTTGGTATACCGTTCCAATACATATCTTTCACCTCTATTTTTCTAGACCTAACATATGCATCATATTCTTTAACTCATTAAACTGTCCCATATCCAACCAATCATCTTCTCTTATAGAAAAAACTCCTACTCGCTCTCCTCTATTAACATATATTTTTATCAAGTCCGTAATGTGAAAGAATTGATTTTTAGGTATATCTTCAAGTATTTCTGGTTCCAAAATATACATCCCTGTATTTACCAAATAATCATACTGTGGTTTTTCAGCTATTCCTTTTACAAATCCTTTATCATCTAACTTTATAACTCCATAAGGAAGTGTTAAAATCTTGCTACATGCTACAAGTGTTATTTTATTCTTATTTTTTTTATGAAATTCTAACATTTCACTATAGTCTCCATCTATTAATATATCGCAGTTACTAAGAAAAAATGAAATTTTTATCTTATCTTTAAGCATATATAGACTTCCTACTGTTCCTAATGGTTTTTCCTCTTCTATATATTTGATATCATAGGTTTTCTTCATATGATTAAAATAAGCTTTAATTAAATCCTTCTTAAAATTTATGGTTATATAAAAGTCAGTACATCCAAACTTTAAAAATCTATTAATAATTCTCTGGGCTATAGGAATATCTCCTATAGGTATTAAAGGTTTTGGCAATACTTTTGTTATAGGCTCAAGTCTTTTTCCCTCTCCTCCTGCCATAATTACAACTGGATTATTCATCTACATCCCTCTTTTATGGTTCTGATTTAATATGTCTACTATTGTCATAATATCTTTTTTCATAAGATCGGTACTACATGGTATATTTAAAACTCTTTGTATATAATATTTTGCTCTTTCAATTTTGTAGCTTTGATTTTCATAATAAGGTTTTTGTTCATGAATAAGACCCCATATCGGTCTTGTTTGTATCTTCTCCTTATACAATTTTTTTAGGATTTCATCTCTGTTAAGTCCATATTTTTCTTTATCTATCATTAAAGAATAAAACCAATAGTTTGACCTTATATTCTTGTTAAAATCTAATAAGCTTAAACCTTCAATTTTTTTTATCTCATTTTTATAGGTATCATAGTTTTCTCTTTTTATTTTTATGAAATTTTCAATCTGTTCTAGTTGTGCAATTCCTAATGCAGCCTGTAAATTTGTCATTCTATAGTTATATCCAATCTCATCATGTATATAATATAGTGGATCATTCTTAGCCTGAGTTGACAAGTAACTTGCCTTTTTCAACAAAGATATATCCTTTGCTACTAACATACCTCCTCCACCAGTAGTTATAATCTTGTTTCCATTAAATGAATATGCCCCAAAATCTCCTATGGTTCCTGCAAATTTTCCCTTATATTTTCCTTTTATATAAAAAGTCCCAAAAGCTTCTGTAGCATCTTCTATAACCTTTAATCTATATTTTTGGGCTATCTCCATTATCCCTTCCATATTAGCCATATTGCCAAATATATGCACAACAACGATTGCTTTTATTGCTCTTTTTGTTTTTTTATTGATTAGTCCATCTTTACTCAATAAACATTCTCTTTTACAAAATTCATCTAATTTTTCTATATCCATATTCAAACTATTGTCACAATCCATAAATATTGGATATCCCCCTTGATATTTAACTGGATTCACTGCAGCTATAAATGTAAGAGTAGGTACAATTACCTCATCCCCTACTGTGATCCCTGTAAGCCTTAATGCTAGATGTATAGCAGCCGTACCACTTTGACAAGCTACAGCACTTTGAACATTTAAATAATTTGCTACCTTTATTTCAAATTCATTTATATAACTGCCTGATGTAGATACCCATTCTTCCTTTAAGGCTTTCATTACATATTCAGACTCTTTTCCTATAAAATTAGGTACTGATAATGGTATCCCTTTATCCATAATTCATCTCCTTTATGCAACTAAATATTATATATATCTACCTTATATCGATCTAAATGATTCTTTAACCAAGCTATACTTTCTGACAATCCATTTCTTAGTGAATATCTAGGCCTCCAGTTTGTTAACTGTTTAATTTTTTCATTTGAACCCAATAGTCTATTGACCTCACTATTTTGTGGTCTTATTCTTTCTTCTTCACAAATAATTCTTGCATTGGGATTAATTTGAGATATTAATTCATCCGCTAATTCTTTTATAGATATTTCTCTTTCACTAGCTATATTAATTTCTTCACCTATGGAAGCCTCTGATTTTGCTATTTCTATAAATCCTCTTACAGTATCTTTTACATAATTAAAATCTCTTTTAGTTGTAATACAACCTAACTTTATCTCTTTTTTTCCTGATAATAATTGGGTAATTATTGTTGGTATTACAGCCCTTGCCGATTGTCTTGGTCCATACGTATTAAAAGGTCTTACAATTGTTATAGGCATATCAAAACTTCTATAAAAAGATTCAGCTAATTTATCTGCCCCTATTTTCGTTGCTGAATATGGCGATTGTCCCTGCAAAGGATGTTTTTCATCTATAGGTATATATTTTGCACTTCCATATACTTCTGAAGTAGATGTTATTAAAATTCTTTTTGTATCTAAATTTTTCGAAGCCTGAAGTATATTTAAAGTTCCCTTTATATTTGTATCTACATATAAATCTGGAGAATAATAACTAAAAGGTATTCCTATCAGTGCAGCCAAATGATATACTTCATCTACTCCTTTTAAAGCTTCTCTTACTCCATTTGGATCTCTAACATCTCCTGTAAATATTTCTATTTCCTTTAGTTTATGCTTTGGAATTGTCTCTAGCCATCCCCATGTATTTAAAGAGTTATAATGTACAAATGCCTTTACTTGATATCCTTCTTCTACTAATTCTTCTACCAGATGACTTCCTATAAATCCACCTGATCCAGTAACTAAAACTGTCTCCATGATTTTCCTCCCATCTGCAAAGCCTTACTTTTTTTAATACATTTATACTCAAATACACATTGAAATGTTCATCATAAATTATCCATAAAACTTTTCTTTATCAAAGATATAATAAAGCTATAGCAAAGAATAAATCTTTGCTATAGCTTTATTATATCTTTGATCTCTTCTATGGAATTTATATCATACATATATTCAGAGTAATATGATTTGAAATTATACATAAATTTTTGAAATGCTAAATCAGAAACAGACTTTTGTATAGATGGTTTGATAAGCTTATACATAAAAATAGATGTACATGGTATTTTAAAAATATTATAAAGTATTCTTGTATTGATTAACGCAGCTGAGTTATATGATATAAAAACTTTCCCATATAAATTAGCTTTATTATTTATATATTCATTTAAAAGTACTAGCTCCCATGGAATATCTTGATAATTCATAATTTTAACACCTATATTGCCATATTTATCATAAGAATCAGAAGGATGCTTTTTAACTAAAACTTTATATTTCATGAAATTATTAAGCACTGTATATAACAGCTTTTTCTCTTGTTGTTCATTTATTATTCTTGTCTTTGAAAGAGGTTGATCAAAAAAAACTACGTTTGAATTTATAGGCTTATGTTTATATCCAAAGATTTTATTTAATTTTTTACAAATATAGCGTAATTTTACTTTATCCCTCACACACGTTTCTAATTCTATATTTTGAACAGGTTTATTCAGTGTGCTTATATACAATCTTTTATCTAAAACTAAAACCTGCGATACCTTTTCTATATCCCATCCTTGAATTTTCCTACATTCTAAACACTCTTTAAAAATATATGTCATAACGCCCTCATCCGTTAGTATTATTTTTGTTCTTTCTTTCACAAAGGGAAATAATAAAACATTATAAGATGAATACGTAAAGTAATGGATAATGTCTATAGAGTCGAAATTTATTTTATTTAGTTGTTTTCTTCTTTTCACTATACTATTATCTTCTATTAAAATAACTTGCTTCCAAATTTTAGACTCCAATAATATTTCATTATATGCCCTTTTTAAAATACTATAATGACCTGAAAGGATAAGTATTTTGTCGTCATTTTCATATCTTATATTTGATAAAATATAAGATATGAACAAATGGTAAGCATTTAAACATGCAAAACATACTACTTTTTTTTCATATGATTGACCCATGGAGAACCCCCCTAAGTTTATTCATACTCTATATTATTATATACAAACAAATCTCCATGTTTCTTTAATCATCATCTACTCTAAATAATCCATGTACCTCTCAATAAATATTTCTCTATATTTATCATAATCTTTATATGTTTGATGATCATGTCTTTTACAGTTATGAACACACCATACTTTTTCCATTTTAGGAACAACCACATCATACCCAGCCTTTATAAACTCCATACTCTGAGAAATATCATAAAAATGCCATCCTGTAAAAAGATCTTCCCTCCACTTAATATCATATTGGGTAATCATCATTAATCCATCTATACATTTTACTTTTTCATAATCATTTTTAAAATAACCGAATTTCCAATATATTTTCTTTCCAGTTGGCGAAATGATATGCATTAGATTTCCATATTTAAATCTTGATTGTGAATATACGCCACTTTTGGGTATTATTTTAGACCCTGCCATACCTATCATGCCTATATTGATGTTAGACTTAAAAATATTGATCACATCATATATAAAATTTTTATTTAAAATATTAACATCTTGATGCATATATACTTTATATTTTGCATCTGTTCTTTCCATAGCCCTATTATATGCCTCTGTCATAGATCTTGCATCATCTATACATATTTTTTCTACCTGTATACCTTCTACATTCTTTATTAAATTTATATAATTTAAAGCAGTCTTATATTTTTGTTTATCATTGACACAGGTTATAAAACAAATTTTTTTTAAATCCATCCTTTTCTCCTTCTTTTCTTATAATCTATTTCCTATATCTACCAAATATCTTCCATACTCCGTCTTTAAAAGAGGCTTAGCTAGTTCTAGTAACTGTTCTTTATCTATATATTCCATTCTATATGTAATTTCTTCTAAACAAGCAATATGAATTCCTTGCTTTTTTTGAACACTTTCAACAAAATGAGAAGCTTCCATAAGTCTGTTATATGTCCCTGCATCTAACCACACTATCCCTCTTTCAAGTATTTTTACATTTAGTTTTCCTCTTCTTAAATATTCTTTGTTGACAGAAGTTATTTCAAGTTCTCCTCTATGAGATGGTTTGATATCTTGAGCAATTTGAACTACTTCATTATCATAAAAATATAATCCTGGCACTGCATAATTTGATTTAGGCCTCTTCGGCTTTTCTTCTAAAGATATACCTTGACCTCTATAATCTATTTCAACAACTCCAAAATCAGTGGGATTTTTGACATAATATCCAAATATAATAGCTCCTTCCTTTAAAAGAGTAGCTCTTTGAACGATCTCTGTAAATGTGTATCCAAAAAATATATTGTCACCTAATATTAAAGCTACCTTATCTTCACCAATAAATTCTCTACCTATTATAAAAGCTTCGGCAATCCCCCGTGGCTTTTCTTGAACCGCAAATGAAAAGGAAACCCCTAATTGACTCCCATCTCCTAATAAAGTTTTAAACATATGTAAATCCCATGGGTTTGAAATAATTAATATTTCTTTTATTCCTGCCCACAATAAAACTGATACGGGATAATATATCATCGGTTTATCATATACTGGTAACAGATGTTTTGATATTACCTTCGTAATTGGATATAATCTCGTTCCTAAACCTCCTGCTAATACAATTCCCTTCATGATATCCCTCATTTATTATTTAAACTTAAGTATTATAAATTATATGTGGGTATAATATTTATTATTAATAAAATCTATTAATCTATTTTTTGTCTAAGATAAAAAATCTTTTCCTACTCTCTTCATTTTTAAAATGCTCAATCCACTAAATATCATTACAAATACAATGCAGGAAATCATAAAAGTAATCATATCATATTCCATATTCCCAGATGGATTGTTTGAACACATTCCAATTGAAAATAAAGAATATGGAAAATAAAGTCCAAATCCCTTTGCACTAATTACAAGACCTAAAATACCGCCAATCAAAGCAATCCCTATTGGTATAGAAAAACTACGCATTACAAGTGAAAATGCAAGCTGAAGAGACGAAATAGCAATACTTGCAAAAAAACCAAATAACAACCATAAAAACAATTCGTTAGGCATGGGAATATGAAACCCTACTATTCTTCCAGAAATATAGAATAGTATTCCTACAAGAATTTGTGTACACAATGTGATTTTTATAACTGTAATAAGCTTTGAAAAATAAATAGTGCTAATTTTAATTGGCATTGTCATAACACCATTCCAATTGTTATTCATATGCTCTAATCTACATATGTATGAACAATAAACTCCTATTAAAGCTGGAAAACAAAAGTAACAATAAAATAATGTATGTTGTGTCCAAAGACTATACCATTCTTTACTTAATACCTCTGTATTGTTTAAATAGTTAAAGGTTCCCATAACCGCTGAAATAAATGGTATGATAAAAAATGCCATCCATATAGGAGAGTTACGAAGTTTTAATTGTTCTGCTTTTAATGCTCGTACCAGCATATCTAAATCTCCTTCCCTATAAAAAGTTTTTTTCCAATAATATATAATAAAACAAATACTCCAAGTAATATGAAACATTCTCTTAATGGAATAGACGTCCAATAAAGATTTAAGATACGGGTACTTCTATTCCAATCTATTCTCACTGGTGATAACAAACCATAGTAACCCCATAATACGAATCTAGCTATATTTTCAGAAACAAACAATGAATATAAACCTAAAAATGCACCAGCAATTGCTATAATAAATGCAATCATTTGATTGATGAATAGTAAAGAAAATATAAACTGTAACAATAACAAAGTTAAATTCGTTAATAAAGTAAATAATATATAGTAGAAAAAATAACCAATTGGAAACTCTTGAGTAAATCCTCTTAAATTGTCCATAAAAACCATAATTCCAATCTGTAAAATCACAGTAATGATCATATAAAATGTACCACATAAAAATTTTGCCATAAATAGTTGATGATCAGGCATAATAGTTTTTAGTAATTTAAGAGTACATCCTTTATGCTCAATATCACTCAACCGCGATGCTACAACAGCCACTACAATTGGCATCATGATACAATTAATTTGTGAAAAAATATATATACAATACATCCACCCTTGTGATAATTTATGAGCGTCCATATTTCTCATTGCCCATAAAGCCCACATAAACTGCACACCCATGATCATAAATACAGTAAGTCCTATTCTACGACAACGTATTTTATAAAATTCCATAGAAAGTGCTGTAATCATAAACTCACCGTCTTTCCTGTTAACTCTAAGAAAATATCTTCTAAACTTTTCTGACGCTCTTCTATACGCAAGGTTATAATCTGATTTTCATACAAAACTTTAGTACATCTTACAATAAACGAATCAGAAGTATTTGGTAATAATAAATAGTCATTCTTTTCTTCACAAAAAATACCTTGTCTACTGAATATATTTATTGCCTCCTTGTTATTCAAAGTTTTCATTGCAATCTTATGTTGACTTCTTTCATGAAGTACTTCAAGGTTATCTTGAAAAATCAGTTCTCCATGATTAATAATTCCAACAGTAGTTGCCATTTGATCAATTTCACTTAATAAGTGACTTGATACCACAACTGTCATGTCATATTTTTTAGGAAGAGAGCATATTAATTCCCTCATTTCTTGTATTCCAGCTGGATCAAGTCCATTTGTAGGTTCATCCAAAATAAGAAGTTTAGGAAAGTTCAGTAGTGCACAAGCAAGACCTAATCTTTGTTTCATTCCCAATGAATATTGATTTACTTTTTTATTTTTTTCATTTTCTAATCGAACAATATTGAGTACTTTTTTTATATTTTCTTGTGGTACATTACGTAGAGTTTGAACAACTTTTAAATTTTCTTCTCCTGTTAAATGTCCATAATAGCTAGGAGATTCAATCAAACTTCCTACATTTTTTAGAATTTCTAATCTATTTTTATCATTTGAAGTTTTACCAAATACACTTATCTCACCATTTGTTGGTTGAACAAGCCCTAAAATCATTTTTAATGTTGTAGATTTTCCTGCACCATTAGGACCTAAAAAACCATAAACAGCACCTTTTTGTATTTTTAAATCAACATCTTTTACTCTAAAAACATTTCCATATTTTTTGCAAAGATGATTTGTTATAATGATATGTTCCATATTTTAAAACTCCTTTCAATACATTTTCATTTACTTAAAATATAAAACACCTACATTACATCTTAATGAAATTTACCTTACATTTACCTTAACATTATAAATATAATTTCTGATCAATGAATGTTCATGTATAATATATTCAGTTACTATATACACTCAGAAAGGCAAGGTAGTTGAATATGGATGATATTAAAAACTCTAAAATATTAATAGTAGATGATGAGCTTCCATTATTGGAAATGGTTAAAAGTATTTTATTAAAGGAAGAATTTCATAATGTATTTATAGCATCAAATTGCCATATGGCCATAGAACAATTTGAAAAGATCAATCCTCATATTATTATTTTAGACGTGATGCTCCCTGATGGAGATGGTTTTTCTCTTATGCAAAAATTTCGTGAAACTTCTATGCTTCCTATACTTTTTTTATCAGCTAGAGATGAAGATGAAAATAGATTATTAGGACTGGGTCTTGGAGCAGATGATTATATTACAAAACCATTTCTTCCTAGGGAACTCATTCTTAGGCTTAGCATTATCCTTAAAAGAACCTATTTTCCATACATCACACAAACAAATAAAAAGCCTGCTTTTTATTTAGGAAATAGATTCATAGATTTAAATAGCGGTACTATAAAAACACAAGAAGAAGAACTCACCCTTACAGCTAAAGAATATACTTTATTAGATAAGTTATATTCTAATAAAGGAAATATTGTAACTATTGATGCTCTATGCAGAGCTGCTTGGGATGGTAATTTGTTTGGATATGAAAATACATTAATGGTTCATATTCGTAGATTAAGAGAAAAAATAGAATCAGAGCCTTCTCATCCAAAATATCTTTTAACAGTAAGAGGCCTTGGATATAAGCTCGTATTGGAGAAATAAAATGAAGGGTTTTATGAAAATAATAATGCGCTATGTACTATCTGCAGGAGGAATTGCCGTATTATTATTATTAACTAATTTTATTGTTTTAGTTGCATGGATCACGTCATCTATGCAATATGCCAATACAAAATATAAGGTCTCTGAAATTAGTCAAGGACTTATAAAAGAAAATCATAATTTTGTATTATCTGATGAAGCTTCCTTTGCGATTGACCATAAATATAAATGGGCAATGCTTTTAGATGATGATGGAAAAGTTGTTTGGAGTAAAAATTTGCCAAAATCTATTCCATTAAGTTATACTTCTTCCGATATTGCTTCTTTTAGTAAATGGTATTTAAATGACTATCCCGTTCATGTATGGAAACATCCTAATGGGCTTTTTGTCCTTGCAAATAATAAAAATAGTGCTTGGAAATTGCAGCTTGAAGTACCACAAAAAAATATGGAAGATAGTGCAAAATGGTTATTCGCTTCATTAATCATAAATTTTGCAGTTGCTATACTTCTGACATTTTTATTTGGAATTCGCTTTTTTCTTTCTCTTCGTATAGTTATAAAAGGCATAGATAACCTAGCTAAAAAGAAACCTATTTTTATTAATCCCAAAGGTGTATTCAAAGATCTAGCATATAATATCAATGGCACCTCTAAGGAACTTTTAAGACAGGAAAAGTTAATAGAAAAGAGAGATACAGCTCGTAACAACTGGATTACTTGCGTATCCCATGATATTCGTACTCCCCTTTCTATGATTATGGGCTATTCTAGTTCCTTAGAAGATAATGAAAAATTTTCTGAAGAAGAAAGAAAACAATTTAGTATCATAAGGTCACAAAGTGAAAAAATAAAACAACTCATCAATGATTTGAATCTGACTGTAAAACTTGAATATGATATGGAGCCTCTACATATAGAACCTTTTTATATTTCAGAACTTATAAGAAAAGTAGTTGCAGATTATTTAAATAATCTATCTGATGAAAAATATACCTTACAACTTTCCATTTCTAATGAAACTCAAAATTATATGATCGATGGTGATATGAGATTATTTGAACGTGCCCTTTGTAACATTATAGGAAATAGTATAAAGCATAATGAAGAGGGATGTGATATCTACATTAAATTAGAAAAAAAAGATGATGGTTGTTTAATTGAAATTAAAGACAACGGAATTGGGTTTAAAGATGATATTTTAGAAAATCTAAATTTCTCTAATGAAATTCCTAATGATACTTCTCATGGCCTTGGACTTTTTATTGTAAAGCAAATTATGAAGGTACATCATTGGAAAATTCATTTTAAAAATTGGGAAAACGGTAGTAGTATAGTTTTGAAGATAAAATAATAAGAGAAACTTTCATTATTCCAAAGTTTCTCTTATTATTTTATTAAGCTTCTTCATCTATTTTATATCCTATTTCAGCATTTCTATATTCATAACTTATATTAACCATATACTCACATCATTTTATTTCATAAAGTTTTTTACTTTCTCTTTGAAAGATTTATGCGTACAATCTTTTTCACACATCTCTAACAATTGCTCTGCAATATTACTATTTCTATTTCCAAAATCCCCATATACAGTTTCTGTGCCTGTTATGGCAACCATTACTTGCGTTTGATTATCATTCATCTCTGTCAATTTAATATAGTATGGAACATATCCGCCTCCATGGCTTATAAAGGAAAGTAAGTTTACTCCCCCATAAGATGAAGTGACACCAAAATAAATTTTAACTTTATTCCCTTCTATAGTTCTTAAATCTTCCATATGCTCAATTTCCCATTCCAGACCTATCAAATTAGTTTTTAGTTGTTTTTCGATATATTCTAAAGATTGAGCTATAGTCCTTTCCATAATTTTAGCTATTTTCATTTATATTTATCACTCCTAATCTTTTGTATTGATTATATATTAACATAATTTTTCCTATTATTCATGTGATTTCCAAAATTACTATTTACCATTGTAAAAGTTGCTATTTTTTAATTATTTCTTACTATATTTTTATATCCTAAATACGTGGCATAAGCATATCCTCCATAGATTATTATAGTCCCTATAGCTGCTATCATCCCAGTTACAAACTTAATATTAAGGAGTAATATTCCATTTTCCTGTAATCGCTTTACAATCTGTAAAGCTGCTACAGAATGTACACATGCTAATCCTAAGGGTAACATGAAATATATGAAAACCTGTTCTGGTCAAGTAAAATTGTAACATTATGTGCTAGTTTTGATTTCCATACCTAGCTTCGAAGGGTGTCCTTCCTTGATTATGCGAATGTGGTCTTGAAAAATTATACCATTCATAAACATAGTCATTAACAGCTTCATTGAGAAGCTGATCAGTATCAAAACGATATTGTTTAATAAGTTCATTTTTAAATGTATTATAAAATCGTTCCATAACTGCATTATCATAAGGACAACCAGCTTTGCTCATGCTTTGTGTGACACCCTTAGATTCACAGAATTTTACGAATTCTTTTGAAGCAAACTGCGCTCCTTGATCACTATGCAAAATTAAATTATTTTTGATTAGGTTATTTTTTAATGCTATTTTCAACGTATCTATAGCTAAATTTGAATCAATCCATTTACTGTTCAACGTTGCAACTACACTTCTGTCATACAGATCTATGATGCTACAATTATAACGCTTCTGACCATTGCTTAATGTAAGATAGGTAAAATCAGTACACCACTTTTCATTTCGCTTGGAAGCAGTAAAATCTTGATTTAAGAGATTTTTAAAAGTTTTATGAATACTTCCTTTTATATATTTTTGTTTCTTTTTCATAATTATAGCTTTTAAATTTAGCTCTTTCATATACTTATAAATCGTGGGATAACTGCATGATACATTACTTAATTTAAGTAAATCTGCTATCATGCGATAACCTACAGTACCATTTTTACTATGATAAATTGTCTCAATTAATTCTTTTAATTGAGCTTTGTGTTTAAAATATTTTTGTGTTCTCTTTTTAAGATAATTGTAATAGGCATTAGGGGATAATTTAAATTTGGATAATAGCCATCGTAAACCGAATTCATTGCAGTATTTTTTTATGAATTCATAAATTTTTAATCGATTTCTTTCGCGAAGAATGCAGCCGCCTTTTTTAGAAAACGATTCTCCTTTTCAAGTTCTTCCAGCTGTTTACGCAGCTTTTGAATTTCAATATAAGAATCTGTTTCTTCTTTTAAATCAGTATTTGTCTTGCATTCTTCACGGTGCTTGTTTAACCAATATCTCAATGTACCATTCCCTAAATTATATTCTTCAGTTAAGCTTTTTACAGTCCGACCTTCTTCAAGATAAAGACGTAATACTTTCTTTTGTAATTCTGGGTCATATTTTTTATTCGCCATTTTGCAACTCCTTTTCTATGTTTGAATTATAACATCAAACTAGCGTTAGGTGTTACAACTTTAGTATAGCAGGACAACCTGAACGAATATGCTTTTATTAATCATATCATCTGATACACCTATTTTTTTTAATGCAATATATCTACTGATACTATCACTAGCTTCTGTTAATTGTTGAATGGCAAGTACTGCAGCACTTGCTATTAGAAATACAAAGCCTATATATATACCTATATACACAAGGGTTCCTATGACCCCTTTTGCCTCATCATATATTTGCATTTTTGTATCTGCATACATAATAAAGCCATATTGATTGAAAAGCTCGTCATAATGATATGATACATCTTTAAACTTTGTCTTTATCTCTTTAATCTGCTCTTCCAGTCTCTCTTTATTTTTTTCATTTGCTTTTATCTCCATAGTAGAAAAAGTTTTTATCATATTTTTCGTGGCATCATCATCTACTATTGCTATCAGACGACTATCTATTCCTTTGATTCCTATATTGTTTTTTATACTATAGGATTTTTTATTTATATTTATTGTTTTTTTACTTTTTATTATATTCTGTATTGCTTCGTTTTCATCATCATTATTTGTTAGGAGTAAAATCTCATTCTCTTTTAGATCTATTGGCTTCTCTCCTTTTAATTTCCTCATTTCATTATATTGTGATATTTTTCTTAGCCCTAAAATTCCATGATAGTCTGTCAGCTCTTTTTTTAGATTTTCATTTGCATAGTCATTTAGTAAAGTTGCTATTTTCATATTTGTTACATAATCATCTAAAACCACATACTCAAAATCATTATATTTAAACCCTACTCTCTTTAAAGCTTCTTTAATATCTCTCACTTCCTGCTTTTCATCTATATTAAGCTCAATTTTTGCATCCAAGGACATACTATTTTTAAATATTTTTTCCGTTTCATATTTCATCATTAAACTAAATGATAATAGATTAATAGTTGTAAATAGCATAAGACATATGATTGACATAGATATAAAATTTGTATTGATCTTTCTAGCAAACTGTTTGATAACAAACATATTTAATTGTTTAAAATATATTTGTTTCCGATTTCTAAGCACTATAAATATAAAACCAGCCAATCCAAAGAAAAACAATAATGTCCCAAAGCTTCCCCATAAAATAGATGCTGGAAAATTTATATTTTTAGGAGTAAGTGAATATTTCCATGCTAAATAATAGCCTCTTCCTAAAACCATTAATGATAAAATAAATATAATTACAGAAATGATAGGATTTTTGACCTTTATCTCTTCATTTTTCTTTGAAGCATAAATCATATCAATTAATTTATGTCTAGACACAACTATTTTATTAAAAATCATCACCAGCATGAACATGATGCCAAAGTACATACAGGTTTTATATATTGCACTCATAGATATAATAAATTGATACTCACTCATATTAAATTCAAACAACTTACCTGTAAGAGCTGACATACCTTGTGATAGTAAAATACCCATAAGTATCCCTATGATTAATGACATACCCCCTACTATTAAAGTCTCGTAGATCAATATTTGGGATACCTTTCTCTTTGTCATTCCTAAGATAGCATAAATTCCAAGCTCTTTTTTTCGTTTTTTGACTAATGCATTATTGGCATATAGCATTAATCCTCCAAAAATAATAGAAATAAATATAGAAATATAAGATATTGCTTTCATTAACATCTTTACTTTATTGATATTTTCCATTGCTGCTTGATTGTCTATTGAATTGAAATTATAAAATATACATACAGCTAATGTAAGAGTTATAAAATATATGGCATAATTCTTAAAACTCTTTTTTATATTATTCATGGCTAGTTTAAAATACATGGTCTATATCTCCTCCTAGAAAAGTTACTACTTCAATAATTTTGTTAAAAAATTCCTTTCTAGAATCCTTTCCTCGAACAATTTCATTAAAAATCTTCCCATCTTTTAAAAATAGAATTCTGCGGACATAACTTGCAGTAAAAGCATCATGGGTTACTAGTAATATAGTAGCATCTAATTCTTTGTTTAATCTTTCAAAACTCTCTAGTAATAATCTTGCAGATTTAGAATCTAATGCTCCTGTAGGTTCATCTGCTAAGATTAAGGATGGATTGGTGACCATAGCTCTAGCGCTTGCAACTCTTTGCTTTTCTCCTCCGGACATTTCATAGGGATACTTATTTAAAACAGATGATATTTCAAGGGCCTGTGAAATTTTTTTGATTAAACCATCTATTTCCTTTGGATCTTTCTCCTGTATGGTTAAAGCCAAAGCAATGTTTTCATATCCTATTAAAGTATCTAGCAAATTAAAATCTTGAAAGATAAACCCTAGCTCATCTCTTCTAAATTGATCTAAGTTTTTAGACTTTAATTGTGTAATATTTTGCCCATTGATGATAATTTGACCTGTTGTTACGTTATCAATCGTTGAAATACAATTAAGCAATGTAGTTTTCCCACTCCCTGATGGCCCCATAATCCCTACAAATTCTCCTTGATCTACTTTAAAACTTATATGATCTAATGCCTTAGTAACATTTCCTTTTCTTCCGTAATACTTTTCTATTTTTTCAACGCTTAAAATATTGCTCATATTCATCTCCTCCATATCGCTATTTACAACTCATTTGTTCTTTTAAAAGCTTGCTTATAGAGTTATTATAATCTACTATATAAAAATTACATATTGCATTCTCTTTCATTAAAGTTACATTTTCGTAAGATAACTTTTGTAAAATAAAAAAGTGTAAATATTATAATTCACACTTTTTTAAATCTCTAAGTTAAATTGCCCCAATGGAAATACAATATGTACCTTTGTTCCTACTCCCAATTGAGATGTAATATTTATTTCTAGCCCTAGCTTATGACAAAGCTTTTTGCAAAGATATAGTCCCATGCCTGTAGATGTATTGTACTTTCTTCCATGTTCTCCTGTAAATCCCTTTTCAAAAACTCTATGAATATCCTTCTCTGAAATACCTATTCCATTATCTTCAATTGTCAATATCACATTCTGCTTATGACTCGTAGCATATATTTTTATTTTGCAATCATTGTCTTGCATATACTTTATTGAATTGTTCATAATTTGATGAAGCATAAATTGCAACCATTTTATGTCACTATATACAACTATATCCATTTCATCATCTAATTCCAAACTAATCTTTTTAGCAATAAAATCTTTAGCATTTCTTCTAATGGTATTATGAATAGCTGTTATTAATTTAAATTTTTTTATTAAATAGTCTTTACTCACATCATTACTTCGTGCATAATATAAGGCCTGCTCTACAAACCCATCTATTTTCTTTATTTCTTGACCGATATTATCCGTAACCTTACTTTTATTATTTTCTATCATTAGCATACTTGATGCAATAGGTGTTTTGATTTCATGAACCCAAGCCTCTATATATTCTCTATACTCTAATTGAAGATCTTTGTACTCATTTACATCTTCATGCATTGCTTTATTACATTCTTTTAATATTTCATAAAGAAGCTTTCCTTCTAAACTTGTAGATCTTTTCATAACTTCTGATAGTAAATACTTCTTGTCAAGACTTTGAAGTACATCATCTATATGATCATAATATTTTTTACACTTTATAAATTCTATGAATATATAACTTGTCAATGGGAAAAACCATATGATAAAAATTGAAAATATTATCTTATTTTCAATATCTAATATAAAGAATATAAAAGCCAAAATAAAAAATCCTATGAAGTTTATAAATAAGTATAAAAACCTTTCTTTCAAATAATCTCTTAAATTCATGGTATGATATATCCTAATCCTCGTCTTGTCTCTATTACATCTTGTACACCTATTTGTTCAAGTTTTTTTCTCAATCTTGTTATATTTACAGATAATGTATTGTCATCAATAAAAACATTTGAATTCCATAAAGATTCCATTAATACATCTCTTGATATAATATTCCCCTTATTTTTTATCAAATATGAAAGGATCTTTAGTTCATTCTTCGTTAACTGCTCTTTTTCTCCTTTATAGGTAATACAACTATTTGATAGATTTAATTCTATATCTTTATACAACAATATGTCTTTATACTGATCTTTACTGGTTCTTTTTAAAACTGCTGCAATACGTGCTAATAGTATTTGTGTATTATATGGTTTTACAATAAAATCATCTGCACCAAAGTTCATGCTCATCAATTCATCTACTTCGCTATCTCTACTTGTAACGATGATGATAGGTATATCAGAATTTTTTCTTACTTCTCTACATATGTGGTATCCATCAAAAACAGGCAAATTAATATCTAATAGTATCAAATCAGCATCTGCTTCGTATATATATTCTATTATATTTTCAAATCTATCTGGAGCATCCACCTCATATCCATACTTAGATAAAAATATTTTTAACTCTTCTTTTATAGCTTCTGTATCTTCTATGATCATAATTTTTTTCATATTTAACCTCCACTATATGTTTGAAACTATCTACTGACTTATTATTTATTATATCAAAAATGTATATTTAATAAAAATATTAAGTCTTCTATCCATTCTTTATCTAGTAAATCTCCATATTTTGTGCTCAGTATAAAATATTCTTTCATAAATGTAAGAATACTGTCATCAAAATCAATATGAATGAAAAAAAACACATGTTACTATCAAATAGAATTAAATATTGTATACCATTTTATATAAAAAATTTGACTTACTTAAAAAGGAGGAATTTTAATGAAAAAATATCTTTTGTCTTTCATATCATTGATTATAGGGATCAGTTGTTTAGTGACCTATCATATCATAGGATCAGAAGTAGCTCCAGATGGTACTCTTTTAGAACCATTTTTTTTGATACCAATAAGTTACTTCTTCATAGCTATTGGTATTATTCTTGGATTAGTCATAGGTATAGTATCATTTTCTCGTAACCATAATAAATGTGATTAAATATATAATAAATGTTAAGAGGAACTTTTTTATCAAAGATTTATTTCTATATAATCAAAATGATCATAAAATTACTAAATTAGTAATTTTATGATCATTTTTTCATACCACTCAAAGTATTCGATTACATCGTATATCTATTCCTACTATATACTTTCCATATAAAAATTGTATAAATCCAATCATAAATAAATATAGCTATAGAGACAATTGTGATCAAACATGATCTAGAATACATAAAAAAAGCAATAGATGCTAATAAAGTTCCCATCATTTTAAAAACTGCTATGTACCTAGATTGACCTTTCAAATTGCCTCTTCCTATGAATAATAAAATAAATAGACCTGACATCATTAAATTTTGTAAAAAAACAGTCATAAACCTCATAAGAATTCATATCCATATAACTAAAAAACCGTATCACTTGTTTGTGATACAGTTCGTCATTATCCTGTATTAGAATTTCTGACATTCTAATACATAAGCTGGCGGAAGATTTATAAGTACTTTTTTTCTTTTAATATTTCTAAAATAGTCTCTAAAAAGTTGCTCTTTTAGTAAAGTATACTGAAAAGTTATAAAGTTCCCTTCTCTACTAAGAATATCTTTTGTAATAGCTAATATATTCTCACTCATAGCCTCTGGTAAACTAGCAAAAGGAATACCCGATACAATATAATCTACTTGCTCAATGTTATATTGATGAAGATGTTCTTTTAAATTTTCTACTGAATCATTTATAAGTATAAAATTTTTTTTATCTCTAAACTTATTTTTTAATATTTCATAGAAATCTTTATTATATTCTATGGCTATAAATACAGTTTCGTCTTTCTTATTTTCCAATATTTTCTCCGTAAACACTCCGGTACCAGGGCCATACTCAACAATACAGGCAGTATTAAAAAAATTAATATCTTCAATCATTTTATATGCTAATTTTTTTGAACTTGGAGCAATAGCCCCAACAGTCCTAGGATTTTTAATATATTGTTTTATAAAATTCTTCCATTCCATTATATGCTACCTCCTTTTTGATATAAAAGTAGTATATAATATAAATCTTAAAATATCACTAAAAAAATCTTAATTTTCTCTTAAAATTTAAAAAGATCAGCTCATGGATTTTATCCATGAACTGATCCTAAATTTGTATTTTGTAAAATCTACTTCATTGAATCAATAATACTATCCGCAATAGAATCCATTAAGTCTCCATCATCTTCTTTCATACTAGAGCTTACTGTTAGATCACTATCTAAAATAGTCATTTCTTTCATCCCATCTAAAAGCTCACGCATCAATTTGCCAGATTGAGGAGCCCATGATCCATTCTCTATAATAGCAAAAGTACGTTTTTGAAGATTTAATGCCTTCATATCCATTAAATAATTTAACATAGGTGGATAGATATTTAAGTTATAGGTTACTGAAGCAAGAACCACATGACTATATTTAAATGTCTCAGAAATCAAATGGGAAACATGCGTTGTTGAAACATCATGCATGACTACATTAGTCATTCCCTTTTTCACCAACCTTGTTGCTAAATCATTAGCAGCGGCCTCCGTATTTCCATACATTGTTCCATAAATAATCATTACGCCCTTTTCCTCAGGTTCATAACGACTCCACTTATCATATTTGTCTAAAAAGTATTCAAAATCATTGCGCCATACGAGTCCATGTAGTGGACAGATCATCTTAATATCAATACTGCCTGCCTTCTTCAAAAGAGATTGAACATGAGGACCATACTTTCCTACAATATTTGTATAATATCTTCTAGCCTCATCAATCCAATCTCGATCAAAGTCCACTTCGTCATTAAATAATTTACCATCTAATGCACCGAAAGAACCGAAGGCATCCGCAGAAAATAGTACTCCATCAGTAGTATCATATGTCACCATAGCTTCTGGCCAGTGTACCATTGGAGCAGCCACAAATACAACGTTATGTTTTCCAAAAGACATCGTATCGCCTTCTTTAACTTCTATTAATTGGCTATCGATTTGAAAACCAAACTGATTCATAAACATAGAAGCTTTTTGAGTACATATAATCTTTACATTCGGATAACGAAGAATGATTTCTTCAATACACGCTGCATGATCTGGTTCCATATGGTTAATTACCATATAATCTAAAGGTCTATCTCCCAAAACTCCTTTAATATTTTCAAGGAACTGACGACAAATTGACCAGTCCACCGTATCAAAAAGTACTGTCTTTTCATCTAAAAGTAAATAAGAGTTATAAGAAACACCTCGTGAAATAGGATGAATATTTTCAAAAAGAGCAAGACGTCGATCGTTTCCACCAACCCAATAAAGATCTTCCGTTATATTTCTAACACAATACATAATAAAATCCTCCTTTACATTAAAGCACATTATAATATTTATCTATAAGAATCATACTTCTATAAACATGTCTTTTTCTTCACCACAAGCAGGACAAGTCCACTCTTCAGGTAGATTTTCAAATAGTGTACCTGGCATTATTTCCCCTTCTGGATCTCCTACGCTAGGATCGTATTCATAACCACATCCGTTGCATACATGATATTTCCAAGTCGGAGCAACTTTCTTTGGAACTACTCTTTTCATCTTCTTCATTGGTGGAGCCTCCTTCTTTGGTTCTCCATTATCTAAAGCAGCAGTAAGGAGTGGTAATATTTCCATTAGATCACCAACTATACCATAATCTGAGTTCTTAAAAATTTTCGCATTCGGATTAATATTTATAGCAACAATTGTACTAGCATCTTTTATACCTTTCAAATGCTGACCTGCACCTGAAATCCCGCAGGCAATGTAAAGATTTCCTTTAAACTTTTGACCAGACATACCTACATAACGATTGAGGGGTACATATTTAAGGGTTTCAGCTACTGGACGAGAGGAACCTATAGCCGCACCAGCTTGAACTGCTAAATCTTCTATAAGTTTCATATTTTCTTTTTCCCCTATGCCTAAGCCTACACTAACTACCCTTTCAGCTTTACTAATAGGAGTATCCAAAGGAATTCCAACAGTAAAATCATATCCATCTTCCTTAAGAGCTTTTACTAGAGCATTTACTCTTTCTTCAGGAGTTCCTTCTTTGAAAATCACTTTCTTACGATAACCTGTAGCAGGTTCTTTTCTAGAAATCTTACCTGTGTTATCATTCTTAGGCATTTTACCTATAATATTAGCAGCAATCACTACTCTCTGAATCTCATTTGTACCTTCATATATTGTACAAATCTTAGCATCTCTGTAAGCACGCTCAACTTCCATACCTTTCATATAGCCACTTCCACCAAATATTTGGAGAGCATCATTAACAATCTCAAGACAAACGTCTGAAGCATATTGTTTCGCCATAGCAGATTCCATACCATAATGCTCATGATTTTCTTTAAGCTCTGCCGCGCTATAAATAAGCATTCTAGCTGCTCTAAGCTTTGTAGCCATATCAGCCAACTTAAATGCAATAATTTGTTGTTGACAAATAGGTTTACCAAACTGAATTCTTTCTTTTGAATACTCTAGTGCATGCTCATAAGCACCTTGAGCGATTCCAAGAGCCTGGGCTGCAATACCAATACGACCACCATCTAATGTAGACATAGCAATCTTAAAGCCTTCTCCTTCTTTTCCTAATAAGTTTTCTTTAGGAACTTTCACATCGTTAAAAATCAACTCTCCAGTAGCAGAAGAACGGATGCCCATCTTGTCGTAATGTTTGCCAAAGCTAAATCCTTCCCATCCCTTTTCCACAATAAAAGCACTAATACCACGAGTACCTATATCGGGTGTAGTAACGGCAAAAATAATATAAGTATCAGCTTCACCTGCATTGGTAATAAAAATCTTTTCACCATTTAAAATATAATAATCTCCTTCTAAAACAGCAGTAGTCTCTGTACCTCCTGCGTCACTACCAGCATTTTCCTCCGTCAATCCAAATGCTCCAATTTTTTCTCCCTTTGCTAGAGGAATCAAGTATTTTTGTTTTTGCTCTTCTGTCCCATAAGCAGCAATTGGATATGCACCTAAAGATGTATGAGCAGAAAGAATTACACCTGTACCACCATCTACTCTTGATAATTCCTCAACGGCAATTGCATAACTAATTACATCCAGACCTGCTCCCCCGTACTTTTTTGGATATGGAAGTCCCATCATACCCATATGAGCTAACTTTTGAATTGCTTCTGAAGGAAATTTATTTTCCTGATCTAACAAAAATGCAATCGGTTTTACTTCCTCCTCGGCAAACTCTCTGATTTTTATTCTCAAATTTTCATGCTGTTCTGTAGTCTTAAAAAACATACATATACCTCCTCATAATAAAGCCATTTCATAAATGTATTTAACTAATGAATTACAACAATCCAAATTCATTAATCTATATTAATTCCTTCAACTCTTTTTTACCCCTTTATAAATCATCTAATCAAATCATTTGTTATTTTTTATCATATTTTAGTAATGTTTACTAAATTTATAGAAGCATTACATGATTGATTGTCCTGTTTAATGACAATAAAATTCCCCCAAACCTAAGTTTGAGGGAACATAAAACATACTTGCATTTTTAGTTAAAATTCTTCAAGGTATTTGAGTTGTCTTTTCAAATTCAGACTCTGTAGCGGTTATTCTTATAAGATTATTCTTTTTTTGCCCATGTCATTATATATTCCATAAAGCCTGAATCTTCATTTTGTTGCTCTTTTTTCACCACAAAACCACAATGTTTATAAAAATTAACTGAAGATACATTTTCAGTATAAACCGCTAATTCTAAACTTGGATATAAAGATTTACAATAGTTTAGTAGTTTTTTCCCTATGCCTTGTCCTTGATAATCCTCTAAAACAAATAATGCACCAATAAATGAATGATCTATCATACTTATAAATGCTTTAATTATACTATCCTCTTTATAAACAAAAGTTTTAGAAACGGGTATATATTCATCTTTAACAAGGTTATAATTTTTAATCCAATACTTTTCTGGTATAAAACTATGAGCAGTAATGTTAGTCTTTAACCAGATATCCATAATTTCTTCAATTTCAGACTTCTCTAATGGTTTAATCATATTTTTGTCCTTTCTTCTTTCTATAAATTACTTATATTTTTGTCTTCTAGTTTTTCAGTCCATAGTTCCAGCAAAGTACTTACATCATCTGAAAATTCACGTGCTGTTTGTGTTTCCTTCTTTTGAATTTCCTCAAGTATTTCAAAGGAAAAAGCAGATGCCCCAAACTGATTCCATGCTTCAATCATGCATCCTTCAGGACAAGAATTCGTAGACACAGAAAATACAAAACGATTCTTCGAACCTTGCATGTCTGTTGTCGCTCGAATCCAAAAATTAGTATTGGCATTACATTTAATACAATATATTCCTCCAATGATCACTCTGTTTTTATACTGTTCTTTCATAGCTTTTTTTGATAGTTTATCCATTAATGAATCCCCATCCTTCTAATGACAAATTAAAAATATATTTATTCAACTTTGTTATTCTTCATCATTCCTCCTCTTTAAAATAATTGTATCGAAACTTCGTTGATCGTTCAATAAACACTCCGTAGAGTTCCAAAACGAGTAGCAAATATCACATTAAAATTTTTCAACTTAATATTGATAACACTTTTTATAATACTATATATATAAAAGTTGCCTACTGCATTTCAAAGCAAGCAACTTTTTATTGTCATATTCATTTACATTTTGCATTATGATGTTGATATTTTTGTACATATTCATCTTTTAACATTGACATTAAATGAACATCATACAATTTTCCATTTTTTCTACAATTGTTTCTCAAAACGCCCTCATACTTAAAACCTAGTGATTGATATAAGAAGGAAGCAGGATTCCCAGTATAATGATCAAGATATATTCTCTCAAGATTCCACTCTTCAAAACAAAGTTTCATAATTGCCTCCATAGCTTGCCTGCCATAGCCTTTATTTCTCAATGCTAGATCACCAATATAAATTCTAAACACTTCAACTTTCCAACCCTCAATTAAATCTCCAAGTACAATTCTTCCTATTGGCATTCCTGTCTCTTTAAGGACTATAGTATACTGTCTCTGGCTAGGATTATCATCATCATGGATATATGTACGCACAACCATTTCATAGCTTTGATTTTCAGAAATACTAAAAAATTCATTCACCTCAGGTGTTAATTCCCACTTGTAGAAAATATCAAGATCATCCCATATAGAATTCCTAATGATTAAGTCTTTTGTTTCCATACTATTCTCCCCCATATTTTAATTGCCAATTATAATTTATACATACAGTATATCATAGTTATGTGCTATTCATTTCATGAAACAATAATTCTATCCTTTGTACCGATAGTTATAAGAGTTATATTCAATTTACTAGAGATTTTTCATTAGAGCATAAGCATATACAAAGAAAAAAACATGATGTATCAGTAATTATATGTACTGATTCAAATGGGTACAATTATTTGAAAATCATTTTGTTTAACGATATACAGTATATGGAAATTAATGTTACAATATAGATATTCTACAATTTAGTACACGCTTGTAGAATAGAAATAAGGTAATTTATAATTTGTGGGGTGAACATTTTTGGGGAAAGCAAAGGATTTAAAAAAGGAATTAGGTGAGCAATGATGACAAAGAATGAAATTATAACATACCTAAATAAGATTAGTTCTAATAAATTTAAAAATAATGTAGTTAAGATGGGGATTCCCAAAGAAAATAGTATAGGTGTATCTACAGCAGATATAAGAAAACTTGCAAAAAAACTTGGAATATCTCAAACACTATCTAATGAGTTATGGGAAACAGGATACCATGAAGCAAAATTACTTTCTGTCTTAATTGCTGATATAGACATGATTAATTTTACTTATATTGATAGAATTATGAAAGATGTTGTATCATGGGATTTGTGTGACCATATATGTAAAAATCTGATTATAAATATACCCAATTACGAACAACTTATTTTCCAATGGTGTGATGATAGCAGACTATATTATAAAAGAGCCTCATATTGCCTCATAGCAACTACAGTAATACATAATAAAAATCTTGCTACAGAAGAAATTGATAGATATTTAGATTTAATCAAATCTTATGCTGAGGATGGTAGATCTCATGTCAAAAAAGCAATTAGTTGGGCATTAAGAGAAATTGGAAAAAGGGATTCTCTTTGTCACGATAAAGCAATTATATTAGCCTATGAATTTTGTGAAAGTTCAAGTAAAAATGTAGTCTGGATAGGCAAAAACGCTCTAAAAGAATTAGAAACTTTAGTCTCTGTTAAAGAACGTGGTCGATTCATAATATCAAATTCTAAAATGGGCAAACAAAAATAGATTATTGGTATAATCCATATCCTCAAATTGATATATAATTTTCAAAGACATACACACATAAGTAGTATATAATAGATACAATGACAAAATATTCATTTTAGCATTATGGCTAAGAATGTTTAGGGGGATAAACCAATGGCATTGACAAAAATTACAATTACAAGAGGTTTAGTAGAGTTAAAGCTACTAGATAAAAGAATACTTGATCGAATAGGATCTATTCATTTCGTTGGAGCTATTCAAGGTAAAAAAGATATCACAACAAAGCTTTTGAAAAAAGAAACATTAGAAAAAGAAGCAAAATCCGGATTACAAAGTATAAAAGATTTAATTGAAAGAAGAAAAAAGATCAAATCTGCAATTGTAGCATCAAATGCAGAAACACATGTTACAATAGCTGATAAGAAATATACCGTTGCTGATGCCATTGAAAGAAAAAATAGTATCGGCTATGAAAAAGAACTTTTAAGAGAACTTAAATCTCAGCTTGAAAAAACAGAATCAGAAATAATCAGACAAAATAAAAACATGGAAGAAACACTAGAAAGTCTTTTAGGCCAACAATTAATGTCTGAAAAAAAGAAAACAGAAGATGCTGAGATGTTTATTAAATCATATAAAGAGTTAAATGAGCATAAACTCTTTGATCCAATATCAATTAGAAAAACAATCAAAAAGCTTGAAGAGGAAATAGATACGTTTTTAGCTGAAGTTGATTTTATTTTAAGCGAATCTAATGCGACTACATTTATTGAAGTAGATTAATCATACCAGGGCTAATTATACGAAAATCTAAAAATATATCCCCTTGTGCTTAGGGTTACAAAGCACATTTTATCTATAGACGATTAAGAATAAATAAAACGTTTAGCGATAAAAATCCAAAGAAAAAAGATTAAGATTAAAAGATCTTCTTTTTAACGTTTACATTTCAAATATAAAAAATCGATAAAATCCTAGGGCAAGGTTTTAAGTGCTGATATATTTTACTTTGGTATTCCACTAGGCTGTATCGTTAGCTTTAAAAGTTAGATACGATGTAAATTTGCATCATATCTAATTTTTTATTGTTAAAATGATGATCCATTAAACAATAAGCATCTACCTTGAATTGAAACTTCTTTTGATATTTTTGAATTAACTTAAAATATTTAATCTTGTCTTGATCCTCTAAAGATAAATTGGCTTCGCTTATACTACGAAACATAATATGGTAAATTCCTTCTTCACTTTTTATTCGGGCTACTCTAGGCATAAAAAACTACTCCTTTCTTCTTTATAAAAGTAGTTTTTGTATGTTTTCATTCATTATTCTTAATGTTTAACTGTCCCCTTTCACACCATTTCACATTGCCGGAATTCAATTTAAAAGAAGGTCTGCGTAACTATACCATAAGTGAAATTTTAGTGAATGATTGTAATATTATTTTATACATACAGGTAATTTTCAACAAACATAGATGGGTATCACCATCTATGAAGGCTTTTTTATCAATCACTTCTAATTATTTTTATCACACTGGTCTATAATGAACAATTTTCTTATTTAACGTCATAACAGCCACAAGAAAGTATCTCCATTTTTTAATTATGGAAAATACTGTCTTGTGGCTGTTTTTTACACGAATGGTTGTCGTATCCCAAACTTTCTCAATAGCAAAAGAAAAATTACGTCTCCCTTATCCATTACTTTAAACGTACCTGATTTTATACTATTTATAAATAGAATCTAAATTTGAAGATAACCCTTTCTAAATATTTGACGTAATTTATATTAGATAGCTACAATAGTTTTTAAATTTTTATTTCCATGCATAAACGAAACAATTTTAGCATCAATATCAAAAAATCTTTTTATATTCTTTTCTGTAATGATTTGTTTTGTATTTCCAACAATATATTCGCTAGTACCTAAAAATAGCGTTTTATCTGAAATTTTCAAAGCATGTTCTGGATAATGAGTATTTATTATACAAGCCAAATCTTTTTCTTTCGTCAATCTTTTTACAAGTTTCAATATCATTAGTTGATTTTTAAAATCCAAGTGTGATTCTGGTTCATCAAGTATCAAGACCTTTGGATTTGCTACTAAAGCTCTTGCAATATACACCAGCTGTAACTGTCCTCCACTTAACTCTGTGCATGGACTATTTTTTATATGTTGTATTCCAATCTCTTCAATAGTTTCTTCTACTTTCATCTTATCTTCTTTAGAAGGCATAGAAAATAAGCCAATATGCTTAGCTCTTCCCATAGCTATCATTTCACTTACAGTATAGGGAAAAGGTAAATTATGAGCCTGCGGTACATATCCAATCTCATTGATGTTCGACCTAAAGCTAATATTTTTACCGTTAATAAAAGTCTGTCCTCTTTCCCATTTTAATATGCCGGTTAAACACTTCAACATGGTAGTTTTTCCTGTACCATTTTGTCCCAAGATAGTCATTATTTCACTTTTATTTAATGAGAATGAAATGTTTGCTAAAAGCATATTTTTACCTGGGTATCTATAATAACAATTCTTTAACTCTACCATCATTATAATTCCCCTCTTGATTTTCTAACACGTTTTAATAAGAATGCAAAAAATGGCGCTCCTAATAAGGCTGTAATAATTCCTATTGGTATCTCAACACTAGACGCTGACCTTGCTATAATATCAACACTTGTCAAAAATATTGCTCCAAGTATACATGATGCAGGGATTAAATCTTTATGATCGACGCCTACAAGCAATCTACTGATATGAGGAATAACTAAACCAACCCATCCTACAATTCCTACAACTGTAACTGATGCTGCTGTTAGTACAGTTGACATCACAATTGCTACAATTCTTATTTTCACTGGATTTATTCCCATCGATAAGGATTCTTCATCACCCAAAGATAAAATATTTATTCTCCATCTTAAAAGATTCAACACTGTAATTCCCAATATCATAGGAATAACAACTAGTTTTAGATCTTCAAAGGTAGCTTTTGAGAAGCTTCCCATCAGCCAATACGTTATAGCTGGTAATTTATCATATGGATCAGCAATATACTTAACTAATGAAATCAACGCAGAAAATATTGATGAAACAATCATACCAGATAGAACTAAAGACATCATTGAAATTTCTTTTCTTGCTTTAGCGAAAAAATATGTTATAAAAACACTGATAATTCCAAGTCCAAAAGCATATAACGAAGTAGTACTAGAAATACCCGATAAAAGAATTCCTAAAACCGCTCCGAATCCTGCACCGCTACTTACTCCTAATACATCTGGACTAACAAGAGGATTTCTAAATAACCCTTGATATGTAGCCCCTGAAACCGCTAAAGCTGCCCCAATTAGCATACTTAAAATAGTCCTTGGTAGTCTAATTCCAATAACAATGGATGATTCCATTTCAAAGGTATTCATGTTTATATTAAACATACTGTTAATAAGTACATTTAATACTGTTTTTGGAGGGATAATATATCTCCCTAAAAACAGTGATACAAAAAATGTTATAATTATTGCAATGCCCATAAAAATCCATTTTGTAGTATTATTTCCCTTAAAAATATCCAATTTAATCATTTCCTTTTATTTACCATTTAATTCTTTTTGTAGAATTGAATCCATTTCTTCTTGAGATAAGTCATAGTTTAAATACTTATTATAAAAACTTTTGATATCACTTTCTAAATCGAAATCATTAAACACTTCTGGTTGTAATTGCTTAGCGATCCATTTTGTCATAAGAGGTGTTTCAGCACAAGGCGCATCCCATCGATATATTCCCATAGGTGCTTTCAACACTTTCTTATTTTTTACTGCATCAACCTTACTCCAATCTTGTCCTTCAATTTTATTGTTCAATAAATCTTCTGGTTGGAAATTAGAAAAATTGCTCATAACAATGACTTCCGGATTCCACGCCATTATTTGTTCCATAGTCACATTTACCCATTGACCAGTTACTTCTTTTGCTACGTTTTCTCCACCAGCCATCTCAATAAGAATTGTATTAACAGCTCCACCACCAGCTACTTTAAGTTGCTCATCCCTTAAATATAGGACTCTTGGTTTTTTAGTACCTTCAATTTGATTCTTTTTTGAATTAAAATATTCTATGCTTTCTTTATGATAATCAACTAACTTTGTCGCCTTATCTTCTTTTCCAAGCATTTTACCGATGACTTTCATTCCATTTTGTAAATCTTCTAAAGTACCATATTTTAAAGACACTGCTGGAATACCCAAGCCTTTTAATTGTTCAATTTCTTTTTCCTGATAATCCCATACAATCATAGCATCTAATTTGAGTTTTCCGCTTTCTTCCATGTGAATTGTAAAGTCTTTACCCACAAAATCAGTAGAGGCATTACTTAATTTAGGTTCCATAGTCTTTAAAATACACTTTTCGTAAGATGTTTTTGCTGTAGGATGCATCCCGACAATTCTATCACCAGACCCATCTACAGCGTATACAATAGATGTCCATGGAATTGGCACAACCGCAATTTTTTCTACATTTTTTTTCAATTTAACTTCTTTACCAGTAGTATCTGTTATTGTTACTTTTTCTTCATTGTTGTTAGTATTTGTATTTGCAGTGTCATCTACCTTCTGATCTGACGAATTAGCTGTTTCAGCATCTCCTGTTTTTTGTTCTGTTGAACATCCCCCTAAAGTAAATAGAGTAACAATCAAAATTATTACAAACAGGTTTTTCAAAAATCTGTTTCTTATTTTCATATCACATTTCTCCTTTTTTATTTAAATCCTTGGATTTAGATATTTTTTAAAATAGCCAAATCCAGTTTTTCCAATGTATTCATATTCCATGCTTGTAAACTCTCTACCGCTTAAACCTATATGAGGGAACGGTATAAAAAGCTTTTTTTCCTCCTCTCTAATAAAATTTCTATATAATGGATCTGCAATGATAATATCAGCTTCCTTTATATATCTCATTATGTTTTCTTCATCTTCTACAAATATCACTTGCGAGAACAACTCTTCATTGTAAATCCTTCTGGCTTTTCTAGTAGAATTAAAATTTGATATTGCTTTCACTTTGCTGATTCCAAAATCTCCCCTCAAACATTTGTAAACCCCAATGCAAGTCAATGGTTCTCCAATCACTAAAACACTTTTATCAAGATATTTATGAGAATTCGCTAATTCCAATACTGGGCTTATAGATTCTTCGATTCTAGATCTATCAATATTAAGTTGAGTTTCAATTAATCTGAATACTCTTGATATTCCATTTAATCCTATAGGCAGATCCATTAAAAAAGGAATCTGAAACTCTTCTTTAAAATATTCACCAACACCCATTCCTTCTGGTGTTATCACAAGATTAATTGCTGCTTTAGTTGCCTCTGTGATGCTTTTTAAAGACCGCTCTGCAAAAAATGTCACTTTCAATCCCATGTTTTCTAGTGATTCCACCAACTCATCTAAATGATATTTATAGCCCAAGGAAAGCGGCGAATAGCCTATCACATTCACATGTTTTGGATTCGTAACTGCCACCTTAGAAAATCGTTTAGCAAGCTGTAATAAACCTTCATAAATTCCAATATTATAGCTTTCGAATCCATTCGTATCAAAAACAATTACAGGTTTATTCGTTTTTTTCTCAAGCTTTTCAGCAATTTTTTGAAAATCAACATTTGTAATATTAGAAACTGGTGTTCCAATAATTGAAATAAATTCTACCCTTGGATTATTTGTAACGAGCAATTCAACTTCTTTTAAAAATCTATCTTCCACACCCATAATGACATCAATATCGCTCAGATTAGTTTTATAAAAAAACATATCATTAGGACTTCTAATCTCATCCACTTCAACAATAGGATGAATACATCCACTTGGAGTATACAATATATTCAATGAATTTAATTCAAATAGCATTGAACAAACACCAGAATAGTCACTCGTTAAAGGAGGAATACTGTTCCATATTTTATTCATTATCTCTCCTCCTTATTTTTAATCGCATTATTAAATTCTTGCTCAGAACACTCTATTGAAATACTAGCGTAGGGAATTTTGAAACGCTCTTTTAGATATTTAGCTAGATTGATTCCAAATTTATCAGTAACAATACTAAAAGTTGCTTTGCTTAAATTTTTAAAGTCACTAAAAGAATTGCACGCTATGAATTCCTGAATTTTGAAATATCCTTTATTTTTTAACAATGTTTTTAATTGACATTGCTCAATTAATTTTTCTTCTCCAAGAATATTAATAATGGGATTTTCGATGTTTTTTCCATCAATGTTATTGTCAAGATAAGTATCCAATATCTCTGTAAAGATCAAACTTAGTCTTTCTTTTGGTGTTATCCGCCTTTTAGAAAGTGGTCCTCTTTTAAAAAGTTTCACTGGAATGCTATGGCTTCTTTGTATAGACTTTAAAATACTGTCAAAGTCACTTCCTATAAGCATATCACTACATGAAATATAAACAATCACAGCTTTAACTTTTCGATCATTATGATCTATAATTTCTCTTAGTGCCATCTCTGCCACATCTAAATGCTGAGATGATGCTAAGTCATTTTGGCTCATCGTCTGAAGATATAACCTTTGATTTTGCTTCTTTCTTAAAGCTCTAAAATAGAGAACTCTTAAGCATGATTCTGGTCCTATGGCTAAAACATATATATCAGGAATACTCAATGCTAAATTAATAATTTCCATACAGCTTTTTTTATAAAAAACTTTACTTAAAAAATCATTACCATGATTTGTGTTTGAAATATTATTGATACTCATTTTTTTATCTCCATATGCAACATTTCTTTTCTAAATCGCTCTAATTCATCATCATCCATAGGACTTGGTACATTAACATTTTTATTGTTTTTGATAACATGAGCTAATCTTATAAAAATTTCGTAAGATTTTGATTCAGGTAATGTTTCTATGACTGTTTTTCCCATTAATTCAGATAAAACAATTTCATTAGTGTAGGGGATATTCTCCAAAACTTTAGTGTTTGTATTCTTTGAAAAGTTTTCTATTATATGAACTTTTGAATTCTCTGTTCTTTGATTATGAATAAGTCCACCAAAAATATTCTTTTCTTTATCTGAAAACCTACATACACTTTTTAGGATATTATTAGCAGCATATATAGACATAAATTCTGAGGATGATACAATATATACTTGATCAACATATTTTTCACGCATAGGGACTGCAAATCCACCACAAACAACATCACCTAACACATCATAAATAACAATATCCCATGACTTATTCAATATTCCTAGTGTATGTAATTCTTCAGTCATCGTTGTTATCCCCATACCTGCACAACCCATTCCAGCCTTTGGTCCACCTGCTTCTATGCATGCAACATTATTAAATCCATAATGCACAATATTTTTTTCTTCTATGCTTGTCCCCTTTTTTTGAATCACTTCCATCACTGTTGGAATCTTTTGCCCTGCCAAATTCCTTGTAGAATCACCTTTTGGGTCACAACCAATATGTAAGACCTTTAATCCAATTTTTGAAAAAGCAGCAGATAGATTAGTCGCTATAGTAGACTTACCAATTCCTCCTTTTCCGTAAAAAGCAATTTTTAATGTTTTATTATTTAACATAATTTCAACCTTCTCTTTTATTATTTTGCAAAACTTAAAACGAACATCACCACTTCTTGTATTTTGCTGAATTAAATAAAATAGATCTTTACTTACATTATCTCAATGTTTCTTTAAAAACATCAAAAAAGCCACCTTATCTCATAGATAAGTGGCTTTAATCTACAATGAAATCATAATAGTAATAGTACAAGTACACTTCATTTTGCAACCCCTATCATCCGTAAAGTTATTAGCAAATTAATACAGGCAGGTCTTCTGACTTAAGCTTCAACACTATTTATACCTTCCCACCTTATTAAGGCAGTGGCTAAACATAAATAGCTCCACTATTACAGCGGCGGGACCGTGCAGGATTTTCACCTATCTTCCCAATTATCCATAAACTTCTTTTATGGACCTGTATCATAAATATTCAATTCATATTTCCTAATTATATATGATTCTAATATGTTTGTCTATAAGTCAATTGTTCTGGTTAAGCAAAATGTAACATTATGTGCTAGTTTTGATTTCCATACCTAGCCTCAAAGGGTGTCTTTCCTTGATTATGAGTATGTGGTCTCAAAAAATTATACCATTCGTAAACATAGTCATTAACAGCTTCATCAAGAAGCTCGTCAGTATCAAAACGATATTGCTTAATAAGTTCATTTTTACATGTATTGAATCTTTCCATTATGCTTTAAAGAAAGAAGAAATACATCATCATAAATATTATGGTTTCAAAATAGCTAGCAGAGCAATCTTTGAATATATTGAATCTTGGTACACTATAAATTCAATTGATTATATGACCCCTCAATCAGTATATGAAGCTGCTTTGAGAGTAGCATAAATAGTTAAACTTTCTGTGTCTATTCTATTGACATAAGTCCAAACTTAATGTCTTCTTTAAACATATTCATCAAATTATGCTCCTTCCAAAGATGTTGAACTTTTTATCTAATAGTAATAGTATATTAGTTTCGAACTATTATTTCAATTAAAACTGTTTTCCAAAAAACCGCCGTCACTTATGATACAATTCCCCTTTTCTAATACTAAAAGCTTAACTAAGTCTATTAAATATTTATAAATCTAATACATATTTTCAATCAATTAATATCAAACTAATATTAGAACATACGTTTGGAGGTTTTCTGCATGTTGGACTGTGAAAAATCTTATATCGCTGGTATTATCGATGGAGAAGGAAGTATCATGCTCATTAAATTTCACAAAAATCAATTTCCATCTCCCTGCATTACTATTGCTTCTACTACTTTAAATTTATTACAATGGATTCAAGAAAAATCTAAAGTAGGACATATTAAATCTAAAAAAAATTATAATCCTCAAAAACATAAAGACTCCTATACCTATATTGCTAAATACGAAGATGCCATCTATTTATTAAAAGCAATAGAACCTTATCTTATTATCCCAGAAAAGAAATTAAAAGCTAGAATGATTATTTATGAATACAAACAAGTAACGCCTAGAAATGGAAAATATTCACAAGAACTTCTTGAGCAAAAAGAAGATTTTTATAAAAGATTTGTTTCTATATAACAAAATAAGCATAAAATTACTAAATTAGTAATTTTATGCTTATTTTTTATTGGTGGAGGCGAGGGGACACTATATTCCATTGTTGTCCAATGGCGCTGACTATATCTTGAAGTTATATATTTAAAACTTCTCTGGCGTATTATAAAAGTCTTAATATAGTTTATGACTTCTATCCTAGTACATCCTATAGGATGCCTATAAGTCGATACAGAGCTGTTGGATTTCTCCACATACCCCTCGGTATTGCCGTCGTCTTTACGTTACGGTTTCACCGATTAAGCCAGATTTTCACTTATAGTTCACACTATAAGGCGACTCTTTTTGAATCGAACCCCTGTCCGAAAGTCCTTCACAAACAGATTCTCCGAGTGCAGTCATTGTTTTGATTTCTCGTCGCAAGATTCGCCCAATGACAGGCTAACCTCTTGACCAGTCCCAATTAGTCTGCTATTGGATCGAGACACCTCCAAGGCAGTTCCCCACTTGGTTGACGCCCTAGTCTAAGCCGTGGGTAACTTAGGTAGGACGAGCTGCGCTATTAGGCAGCTAATGCGTAATTATCGTTTGCGTTTATCTTTAATTCCCCAGTTTTTTAAGGCGGACCCCAAGGAAAAACCTCCACTCGCTACTGCAGGCTCCAAACCCCCGTCGAGACCTGTACGCCCCCATGTCATTAATACTCTTTTTGCCTTTGTCTTAACTCTTGTTGAATCCTTCTATTGGCTTCTTTTTGAGCAATATCAGATCTTTTGTCATACAATTTCTTTCCTTTTGCAACAGCAAGCTCTAATTTTACAAGTCCTCTAGAATTAATATACACTTTAAGAGGAACTAAAGTCAATCCCTTTTGAGTTGTATATCCTAATAACTTGTTGATTTCTCTTTTGTGCAAAAGAAGTTTTCTTGTTCTTGTAGGATCAACATTGTAGATATTTCCCTGTTCATAAGGACTAATATGCATATGATGGACAAATATTTCTCCATGATCTATTTCTGCATAACTATCTTTTAAATTGATTCTTCCCATTCGAATAGACTTTACTTCTGTTCCTGTCAATTCAATGCCAGCTTCGTAAGTCTCTTCAATAAAATAGTCATGTCTTGCTTTTTTATTATTTGCAACTAATTTACCTTGTCCCATGCAAACACCTACTTTATATTGATCTTAAGATACAAATATAATGTTAACATAAAAAATATATACTGTCAAGCATTGAGATTCTCACTAGCTTGCTCTAATACAAGTTCTTTAATGTTATCAATTTGTCCATATAAAATTACTTTGTCTCCTTCTTGAAAAACAAATTTGCTACTTGGAAAATGTACAATATGAGAGCCTCGATCTACATTGAGTACTTGAATATATTTTTCTTTTAGTCCTGAATCTTCTAATGCCACATGAATCAATTTGTTATTTTCCTCTAGTACAAATTCTACTACACCATATTCTTCATTGAGTTTTAAAACCTCTTCTACTGTTTTATATTTTTTATTTCTCTCCATTTGTATAGAAAGCTTTTTTTCAATAACAGTTTCCATTTTATGTAATACCCATTTATTTCTAGACAAAAATAATATAAAAAAAACCAATTCCTATAATTCCTAACACTCCATATAAAAATCTTTCACCTCTAGTAATAGCATTGACAATCCCCATGATAAGACCTATTAAGGTAGCTGTTCCTACATAGCTTATGAGCATTAAAAGTTCTGCAATTTTCCTTCTTGTTGGATGCTGAGTAATCAATTCTGCTTCCTTTGTAGTAAAACCAGTTCCTGTAATAATAGATATGACTTGAAATCTTGCTTTTTCCATCTCAAGTCCTGTAATCTTTAAGGCAATGGCTAAAATCTCTACAAAAACAAGAAGTACTAAAATAATGAGAACGACATACAATATGCCCAAATAAATCTCCCCTTTTTTATCTCTTTCTACATATATATGCTACAAAACAAATTTATATAAAGCTTTTGCTACCCCATCTTCATCATTTGTAGAAGTTACATAATCAGCACTTTTTTTTACAATTTCTTCAGAATTCCCCATGGCTACCCCTAATCCTGCATAAGTAAGCATGCTAATATCATTTTCATTATCTCCAAAGGATATAATTTCTTCTTGTTTTACTCCTAAAGATTTTGCCAATTGTTCAATAGCATTTCCTTTTGAAACTCCTTTGTTCATCACTTCAATGTTATTATACCATGATTTACTTATTTCAAGAGTCTGTATACTCTCTAATTCTTTTCTAGCTTCTCTTAAAACATTTTGGTCATCACTCATTAAAGACATCTTATAAATTTTTTCATCATGATTTTGAATATACTGATAGCCATCTTGAATGACTTCTATACGCACACGATCTTCTTCTTTTAATGTTTTATTCCATTCAGAATATTTTAAAGAACTATAAGCTAACTTTTCTGTAAAAAATGTATCTTCATTATAAAACTGATAATATAGTCCATATTTTTTGCAAATCTCTATGACATTTAAAACATCTTCTTTTTTCATATAACTTTCATATAAAATCTCATCGTTCTTTAGATCTTTTACAATAGCACCATTACAAGCAATAATAGGTGTTACAACATCTAAATATTTTGCATAAACCTTTGCTGAAGTATAAATTCTTCCTGTAGCAATAGCTATATGAATATTTTGATCTATTAATTTTTGAAATGCTCTTTTATTTTCTTCTGAAACTATATTTTTACTATTAAGTAAAGTTCCATCCATATCACTCACAATTAGTTTGTACATTGCAATCTTCCTTTCCTGCTATTCTTTAAAAAAGAAGATACATATGTATCTTCTTTTTTTATTGTACTACTGAATAAGAGTAAAATCAATTTCTCGTTGAGCTATATCCGCTCTTGTAACTTTTATTTTTACTTCATCTCCTATTCGATAAGTCTTCTTTGTTCTTTCTCCTCTAAATAAATGATTTTCTTCATCATAAATATAATAATCATCTACTAATGAACTAATTCTTACTAATCCTTCAATAGTATTTTCAAGCTCTATAAACATACCAAAAGATACTACACTGCTAATAATCCCTTCAAATATTTCTCCTACATGATGAGTCATATATTCTGTTTTCTTTAAATCATCTGTTTCTCTTTCTGCTTCAATAGCAATTCTTTCTCTTTCAGAAGAAATATCAGATGCATTTTCTACAATTCCTTTTAATTTTTTAATTCTCTTTCCATTTAGATCTCCTGATAGTGATTCCTTTATAATACGATGAATCTGAAGATCTGGATATCTTCTAATAGGAGATGTAAAGTGGCAATAGTTCTCTGCTGCAAGTCCAAAATGTCCTGTATTTTGTGGTGAATATCTAGCCTTTTTTAGAGATCTTAACATAATAGTATTAACAATTCTTTCTTCTTTTTTTCCTTCTACTTTTTTGATTAAGTCTTGAAGTGCATGTGGATGAATCTGATTGTTTACACCCTTTAGATGATAACCAAAATTGTGAATAAACTTGTTAAAGTTTTCTATTTTTTCCATATCTGGATCTTCATGAATTCTGTACACAAATGGAATATCTGCCCAATGAAAATGTTCGGCTACAGTTTCATTACAAATAAGCATAAACTCTTCAATAATTCTATTTGCAATTCTTCTTTCTGCTTTCCTAATTTCCACAGGAACACCTTTTTCATCTAGTATAATTTTAGATTCATCAAAATCAAAATCTATACTGCCTCTATCTTCTCTTCTCTTTCTTAATTTTTTAGCTAACTGCTCCATCATTTTAAAATCTTCTAGTAAATAATCATATCTTTCTTTTAATGTTTCATCATCTTTTTCAAGTAGATCTGATACATCTGTATAAGTCATTCTCTCACTGGTTTTAATCACACTTTCATAAATTTCATGTTTCACTACATTTCCCTTTTGATCAATTTCCATATTTACAGATAAAGTTAATCGATCTACCTTAGGATTTAAACTACAAACTCCATTGGATAACTTTTTAGGAAGCATAGGAATTACTCGATCTACTAAATAAACACTTGTTGCTCTTTTTAATGCTTCCTTATCTAATGGACTATGTTCTCTTACATAATGAGTTACATCAGCGATGTGTACTCCTAATAGATAGTTTCCATTTGGAAGAATCTTCACACCCACAGCATCATCCAAATCTTTTGCATCTGCTCCATCAATCGTTACAATTCTTTCTTCTCTTAAATCTCTTCTTCTTTTTATTTCTTCTTCAGAAATCATTTCTTCAATATTTGCTGCCTCTTCTTCTACTTTTTTTGGAAAATTTAATGGAAGTTTATATTTTTTGATAACAGAAATAATATCTGTCCCTATGTCATTTTTGTGACCTAATACTTCTATAATAGTTCCTTCTGGATTTCTTCTCGGTTGAGGCCATTTTGTAATTTTAGCCACTACCTTGTATCCATCCTTTGCATCTCCTATTTCAGCTTTAGGGATAAATATATCCATGTTAATTCTAGGATCATCAGGAACCACAAATCCAAAATTCTTACTACTTTCAAAGGTTCCTACGATTTCATCATTGGCTCTATGAATAATCCTTATGACTTCTGCTTCTCCATTTTTTCCATCTGTTCCCTTCTTTACAATTCTACCAATGACTCTATCATTATGCATAGCTCCATTTAAATCATTTGCAGAAACAAACATGTCTTTATATCCTTCTAGTTCAGATAAAATAAATCCAAATCCTCTTCCATGAATTTGAATCTTCCCTACGATCAAATTCATTCTCTCAGGTGCAGCATATCTATTCTTCTTTGTTTTAATAACTTGACCTTCTCTTTCCATTTCATCTAAGATAGTATAAAATTCTCCTATTTCTGTAGATTCTATTTTAAATACATCAGCAAGTTCTACATCTAACATAGGACTATATGCTTTTTCTCTCATAAACTCTAATATCTGATCTTTAATATTCAATAAAATTCCTCCCATCTATTTTTATCAATTATGCTTATTTTACCCATTTCATTTATTTTTAAAACTTTTATATTTCCTAGGAAATGGCTTTTCTATATAACCAAAATAAAATACCTACAATATGTAATAAATAAATGAATGGTATCCCTATATAAAAGCTTTTATGTTGAGTTTTATGCCGAAATATACTCATTCCTATCATCACACCTACAGCTCCGCCAAAAAATGATACGATAAAAAAAGTTCTTTCTCTGATTCTCCATCCATCCTTTTTTGATTTATATTTATCTATAAAGGTGAGTAAAAAAGAATAAATATTGATAAGAATCAAATAAATGATAAAGTAAAATTCTTTCATTTTTAATAAAATCTTTATATGATCCATATTATCCCTCCAAAAAAAATAAATACCATCTGTATTATATCACAGATGGTATTTATTTTGACTATTTCTAGCCTTATCCTTAGAATAATTTTCCGCCTATTTTTAAGAACAATGGTGCGAAAACAACTGCAACGATTGTCATTAATTTGATTAAGATATTGATAGATGGACCAGATGTATCTTTGAATGGATCCCCTACTGTATCTCCAACTACAGCTGCTTTATGTGCTTCACTACCTTTTCCACCATGATGTCCTTCTTCAACATATTTTTTAGCATTATCCCATGCTCCACCAGCATTTGCCATCATGATAGCAAGTAATACTCCTGATACTAATGATCCTGCAAGTAATCCTCCTAATGCAGCAGTTCCAAGAAGTAAACCTACTGCTAAAGGTGCTACAACTGCCATAATTCCAGGAACCATCATTTCTTTTAATGCAGCCCCAGTACTGATATCCACACATTTTGCATAATCTGGTTTTGCTTTTCCTTCCATAATTCCAGGAATATCTTTAAATTGTCTTCTTACTTCTTCTATCATTTGGAAAGCAGCTTTTCCTACTGATTCCATAGTCATAGCAGAGAATAAGAACGGAAGCATACCTCCGATTAATAAACCAATTACTACTAATGGATCTAATATATCAATAGATTTTAATCCTACTACTTGCGCATAAGAAACAAATAATGCTAAAGCTGTTAATGCAGCAGATCCGATTGCAAATCCTTTACCAATAGCTGCTGTTGTATTTCCTACAGCATCTAGTTTGTCTGTAATTTCTCTAACACCGCTTGGTAATTCACACATTTCAGCAATACCACCAGCATTATCTGCGATTGGACCATAAGCATCTACTGCTACAGTGATTCCTGTTGTAGATAACATACCTACTGCTGCTAGGGCAATACCATATAATCCAAAGAAGTTATATGCTACTAAAATACCCACTGCAATTAATAAAACTGGAATAGCCGTTGAATACATACCTACTGCCAAACCACTAATAATTGTTGTAGCAGGTCCTGTTTCTGATTGATCTGCAATTTTTTTAACAGATGCATAATCTCCTGAAGTATAGATTTCTGTAACCTTACCAATTGCCATACCTACAATCAATCCTGCAATGATTGCAAAGAATGCATTTAAATCTCCAAAAATCTTCTTACTTAAAAAGAAAGTTCCTATAATTACAATAGCTCCTGCAATATAAGTTCCTCTATGAAGTGCTGCTGCAGGGTTTGTATTTTCATCCCCTCTAACAAATAAACTTCCTATGATAGATGCAATAATTCCTAAAGATGCTAATGCTAATGGGAATATAGATCCACTTTGTGGATCAATGTTTGTCATTACAACTCCTAATGTAATAACTGATATAATAGAACCTACATAAGATTCAAAAAGGTCAGCTCCCATACCTGCTACGTCTCCAACATTATCTCCTACGTTATCTGCAATAACAGCTGGATTTCTTGGATCGTCTTCTGGGATACCTGCTTCTACTTTACCAACTAAGTCAGCTCCTACGTCAGCTGCTTTTGTATAAATTCCTCCACCTACACGACCAAATAATGCAATAGAGGATGCTCCTAAACCAAATCCTGTAATAATACTTGGATCTCTAAAGATATAATATAGAACACCTACTCCTAAAAGTCCTAGTCCTACAACACTCATACCCATAACAGCTCCACCACTGAAAGCTACTCCTAATGCCTTATTCATTCCACCTTCTCTTGCTGCATTAGCTGTTCTAACATTTGCTTTTGTTGCAACTTTCATACCAAAGAATCCTGCTAATGCAGAGAAACATGCTCCAACTAAGAAACATATTGCTGTTTCTAGTCCAACACCAAAAATCAATGCTACAAATAAAACGATTACAAAAATAACTAATGTCTTATATTCTCTTGATAGGAAAGCCATGGATCCCTCATAAATATATGTAGAGATTTCCTTCATTCTTTCTGTCCCTACATCTACTTTATTGATTTTTGCTGCAAGCATATAAGCAAAAATCAATGCAACTACACCTATAATAGGTGCTAGTATTTCAAAATTCATTTTCTATTTCCTCCTTTGTGTCCCCATCACTTTATGATATTATTGAATGCTAACTAAAATAATAGAAGTAATGATAAATATAACTGCACCCACAGTAGTTACTTTACTTAACATTCCTTCATAACTTCTTCCCTTTTGTTTCCCCATTAACTGTTCCGCTCCACCAGCAATAGACCCTGATAAACCAGCACTTTTACCAGATTGTAGTAAAATACTTCCAATTAGTATAAGACTAGCAATTACTTGTATAATCATAAATACAGTCTTCATATTCACACCTCCTCCGTCTCATTAACATACCTATTTTAACACAGGTATTTTTTAAAATCAATAATAATTATACCCCTCTGTCTTATAGCATATTTCACGCATACAAGATTTTTGCATAGATTTAAAAAGCCGTAAGAAAAGGGTAGAGATTCTACCCTTAATGTTTTCCAAGTTCTACTAAATCTATACCTTTATTTTAAATTATAAAAGGCCTTCATTCCTGCATATTTTCCTGTAACATCAAGCATCTCTTCAATTCTTAATAATTGATTGTATTTTGCTACTCTATCTGTTCTAGATGGAGCACCTGTTTTGATTTGACCAGCATTTACTGCTACTACTAAGTCTGCAATCGTTACATCTTCTGTTTCTCCAGATCTGTGAGATATTACTGCAGTATATCCAGCTCTCTTTGCCATTTCAATAGCATCTAATGTTTCTGTAATAGTTCCTATTTGATTTAATTTAATTAAAATAGAATTAGCTGTTTTTCTTTCAATTCCTTTTTCAAGTCTTTGAGTATTGGTTACAAATAAATCGTCTCCTACTAATTGAACCTTTCTTCCTAGTTTTTCAGTAAGAAGCTTCCATCCTTCCCAGTCCTCTTCATCTAATCCATCTTCTATAGAAATAATTGGATATTTGCTTACTAATTTTTCATAAAACTCTACCATTTGTTCTGATGTTTTTACAACACCTTCTCCAGCCAAATTATATTTTCTTTCTTCTTTATCATATAATTCTGTAGCTGCTACATCAAGTGCTAGCATAATATCTTCTTCTGGCACATATCCAGCTTTTTTGATAGCTTCTATGATTACTTCTAAAGCCTCTTCATTAGAAGTAAGATTTGGTGCAAATCCACCTTCATCTCCTACTGCAGTATTAAGCCCTTTATCTTTTAATACTTTCTTTAAATTATGGAATACTTCTGCTCCCATTCTTAATGCTTGTCTAAAAGAATTTGCTCCAACAGGCATAATCATGAATTCTTGAATATCTACATTATTATCTGCATGTTTTCCACCATTTAAAATATTCATCATAGGAACCGGAAGAGTTTTTCCATTTACACCACCTATATATTGATAAAGTGGTAATCCTAAATATTCGCTAGCTGCTCTTACTACTGCCATAGATACTCCTAATATTGCATTTGCTCCAAGTCTTCCTTTATTATCTGTTCCATCTAATTCGATCATTAACAAATCTATTGCTACTTGATCTAATGCATCCATACCAATAATTTCATCTGCTATTTCTTCATTTACATTTTCTACTGCTTTTCTTACACCTTTTCCTAAAAATCTTTCTTTGTCATCATCCCTAAGTTCTACAGCTTCAAATGCCCCAGTAGATGCTCCAGAAGGCACAATAGCTCTTCCCATACTTCCATCTTCAAGATACACTTCTACTTCTACTGTTGGATTTCCTCTAGAATCTAAGACCTCTCTCGCATAAACATCTATAATTGTACTTGACATATGTACTACTCCTCTCTCTTAAAAATTTACAAGTTTTACAAAATCTTCTGGATTTAAACTTGCTCCACCTACTAAAGCTCCATCAATATCTTCTTGATTCATAATTTCTTCTACATTAGAAGGCTTTACACTTCCTCCATATTGAATACGAATCTCTGAACATATATCTTCTCCATAAAGTTCCTTAATTCCTTCTCGAATGGTAAAAATTACTTCATTTGCTTCTTGTGGTGTTGCAGTTTTCCCTGTTCCTATAGCCCATATAGGCTCATATGCAATTACAATTTCCTTTACATTTTGTGGACTGACATCTTTTAAAGCTTTGATTACTTGATTTTTTACGATATGATCTGTTTCATTTTTTTCTCTTTGTTCTAAAGTTTCTCCTACACAAAGGATAGGATTGATTTTATACTTTAAAGCTGTATGTATTTTTTTATTTACTGTTTCATCTGTTTCATTAAAATACTGTCTTCTTTCAGAATGGCCAATAATACAATAGTCTATACCTATTTCCCCTAACATAATAGGAGAAATTTCTCCTGTATATGCACCATTTTCTTCCCAATGCATATTTTGAGCTCCAACTTTTATATTTGTTCCCTCTGCTGCTTTTTTTACTGTTTCTAAAGATGTATAAGGTACACATAAAACAACCTCTACGTCTGTACCTGCAACGTCTTCCTTAATTTTTTCTACAAATTCATTTGATTCTTTTATTGTTTTATGCATTTTCCAGTTTCCCGCAATAATCGGTAATCTCATATTTACTCCCCCCTATTTTTCTTCTATTACTGCAATACCTGGGAGTTCTTTTCCCTCTAAAAATTCTAAAGAAGCTCCTCCTCCTGTAGAAATATGTGTCATTTCGTCCTTAAACCCTAATTGTTCTACAGCTGCTGCACTATCTCCTCCACCAATTATAGTTGTTCCACAAGACTCTGCCATAGCTTTTGCAACTCCTTTTGTACCTAATGCAAAGTTAGGCATTTCAAATACACCCATAGGACCATTCCATATAATTGTTTTTGCATTTTTTATCTCTTTAGCAAATATTTTAACACTTTCTTCTCCTATATCAAGCCCCATCATATTTTTTGGCATTTCTTCTGATTTTACTGTTTTATGTACTGAGTCTTCTTTAAATTCCTCTGCCACTACTACATCTACTGGTAATAAGAATTTTACATTTTTATCTTTTGCTTTTTCCATAAGCTCTTTTGCAAGGTCAATCTTATCTTCTTCAAGAAGTGAATTTCCAATCTCATATCCTTTTGCTTTTAAAAAGGTATATGCCATTCCTCCACCTACAATAAGTGTGTCTACTTTTTCTAATAGATTTGTAATCACACCTATTTTATCAGATACTTTAGCTCCTCCTAAAATAGCTACAAAAGGCTTTTCAGGATTTGTCAAAGCTTTTCCTATAATATCTATTTCCTTTTGAATCAAATATCCTGATACACATGGTAAAAATTTTGCAATGCCTGCTGTAGAAGCATGAGCTCTATGAGCAGTTCCAAACGCATCATTTACAAATAACTCTCCAAGACTTGCTAAATCTTTTGAAAAAGCTTCATCATTTTTTTCTTCTTCTTTTCTAAATCTTACGTTTTCAAGTAATACAATTTCTCCATCTTTCATTTGATCTACAGCTTTTTTAGCACTTTTACCCACTACTTCTTCATCAGCAGCAAAGGTTACTTCTTTTTGTAAAAGTTCTGCAAGTCTTTTAGCTACTGGCTCTAATGTATATTTCTCATTCGGTTGTCCTTTTGGTCTACCTAAATGAGACATTAAAATTACTTTTGCACCCTCTTTAATTAAATATTGTATAGTTGGAAGAGCTGCTTTTATACGAATATCATCTGTTATACTCTTATTCTCATCCATAGGCACATTAAAATCACAACGTACTAATACTTTTTTTCCTTTTACCTGAACATCTTCAATATTTTTCTTTTTCAATTTTTTCACCTCTGCTTTTAATAATTGTATACTCCTATTAATATATGTAACATACTATTTAACGCTAGTCAATGATTTATGTTATATAATTTTAAAGAAAGGTTCAACCTAAATAAGATTGAACCCTGTTTGATTTATAATCCTTTTTGTATTACATATTTTACTAAATCTACTACTCTAGTAGAATATCCCCATTCATTATCATACCAAGAAACAATTTTTGCTAAATTTTTATCCATAACCATAGTAGAAAGTCCATCTATAATAGAAGATCTACTATCCTGTCTATAATCTATTGATACTAAAGGTTCTTCACTATAACCTAAAATTCCTTTTAATTCATTTTCTGAAGCTTCTTTTAAAGCTTGATTGATTTGTTCTGCTGTTGTCTCTTTTTCTAATTCACAAACTAAATCTACTACTGAAACAGTAGGAGTAGGTACACGCATGGCCATACCATTTAATTTTCCTTTTAATTTTGGGAGCACTAGTGCTACTGCTTTTGCAGCTCCTGTAGTAGTAGGAATAATAGATTCTGCTGCAGCTCTTGCTCTTCTTAAATCTTTGTGAGGAAGATCTAGTATTCTTTGATCATTTGTATATGAATGTACTGTTGTCATCAACCCTCTTTGAATACCAAATTTTTCATCAATAACTTTTGCAAAAGGAGCAAGACAATTTGTGGTACATGAAGCATTAGATATAACATGATGATTTTTTGGATCATAGTCTTTTTCGTTTACTCCTAATACAATTGTAATATCTTCATTTTTAGCTGGAGCACTAATGATTACTTTTTTTGCTCCTGCTTTTATATGCTTTATTGCTTTTTCTTTATCTGTAAATACTCCTGTAGATTCTATTACAATATCTACGCCTAATTCTTTCCATGGAATATTTTCAGGATCTCTTTCTGCATAAATTTTAATTTCTTTTCCATCCACTACAATAGAATTTTCTTTTGCTTCTACAGTCTTACTGAATTTCCCAAAACAACTATCATATTTTAATAAGTGCGCTAAAGTACGAGCATCTGTTAAATCATTAATGGCTACAATTTCAAAATCCTTTTTTTCTTGTTCCATAGCTATTTTAAAAGCGTTTCTTCCTATTCTACCAAATCCATTAATACCAACTTTCACACTCATGTAAAATCCTCCCTCATAGTCTATTTATTTTAATATTTCTTTTGCTAGCCCTTCATCAATGATCAATGTAAGATTTTTATTTAATCTGCTTATAGACATAATTGCTTGAGCCTTTTCCCTTCCTGCTGCTACACCAATAGGATTTTTTAATTCTTTATAAGTTTCTAAACTTACTCCAACAGTATTAACTTCTTCTATAATTTTTCCTTCTAGGTTAAAGTAATACCCAAAAGCTTCTGCAACAGCACATTTTTTGTTGAGATCCTCAATTTCTTCATCAGAAAGACCTCTTCTCTTAGCCATTTTGTCAGCTCTTCCTATACCAAATAATAATATATTGATTTTTTTAATATAATCTACAACCTCTTTTGTATTAGGATCTTTTGAAAGAGTTTCTAATAAATCTTTTGAAATATTATCAGGCATATGTAAAAGTTCATATGGGCAATTTAATTTTTTTGCAATTTTTGCAGTAATATGATTTGCCTGACTTTCAGCGTTTTTACCTAAACCTCCTCTAGCAGGAACAATCATCACATTATGTTTTATATCTGCCTTCACCATTTCATCGGCTACCATAGCCATGGTAGTGCCTCCTGTAACTCCTACAATGACATGATCTTTAAGAATCGTCTTAAAATAATTACTGGCGACTTTTCCTACTTCTCTTAAAATCAATTCATCTTCATCATAAAAACCTGGAACAACGATCACATTTTTAATTTTTAGCTTTTGTACGATTTCTTCTTCCATAGAATTTAAGTTTTTAAAAATATGGATAAAACTTCTTAATACTTCTAAACTAGTGTAACCAGATTCAGTAATGTTCATTCCCTCAGCCTTAATCTCTATAAGCTCCTGTTCTTTTAAAATATTTACCTCTTTTCTTATGACTCTTTCACTCATTTGTAAAAAAGCAGATAAACTTCTTCTTCCTATGGGCTGATGATAGGAGATCATACGAAGAATATGATACCGATCCATCAAAAGCTCAATTATTTCAGGAACTATTTTCTTTTGTGTTTTTATAAACTCGGCAGCAGAAAATTCTTCTTTATTAACCATTTGTTGTCTCCTTATCATATATTTTACTTGTCGGGACCACATCGGTCCCTATAGACATTTTTAGTCCCGTTTATGCTAAAAAAATATTCACCTATAGATTAACATAATTTTCTAAAATTATCAACAAAAAAATGACGTGATCTTCACGTCATTTTAAAATCTTTTTCTCTTAGATGAAGATAATATATGCATCTCATCTCTATATTTTGCAACTGTTCTTCTAGAAATTTGGATTCCTTTTTCTTGTAACACATCAGATATAACTTGATCACTCAAAGGCTTTTTCACATCTTCTTGTTCAATTAAATCTTTAATCATAGTCTTAATACTTTCTGATGCAATTCCTTCCCCCATATCATTGGCAACCCCACTGGTGAAGAAGAATTTTATTTCAAATACTCCTCTAGGTGATTGCATATACTTTCCATTGACTGCCCTGCTTACAGTAGATTCGTGAATTCCTACTTCATCAGCTATTTGTTTTAAAGTAAGAGGTTTTAAATATTTTCTTCCCTTTTCAAAAAAGTCTATCTGATAATCTACAATAGCTTTTACTACATTATAAATCGTTTGCCTTCTTTGCTCTATACTTTTAATCAACCACATGGCCGAATTTAATCTTCCTGTTAAAAATTTTGAAGTATTGGAATCTTTACTTTCATGCAAAAGCATTTTTCTATAATAAGGACTAATAGAAAGTCTAGGAGCTGTTGTATCATTGACTAAAATTAAATATTCTCCATCTATTTTTTCAACTGTTACATCTGGAGTAATATATTTGATTTCTTCTCCTGAAGCAAAAGATCTTCCAGGTTTTGGTTCTAATGTTTTTATAAAATCTGTTATTTTCTGTACTTTTTTTGTAGAGATGTTTAGTACCTTGGCAATGTTAGAAAGTCTATTTTCAGCTACATCATCTAAATGCTCTGAAATAACCTTTATAATATATGGATCTTTTATTCCTTTTTGTCTGACTTGGATTAATAAACATTCTTTTAAATTTTGAGCAGCAATTCCAATAGGCTCAAAGGTTTGAATGATAGATAAAATATTTCCTACCACCTTTTCATCTGTATGAAAATACTCTGCAACCTCAAAAATACTTGTATTTAAATATCCATTTACATCTAAACTTTCAATAATATATCTTCCAATCCTTTTATATTTTTCTTTTAATACAGCAAACTGTAGCTGAAATAATAAATGCTCTGTTAAAGTAATATCCGCTGATACAAACTGTTCAAATGATGTTTCTTCTTTTTCTTGATAAAAATTATATTGTTTATAGCTTATATCATCATATTCTCTAATATATTCTTTCCAATCTACATCTTCTTTTTCTCTTTTTTCTACTGTCTCTTCTTTCTTTTTTATATCTATATCTTTAGGTAAACCTACTTCAAGAACAGGGTTGGTGAGTACTTGTTCATCAATAAATTCATTTAATTCTTGATGATTGAATTGTAAGATTTGAATAGCTTGTTTTAATTCAGGAGTCATCACCAACTTTTGTACCTGTTCAATATTTAATTGGAATCCTAGTCTCATCTTAAACCCTCACCCACTCCCTTGTTCGAATAAATATAATTTTTTTAAATGATTTGATTGATATTATTATAACATTAAATAGGCTGTAAAGAAAGTTTCAAGAAATAATTGTATACTAACATTCTACTATAATAAAAAAAATAGGCTTTATTTTGCCTATTTTATCTTTTTCCTTTTTCATAAGGTATACCATTTGCAGTAGGTCCTGTGGATCTCCCTACAAATCCCATTAATACGATCAATGTAATAATATATGGAATCATAGATAATAAATGAGTAGAAATTTTAAGTCCTACCGTAGGACTTCCTAAGTAAATCTGCAAAGCTGTTGTAGCTCCAAATAAAAGACATGCCCACATGGCACCCTGTGGCCTCCACTTCCCAAAAATCATAGCTGCAAGTGCTATAAATCCTTGGCCTGATACAAGTGTAGGTCTAAAATTAGCAATAATAGCCATACTTAAAGATGCTCCCCCAAGGCCTGATAAAAATCCAGATATCATAACAGCTATATATCTAATCTGGTATACATTTATTCCTAAAGTATCAGCAGCTTTAGGATGTTCTCCTACAGCTCTCATTCGAAGTCCAAATTTAGTTTTGTATAAAATATACCAAGATATACCTACTAATAAAAATGCAATATATACTGAAATATATTGATTCAATATAAGCCCTAATAATGGTCTTCTTTGTAATATACTTTCAAAGGGCCTTATTAATTTTGCTTCTAATGGAATAGTAGGAGTTGTACCTGAACCCCCAAATATTCTTCCTCCCAAAAACATAGCTAGTCCTGGTCCTAAAAAATTGATAGCGATTCCTGATACTACTTGATCTGCACGAAAAGTAATAGAAGCTATCGCATGTAATAGTGCCAAAAAACATCCTGCTAACCCTGCAATCAAAAAACCTGCCCAAGGTACCCATAAAGCATTACCATATAATTCTGATAGTATAAAGGTAGATGCTGCTCCACTAAAGGCTCCAATTGTCATCATGCCTTCGATTCCAATATTTACAACTCCACTATTTTCTGAGAATACCCCTCCTAAAGCCCCATACAACAAAGGGGTAGAATACATAAAAGTAGTTCCAAGTATAAAAGCTATATCCTTTAGCATCACTCATCCTCCTTTTGAGGTTTTTTATGATTGAAAAATATAGTAACAAATTGAAATATTCTATAGGTAGCAACAAAGAAAACAATAGATCCAATTACAATATTAATTACTTCTGTAGGTATTCCTAAAAGCTGCATATTTGATCCACCATAAGTAATACCTCCAAATAAAAATGATGAAAGAACAACTCCGAATGGAGAATTATTGCCAATAAGAGAAACCGCTATGCCGTTAAACCCATATCCTTCCATAGCTGCTAATGTAGATACATGATAAGAAACTCCCATCACATGAACAGCTCCTGCAGCTCCTGCTAAAGCGCCTGCAATACTCATAGAAAGAATCGTATTTCTTTTGATATGAATTCCTCCATATTCTGCTGCATCTTTATTGTAACCTACAGCTCTCAATTCATATCCTAAAGTAGTTTGAAACAATATATAATAAATAACAAAAGCCGCCAATACTGCAATGACAATTCCAAAGTTTACTTTCGTAGATGCTCCTATGATTCCTTTAAACCAATCTATACTAATTCTCGCAGTTTCTAAAATATTATAAGAAGATTCAGTTGCAGGCATTTTCACTTTTTCTAAAGACACTATATAATTTGACGTATAAAGAGCAATCCAGTTTAACATAATAGTTGCTATAACCTCATGTACACCAAATTTTGCCTTAAGATAACCTGCAACCCCGCCCCAAATAGAAGCCATCAGTATAGCACCTACAAATACAATAGGAATATGAAAAATCATAGGTAGATGTATAAAGTATCCTAACAAAGCTGCCGTTAATGCTCCTATAATAAACTGTCCTTCTGCTCCAATATTAAAAAGCCCTGTTCGAAAGGCAAAAGCTACAGACAAACCCGTTAAAATTAATGGAGTAGCTCGAATAATAGTTCTTGCTATATACTTAGATTTTGAAAAAATTCCTTTCATCATAAGCCCATAAGCTTCAATAGGGTTGTATCCAGAGATTAAAATCACAATAGCTCCTACCAAAAGTCCCATAACAATGGCTAAAATAGTAAACATAAAAGTTTCATTCATGATCTTTTTCTTCACTTATGCCCACCTCCTGCCATCATCAATCCTAATTCATTCTCATTTGTTCTTTTAGCATCTACAATGCCTACAATTTTTCCCTCGTAAATTACTGCAATTCTATCTGAAACACTCATCACTTCATCTAATTCGAAAGAAACCAAAAGTACAGCTTTATTTTTATTTCTCTGATCTATTAAAGATTTGTGGACAAATTCTATAGCGCCTACATCAAGACCTCTTGTAGGTTGAACTGCGATTAAAAGTTCTGGATCATTGGTTACTTCTCTTGCAATAATTACCTTTTGTTGATTTCCTCCTGATAAAGAACGAGCTAAATTTTTTTCATTCCTTGGACGTATATCAAATTCTTCCATTAATTTTTTTGAAAAATTTATAATATTGTCTTTTTGTAATTTCACTCCCCTTGAAAAAGGCTCTTTTCTGAAATTTTCTAAAATCATATTCTCATAAACTGTAAAATCAAGAACCAATCCATGTTTTTGTCGATCTTCTGGAATATTTGAAATTCCAGATTCAAAAACTTCTCTTGGTGTTTTATTTGTAATATCTTTATCTCCTATTAAAATCTGTCCAAATTTTGCTTTTCTAAGTCCTGTAATAGTCTCTATAAGTTCTGTCTGTCCGTTCCCATCTACTCCAGCAATTCCTAAAACTTCTCCTGCTTGCACGAATAAATTAAGTCCATTTACTGTAGAAATACCTCTATTGTCTTCTACGATTAGATCTTTAATTTCTAATATAACTTTTCCAGGTATTTTTTCTTCTTTAGATACTTTAAAATTTACTTCTCTCCCTACCATCATAGCTGCTAATTGATTTTCATCTGTCTTAGATACTTCTACCCTATCTATTTTTTTGCCTCTTCTAATAATAGTACAAAAATCAGCAGATTCTTTTATTTCTTTTAATTTATGCGTAATTAAAATAATAGATTTTCCTTGTTTCGTTAAATTTCTCATAATTTGAATGAGTTCTTTAATCTCTTGAGGTGTAAGGACTGCTGTAGGTTCATCTAATATTAATATTTCTGCTCCTCTATATAAAGCCTTTAAAATTTCAACCCTTTGCTGCATACTTACAGAAATATCTTCTATTTTTGCTCTTGGATCTACATACAATCCATACCTCTTTGAAATTTTTTCTACATCTTCAATAGCTTTTTTCATATCCAATTCATGAAAAGAATTAATAGGTTCCATTCCCAATACAATATTTTCTGCTACCGTAAAAGGTTTGATAAGCATAAAATGTTGATGTACCATTCCTATTCCATGATGAATTGCCACGTTAGGATTTTTAACATCTACTTTTTCACCTTTAATGTAGATTTCTCCACTTGTAGGTGTGTATAAGCCATATAATATGTTCATAAGTGTTGATTTTCCTGCTCCATTTTCTCCTAACAGAGCATGCACTTCTCCTTTATGAACTTTTAAATCAATAGAATCATTTGCAACAAAATTTCCAAATTTCTTTGTAATCTTTTTCATGTCTATTACTATTTCTTTTAAGTCTATGTGACTTTTTGAGTCATTCAAATCGAACCCTCCTTTTCATCATTTATTATGTCCTCTACTCTTTTTAAAAAATCTATACCTTCTAAGGAATAAACCCAGAACTATAGTTCTGGGCTATGAAACTATTTCATTGCTTTATATTCCTCTTCATTTTGAGGAATTTTTATTTCTCCATCTATAATTTTTTGCTTTAATTTTTCTACTTCATCTAAAATTTCTTTTGGAACATGTTTGTCAGATGTAGGAGCAATATCTACGCCACCTTCTGATAATCCATAAACCGTGGTTTCTCCTCCACTCCATTTTCCTTCTTTTAAATCTTTAGCCACATTAAACATAGCATTGTCTACTCTTTTTATAGCAGAAGTAATCACATGATCTGGAGCTTCTTTATTTTGATCTCTATCTACTCCAATAGCATATTTATTTTTTTCTTTAGCTACTTCAATCATTCCATTTCCTGTATCCCCTGATGCATGGAAAATAATATCTGCTCCATTTCCATACATAGATTCTGCAATACTTCTTCCTATTGCTGGTTTATCAAAAGCCCCAGCATATTGTGTTAATACTTCACAATCAGGATTTGCATATTTTACCCCTGTCATATATCCATATTGGAATCGATCAATTACATCACCTTTTACTCCTCCAATAAAACCTACTTTATTTGTTTTTGTCATCTTACCTGCAATATATCCTACTAAAAATGAAGACTCTTGGTCTTTAAATATTACAGGTTGTAAATTTTTTGGAATTTCATCATATGTATTGTCAATAATACCAAATTTTATGTCAGGATAATTGAGTGCTGCTTCTTTTACTTGGTTTGCCATAATATAGCCAACACCCCATACCAAATTATTTTCTTGTTCTACCAATCTTTCTAAATTATCCTCATAATCTGCCTCTTGTTTAGATTCTTGATATCCTACATCAATTCCCAATTCTTTTTCAGCTCTTTGTAATCCTTCCCAAGCAGATTGATTGAATGCTTTATCATGAACTCCCCCTACATCTGTAACCATTCCTATTTTTAAAGCTTCCTCTGTTTGCTTATCTGTAGGTTCTTTTTCTTCCTGTGGAGCTTGATTTGCACAACCTACAAATAAACTCATTGTTAAAAGTAACACCAATAATAAGGCACACCCCTTTTTGAACACAATAAATCCCTCCCTTTTTTTTCATTTCTTACAATATTAGTATTCTTCAAAATATTTAAAATTCCTGCCCTTTTCCTATCTTTTGTTATTATGTACAAAATAAACTTCGGCTATGCCGAAGTTTTAAACTGTTCACAAACTGTATTTCAACAAATATCTCCTCTTTTTGCAACAAATCCTTCTTTTTCTAAAGTTTTTGTAGCAAACTCTATCTTTTCTTCATGAACCAATACAATAGGTCCTGTACAACCCATTCCACTCTCTGCATAAATTCCTGCTTTCCATAAAGCTTTTACTGCATCCTCTAAATCCATAATATCTATTCCTGCTATAGAGCCTGTAACTACTTCTTTTTGGGGTATTTTCATATCTTGTTCATCTTCTTTTTTGTTTTCTTTGACAAAGGATTTTAAAATATCATCTAATTTTGCCTTTTTTGCTTTTTCTAATTCTTCTTTTGCTATATTTACTAGATTTCCTTGAGCAAGCTTGGATGCATATTGAATGGCATTACAAACTACAGGAGCCCCCGATGCTCTTGATAGAATCAAAATTACTCTTTCATAATCTTTTCCTATTCCAGGTCCATAACCATATCCTAAAGCTTCATAACTTCCTCCTGTTGTATAAGAGGAAAATACTTTCATCATAATATTTCCTGTTAATGTATCTGTTACCATCACATCTGCACTCCCACATAATAAATCATTCCCTCTCATAATTGCTCCACCATCTAAGCGCATAGACTCTGCAAAATACATTTCATATCCATTATGATTTAATTCTTTTAATGCTCTTTCTACTTGTCTTCCTCCATCGAGATTTAAAATTCCCACAGTAGGTTTTAAAATACCCATGGCTTTTGCGGTGATTATCCCATAAAGAGCATTTTTTACCATAGCTTCTGTTCTATGAGTAGCCGAAGTTCCTGTAGTAGTTGCAAGATACATTTCTTTTCCAAGTCCAGGAGTAATGACCTTTCCAACAGTAGAAACCCCTATAGGAAAATTGTAGTGCATTGTGACACAACCTTGAATATACTTATTGTCTAAAAGTTCTTCCATTCTTTTATGAGCTTCTTCTTCTGTTTTTGCTTCTATGATTTCTAATGAAGTGTCCACCTTTGGTCCTATAAGTACAACATCAATATTTTCTTCTTTTTTAGCTAACTCTGCACCTTTTACCATATTTTTTATTCCATGCTCACTACCTAAAGTAGTTATCCCTATTTTTACTTTTTTACCAAATTTTCCTGTTTCTATAGACTCTGCAATCTCTAAAAATGTTTTTCCGATCATTTGTTTTAATAGTTTTTCATTCAAACCCATCACCTCCTATTCTTGAAGCAGATGTGATGCAAAATCTCTCATAGCCTCTGCTATGAAACTTTTAATTTGTTCCTTTGATATTTCTTTATGATCATCTTCTACTTTTCCATTATTTCTTTCTATTACAATAGATACTCCATCAAATAAATTCGTCATACGACCTAAAAACAAACTACCTTTTCCTATAATCATAACTTTGTTCAATTCTCCATTTGTCAAATCTTCTTTAGCAAATCCAATATATGGAACACCAGACGGAATATGTCCTTGGGTAGGAGCCCATCCAACCATCCCATGTTTTTTTACAAAGGATAAAAGGTCTTTTCTATCTAATTCTTTTCTTTTTACACCTAATGCACCTATCATCTTGTAATTTGCTTCTGGTACATCTCCTGCTCCTGCTGGTTTTGTAATATCAGGATTTTGCATTTCTACAGAATATTTATCTATGTCTGTTATTTTCAGTCCTCCCTTATCTAATGGGGCCGTAACTAAAGAAGTAATCACAGCTTGTGGTGATGAACCGGTTCCTACTGTATGTCTTCCCACTAGATCTGTACGAAGTATTGGATGAATTCCATCATTTTTACTTACTAAAATTGCAAATGCCCCAACCACATCTTCTAATATAGGTATTCCTTTTTTTACATGATCCTTTCCATTCATGCCAAGCTTTGCAGTAGCTCCTCCAGCTACAATCACTACATTTTCATAAGTTCCTGCCTTTACCAGTGAAGACGCTAAAATTAAAGCATGAGTAGGCGCTGCACAAAATCCTCTTGTATCTGACCCTGTTGCATGAATAGCTCCTGAACATTCTGCAATAGATTTTGCAAAGTTTCCTCCTCCTCTTTGGTTCATATCTCCACAAGCTTCCTCTGAACATTCAATGACATAATCTATATCTTCAATAGAAATATTATTTTTATCAATCAAATGTTTAAAAGCTAATACTCCAGATGCTTTCACAACTAAATTTTCAAATAAAATATGACTTGTTAAATTGATATCTACATCATGAGCCCTTTTTACACATCCTACTAATTTCCCTTCATGATAAATGGCCTCTGCATGTTGCTCTTTCACATATTTTTCTATTTCTTCTATGGCTTCTCCCTCTTTTAATTTTCCAATATCCTCTTTAAACAAAGGATGGTTTGAAAGTTTTTTCTTCATATCTTCCATAAAATGATTTTCAAGTTTTACCAAATCAAAAGCATCTACTACTTTCATCAAAGCAATAAATTCATCCTGAGGCATTATTTCTCCGAATTTTCCAAATCTTTCATTTGTCTTAGCTTCTTTATCATACCATGGCATTTCATAAGTAGCTAAATCACTAGGTGTCATATTTCCTATATAAACTTGATTTGGAGGATATTTTAGTACTTCTTCATAGTCTCTTATGTGATTTTTTAATTCTTTTAGATATTCAGAATTAGGATTTGTGATTCTCTCAGTAGTTTGAGTTGTTCCATTATGTACAATCATATCCGGTGTATGGATCAGTGCATATCCAGCACCTTTTATTACTGCATAACTCATTTTTTCTACACCTCCATATAGTTTGGAAATTTCATATGCCGCAAGACCTAAAGCAGCTCGCAGCCACAGACTACACTTTTTAAATATTGAAATTTCTGATAATTATTGCGATAAAAAATCTTAAATAAATGGGTGATGAAAACCCACCCATTTATTTTTAGTCAAGTAGCTGCCAGCTGCCAAATGCAGCTGGCTTTTATGATTAATCTTCAAAAACAGTTTGATCCACAACTTCTGTCTCTAATGCTTTTAATGCTTTTTCAATTAATTTTCTTCTTAATTTTTTCTCATCTGTTGGGTCTAAGGATGGATTTCCTAATGGATGTGGTATAGCAATAGTAGGTACAATCCTGTTGGCTCCAACTGTCAATGAAATTGGAACAACTGTGCACATGTGTACTACAGGAATACCTGTTCTTTCTATTTCTTTTACCATTGTTGCACCGCAACGTGTACAGGTACCTCAGGTAGATGTGAGAATAACAGCTTTTACTCCATCTGCTATTAATTCTTTTGCATATTCTGCTGCAAACTTTTTAGCATTGGCAACAGAAGTACCATTTCCTACAGTAGTATAGAAATATCTATGAAGTTCTCCAATTCTTCCTTCTCTTTCTAGATCCCTTAAAACATCTACAGGAAGTACTCTATCTGCATCTGCATTGGCATAAACAGGATCATATCCACCATGAGCTGTTTCATGAGTTTGTTCTGTTAAGTCATTAAATCCTTCAATAGAATATTTTCCATATTTGGATGCGCTTGAAGATTCAATATGGTCTGGATTTCCTTTTGGAACAATCCCACCAGAAGTAACTACTGCTATTTTTATTTTAGAAACATCGTCAACAGCTTTACCTGGTGTCACATGATCAAAGTTTGGCATTGGATATTCTGTGACAAATTCTTCTCCTTTGAGTTTTTGAATCAACATATCTACTGCACGTTTCGATCCTCTTTCTTCTCTAAAAAGATTTTTTCTTACACCTCTAGAAATATATCCCTCTTCACTAGGTGAACCAATTTCTTCGTTCTTTCCTAACTTTAAAGCAAGCTTTGCTAAAACTGGAATAGCTTTTCTCATAGTAGCAGCTGAATTTCCTGTTTTTATGATATAAACATCTTTTTTAAATAAATCTACTCCTGGATTTTCAGGATACATAGCCGTTACAACAGGAATACCTAATTTCTCTTGTACAGCTTTACTAATTGTTCCACAAGCCACTCCATATCTTCCTGCATTAAAAGCAGGTCCTGCAATAAATAAATCTGGGTTGTATTTTTTTACCATATCTAAAACAACAGTTTTGGCTTCTTCTAGGTTTTCATTAAAATAAGAGTCTCCACAAATAACTGTAGCCACAATTTCTGCTTCTTCTTTAAATGCAGCCTTTAAAGCCATCCCTGGTCCTACTATCCCTTCTCTTAACTCAGGTTTTAGATCTGCTTTTTCTTCTCCACCAATTCCTGCAAAGAATTGATTTATATAATGAACAACTCGAATTTTGCTCATGTTTCCCCCCCTCTCAGCTTTTTAACGGGAATGATTAATATTTACAAAATTGTTCTCTAATAGATGTCATTTCAGAAATGATCTCTTCTACATCTAAAACCATCTCCATCATTCCTATTTGTTCTTCATATACATCTTCATCTACTGCTTCTTTAAACTCTGGCTCTACTGCATGATATACTCTGAGTCCTAACTGGACTCCTGCCAATGAACCTGCAAAAGTAGGGTCTCCATTTGTAACAGTTTCAGCAGCTAATCCTGCTGCTTCTGCTTCTGCTGCACCTAAAAGTACGATGATATTTTCAGCACCATACTTTTCAGTCATATTTTTTACCCTATTTTGATTTTCTAGGTCCATTGCCCCTGCAGCCGTTCAGACAAAACATTCAGTAGAAGAAAATACCACTTCTGCTTCTGTTGCCTTTAGACATTCTTCAATAGCAGGTCCTGGTATCCCATCTCTGTCACCGATGATAATAACTTTTTTACCATCAAACATGCTCATATTTACCATCCTTTCTTTTTTTATTAAAACTCTGTAGTAGATAACTTGTTAAATCCTAATTCATTTGTAGCGCCTGTAATCACTTGAAGCTCTACTTCAATACTTCCATTTTCTCTTAAACTTCCATCAAAGCCTCCAGCTATTTTATCTACATAATCTAACATTCCAATGACTTTTTTCATAGGAGGGAGTACAATGATTTCATTCGCATTTCCACCTGTTACAACTGCATTAGCCAAAGGATCTGCATCTGCTAAAGATTGAGATGCACCATCTCTTCCTGCATATTCATCTGTAACAATAACAGTTTTTACTCCTTGAGATTCTATTTTTTTACAATTCATAATTAAATCTGTATCTGGATTGCCAAAACCTTCTTGAGATACAATCACTCCATCTAATCCAAGATATCTACAAAGTTTTGCAGTCCAATTAGAAGATCTCTCTTTATCCGCAAGATATACATTTTCATTTGTAATAATTACACCTACAAAGTTGATATCTTTTCCATGCCTTTCATATAAATCATGGATAATAGGGTTATTTTGATGGTGATAAGAGGTATTTTTGTCACAAGCTGATACACAATTACCACTAAGAATAGCTCCATCCATTATTTCTGTTGGATAAAGAATAGTCGGAACAATTTTTTTAGCATCTACCCCGTATACATACGTATCATGCAAAAGTCCTTGTGTTTGAAGCATATATACATATCCCACTTTAGGTAGATTAGGATATTCCTTGATACTTTCTAATAATGGTTTTGTTTCATAAATTTCTATTTCATTAGGTTCTACTTCTTTTCCTGCCTTTCCTATTAATGAAGCTACTTTTAATCCTGCCATTCTTACAGCAGCTTCATATTCATGTTGTTTGAGTTCATCGATAGGTTCAATCACTAAACAAATATTGTTAAGCTTTGAAAACGGAGTATACTCTGCACCAGGGCCACTCATATCAATAATACCTTCCTGAAAACCTACAATCTTACCGCAGGTAACTACTGCAGCTCCCTTTAATACATGTGTGCGGCCACCACCTACTGTAGTCACTTTACTTACAATACCAGGAAATATCCCTCCTTCTCCTGAAACCTTCACTCTAGGTTCAATAACATCTTTTACAGGAGTAATCCTAGTTTCTTCCCCTGGTTTTGCCAGCTCTACCTCTACATGTTTGATGTGATCATCTTCCATCACAAGACTAATGACCTCATCCTTATTCACATATAGGGTCTCATTTTCCACTTTGGTAGTACTTCCAAACTGGACATCTGAAATATTAATTTTTCCTAACTCTAGGCGCACATCATTCACCTCCCTTTATATTTTAACCTGCAATAGGGGAAGTAATTCCCCTATTACAAGTTATTGTCTAATCTACATATTTTTGAAGCATAGAAAGAATATTTGCTTTTGTTGCATCTTCTTTGGTTACTTCATCTACCTTTTCTCCATTTTTATATAAAGCAATAGTAGGAAGTCCTAGTACCTTTTGAGATATAGCCAATCTTCTAGCTTTTGTAGTATTCAACTTTGTAAATTTTACTTTTTCCTCGTATTCCTTAGCAAGCTCCTCAACATCAGGCATTAATGCTTTACAAGGTTCACATCCATCACTCCAATAATCTACTAAAACATAGCCCTTAGCTTCTAATACCTCCCCTTGAAAAGTTTCTTTGTCTACAGATAACATAATCCCGCCTCCCTTATTATTCAAAATGACTTTCTATGTATTTCTCTGCATTTACAGCTGCTAGTGCTCCATCAGCTGTTGCAGTGACTACCTGTCTTAATGATTTTTCTCTAATATCCCCTGCTGCAAAGACACCTGCTATATTTGTCTTCATTTCTACATCTGTAATAATATAGCCTGCCTCATTCATTTGTATCTTATCCTTATATACTTCACTTAATGGTTGATATCCTACAAAAGGAAATATTCCAAAAGTACCATCTTCTTCATTGGCATGATATTGTGTTACTTCCCCAGTTTTTTTGTTTTTAAACACTACAGATTCTACAATTCCATCTCCTTTGATTTCCTCAATACCTGTATCCCACATAAATTCAATTTTAGAATTTTTAAATGCTTTTTCTTGAATAGATTTTGCAGCCCTTAACTCATCTCTTCTATGTACAATCGTTACTTTTCGTGCAAATTTAGTAAGATAAAGAGCTTCCTCCACAGCAGAATCTCCTCCTCCTACTACAAATACTTCAAGATCTGTAAAAAAGTCAGCATCACAAGTTGCACAATAAGATACGCCTTTTCCAGTTAATTCTTTTTCTCCAGGGCATCCAATCAATTTAGGCTTTGCTCCACTAGCTATAATGACAGCTTTAGCATGATATTCTCCTAGTTCTCCTTTAATTACTTTAATCTTTTGTGTAAAATCTACATCTATTACTGTATCCTTTTTTCTCTCTACTCCAAATTCTTCTGCTTGTTCAACCATTCTAGCAACCAAACTAGGTCCTGTAGCATCTTTTATAGACCCTGGGTAATTAGCCACCTCATTGGTGGTAACAATTTGCCCACCTACTCTTTCTTTTTCTAGTATTAATGTTTTCATTTTTGCTCTTGCTGCATAAAGCCCAGCTGAAAGGCCAGCAGGCCCTGCTCCAATAATTATTACATCGTATAAGTTTTCCATTTTATTACCTCCTTCATATTGAAATTTTACTAAAATTGCTTCATACTTTCAATTGCACTTTGAATCAAACAATAATCGATCAGTTGAAAGTCCTTTAAAATTTTTTTTGTCCAACAAGGAGTTTTTTTTGTCCTTAAAAATTTTTGAACCGTTTGAATACTTTCTTCTATTATTTTTATAGAATCTATATCTACTTCTCCCTTCTCTTTGGTTATTGCAATAGATTTGTAAGGTGTTTCATTAGGTTTTACACTTCCAGATAAAGGATGTGTCAAAAGTTTATATCCTTTATGAATCTTATCTCTCGCCAATAAAAGTACTGAAAGATAAGGGACATCCTCTAAATAGATTATATCCGTTTTTCCTTGATTTCCTTCAAAAACTTTAGGATTATTTGTGATAATGGTTTCTTTCATCTTTTCACCTCATTTTAGGAAAAGGTTTCTTCATTTATACAAAAAAGACACATGACAAATATAGAATTGCCATATGTCTCTGTCTTTAACTTAACAGTCTCTCCTTAATTGAAATCATACTCCTTTGATGCTTTATAAGCTTTCCAGAGTTCCGTCCAAATACGGTCCTTTAGCCTGAGAATTTCACAAAAAGATAGGCAATATCTTTCGCTTGTCCCTTCGGCGATCCTTTATGGATTCTCTCCCGCATTTTTCACCCAGAATTAAGAATTTTTATTTAATTTTTTTTATTATTAATTATCTTTATAATCATTATATTATAAAATCATTACTATTGACAATATGTTTTTAACATTTTTTTCATATTATTACTTTTATATGATTTTGATTTATTCATTTTTTATATATAAAATAGCTAATAAACCTGGTCCTGTATAAGTTCCTATGGTACATCCTATTTCCATTTCTATCATATTTTTAGGCTCAAATACTTTTATGATTTCTTCCTTTAATTTTTTAAAATTTTCTTTATTTCCTCCATGAGCTACACAAATATAATCAGATCCCTTCTTAAGACCTCTTTCTTGTGCAAGCTCTATCATTCTTGGAATAATTTTTTTGCTTCCTCTTACTTTATCAAAAGGTTCTACTTTTCCATCTTCTATAGTTAATATAGGCTTTACATTTAAAATTTTTCCTATAGTAGCCTTTGTAGGACTCAGCCTTCCTCCTTTTTGTAAATAATCTAATGTATCTACAGAAAAGATATGATCTACCTTCTCTTTCATTTCTTCTACCCTGTTAACAATTTCTTCTTTTGATTTTCCTTCCTTGGCCATTTTAGCCGCTTCTACTACAATCATTCCACATCCATAACATAAAGCTAAAGTATCAATAATGGTGATATCTTCGCTTCCTATTTCATTTTTAGCCATAATAGATGATTCATGGGTACCACTTACTCCAGAAGAACCATTAATTAAAATGATTTGGTATCCTTCTTCTAAAATAGCCTTCATCTCTTTTATAAAAATAATTGGAGAGATTTGAGAACTTTGTGAAACTTCTCCAGTATCTTTTAGTCTTTGAAAAAATTCTTCTCCATGTAAATCTACACCATCTTTAAATTCTTCCTCTCCAAATCTTATACAAAGTGGTAGTATTGTAATATCGTATTCTTTTGCTAATTCTTTTGGCACATCTGCTAGACTCGTAGTCATAATTTTTATAGGTTTCACGTTAATCTCCTCCCCTAGTACATTGTTTTCTTCTTCTATTTTATTATTTATGTAGAAATTTTACAACAAAATAGACTTCTTTATATAAAGAAGTCTATCTTTTATCTACTGAATCAATAACTGAAAAAGCAATTTTTGCTGCATGATCTCCTATTCTTTCTAAATTACTAATAATATCTAAAAATATAATTCCTGCACTTGGTGCACATTGTTGCTTATTTAATCTTGCAATATGATTTGCTCTCAAGAATTTTTCCATATGATCAATTTCTCCTTCTCTTTCTACAACTCTTCTTGCAAGATTTACATCTCCTATTCTTAATGCTAGTATTGCTTGCTCATAAGACTTAATTACTCGATCATGCATATCTTTTAAATCTTTAAAAGCTTTTTCACTAAACATTAACCTATTGTCTGAACTAAATATAGCAAGTTCTGCTAAATTTTCTGCATGGTCTCCTACTCTTTCAATATCATTAATGGTATTAAAAAGACCATCTATCAATTCATGTTGCTTTCCAGACAAAGGAGTGTTAGATAGCTTTACTAAATATTCAGCAATTTGTCTTTCCATTCTATTGATTATTTTTTCTGTTGCAAAAGTTTTATCTGCTAACTTTTCACTTTGTGCAAAGAAAGCTTCCATAGAAGTTTTATAACTTTCTAACACTAAATCTCCCATATTTAAAATTTCTTTAATCACCTGCACAATAGCAATAGATGGAGTTTCTAACATTCTATCATCTAAATGGCTTACACCTATTTGATCTCTTTGCTCTGCTGCATTTACAGGAATCACCTTATTTGCTAATTTCACTAATAACGGTGCAAATGGAAGCAATAAAAAAGTATTCATAATATTAAATAATGTATGAGCATTTGCCAATTGTCTTGCTGCATCTGTTGGAGAAAATTTCTGTACAACAACTACTGTTACATTCTTAAAAAGTAACATAAAAAGAATCGTTCCAACTACATTAAAAGTAAAATGAATAAATGCAGCTCTTTTCGCTGTACGATTTGCCCCAATACTAGATAACATGGCTGTCACGCAAGTTCCTATATTGGTTCCAAATATAATTGGCAAAGAAGCCTCTATAGGAAGAAGTCCTTCACTCGCCAAAGCAATTAAAACTCCTGTAGTAGCACTACTACTTTGCACAACTGCAGTAATAAAAAATCCTGTAAATATGGCCATTAAAGAATCTGTAAAAGTACCACTGCCAAAGCTTAATAACATGTCCCTAAATCCTGCATATTCACGAAGAGGCTTCACAGCTTCTTTCATAAAATCCATACCTATAAATAATATCCCAAAGCCTATAAAAATTTCTGCCATATTTTTCGTCTTTTTATTGTTTGTAAAAAGCCAAATTACTACTGCAAGACCTACTACAGCAGGAGCAATATAACTAAGTTCTAATGATGCAATCTGAGCTGTTACAGTTGTCCCAATATTGGCTCCCATAATCACTCCAGTAGCTTGAGTAAGATTCATAATCCCTGCATTTACAAATCCTACTACCATTACAGTAGTCGCACTACTACTTTGGATAATCATAGTCACTAATGATCCAATAATGACGGCCATAATTCTGTTATTTGTAAGTACCTCGATGATTCTCTTCATCTTATCCCCAGCAGATTTTTGTAAACCATCTCCCATTATGGTCATTCCATAAAGAAACAAACCTAATCCTCCAAGTACTCCAAAAAATATTTCCATTTATGCCCCTCCTATATTCTATTGTGCATTCACACCTTATCTATAATACACTATTTTGTATTATTTTTGTTAAATCTATGTTAAATTTATTAAAATATGTCGAATTAAAAATAATGTTTATAATCATTATTATTCTCTTTGCTTTATTGTTTTATATCATACCATAAATACAAAATAGTATTTTTATTTTTTAGAATTTTAAGAATTATTTATATTCCATAAAAAAAGAGAGTTTTACCTCTCTATTTTAAATGCATAAACCCAGTTTGTCTTAAAGCCTCATAGAGCACAATATTTACTGAATTTGCAAGATTTAAAGATCGAGCCTTTTCATTTTCAATCATGGGAATTTTAATAGCTTTGTCCATGTTTTTATGAAGTAGCTCCTTGGGTAGCCCTGCCGTTTCCTTTCCAAATACTAAAAAGCACTCATCTTCATAAGTCACATCTGTATAGAATTGGTTTCCTTTTGTTGTAGAAAAGAAAAATTTTCCTTTTGGATGTATTTCAAAAAATTCTTCTAAATTTTGGTAAATATGTAAATCTAACAAATCCCAATAATCCAATCCTGCTCTTTTTAAATGCTTGTCATCTACTGAGAATCCTAAGGGTTCAATTAAATGAAGACTGCTCCCTGTAGCAGCACAAGTTCTTGCAATATTTCCTGTGTTTGGGGGTATCTCCGGTTCAAATAAAACTACATTAATCGCCATACTCATTACTCCTTTATTGCAATATCTAGCTCAATTATACCATAATCTGTATTTAAAGGTACAGTAATTGTTTGATTAGAATTTGTAGAAATTGAAACTTTTTTTCCTACCAAGAGCGTTGGAGGCGTAATATCTACCTCAAAACCTTGATCACTAAGGAGGGTAGCGGTATTTCCTAAAATCATATTTCCAAGTTCAGATATGGCACTTTTTGCCATTTCATCTAAGTCATTTACAGGCATCCCACACATCATATGAGAAGCAATTTCCTTTGCCAGTTCTTCATTCATTCCTAAAATAGCTTGCCCTTTCAATTTCCCTGTAAGTCCTATTAAAATCATCACATCAGGAGCATCAAAAGATCCATCTTTTACATAAATTTTTCCTTTATCACAAGATATATTTGCCATTTGCTCTAAGATCATTTTACTCGCTTCAATAAAAGGATTAATCCATTCTACCTTCATCTTGAAATCCCCCCTCTTCACTTATCCTATATGCTTTTGTCATTATATCATATTTTTATCTCTTTTTTCTACATTTTTCACACTATGTTCATGCAGTTTTACTAAAAATTCTTTTAACTTCTTCTTTTGTATCTTTCATAATAGTAGCACTAGGTTCTTTTATTCTTCTGTCTTTTCTCAAATGATCACCCCTTTTATCATTATCTATACACTAGCCATATCATCATAAAAATATACAAGATCAATAGAAAAGCTGAGGAAAATCCTCAGCTATTTTTTCTCTATCAATTGCCATTCTATTGCCTCATAAGAAGTTGGAGCTGCAATGATATTTTTAAGTCTTTTATTATATACATATTGTACTTTAGGATAATATAAAGGTACTGTCACAGCAGATTCTTCTATATATTTAAAAATTTCATCATATTTTTTCTGTCTTTCTTTTTCATCCATAATGGTAATTACTTGATCTAAATTTTTATTTAAATCTTCGTCATACCAACATACACTTTTTTCACCTTTTGATTGATAAAATAATGATCTTAAAAATCCATGAGGATTCCATGAATCTTCATAAGTACGATAAATAATCAAATCATAATCACGAGTCTTCCAAATGGCATCATAATAAGCCGCTGACTCCAAAAGCACAGGTTTTACTTCTATTCCAATTTTTGCATATGCCGATTGCAAATACTCACACAAAGATTTCCAAGAAGCATATTCTTCTGTTTGAAATACAAGACGAATAGACAATTTCTTTCCATCTTTCTCTAATATTCCATCTTTGTCTGTATCCTTGTATCCTGAACTTGCAAGTAGCTCTGCTGCTTTTTTTGTATCAAATGGATATCCTTTACTATTTTGGTTCGTTACATAAGGAACTGTTTGTGGCAAAAGTCCTTTCGCCTCTGTTCCTTCTCCATTTAAAAGGTCATTTCCTATACTTTTTTTATCAATTCCATAATTCAAAGCTTTTCTAACATTTATATCTTGAAAAATAGGATTTTCATAATTCATAATTAAGTAAAATCCCATAGTTCCCTCTTTTTCAAAAATATCTAGATTTTTATCATCCCTAACTACTTGATAATTTTCAGTAGGTATAGAAGCTATAGAAATATCAGCTTCTCCACTTTGAAGTGCCATAAGACGAGATTGCCCATCAGGTACTTCTTTTAAAACAAGCTTTTCTACTTTAGGCTTTTCTCCATAATAATAAGGATTTGGCACCAATACTACTTCTTGATTAGACTTATAACTTTCAATCATCCATTGACCTGTTCCAATCATCCCTTTAAATTTTCCAGTTTTATCATCATAAGCATTTGGACTAGAGATACGATAAGGTCTAGGATAAGTAAATTCTGTCAAACATGGATAGCTCTTTTTCTCAAAACTAATTCGAATAGTATAATCATCTATCTTTTCAATCCCAGTCATAGGCGAAGAAAAGCTATGAGGATCCCATCTTTTGGCACTTAAAATAACACTATCTGCATTAAAATCTGCTCCATCAGAAAATTTAACATCTTTTCTCAAATAAAAAGTATAGGATTTACCATCTTCACTCATTTCCCATCTTTGCGCAAGAGCAGGTTCATATTTTCCTTTTTCTCCATACTTTATCAAAGGTTCATAAATAGCTTCATATAAAGAAATTGCAGCTGATCCAGTATGTGCTTCTCCTACGTCAGGATTTAGCGCCCTGCTTTCTAGTATGGTTATAGTTTTATCTTCATTAGGAGTATTACTTGAACTTACATTTTGCATAGATGTGCACCCTACTGTAGCAATCATCATTAAAGATATTACTCCTAAAGCTAATTTTTTAACCCATTGTTTTTTTCTCATATCTTATCTCCTCTCATATTTTTTTAGGAAATATCTACGCTTACTTCAACTTACTCTTATATATATTCCATATTATGACAAGCAATTTTATGTCCTTTTTCAAACTCTTTTAAAACTGGCTGCTCCATTTTACACTGATCTGTTTTGTATGGACATCTTCCATAAAACTTACAGCCTCTTTCATGCAATATATTTTCTACATCTTCCAATATAATAGGTAATTGCCTTCTTTTTCTATGCAAAGGGTCTTTTACAGGTATAGAATGGAATAATAGTCTTGTATATGGGTGTCTTATAGACTTATCCATATTATTTGTCCAATCTATATACTCTACAATACTTCCTTTATACATAATTGCCACACAATCGCTTATATATGATACATTGGATAAATCATGGGTTATAAATAAATAGGTAGTATTGAAACAATCCTTCATATCATTGAGCAAGTTTAATATTTGTTTTCTAAGAGAATAATCTAAACTTGATACAGGCTCATCACACACTACAAATTCAGGATGAATCATTAAAGCTCGTGCAATATTAGCTCTTTGTTTTTGTCCCCCACTTAATTCATTGATATACCGATGTACATAAGTTTGATTCAATCCCACAGCACAAAGCATTTCTTCTACTTTCCATTGACTTTCTTTTTTAGACATATGGAAATAATTTTTTAGAATCTCTTTTAAACTCTCTCCAATTGTATAAGATGGATCAAATACTCCTGCACTATTTTGAAAAATAATTTGCATATCCTTTCTAATAGGCTTCATTTCTTTTAGCGATAATTGGGTAATATCTTTTTTTTTAAAACAAATTTGTCCCCCTGTAGGTTTTTCTAATCCAACTATCATTTTTCCTAAAGTAGTCTTACCACTCCCACTTTCTCCTATAAGAGCAAGTGTTCTTCCTTTTTCAATTTTTAAAGAAACATCATCTACTGCACAAATTTGATTCTCTTTTTTTAAAAATGACCTTTTTTTGGGATAATATTTTGTAACTTTATTTATTTCTATCAAAGCAGACATATGATTTAACTCCTTTAGAACAAAATCTTTCATTCAAAAGATTTATAATTTAAAATAATTTTATCCATTACATCATTTTCTATAGATTATAAAATAGAATGAATGAGTTGTTTTGTATATGGATGTGTTGGTTTATGAAAAATTTCATATACACTTTGATTTTCTACAATCATTCCATCCTTCATTACAAAAACTTCATCTGCTATTTCTGCTACTACACTCAAATCATGTGTTATAAACAACACTCCAGTGTTGTTTTTTCTACTCATATTATAAATTTGCTTTAAAATTTCAGCTTGTACAGTGACATCTAAAGCTGTTGTAGGTTCATCTGCAATAAGTAGTGATGGCATAAAAATCGTAGCCATTGCAATCATAACACGCTGACACATGCCTCCACTCAGTTCAAAAGGATATTTATGCATAAGACTTTGAGGATTATGAAATTGCATTTTTTTTAGATGTTCTATAGCTTTTTTTAAAGCCTCTTCTTTAGACATTTCTTTTCTAGCTAAAATACTCTCCATCAATTGGTTTCCAATAGTATACAATGGATTTAAAGAATTTAATGGATCTTGAAAAATGATTCCTGCATAAGAGGAACATATTTTTTTTCTATCTTTTTTTGAAATAGAACTTATTTGAATTCCATCTATATAAATTTCACCTTTGGTAACCTTTGCATTTGAATCCATAAGCCCCATTATGGCTAAAGCTGTAGCTGATTTACCACTACCACTTTCTCCTACTAAAGCTGTTATAGTTCCTTTTTTTACTTCTAAATTTACACCTCTTACTGCTTGTATGCTACCCTTTTGCACTTTAAATTCAATATGAAGATTATTAATCTTTAAAACATCACTTTGTTGTCTGCATTGCATTTCTCATCCCTCTTCCTAAAAGATTAAAGGACATTACCGTCACTACAATAACAATTCCAGGATAAAACATAAGCTGTGGATAAGATTGTAGATAATCTTTGCTATCACTTAGCATAATTCCCCATTCAGGAATAGGTGGTTGAATACCTAGTCCAATAAATGAAAATGTTGCTATAGCCAATATGATAGATCCTATCTCCAATGTGGCCAATATAATAATAGGTGGAATCATATTTTTCAATAAATGTCTAAAAATAATTTGAATATGACTACATCCTCCTGATATAGCAGCCATTATGTAATCACTTTCTTTCATTTGTATAGTAAGTCCTCTAAAAAATCGAGCATACCCAGACCACCATACCATACACATGGCTAGTAACATATTTTTTGTACTAGGACCTAATACACCTGCAATAGCAAGTGCCACCATAAAACTAGGTAATGCCAATACCAAATCAATTATTCTCATCATTACCAAATCTACTTTTCCACCTATATATCCCGAAACCATTCCAATAGGAATACCAATCCCCAATGTAATAATCAGTACAATCACACTATAAAACAAAGAATTTCTTGTTCCAAAGATCAGCCTTGAAACCACACATCTTCCTAAGTTATCTGTCCCCAACCAATATTGAGCATTGGGATGTTGCAATTTGTTTGCAATATTTACCTCTAAAGGATCATTTGGAGCAATCCACGGTGCACATAATGCTGCAAAGCATAAAATAATAATAATACTAAATCCTAAAATACTTTTTTTCTGTTTAAAAAAGAAGTACCAAAAATCTGATTTGAAAATTCGTTTTGTTATTCTAAACAACTTATTTCCTCCTTAATCTAACTTAATACGAGGATCAATCATTTGATATAAAATATCAATCATAAGATTTATAAGTACAATAAAAATGGCTATAAGCATTACAAAAGCTTGAATGACAGGAATATCTTTTACAGCAACTGAATCTAATATGAGCTTCCCAAGACCTTGTACCGAAAAAATAGATTCAATAATAGCAGAACCAGATAAAAAACTGCAAAATATCATGCTCATTTGTGTCATAACAGGTAAAATAGCATTTTTTAGACTATGTTTGAATATAATTTTCCACTCTCCAATACCTTTTGCTCTTGCAGAACGAATATAATCTTGTTTTAGAACTTGCCTCATGCTGGTGTTTATAAGTCCTATCACAATACCTATATAACTAAAAGCAAGTGTAAAAGCTGGAATCATAATATAATCTTGCATACAACCTAAAACAGAAATACATTGTAGCTTTACACCAAAAATATAGAGTAGAATAAGTCCTACTAAAAATGATGGAATGGAAACACTCGTAAAAGACACTACTTGACACATTTTATCCAATAAACTATTTGGATAGAGAGCACAAAATATTCCCATAGGTATAGCAATACCTATTAGAATTAAAAATGCTACCAAAGATAACTTTATAGTAATTGTAACTCTTTCTTGTATTTCTTCCATAACTGGTCTCGATGTTTTATATGAAATACCAAAATCTTTATTTAATACTTTTTTCATCCAAAAAATATATTGCTGATAAAAAGGTTTATCTAATCCATGCATTATTCTTATTTTTTGAATTTGTCCTAATGTTGGTCTTCCATACTCTTTTTCTGCAATCACTCTAGCTGGATCACCTGAAGAAACATGACTCAAAGAAAATGTAATAATAGATAAAAGAAACAATATTGGAATCAAAAGAAGTATTCTGTGAAATATATATTTCATTATCCCATCACCTCAATAGGCATTTTTGCATTGACTTTTTTAAATTGAGAGGAAATCATCTGTCTGTAGAATCCATCTTTTTTCATTAATTCATCATGAGAACCTATTTCTTCAATTTTTCCTTCCCGAATAAATATAATACGATCAGCTTGTTGAATCGTAGACAATCTATGTGCAATAACTAAAATTGTCCTATCTTGAAAATTTGTTTTTAAAGCTTTTTGTATTTCTTTTTCATTTTCTGTATCCAAACTAGACATAGCTTCATCTAATATTAAAATAGGAGCATTTTTTAATATAGCCCTAGCAATTGCAATTCTTTGCCTTTGTCCTCCTGATAAAGACGTTCCTCTTTCTCCTACTACAGTATCATAACCCTTTGGAAATTTCATAATAAAATCATGTGCTAAAGCAGATTTACAAGCTTTCTCTACATCCTCATTTGTAGCTTCAGGATTACTTAGTTTAATATTTTCGCGTATGGTTGTATTAAATAAATAAACTTCCTGTAATACAGCTGAGGTTATTTGACGCAAATTTGATAATGAAATATTTTTTATATTTTTATCACCAATACATATTCGTCCTTCTTTAACATCCCAATATCTTAAAAGTAAATTCATACAGGTAGTTTTTCCTGCTCCTGATTCTCCTACTAACGCTACCGTTTCTCCATGATCTACCTTAAAACTTATATTTTTAACAGCTTTTTTTTGTTTCTCTTGATACCAAAAAGATACATTTTCAAAACAAATTTTAGGATATATATCCTTATTGTTTATATGTTCTCCTTCATCTTTTACTAAAGGCTCTGCCTCTAAAACTAAAAACACTCTATTGGCTGCAGCAAATATAAGTCCAAAATTGCGTGCTGTATTACATATTTCAATCACTGGATTAAATGTCATACCTGATAAAATCACAATTACTGGAAACCATTCAAATTCCATTTTCCCCTGTACTACTAACATAGCAGCAACTCCCATTATACTAAGTGTTGCAATCCCTAATACCCCTTGTATCAAAGCTCCTTCTGTTCCTAACCTTTTTCCATACTCCAATTGGCTAGTATACATTTTTTTCATATAATTTTTATTTTTTTCTTTATATTTTTTTAGATAATTCAATGTCAAAATCTCTTTCATCCCTTGTATGCCTTCTACCGTTACTGCACTTGCATCTCCTAACTGACACCTTACTTTTTCGCCTTGACGATCAGCCTTATCCTTTAATAAACAAGGTATACTAACAAGTACTCCTAAAAATATAAGCATCATGATTGGAAATATGGGATGAATCCATCCCATAAAAGCAATTAAAACCATAGGTACGATCACAGCAACAAGGGTACTTCCAAAAGAATGGGCAAAAAACCATTCTAATAGTTCTACATCACTCATTAAAGTAGAAGCTAGCTGTCCTGATCTCATATCTAATAAAATTGCTGGTGAAACTTTCTCTATGGACTGAAAAAGCATAATTCTAAAATCAGCTAATACTTTAAATGCCACATCATGAGCAAGCCACATTTCACTAAAATATGCAATCACTCTCATAATCAAACAAATAACCATAGTACTTGCAAGAACAAAAAAACAATCCTTTAATTTATCTTGTACAGCTAAACCAACCATGTAAGCAGATATAGCCGCTATCGCAATAGTAAAAAGATGGTTTAAAATTCCACTTACAATTGCCCCAATCACTCTCGGTAGATAAACATGTAGTTTTTTAGAAAGTTTCATAATATAAGTAAATCGATATTTATTACTTTTTATAGTTTTTTTATTCGTATTCATATGTTTTCTCCTATATTTTCCTGTGCACGAATAAGTCCTTGATACGTTTCACAGTTGCATAAAAGTTCTTCGTGTGTTCCTTCCCCTTTGACCTTTCCGTCTTTTAGCACATATATTTTATCTGCTTTTTCTATGGTAGATAATCTATGAGCAATTACAATAGTTGTTTTATTCTTCATCAATTTTTCTAAAGCATCTTGAATTAATTTCTCACTTTTCATATCCACACTTGAAGTAGCTTCATCCAAAATTAAAATAGGTGCATTCTTTAAAATTGCTCTTGCTATAGAGATTCTCTGTCTTTGTCCACCAGATAAAGTAGCACCTCTTTCTCCTACCACAGTTTCATAAGCATTTGGAAGATTGATAATAAAATCATGTGCATTGGCAACCTTGGCTGCATCTATGATTTCTTCTTCTGTTGCATGGGGATTTGCCATACGTAAATTCTCTTTAACTGTCCCATAAAACAAATATGTATCTTGAAATACTGCTGCAATTTGATTTCTTAAATACGAAATATCATATTCTTCAATATCTATAGAATCTAATTTGATTTCTCCTAGTTCTGTATCAAAAAATCTCAATAGTAGATTGACAATAGTTGACTTTCCTGAACCAGATTCCCCTACAATTGCAGTCATACTTCCAGGCTGCATATCCATATTTACATCTTTTAATACATAGCCTGAATCTTCATTGTATCTAAAAAATACACCATCTAACTTTATATTAAGGTTCTTACTAGATACAACCTTATTCTTCGTATGATCTCCTTGCTTTAATGGTTCATCAAGAATCTGGTATAACTCTTCTGCAACAGAAAAACCCAAATAACTTCCATGCCAATACGTATTTAACTCATAAAAAGGCTTCATACACTCACCAGATAAAAATAATATAATCAATAGCTCATTATATCCAAGTTGTCCATTTGACATATGAAAAGCTCCTATCAATACTGCCAATGCTGTACCTAACATAGTAAAAAACACAATTATTGCAGAATCTGCCAAAGACATTCCTGTATTTTTTATAGATTCCTTCGCAAAATCTCGGGCATCACTAGCCAATTGTTTTCCTATTCTTGTACTAGCATCAAAAGCTTTTAAAGTGCTCATTCCTTGCATAGAATCAATATATTGTGCATTTAAAAATGCATAAGACTTCCAATACTCAATCATAATTTTAGAAATGGCTGGCATAAGGAAATGAGGTATCAAAATAGATAAAAGCCCCATGAATATAATCACAACCCCCACAATCTTGTCTAATTGAATCATATATGTAATCGCACAACTTATTGCAATAAATACAACTATCCCATGGGGAATGTAATACACTAGAAAAGTTTCAAAAGATTCCACTCCATCTGTAATTAAAGATTGGATATTGCCACTTCTTTTCTTATTTTGATATGCGGGACCTAATACCATTAACTTATCTAGTAATTTTTCTCTAATCATTCCTTTAATCTTTGCAGCCATTTTTTTTGCATAACCTTCTTGATATCGTATCAAATAACATTTTGTTATAATTACCAAAACAATCATCATCAAATAAGTAATCATCTTCATAAAGCTACATCTTTCAATGACATTACTAATACCTTTTGCAAGAAGCATTGCTTGCATAAAATTTAAAGCAATTATAGACAGTCCCAAAAAAACTTTACACAAAGTTTCTTTTTTCGCTTGTTTTAAAAAAGTCACTAATCTTAAATAGTTTCCACCCATCTTTAAGCCACCTTGCCTATTTTTCTGCTCCCACTAAAAATTGTGGAGTCGTTGCATTTAATTCTTTTCCCATATCATCCCAAACTTGATCTACGATATTAATTTCTGAAAAGACTTTTGAAAATTTCATTTGAATCAATTGATTCAAATCCCATTGTGGTCGAACTTTATTACTCATAAACAACTTTTTGCTAAGCGCATCTCCTTCTACATTGTTTTTATGATTATGTGTTTTTCTTCCGTATTTTTCAATAAGTTTTTTTTCATTTTCTTCGTATTTTTCTCTTAGCTTCTCATCAAATAAATGCAAGTACCAATTGGCATCAAAAATTAATAATCTTCCTGAAGGTTTTAATACTCTATGCCATTCTTCATAGGCTTGAATAGGATTATCTAATGTCCAAGTCAAATTTCTACACACAATCAAATCAAAAGTATCATCCTCAAACTCTAAATTATGACAATCCATTGTTAAAAGATTTGCTTTACTTCCAGCCCTCTCAACATTTTTTCTTGCATAAGAAATCATATTTTCTGTTATATCAATTCCTGTTACATGATGTCCTTCCTCTCCAAGAACAATAGGAAAAAATCCTGGGCCCGTTCCGATATCAAGGATATCTAAACATTGTTTTTTGGGTGCATACTCTAATACTATTTTTTTCCATGCCTCTCTTTGAAAGTTTCCTAATTCCTCTTCTATACAAACACTATAAATATCTGCTTCCCCTTCCCAATATTGTTTAATTCTTTTTCCAAAATCCATATATATTCCTCCTATTTTATTATTTTTGTGCACAAATCATAAATGGTGGTGTCAAATGATTTAATTCAATAGTCTTTGAATCCCATATAATGTCAGAAACACTATGTTGAATTTGAATATTATGAAAACCAATACTTTTGAGTACATCTATATCCCAATCTGGTCTATACTTATCACTTAAGTATGTTTTTTTATCAATTTCTTCTCCATAAAATAAGTCTTTATATGTATGTGTCCCTCTGCCATATTTATGGATTAGATACTCTTGGTATTGTTGATACTTCTTTCTTTCTAACGGGTTATACCGCCATAAATTCCAATTTGCATCCAATACTATTAACTTTCCTTGAGGCTTTAGTACTCTATACCATTCTTCATAGGCTTTGACTGGATTTTCAAGAGTCCAAACAACATTGCTTCCAACTAATAAATCAAATGAATCCTCTTCAAATAGCATAGAATGTACATCCATCTGATACACTTCAATAGGAACATTTAAAATTTTCCCATGATCTTTTGCTATTTTTAGCATATTCCAAGATATATCCACTCCCATTACGTTGTGATGAGTTTTAGATAATTCTATCAACAACCTTCCTGTTCCACAGCCTAACTCTAATATATTTAATGATTGTTTTTTTTCAATATCTGGAATATAAGAAAAAATATAGTTAGCCAAACCTTTCAATAGATCCTCATATTTCACATTTGAAGGAAGCGTTTCATCATACCAATCTGCTTCTTCTTCCCAGTAATTATAAATATATTTCTTCATATTACCATCCTTACTTTTTACCTTAACAATAATATTTAGTATCATTATCAATGTTAAAAATTCTTGTATACCCCCTCCACCATCTCCTGCCCTTATAAAATAAAAAAGTACCCTTTTACAAGGGTACAAAAAATCAGAGACACTATCTCTCTAAGATTTTTCATCGCTCGTAAAAAATCTTTTATACAAATCATAAACCAGGTATTCCGACTCAAGCTTTGTCACTTTATGCGCCTTCCCAGTATTTCCAGTGGCATCTGCATAAGCTAGCTTATACGGCAGCGGGACTGTTCAGGATTTTCACCTGATTCCCTGAAGATAGATTGCTCTATCAAAATTTATGATCCTATAAAATTGTCTACTACAAATATACCTTTATGAATTTCATTTGACATTATTCATTATAAACTATATTGTTACTATATAGTCAAATATTTTAAGGAGGAATTATGTCAAATTTTCATTTTTTATCTGGACAAATATGTAAAATATTTAATATCACCAAACAAACACTTATTTTTTATGATAAAATCAATCTAATTAAACCTTCCTATGTAAATGAAAAAACAAAATATAGATATTATTCCTTAAACCAATTCCCTAAATTTTACTTAATACTGTCTTTAAAAGCCAGTGGTTTTTCATTAAATGATATTCAAACTATATTAAGTAATCATTCATTAGAAACAACAAAACAAATGCTCACCACTCAAATTGAAACATTAAGTACTGAAATTAAAAAACTAAAAACAATGAAAAAATCTTTAGAACATAATCTTTCTCGTATCAAAGAAGGAGAAACTTTATATGATCCCCATAAAATTTATCAAAAGTATATAAAAGATCAATATCTTTTCACATTAGATATTGATCCTAATGATCATACCAATGATTTTTCTTTAACATTTTCTAAATTGGCACAATATCATTTTAAAGGCTATACACAAATGCCCTGGTCTTATGGATGGGTTGTAACTTTAGATCCCAATAGAAATTTTTTAGTCAAAAAAATTTCTATTAAACTAGACAACCCTTATAAGTCAAAAAGTTGCTTATACAAGCCAGAAGGACTTTATTTATGCGCCTATCACTACGGATCTTATGAAAATCTACATGAAACAAGAAATACTTTATTGTCCTATGCTCGAGAAAAAAAGCTTGCTATTACTGGATTTATCTACGAAACACAAATCATTAACAGTTTTTTCACAAATGATCCTTCAAACTATGTAACAGAGGTATCTATATCTATTTATTAAAAAACAAAGCTGAGGAAAATCCTCAGCTATATTTCTTTTGCTACAATATCTTTTTTTAGTTTTACATCTGGTTCAGATGGAAGCTTAAATAGAGGAATAAAACGATCCCATCCTGTAATCGTAAGAAGTAGCATAGATCCTACTGCGATAAATGCCATGAAATTGTATTGAATGATATCAATTGGTACAAAATTATGAAGTGGATACACTGCTTTTGCAATAGATACATAAAAGAGTACAAAGCAATGCCATGGAATAAGTTGTGATCCATATACACCAAATGCATCTGCAAATGTTGCATTTCTAAGTCTTAAGGTATACATATCCTCTTCACTTGCTTCTACATTTTCATCTGTAATGGTCTTGATAATAGGACTGATGGTAACAATTTCTGCCGTTTCATCTCCAAAAGCTGCATTTCCAATTAAACAAAGTAAAGAATTACAAAACATAAGTTGTTTTACACTTTTTACTCCTTTTACAATAGTTTTTGACAAAGGTTCAAAAGCATGCATACTATTCATAATTCCACCAAAAGATGCTACCCACATCATCATCACAATAGACCAACTTCCAGCTCCTGAAAATCCTGTATAAATAAGGTCTAAAAAACTTACAATACTTGTTACAGTTCCTGCTACAAATCCTAAAATCAAAGAAGAAATAATTCCAGCTCCTAAACAAATCATTGTTTGAATTCCCTTTATTGCCATTCCAATTACTATAATAAGAGGAATGACCATAAATATTGGTACACCTGTCTTTACTTGATCTAATAAAGTTACTGCTGACGGTCTTGCTTCATTGAGTGCATCCCATGCTTCTTTTGGAATAGAATTAATAGCCTCTGTTGCACTACCTACTGTATCAGGAAGTCCCATAGATGATCCTACTAAAAAAATTACTATAGCTGTTATAATCAAACAAATTCCTGACCAAACACCTTGATGTCTAATTCTATGAATCACTTCAACCTTTTGAAGTCCTGAACTTAATACAGTAGTATCAGATATAAGTCCAATATTGTCTCCAAAACAAGCTCCCCCTGCAATAGAACATACAGTTAAAATAAGGTCTCCTCCTACAATATGATTGAGCCATAAAAATACTGGAGCACAAGCTGCAAAAGTTCCCCATGAAGTACCTGTTGCAATAGATAATACACAAGTTACCAAAAATCCAACCAAAGCTACTGTCTTGGCTGTGATCCCTAAATTTAAAGCAATATTGATAATAGCTGCTCCTACTCCTGTTGCCATAAAAGATTCTGCTAATCCATAAGCAAACATCAAAATAAAAAATACAATGACTATTTCTCTTACGTTGTTAAATGCAAACTCTAAAAGTTCATTAAACTTATACTTTTGTGTAAGCATAGCAACCATAATCGCATAACAAGTTGCTATAGGGGCAGCTACCAAAACATCTAATCCACTAATCATAAGTCCTGCTAATAAAAATACAGGTGAAATTTTAAACAATCCTAACATACAATAATTCCTCCTTTTAGGTTTTCACATTTTTCATTTCACTGCATTTTTGTGAAACTAAAAATAATTTTCCTGCAATATCCTCTCCTTTCTTTCCGTTTATGTACTTTTGCTTACGTTCTTTAGCATGATATGAAATTTTATCTGTTTTATGAATTTATCGTTAGATATATTTCAATATTATAAATATAATGAATTATCTGAAAATTTTAGTGAAAAAAAATTATTTTTCCCATTAAATATCTATTTTATATACTACTTGTTCTTTATATCCAATCGTTACTTTTATATATCCTTTTAATCTCTTATCAAGATTTATATCTCCTGTATCTACTAAAAAAGGCCTATGCTGTAACGTTCGTAGTTTTCCATTGGTAGCAATCACAATAATATTTTCTTTTCCTACTTTCTCTATAACAAGAGGACTTAATTGCTGATTTCCTCTTCCAAATAAATAACCTTGCCCACCAATAGGAGTGATAATCATTTTAGCTTTTCTACCCTTAATGATCTTTAATATTTCTTTTTCTGTAAGGTCTTTTCCCACGATCTGTTTATTATATATAATATCAACACCTAATAGTGTATACGGTAAATCTAAAAGCTTCATAATAGGTCTTGTAGTAGATCCTGGTCCTATAATATAATATACATTTTCCTCCATATGATCTACTATATTATATGCAATAGCTTCTTGAGAAGTTTGATCATCCATCATACTTCCTGATTTTTTACCTTGTAAAAATCTTTTCTCAAAAGGAATTTTTAAATATCCATACAGTTTTGTTTTTACCTCTCCTTTTCTAAAAGCATCTTCATCAATATCCATCACTTCTACTTCTAAAACTTTAGGGACACTTTCCTTTAAATATAACAAAGCCAGATCTCCTGCCTTTTGAGGACTACTTGCATAAACTGCTGAATGTATCTTGACTCCTGCTGGAATCCCTATTACTGTTAAACAGTCTCCTACAGCTTCATAAATGTCTCTTGCTGTTCCATCTCCTCCCGCAAACATTAAAAGATCTACTTTTTCTTTTATCATTTTTTGTGCTGCATAGATTGTATCTTCTCTATTTGTATCATTTTTTGTACTTAAGATGACTTTTGTTTGGAATCCTAATTTTTTTGATTCATTTTCTCCCATATCACCAAAACATGTAATGATTTCTATTTCATCTTTTAATTCTTCTAAAACTTCAAGTGCTAAGATACTTCTGTATGGGGCTTGAGGAAGGGCCCCTAAGGCCCTTGCTTTTTCAATTACACCATCTGTTCCTTTAATCCCAACTCTGCCTCCCATTCCAGCGATGGGATTTACAATAAATCCTAGTTTTTTCAATTGATCCCATCCTTTTCATCATTTATTTTACATTTGTTTTTTTCAAATAACTTCTCCAAGTAATAGCCCATTGATCTTTATCGTCTAAACTTGATTCATCTATTTTATGACAAACACTTCTGTGAGGTGCAGTTTTTATAATTTCAGGATTTTCATAAGCTTCTTTAAATATATGTTTTAATGTTTCGATATACTCGTCAAGGTCTTCTTTAGATGGGGTTTCTGTTGGCTCTAAAGTAATAGGTTCTTCCACATAATATGGATGATGACTGGTCCAGTAATGCATACCAAAATCCATCATTCTTCTTTGTATATCTTCCGTTTTAATGCCTGTATCATTTGCTAATTTTTCTATAGTGTATCTTACTTGTTCTATTCTTTGCTTTCCTTTAATATATGGTGCATCTACCACATCTAATTCCATTAATTTTTTAAATAAATAATTATTATTCAAAACTGCGATCTTGGCTACTTCATATAAACCTTCTGCTCCAAGGCTCATAATCCAAGCATAGGTTTTTAGTATAACTGGTGCTACTCCATGGAAAAGTCTTACTTTACCAAGAGCATAAGGATTATTTGTTACTTCATAATTTAGAAAATATTTATTTTGGTCATAATCCACAAGTGGTCCTGGAAGATATTTTTCTAATCCCTCTCTTACTCCCATTGCACCTGTAGCAGGTCCTCCACAACCATGAGGAGTTGAAAATGTTTTATGAAGATTAAAATGGCACATATCAAAGCCTGCTTCTTTTGCTCTTGTGACTCCTAAGAGTCCATTGGCATTAGCTTGGTCATAACAGCAAAGTCCTCCATATTCATGGACAAGATCTGTAAATTGTTTGATTCTTTTATTGTATACTCCTGTATCTTCTGGGTTGGCTACAATAAATCCAGCAGTTTTTTCTGATACTGCTGCTTTAAATGCTTCAAAATCTGGATATCCCTCTTCATCTGGATGAATATATATAATTTTATATCCCATCAAAGCTGGCGCTGCCGCATCAGATGGATGAGAATAAATAGTTGTAATCATCTCATCTTTTTCTTTATTTCCTTTTTCCTTATGATAAGCTCTGACTAAAGATGCCATTGCCATAATAGCTTGGCTTCCTCCTCCTGGTTGAAACGTAAATCGATTCATTCCAGAAATTTCTCTCATAAATAAATCTGTTTTATATATAATTTCTAAAATTCCTTGTACAGTATCTTCATCTTGAAGAGGATGAAGCTCTGTCATCTCTTTTAATTTTGCCAATTCTTCATTCACTTTTGGACTATATTTTACTGTACAAGTTCCCTGTCCTATTTCTATATTCACATCTGCTCCTAAAGTTTCTTGTGAAAGTCTCATGTAATGTCTTAATACTCTAGGTTGTGAGATTTCTGGCAACTTTGGTGCTTCTTTTCTTATCATAGACTTAGGAATTTTAGATACTCCATCTCCAATAGCTTCTACAATTTCTTCTTCTGCCTTAGGTACTAATATTCCTTTTTCCCCTTTTTTGCTAAGTTCAAATATAATAGGTTCATCCCATTTTGCTTGATGAAAATTTCTTACTTTATAATCTCTATGAATTCTCTTCACGATCATCATCCCTTTCTAGTATACTTATGCTCTTATACATTCTTTTATTTGTGTAATCAATTGATCAATATCCATCTTTGTATGCACTTCTGTCACACAATACAAAGCACTTTCTCCTAGCTCTGGGAAATCACAAGATAAATCCTTTCCACCAAAAATTCCTTTTTTCTTTAATAGTTGATTTATTTCTTTTACTGTTTTACCCGTTTCATTAAAATCTACTACAAATTCTTTAAAGCTTAGTGAATTGAAACGTGAACCCTTTATTCCTTTTATTTCATTTAATTTTTTAATTGCATATTGAGATTTTTGTAAAATATTTTGCCCTAATTCATACATTCCAGCAGGTCCCATAGTTGCAAGATAAACCCCTGCTGTAATTCCCCAAAGAGCAGATTGAGTTCCTACATATTCTTTTCCTTTATGTCTATGGTGTCCAAAGGATGTTCGATCATAAGCAACATCACCAAATCCATATTCTCCTTCTACACAAGTAGGAGCAATTCCAAATAATCTAGATGGAAATTCCATCACAAATTTTTCTTCATCTCGAGTAGCCATAAATCCAGATTGGCCTCCCCCATAATTCATATGCATACCAAGAGGCTGTAAATCTCCACAAACAATATCTGCACCATATTGACTAGGAGGTGCTAATACTCCTAAAGAACTAGGATCTACATATACTACACTTAATGCTCCTACATTATGAGCAAGATCTGAAATCATTTGTCCTCCCTCTTCAATAAAACCTAGAAAACTAGGGTTTTCAAAATATACTGCACAAGTTCTTGAAGATAATTTATTTTTTAAATCGTCAAGATCTAACATACCTGTTTCTTGTTTGTAATCTACTATAACAAAAGTAATATCAGGAGCACAATAATTTTTAATAATCAAAAGCTTTTCATAATCCATAAGCTTTGGTACTAAGACCTCATATCTACCATTAATTCTAGATGCCATTCGAATAGCAGTAGCAGAAGCTTGTGCTCCATCCATGGTAGGTACGTTTACAACATCCATATCTACTAGTTCTGCAACTAAGCTTTGATATTCAAATAAAGCTTGAAATCTTCCATGATCATTATAGGGTTCTCCTCCATAGGCGGTTAAAAATTCTCCTCTTGAATTTATTTCATCACAAATTGCAGGTACATAATGTTGGTAACATCCGGCTCCTAAGAAATTCAAATTTTCTTTACATGTTTTATTTTTATTTAAAATTCCTTCCACATGTCTTTTTAATTCATATTCTGACTTTAATGGTTTTGGAAGATTCATATTTTCCTTTAATTTAATTTCATCTGGAACTTCTGCGTGAAGCTCTTCTAAATTATTTAATCCTATTTCTTTTAGCATTTCTTCTTGTACCTGTGGTACTGAATTTGGAATATATGGATGTGATTTAAATCCTTTAATAGTCATTTTATCCCCTCCTGAATTTATTCTTTTAATTATGCAATGCCTCCACCGTCTACTACAAGTGCTGTACCACTAACCCAGCTAGAAAGATCACTAGCTAAAAATAATACTGCATTTGCAATATCTTCTGGCGTTCCAATTCTTCCTAGGGGTCTATCTTTCCCACAAGCTTTTAAGTATTCATCTTGAGATGCTTCATCTTTTACAACTCCAGTTTGGCGTCCTTCATCTCTTAACATGGCCGTATCTGTATCTCCTGGATTTACGCTATTGACTCTTATATTTTTAGGTCCATGGTCAATAGCCATTGCACGAGTTAAATTTACAATTCCTCCTTTAACTGCACAATAAGCTGCTGCATCATCTCCTCCTTTTAGTCCCCATCCTGATCCTGTATTGATGATACTGCCTCCACCACATTCCTCCATTACTGGAATCACATATTTAGATAATAAAAATGTTCCTTTTAATCCTACATCTAATACAAAGTCCCATTCTTTTTCTTCTAATCCTACTACTGTCTTTCTTACTGTAACCCCTGCATTATTAAATAAGATATTGATTTTCCCGAATTTTTCTTTTATTTTCCTCACTGTTTCTTTTACTTCTTCTTGATTGGTTACATTACATTTAAAAAACTCAGCTACTCTTCCCTCTTGTCTAATTTTTTGTGCTTCTTCTTCTCCCTTTGGATTTAAATCAATCATTAAAACCTTTGCTCCATAAGCAGATAAAAGCTGTGAGGTAGCCAAACCTATTCCCCCCGCCGCTCCTGATACAATAGCTACTCTTCCCTCTAAAGATAAAATATCTTTTTTATATAACACAAAATCTCCTCCTCATATATAAAAGTTTCCTTCCTATTTCTAAAAAATGAATGGATACGTTCTATGTATATTTTTATACACCCCCTTGTATTCTTACTTTTGCAAGATCCCTGCCAAAAACTTCATTTTATAAAAAGAAAGATAAAATTTTTTACTTTTACTCATTCTCCATAGTCATAGTCTTGTTTTTGATGAAATATTTCATAGATCTTTATTCAATTGATCTAACATTTACTTCAAACTAAATATTTATTTGCCAACTTTGTCATGATATTTGCCAATATTTTCAATATATTTTATAATAAAAATAATTCATCTTATTTTTCAGAAAAAGAGGTGTTTTTATGGTTTCTTTACTATCTCTCCAACCAACTTTAGAGAAAATTGTAAACAGTCTGTCCAATATCATTCATGTAGAAGTTGCAATTTTTGACAGACACTATCATTTGATTACAAGTACTAAAAATTATTTAGATAAAAAAGGAAATACCGTTCATACTCCTTCTTTAGAAGAAGTTTTATATGAAGGAAATGTATTGGTCAATAAGCCTGGATATATGAAATCATGTATAGGCTGTCGCTTTAAAGATCATTGTCCTGCAACAATAGAAATATTAAGCTGTATCCATCTTAAAAATGATCCTATAGGAGTCATTGCTCTTACCTCCTTTACAAAAGAAGGTCATGACATTCTTTTAAAAAATATAGAAACTTATCTAAACTTATTAAAAGAAATTTCAGATCTCATAGGAATGATTGCTTTTCATAGATCCTATAAAAATAAAATCATTCATCTAAATACATCTCTTCAAACAATCATAGACCTTTCAAAAAAAAGTACGATCATTATTGATAAAAAAGGATTGATCACTCATTCTAATGATTCTGCACTAAAATTATTCTCATTTTGTAATTTATACACCCATTCTCTTGATACCATTTTTCCTCTCAGTTTAGTAGAAGATATTTTAGAAGGAATACCTTTCTCTAAAAAGTATGTTAAAAATAAAAGTTTAGAAGGTTTTATATCTTCTTATCCTATTCAAAATAATAATTCTTTAGAAGGCGCCATCATTGCAATAGATCAGAAAACACCTTTGAATAAGGATATAAAAATTGAGCTTTCAAATTCTTTAGATCGAATCAAAGGAAATAGTAAATCTATTTTACATGTAAAAAACATTATTAAGAAAATATCAAAGAGTACTTCCTCAGTCTTAATTACAGGTGAAACAGGAACAGGAAAAGAGCTTCTTGCTAAAGCTATTCATGAAAATAGTAATAGAGCTAAACTCCCTATTATTTCCATAAATTGTGCAAGTATTCCGGACTCTCTATTTGAAAGTGAATTATTTGGCTATGAAGAAGGGGCTTTTACTGGTGCAAAAAAAGGAGGTAAAATAGGAAGAATAGAACTTGCACAAGGTGGAACTTTATTTTTAGACGAAATTGGAGAACTACCTCTTTTCATGCAATCTAAACTTTTAAGAGTTCTTCAAGAACACTCCATAGAAAAAGTTGGGGGTACAAAAAGTATTCCTATCAATGTAAGAATTATTGCTGCTACCAATAGAAATCTAGAAGAAATGATTGAAAAAAAAGAATTTAGAGCAGATCTTTATTATAGATTAAATGTAATTCCTTTAAAAATTTCTCCACTACGTCATAGAAAAGAAGATATAGAAATATTAGCTCTAGACTTCCTAAAAAAATATAGCCATCAATTAGGAAAGCACTTGGTCTCTTTTTCTGATGATGCACTAAACCTATTCATAAACTATGATTGGCCTGGAAATGTTAGAGAACTTGAAAATGCTATTGAATATGCTGTAAATATGGAAGATGACTCTATCATTCATACTCATAGTCTCCCTCATTCTATTATAGATGCACAATATATACCTAAAAATCAAACTTCCATAAAAGGAAAAATAAAGGAATTAGAGATAGAAGTCATAAAAGCTACCTTAGATCAATATGGATGGGATGTAGCAGGAAAAACAAAAACAGCCAAAGAATTAGGTATAGGACTTAGAACTTTGTATAGAAAACTAAAAGACTTTGAATCTATTTAAAGAACACAAATGGTGTTCTTTTTTTATAAAATCTATTGTCTATCTTGTTTAAATATGGTACTATTAATCCTATAGTTTTCAAAATAAATACATTTGTTTTTATTATGCATACATTTAGAACAGGAGGCCCTAATTATGAAAACAATAAAAATAGGATTATTAGGATTAGGAAATATAGGAAAAGGTGTATGGAATATTACTCAAAAAAATATGTCACAAATTCAATCTTATACAGGTGCTCAGTTAGAAATAAAAAACATACTTGTACGAAATCCAGCTAAACATAATGAAGTCCCTAAAGAAATTTTAACTACAAATGCTGATGAAATATTACTAGATCCTGAAATAGATATAATTATTGAGCTTATAGGAGGAATCGAATCTGCTTTTTCATATATAAAAAAAGCTATTGAAAATAATAAGCATGTAGTTACAGCAAATAAAGCTGTTATTGCAACTTATGGAGAAATTCTGCACACTCTTTCTAAGGAGCATAAAGTAGCTTTAAGATATGAAGCAAGTGTAGGTGGTGGAATCCCTATTATCAACACTTTAACTAAAAGTCTTGCAGCCAATGAAATTGAAGAAATGGTAGGAATTATTAATGGAACAACAAATTATATTCTTACACAAATGACAGAAAATGGAATGGATTTTGATGAAGCTTTAAAACTTGCACAAGAAAAAGGATATGCAGAAGCTGATCCTACATCTGATATAGAAGGAGAAGATGCTGCTTTTAAACTATCTATTTTAATGTCCATAGCTTTTGGAATATATATTTCTCCTAATCAAATTCAAAGAGAAGGAATTAGAAAAATATCTAAAAAAGATATAGATTATGCAAAACAATTAGATTATAAAATCAAATTATTTGCTACAGCTAAAAAAGACGATGACCACTTAGAGTTTTATGTATATCCTACATTGATTCCTAATGACCATCCATTAGCTTCTGTAAATAATGAATTTAATGCTTTATTTGTAAAAGGAAATGCAGTAGGAGAATTAATGCTTTATGGAAAAGGAGCAGGCTCTATGCCTACAGGAAGTGCAGTTATGGGAGATGTATTAGAAATTGCCAAGGGTATTGTAAATAAAGATCATCTTTTAATTTCTCCTATTCCTTGCGAAAATCTTCCAAAAATAGAAGAAGGATTGAGTCAATATTATATAAGAACTCTAGTAGATGATGAGCCTGGAATACTTGGAAAAATTTCTTCTACTTTCGGAAAATATGGTATTAGTTTATCTTCTGTTGTTCAAAGAGGAAAGGGAGGTTTCTCTGTTCCTTTGGTATTGATTACTCATGAAGTAAAAAAATCAATATTAAATGAAGCTTTAGAAGAAATACTTAAAAACCAAATGGTAACTGAAATCTCTAGCATATTAAAAGTAGAAAATTTAGACTAAAAAGTCAGCTTATGCTGACTTTTCTTTATAAAATATCGCTTTTATGCTATTATAAAATTTAAGGAAGTGATTAATATGTCATTAAAATCTATATTAAAACCCTTAAATAATATAATATCCTGTGCAGTTGCAATTGCAGTAATAAGTGTTGCTATTTTTCATTTTTTTGTTCATAAAATTCACCTTGATAAATCAGGTTTTATTATTTTATGGTCTTGTATGGCTTTATTAAGTTTATCAAACGTGATAGATGCAAAATTCTTTCAAGATGATTCTTCAGTTAAAGTACAAAAAAAAGATATTTTTGTACTCTGCATATATAGTATATTTATTATGATTGAAATTATATTATAGAAAAACCTAGGAAAAACTAGGGACGGTTAAAGATTTTCTGGAAAAAAACTAGGGACGGTTAAAGATTTTCTGGTAAAATAAAAATGAAATATTAATTGAAAAGAAAATTTCTTAAATAAGGAAGTGGTCTAATATGCAATCTTTTTATGAACATATTATTGATGATGTACTAGGCAAGAAAATTCCCAAATCTAATGCTAGTAGCGTATTTCATTTCACTTCTGTACCAGCTTTATATTCAATGATCAAAACCCATTCTTTAAGATTAACAAATTCGATGTATTTAAATGATAGAAATGAATTTGCAGATTTTTTGCATTCCATGTGTGATACTGTAAGAAATTTGATTGATACAGAAAAAGATGAGCAGACTAAAAATAATTATAAGATTTTACTTGAGGAGTATAAAAAAGCCTTAGAAAAAAATGAACAAAAACGTACAGATTATTATTATCATGCTTCGTACTTTATATTTTCTGCGTCAGAGTATGATAATTCAATACCAATGTGGAATTATTATTCTCAAAATTCAGGAATATGTATAGAATTTGATTTGAACCTATTACGTAATTTTTTTGAATACTGTATCAAAGATTGTGGCGAATCAATATTTATAGATTACAAATGCATTTATGAAAAACAAGAAAAACATAACATCTTAAAAACATACATTATAGAAAGAATCAATGAAATCCAGCCTCAATTTTGGAAATCTGCATTAAAATATTCATATGCATTCAAAGATAAGATTTTTAAATATGAACGAGAAACAAGATTTGTAATTCGATTAGATAAGAAATATTTTGAAGAACAATGTGATTTTGATAAAGAAGAAAAACAAATTACCAAAAGATTATCACTAGGTTTTTATAATGCTAATGATACCATAAGACCAGTAATCAAGCTTCGAGGAAATAAACAGCTTCCCATCAAAAGAATTATTATTTCTCCCTTTAATGAAACAGAAACTTTGTATAGTGGTTTGAAGAGATTTTTAGATTTTCATGGATATTCTAATGTGATAGTAGATACGGTAGAAACAAGTATGAGAAAAGATTTTTAGACATTATAAACAACCCCTTAACTTTATATCGTATTTTTTAAAACTTAAGCACTTCTTAAAAATTCATCTAATAATTCCTGTTCTTCAAATGTCATCTTCATCCCTATCGTAGATAAAGTAGAAACTTGAGTCTGAGTAATATTCCCTATTAATTGACATATACTTTTTTGATTCATATTACAATAACAGCTCATTAAAAAACAACTAATGGCTCTTAATTTTACATATTGCCTTTTATACTTTATATGAACTCTACTTTTATCCATTTTTAAATATTCCGCTACGATCTGTATAACTTCTTCTCCTGTATAATGTCTTGGAATAATTCTTCTTTCACTTTTGTATACATTTTCAACTTTTTCAAATTCTACATCCATAACATCTCTTTCACTCTCGCATTTTTTAACAAATTCAATATAAGCCTTTTTATTGTTCTTATTTCTTAAATTAAGTAAATCACTTAAAAAAGAAGTATCTAATATTTCAAAGGTATTGCTCCCTGTTATATAATCATTTAAACTAGAAAATTGATATTTCTCTACTTGTTCTTTATAATCAGGTAAATCTTTAGGATTATTGTGAATATAAGCAGATAAAGTAATTAAATATTTTTCATCTTTAATTATTTTACTTTTAAATCTATCTTGAAACAAATGCCCATGTCTTTTATATTTTCTATTGAAATATTGAGCATAGCAAAAATTAATACTATGCATAATTCTCGATATATCTGCTCCATTGCAATCTATGATCATATGTCCATGATTATCCATTAAACAATAGCTATATACCTTAAATTGAAACTTTTTTTGATATTTTTGAATCAATTTAAGATATTTGATTTTATCTAAATCATCTGAAAATAATTTTACTTCACTTATGCTTCTAAACATAATATGATAAATTCCTTCTTCACTTTTTACTCGAGCCACTCTAGGCATGAAAAACTACTCCTTTCTTTGATATGCTCCCTTTCTATAAGGGGAGCATATCACTTTTAAGAGTAGTTTTTGCATTTTTTTATTTATTATTCTTAATGTTTAACTGTCCCGTAGTCCATTTTAACCTTTCAACAATATTTTTTTCATATCCGTTTTCTTTAGGAAAATAATATTTTGTGTTCTTTAATGGATCAGGCATATATTGCTGTTTTACATATGCTCCTTCATAGTCATGGGGATAAAGATAACACCCTTTTATTTTATCATTATATTTATTTTGTATATTTTGAGAAGTCATATCTCTTAAATGAGGAGGAACTTGTCCAATATCCTTTCTCTCTATATCTTTTAATGCTTGATTGATTCCTTCATATGCCTTGTTGCTTTTAGGAGCAGTAGCTATATATAATGAAGCCTGTGATAATATAATTCTAGCTTCAGGCATTCCTACAAATTTTACAGCTTGTGCTGCATTATTGGCAATAACTATTGCATTTGGATCTGCAAGTCCTACATCCTCTGCTGCTGCTATTACTATTCTTCTTGCAATAAATACTGGGTCTTCACCTGCATATAACATTCGAGCCAAATAATGTAGTGTTGCATCTGGATCAGAGCCTCTCATACTTTTAATAAAAGCTGAAATCACATCATAATGTTCGTTTCCATTTTTATCATAAGTCACATGCTTCTTTTGAACACAGTCTTGTAAAACATCTAAAGTGATATGAATTTTTCCATCTTCTCCTTTTGGCGTAGTAAGTACTCCTAACTCTAAAGTATTTAACGCTCTTCTTCCATCTCCATTTGAAATATCTACTAAAAATTCAAATGCATTTTCTTCCATATAAATAGGAAGCATACCTAATCCTTTTTTTGAATCTGTTATTGCTTTTTGAATCATTTTTTTTATAGATATTTTATCTAAAGGCTTTAATAAAAAAAGCATAGATCTAGATAAAAGTGCAGCATTTACCTCAAAATATGGATTTTCTGTAGTTGCCCCAATCAAGGTTAAAGTTCCATTTTCTACATATGGAAGCAATGCATCCTGTTGTGATTTATTAAATCTATGAATTTCATCTATAAAAAGAATTGTTTTTTTATTGTACATTCCTAGTATATTTTCTGCTTCTTTAACAACTTCTTTTAATTCTTTTATACCTGATGTAACTGCATTTAAATTTACAAAATTTGCTTTTGTAGAATTTGCTATCACTTTTGCCAAACTTGTTTTTCCTGTTCCAGGTGATCCATATAATATTAAAGAGGTAATTTTATCTGCTTGTATGGCTCTTCTTAACAATTTTCCTTTTCCTAATATATGTTCTTGCCCAAAAAACTCATCTAAAGATTCTGGCTTCATTCTCTCTGCCAAAGGAGCATCTTTTTTTATATTTTTTTCTTTTAACATTTCAAATAAGTCCAATCTTCTCACCTCGTATAAAAAAATCTATTTTAAGTGTAACACATATCTTTGTTATTGCGTATTTTAATATAGAAGAAAATATTTTATCTTCTTGAAAAGGGGTGCTAAATGATGGCTGATCAACAATATGGTATTGGCGGATTATTTGGGGGATGTGATAGTAGTTTACTTTTCTTTTTCTTATTGCTTGTAATTTTATTCTGTTATCCATATTTCTATGACAGATGTTAATATGTTACTTTCATTTTTCTGTCTTTTAATATAATAAAAATCTCCTTAAATGGAGATTTTTATTATATCTTTTTTCTTGACTGTATCATCATGTTTTGCTAATATAGTAATGTTACATATTTTACATTATTCTTTATATTTAGACTAAATCGTAACAAATTACAAAATATTATATCAATTAGGAGGTCCTATGAAAAATTTTTCTAAAAGAATCATGACTATGGAAGCATCTCCTATTCGAAAGTTAACTCCTTATGCTGAAGCAGCCAAATCGAATGGGAAAAAAATCTATCATTTAAATATTGGACAACCAGATATTGTTACCCCTGAAGGATTTATGAAAGCCATTAAAAATTTTGATGAAAAAATACTAGCTTATTCTTTTTCTCAAGGAATGCCAAAATTAATTTCTGCCATGATAGAGTATTATAAAAAATATAATTTATTTTTTGAAGAAGATGAAATGTTAATTACAAACGGAGGAAGTGAAGCTTTATCCTTTGCTCTTCAAGCTGTAGCTGACCCTTTAGATGAAGTAATTGTACCTGAACCTTTTTATTCTAATTATGCAGGCTTTTCTACTATTGCAGGAATCAAAACCATTCCTCTTATTACAAAAGCCGAAGATGGTTTTCATCTTCCACCTAAAGGAGAAATTGAAAAATTAATTACTTCTCGTACAAAAGCTATTCTTCTTTCTAACCCAGGAAATCCTACTGGAGTAGTTTATACAAAAGAAGAAGTTAGACTTTTAGCAGATGTAGCAAAAGAACATGGTCTTTTTATTATTTCGGATGAAGTATATAGGGAATTTGTTTATGACGGCTTAGAATTTACAAGCTTTTGTGATATGAAAGATATTGAGAAGCAAGTCATTTTAGTAGATAGTGTATCTAAAAGATTTAGTGCTTGTGGTGCAAGAATTGGTGCTGTTTTAAGTAAAAATAAAGAATTAATTGCACAAATTTTAAAGCTATGTCAAGGAAGACTTTGTTGTCCTACCCTTGAACAAATAGGAGCTACAGAGCTTTATCATGTAGAAGAAAATTACTTTGATAAGGTTTTATGTGAATACCAAAAAAGAAGAGATGCAGTTTATGAAGGTCTTATGAAGATTCCAGGAGTTTTTTGTCAAAAACCAAAAGGAGCTTTTTATGTAATAGCCAAACTACCTGTACAAGATGCTGAAGAGTTTGTAATATGGCTTTTAAAGGACTTTGACTTGAATAATGAAACAGTTATGTTCGCTCCTGCTCAAGGTTTTTATACCACTAAAGGTATGGGAAAAGACGAAGTAAGAATTGCACATATTCTAAAAGAAGAAGATTTAAGAAGAGCTATGGAAATTTTAAAAGTAGCCCTTGAAAAATATCCAAACAAAAAGACTATTTCCTTGGATTAAAACTCCAAAGGCAATAGTCTTTTTTATATCAGACTTTCTATTTACCACAACATTTTTTGTATTTTTTTCCGCTTCCACAAGGACAAGGATCATTTCTTCCAACCTTATCTCCTTTTACTACAGTTTTAGCAGTTCTGTGCTCTTTTGTAATTTCTTTTCTTTTTTCTTCATCTAAAATAACATCCCACTGTGATAATGTATAAAGATAATCAGCTTTTGCTTCTAACATATTATAATAAAGTTTTTCAAAATCAATTTCAAGATGGATTGAAGTATCTTCATTAATTTCTTCTATTTCTAATGGTTTTTTTAAACTTTCATTGATTCCATCTAAAAATCCCATAAAATACGGTCCTGTAGTTTCATATTTTTCTATAAGATCTTTTACAACACCTTCTACATTTTCTTTATAATTTTCTAAAACATCTGCATAAATTCTTTTTTCTGTAATAGCATATTGATTCCAAAATTTATTAAAACTTTCTTTACTTTCGTGTTCATAGGCAACTGCCTTCCATTCTTCATATAAGCTCATATTGAATTCTCCTTCTTCCTTAAATTTTCATCATTCATTATATCATCTATTTTAGATCTATAAAATAACTTTTTTTAGTGCATGATAATTTGCTTCAATGGTTTTTTGTATTTCTTCTTTCGTATGAACTGCACTCATGAAGGTTGCTTCAAATTGAGAAGGTGCTAAATAAATTCCTTGTTTTAACATTTCCTCAAAATAAATAGCAAATTGATTTGTATCACTTGTCATAGCAGATGAAAAATCTACCACTTCTTTTTCAGTAAAGAACATACAAAGCATAGACCCTACTCTATTAAACGTAGCTTTTACTCCTAATTTTTTTACATTTTCTTTAAAACCAATCTCTAACATTTTAGACTTTTCTTCTAATTCTTTATAAATATTAGGATTGTCTTTTAATATTTTTAAAGTCTTATATCCTGCTGTCATAGCTAATGGATTTCCAGACAAAGTGCCGGCTTGATAAATATCTCCCCTTGGAGAAATATGCTCCATGATTTCTCTTTTTCCTCCATAAGCTCCTACAGGAAGTCCTCCTCCTATGATTTTTCCAAATGTTGTAATATCTGGATCTACATCATATAAGCTTTGAGCACAATGAAAAGATACTCTAAAACCTGTCATTACCTCATCTATAATGAGAAGTGAACCATATTCTATTGTAATTTTTCTAAGATGATCCATAAATTCCTTTGTAGCAGGAACTACTCCCATATTTCCTGAGATGGGCTCAATAATCACACCTGCTATATCTTTTCCATACTTTTCAAATATATCCGTAAGTCCTTCTATGTCATTATATTTTGCAGTAATTGTATTTTTTGCAATAGATTCTGGAACTCCAGGGCTATTAGGAACTCCAAAGGTTAAAGCACCAGATCCTGCTTTTATGAGTAAACTATCTGAATGTCCATGATAATTTCCTTCAAATTTAACAATAATATCTCTTTTTGTATATCCTCTTGCTAATCTTAAAGCACTCATAGTTGCTTCAGTTCCAGAATTTACCATTCTTATCATTTCAACAGATGGTACTGCTTCACAAACAAGCTTTGAAAGTTTTGTTTCAAGCTCTGTAGGTGCTCCATAGCTTGTTCCTAAATCCATAACATCTTTTAATGCACTCATAACTTCAGGATGAGCATGTCCTAAGATAAGGGGCCCCCATGACCCTACATAATCAATATATTCATTTCCATCTACATCATATATTTTACTTCCTTTACCTCTTTGGATAAAAGGAGGATCTACATTTACAGAAGGAAATGCTCTTACAGGTGAATTTACCCCTCCTGGAATAAACTTTTTTGCTTCTTCAAATAAAGCTTTTGATTTTGTAAAATCCATATGATCACTCCTCTCTTAACCATCTAGCTGCATCTTTTGCATGATAAGTAATAATAATCCCTGCTCCTGCTCTTTTCATAGATAATAATTTCTCTAATACAATTCCTTTTTCATCAATCCATCCTCGTTCAGAAGCGGCTTTTACCATTGCATATTCACCACTTACATTGTAAGCCGCGATTGGAACATAAAATTTTTCTTTTACTCTTCTTACTACATCTAGATAAGAAAGTGCAGGTTTTACCATAACAATATCTGCCCCTTCTTCTATATCTAATTCTACTTCTCTTATGGCTTCATCCGTATTAGCAGGATCCATTTGATAAGTTTTTCGATCTCCAAAGCTAGGAGTAGAATGAGCCGCAGCTCTAAAAGGTCCATAAAAAGCTGAAGCATATTTTGCACTATAAGCCATAATGGATACTTCCTCGAATCCATTATGATCTAATTCTTCTCGAATAGCTCTTATTCTTCCATCCATCATATCAGATGGTGCTACCATATCTGCTCCTGCTTTTGCATGAGATAGAGCAATCTTTGCAATATATTCTAAAGTCATGTCGTTTTGTACATAATCATTTTGTATGATTCCACAATGGCCATGGTCTGTATATTGACACATACAAACATCTGTAATAACAAGAATATCTTTATTTATTTTTTTTATCTCTCTTATAGCTCTTTGCACAATTCCGTCATCACTATAAGCTTCACTTCCATAAGGATCTTTTTTAGTTGGTAATCCAAATAAAATAACCCCTTTTATTCCAAGACTTACAATCTCTTTGATCTCATCTTTTAACATATCTATTGAAAAGTGATAATTATTTTCTAAGCTTTCAATTTCTTCTTTAATTCCTTCTCCTTCCACTACAAATAAAGGATAAATCAAATCATCTACATGAAGTACTGTTTCTCTTACTAAACTTCTTATAGCTTTGTTTGTTCTTAACCTTCTAGGTCTAGAAATTAAATCCATTTTTTGCCCCTCCTATTCATTCCATTTTAAAATGGAATTTACAAGTCCATCAATGGTAAATTCATCTGCACTGATATCTACATTCATTCCAATATCTTTTACAGTTTGTGCTGTAATAGGTCCAATCACTGCAATTTTTATATCTTTTAATAATTCTTTATTTTCTTCTCCTAAAATCGCTATAAAATTTTTAGCTGTAGAAGAACTCGTAAAAGTAATAAAATCTATTCCTTCTTGTAATATATGGACTAATTTTTCTCTATCAGAATTTGGAATAGTTGTATGATAAATATCTATATGATCTACAATTGCATGCATTTTTTCTAATTCTTCAATAAGAATCGTTCTTGCAATATCCGCTCTAGGTAGAAGAATATGATCTCCTTTATTAATTTTATCTTTTAATCCTTCTACAATAGCTTCTGCACGAAAAACCTCTGGTACATATTCTACTAGTAGCCCTTTATCTTCTAAAACTTTTTGAGTAGCCGTTCCTATAGCAACCAGCTTAGCGCCATAAAGACTTCTCACATCTAATTTTAGTTCTTTTAATCTTTCAAAGAAAGCATGTACTCCATTGACACTAGTAAATATAATCCATTTATATTTTTGTATTTGTTTGATGGCCTCATCAATTTTTGTATAATCTTTAGGTTTTTCAATTTGAATGGTAGGAAACTCTATGGCATTTGCTCCTAAATCCTCTAATTGTTCAGATAAAACACTTGCTTGCGTTCTCGTTCTTGTAACTAATATTTTTTTCCCAAATAGAGGTTTATTTTCAAACCAATTTAGAGTTTCAGATAAATTTACTACTTCTCCTACAATAATAATAGATGGATTTTGAATGTTATTTTCTTTTATCATTTGGTATATATTGGATAATGTGCCTTTTGCCATTTTCTGATTTGCAGTAGTTCCTCTCATAATTACTGCTACAGGTCTATTTGGATCTTGTCCAAATTTTATAAGACTACTACAAATCTTATCTAAATTTTTAATCCCCATTAAAAAAATAAGTGTACCCTCTACCTTTGCCAATGCTTCATAATCAATTACATTTTCTTCTTTTGTAGGATCTTCATTTCCTGTAATCACATGAAAGGAAGAGCTTACATTTCTGTGAGTTACTGGAATTCCAGCATAAGAAGGAACAGCTATAGAAGATGTAATGCCTGGTACAATTTCAAAATGTACCCCATGATCTTTTAGAACCTTTGCTTCTTCTCCACCTCTTCCAAACACATAAGGGTCTCCCCCTTTAAGCCTTGCAACAACTTTTCCTTCTAAAGCTTTTTGTAAAATCAATTCATTGATTTCATCTTGAGTATAGGCATGATTATTAGGAGCTTTTCCTACATAAATCATTTCTGCATTTTCTTTTGCAAAAGATAAAAGTCTAGGACTTGCTAATCGATCATAAAGTACTACATCTGCCTTTTGAATACACTCTAACCCTTTTATAGTAATGAGTTTGTAATCTCCAGGACCTGCTCCAATTAAAAAAACCTTTCCTTTATTCATCTTATCACCTGCCTACAAATTTTTTAATATATCTTGACCACCCATTTTTAATGTTTCTTGTGCCATTTGGACTCCCAATTGCTCTGCATCCCATTTTCTGCAAGAATTTTCAAGTTTTATTATCTTTTTCCCATCTTCACTTGCCACTACAGTAGTCATATGAATTTTTTCTCCATCTACTTTTGCATAAGCTCCCATAGGTACATGGCAACCACCATTTAACTTTTTCATAAAACTTCTTTCTGCAGATATGCTCATTTGAACTTCTTTGTTGTTTAATGCTTTTACAATAGATTGAATCCATTGATCATCTTTCCTGATTTGGATAGCTAATGTTCCTTGTCCTACAGCAGGAGTAGAAATTTCTGTAGAAATATATTCTGTAATTTTATCTTCCCATCCCATTCGAATAATTCCTGCAGCAGCTAAAATAATTCCATCTAGCTTCATAGTTTCCATTTTTTCTATTCTTGTTTTAATATTTCCTCTAATAGGTTCAATAACAAGATCTGGTCTATAAGCAAGAATTTGAGCTGCTCTTCTTAAACTACTTGTACCAATTCTTGCTCCTTGTTTTAATTGATCTAATTGAATATGATTTTTACTAATAAGTACATCTCTTGGATCTTCTCTGTCTGTAACAGCACCAATAATCAATTCATCAATCATTTGATTGGGAACATCCTTCATACTGTGTACTGCTAAATCTATTTTGTTTTCAATAAGTGCGGCTTCAATTTCTTTTACAAAAAGTCCTTTGCCTCCAATTTTATTTAATGTTTGATCTAAAATTTTGTCTCCCATTGTTTTAATTTTGACTACTTCATATTCAAGATCAGGAAATTTTTCTTTGAGGCATTCTACAATCCAATACGTTTGCTTTAAAGCTAGATCACTTGCTCTAGAACCAATCACAATCCTTTTTTTCATAATTTTCACCTTTTCACTTTATATTTTCCTTATACAGTTGAATCAAAGCTTCCTTTATATTTTTAATTTCTTTGTTTTTGTATTTCTCCAATACATCATTATACACTAATTTTTCAAAAATTTCCTTCCTTAGATGAATATCTTTTACTTCTTTGATCATCATTTTCCTGATCTCTCCTAATACATAGATAAACTCTTCATATTCTTTAGGAAAAAGCTCCTTTAATTCTTCTTTAATTTTCTTAGTAAGCATAGGACTTTTTCCATTGGTAGAGATACACACTTGAAGATCTCCTCTATGAAATACTGCCGGTATAAAAAAATCACATTCTTTTGGATGATCTGCTATATTGACTAAGACGCCTTCTTTTCTTGCTTCCTTTATGCATAATTCATTGACTTTTTTATAGTTGGTAGTAATATAAGCTAAAAAATATCCTTTTAAATCTCCCTCTTTGTATTCTCTTTTTATATATTTTATTTTTCCTTCTTCTACAAGACTATTTAATTTTTCCGTTATATGAGGACTGATTAATGTTATATTTGCACCATAGCTTAAAAGGGAGGATATTTTTCTTTGGGCAACTTCTCCTCCTCCTATGACTAAGCATGGTTGATTATAAATATTTAACATCATAGGATAATATTTATTCATAAATTTTTCTCACTTTATCTATAATATAGTCTATATGATCAAAAACATGAGGATAATTAAGCTTTGGTCTTTGAATCATTACTACAAAAACATTCATTTTCTTAGCTGCTTCTAACTTTTGTATTGTTCCTCCATAATCGCCACTATCTTTAGATACTAAAATATCAATTTTATATTTTTTTATAATTTCCATATTCATTTGGGTAGAAAAAGGTCCTTGCATAGCAATAATATGAGAAGGTTTTATATTTAAATCTTCACATTTTTGAATTACGTTGCTTACAGGTAATACTCTTGGAAAAAGTCTATCTATATCTATCTTTTTTGTAAAAACTTCTAGTGTTTTGCTTCCAGTAGTAAGAAGAATATTTCCATTTAAAGTATTTAATTTATCTGCTGCTTCTTCATAATCAGAAACATAATCAATGATCTCTTCATATTGAAACAAAAGACTTTCTTTTCTTTGAAATCGAAGGTAGCATATATTCATTTTTTTACAAACATCTATTGCATTTTGTGAGACTTCTACTGCATAAGGATGAGTAGCATCAATAAGAATTTTTACATTCTTATTGATGATGATCTCTTCCATTTCCTCTTTGGAAAGTTTTTTGTGAATTACTGTGGATGTGTTGTTCTTGGGAATAAGTTCTGCTCCATAAGCAGTCGCCGTGGTAACTAAAAGTGGATATCCTAAATTTTGCAATTGATCTACAATCTCTCTTCCATCTTGGGTACCACTAAGAATCATGATCATAGTGTATATCCTCTAGGTGTAATCATTTTTCCATTTTTTACATATGTCTTTTGATTTCCTATAATCACAACCGTGAGCATATCAATAGGATAACTCAACATATGTTCTAAATCTGTAATGAAAATTTCTTCTTCTTCTCTTTTGGCATTTCTTACAATTCCAACAGGAGTACTAGGCGATTTATATTTTAACATAATTTCTCTTGCTTCTTCTATTTGATGAATTCTTCCTTTACTTTTAGGATTATAAATAGATATAATAAAATCACCCATAGAAGCACATTCAATTCTTTTTTTGATCAATTCCCAATCTGTGAGTAGATCACTTAAAGAAATTACAGCTGAATCATGCATAATAGGAGCTCCTAAACTAGATGCTGCTGCATTGGCAGCTGTAATACCAGGAACTACCTCTACCTCTACTTCTTCATCTCTTTCATGAACTACTTCTAGCATAATTCCTGCCATTCCATAAATCCCTGCATCTCCACTGCTGATAATACAGACATTTTTTCCTTTTAAAGCTTCATCCAAAGTAATATTACATCTTTCTACTTCTTTTCTCATTCCAGAGTCAATCACTTCTTTTTCATTTAATAAATCTTTGATTAAATCTATATAAGTTTTATACCCTACAATTACTTGCGAATCCTCTATTGCTTTTTTCGCTCTATCACTCATATGTTCATAACTTCCCGGTCCTAACCCAACTACATATATTTTACCCTTATGCATTTTTTTGCCTCCTATCTTTTTTACAGCTATATATATTCACTCCAAATAATTCACTTGCAATTTGAGCATATAAAATTCCTTTTCGATCTTCTCCAGCTCTTTTTAAATTAAGAATTGGCCTTTTTAACAATTTTTTAGTCAAACTTTTCATAACAATTTGAATTAATTCTTTATCCTTTTGTGAAGCATCTTCAAGTCTGTCCATTAAACTTTCAATCTCTGTTTCTAAGATTTCCGTACTATGCTCTTGAAGCTCTTCTATGACAGGAAATACCGAAAGACAATTGTACCAATTCTCAAATTGAATACATTCTTCAATAATCATTTTCATAGCATCTTTTGCTGCTTCTAATCTTGATTCCATATTTTCAAGAGACACTCTTTTTAATGCATCTAATTCATATAAAGATACCCCTTCTTCTTGTCCAATTTTAGGATCAATATCTCTAGGTATGGCAATATCCACCATGCATAATTTTTCTCCCCCATGATATTTTATAAACTCATCTTTCCTTAACACATAATGTGGTGCACTTGTAGAGCTTATAATAATATCTACTTTTGGAATCCATTCATATCTTTTAGAAAACTCTACTACCTGAATTTCTTTATATCTTTCTGACAAATCCATCACATGTCCTACTGTTCGATTGGTAACATGTATTTCTTTAACGCCCTTATCAATTAAATTTTCTATAGCAATACGACTCATTGTTCCAACACCAATGACTAAAACTTTTTTTTCTCTTAAATCCTTAAATATTTCTTCAATAAATTTTACTGCTATAGAGCTAATAGATAATGAGTTTTGAGAAATAGCAGTTTCTCTTTTGATTCTTTTTGCAGTTGTAATGACTTCTCTATAAAGTTTATTTAAAACTTTCCCTGTTTTTCCTATTTCTAAAGCATACTCATGGGCATTTCTTACTTGTCCTAATATCTGATCTTCTCCTAAAATTAAAGATTCAAGGCCTGCAGCTAGTTGAAATACATGTTTGACAGCTTCATTAGAATTTTTTACAAAGAAATAATCATCTATCATATCTTCTAATGAAAAAAAATCTTTATAAAAATTTTTAAGAACTTCTATTCCTTTATTTTCATTTTTCACAAAAGCTGTAATCTCACTTCTATTGCAAGTAGATAATATGACAACTTCTTCAATGTAAGGGTTTTCTCCTAAATATTCATATGCTCTTTCTAAATCACTTTTACTAAAAGATACTTTTTCCCGAATCTCAACCGGTGCATCTTTATGATTTACACCTACTACTACGATCTCCATTATTATCACCTTCTTCAAAGACTGCTATGGTTATTCCATCATAAGCTTTTTTATTTTGAATAAAATTTCCACCTTTACTACTTAAATAAGCTACTGGTTCACAAACGGCTCCCACCCCAGTAATTTTCTTTACAAATTCAGATGTTTTAAATTGATCTTGTACTTTTTTGATTTCTTCTCGATCTATAATGACCAATGGAATCTTTAATTCTTTTGCTGCTTCTATGAGTCCTTTTTCATCTTTTTTTAAATCTACTGTTGCTATATGCTTGATAGATTTTTGTGAAATGTTAAGCTTTATTAAGCTATCCTCAATAGCATTTAATATTTCTTCTTTTGATTTTCCTCTTCTACAACCTACCCCTAGTATAATGTTTTTGAGCCTTATAATTACTTGATCTATTGAATTAGATTCTATTTTTTCTTTGTTTGTAACATATATAATTCCTTTACAGTCCTCTATATCATTTTGAATGAATACTATATTTTCAGGTAGCGGGATCTTTATGGGAATATCTGAAGTAATCCCTACTTTTTCTTTATTGACAATATGAGCTGTAACTTTGGTAGCATCATAAAAACTTTCAATTTCTCCACCTATCATTATAGACAAAGTATCTACTGCAATAGAATCATTTACATCAGATGCTGTTGTAATTACAGGGTTGGCTCCTAATATTTTAGCAATATTTTTTGTATACTCGTTGGCTCCTCCAATATGTCCTGATAAAAGACTAATGACATTTCTCCCTTTTTCATCTAAAACAAGAACCGCTGGATCTATTTTTTTATCTTTTATATGTGGAGCAATAGATCTTACTACAATTCCTGTAGCCATAATAAATATTAAACATTCATACTCATGGAATATATGGGATACAAAATCAGAAACCTTTTCTTCAATAGGATAAATATTATCTTCTTTTATGATAAATTTAGGATTTACATATAATACGGTTTTGTCTAAATTTTTTAATAATCTATATCCTAGATTTGCCCCACCTTTTGTAAGGGTAATAATTGCTTTCATTCCTTTGCAGTCCTATATTCATGAGAAAAAGTTTTATCATAAAGTTTAGAATATTCGTATTCATTTCCTAGGAAATGTCCTACCAATATTTGAGCTGTCTTATTAATATCTGCTTCTTTTACCTTTTCCTCAATATTTTCTAATGTTCCTAAAACAATTTTTTGATCTTCCCAAGTAGCCTTTTGAATCACTGCAATAGGTGTATGACTTTCATAATGAGTCAAAAGTTTTTTTACTACTTCCCCAATCATATGAACTGATAAGAATATGCACATGGAAGCCTTGTGTTTAGCTAAACTTTCTAAGCTTTCTTTTTCTGGGACAGGAGTTCTTCCTTCCATTCTTGTAAGAATAACAGTTTGAGTCACCCCTGGCAAAGTAAATTCTTTTCCAATAGCCGCAGCTGCCCCTACAAAGGAACTAACACCTGGAATCACTTCATAAGAAATATTTTTTTCCTCTAATATATCTATTTGTTCTCTTATAGCACCATAAATACTTGGATCTCCTGTATGAACTCTGGCTACTAATTTTTTTTCTTTTTCTGCTGTTTCTATAACTTCAATCACTTCTTCTAATGTCATAGACGCACTATTATAAACTTGTGCTTCTTCTTTTCTACAATTAATAATTTCTTTATTTACTAAAGACCCTGCATAAATAATTACATCTGCTTTTTCTACAATTTTTCTTCCCTTTACTGTAATTAAATCTGGATCTCCTGGTCCTGCTCCTATAAAATACACCATTATATTTCCTCCTTTTGTTTTCTAGCTGATATCACATAAATAGGATTTAAAGCTTCCATAAGTGTATATTTTCCTAATGCTCTTCCTTTTGATATATTGATAGAAATTACATCTATATCTTTAAATCCTGTAGCCTTTAAAAGTTCCATAGACTTGTATAAAGTCTCAATAGTAATACAATTGATTACACATATTCCTTGATCTGTTAATTTTTCATAGCATAACTTTATAATGTCTTCTAATTCTCCTCCACTTCCTCCAATAAACGCTCTATCAAAGGTATTGATTTGTTTTAGAGCATCTTTTCCATTATTGTGAATGATTTGTATAGGCACATTAAATTTTTCACTATTCTTTTTAATGAGTTCTATTCCCTCTGGATTTCTTTCAATAGCTATGACCTTTTTACATATATGAGCCGATTCAATGGAAATTGATCCTGTTCCTGCTCCTATATCTACCATAACTAGATCTTCTTTTAATCTCAGTTTTGAAATGGTAAGGGCCCGTACTTCTTCTTTTGTCATAGGAACTTTCCCTCTAATAAAATACTCATCTGGGATTCCTGGCGTTTTAAATTTCCAATTCATCTACAATCACCACCACGCACATATTAAATTCACTGATATGAATTACTTCTTCTAACGATGCAAAAGTAATTTTTTCATTTGGATAAGAAAGATTTTCTCCTATAATCATGATTTTTCCTTGTATATGATTATTTAGCATTTTTCTTGCAATTTCCTTTGGAGAATATTTCTGATCTGTCAAAAGAATGACTTTTTTATATTTCTTTACAACGTCTAAAAAATCAAATTCTCTTCCATGAAGACTTCCTATATATGCATCATGCCAAGTCTGTCCTACTTTTGCCATCAAATATTGATAAGAACTAATTCCTGGAATCACTTCTAACTCATTTGATTTAAAATGCTTTTTTAAAAATCCTAACATACTATAAAAGCCTGTATCTCCTGAAAGAAGATAAGCTATTTTTTTGTTTTCTTTATTTTGTTTTGTATATTCTATAAGCTCTTTTAAATTAGATCCTATATAAAGCATTTCTTTCTCTAAATCTTTAAAATCCTCTAAATGCCTTTTTCCTCCAATTAATACATCACAATTGTAAATTGCATTCTTAACCGCAGGCAAAATGTAGTCTTTATGACCAGGGCCTATTCCAAGTATATAAATCTTACCCATTTTTAAATTCCTCCAGTAATTTTTTTGCCACTTGTCCTTGTCCTAAAATTTTTCGACCCATGCCAAACATAATCACTCCTATTTCTAATTCATTATGTACCCTAATCGTACATCTTTCTTCTGCTTTGTTACATAATTTTTCATAAATTTCTTCGTACCCTCTTTTTTCGATGATTTCTATAGCAGCTTCTGTTGTGACACACTCAAATAATTCTTCGATCACATGAGTAGGTGCACCCATCAAAGCAAGATTAGCTGCTAATATTTCTATTCTTCCATCAGAAACCTTACTATGAGTATGAAAAATACCTCCTGCTAATTTAACAAACTTACCTATATGTCCAATCATCAGCACTTTTTTAACTTTATATTCTACACATTTTTCTAATATAAATCCTATAAAATTGCTTGTTTTTGCTATTTTTTGTTTTGGTAAATGATAATAATGAATGGCTAAATCCTCACCAAAATTTCCTGGCACCAAAATAAGCTTTTCTGGATTTTCATAGATAGCCGCCTTCATCTCAATAGCTAAAGATTCTCTATAAGCTTCTTCGGACATGGGAACTACAATTCCAGAAGTTCCTAAAATAGAAATACCTCCTACAATTCCCAGTCTAGGATTAAATGTTTTTTTTGCAATTTCTTCTCCTTTGGGTACAGAAATAGTAATAATTGCTCCTTTATCTTTTGGTAAAACTTCTGAGACTTCTTTTTGAATCATCTTTTGAGGGACTGGATTAATGGCTGGATTTCCAGGAGCTATAGAAAGTCCAGGTTTGGTCACAACTCCTACTCCAACTCCACCTTTTATTTCTATTTTAGGTTCATCGATAATTTCTACTACTGCATGAATAAATATGCCATGGGTATTATCAGGATCATCTCCTGCATCTTTTTGTACTGCACAAAAGGCCCAATCCTTTTTTATTTCATATTCTTTCACCTCTATGTCTAGATCCCATCCCTTAGGAGTATGGATTCTTACAAAATCTACCTTTTTTTCAGTAATAGCCATCAAAGCAGCAGCTTTAGAAGCTGCTGCTGCACAAGAACCCGTTGTATATCCATATTTCATTTTTTTACCATTTTTTATAATATACTTATCCATTTTCTCTCCTTCTTTACAGCATATATAAAATGGCATTTACAATAGCTGCTGCTACTGTACTTCCACCTTTACGTCCCTTTACAATAATATATGGAACATCTAATTTAGAAAACTCATCTTTTGATTCAGCCGCTCCTACAAATCCTACAGGAACTCCAATTACAAGCTCTGGCTTTACTTCCCCTTTTTCTATACATTCTTTTAAAGTAAACAGTGCTGTAGGAGCATTCCCTATTACAAATATTTTATTTTTAGGGTCTTTTATCGCTTTTTTCATAGCTGCCATAGCTCTTGTTGTTCCTTCTTCTTTCGCTGTTTTTGCCACATCTTCATCAGAAATAAAACAATGTACTTCTCCACCATATTGAGACAGTCTATTTTTATTAATTCCTGACATTGCCATCTTTGTATCTGTCACAATATGAGATCCTGATTGTATAGCTTCTTTGGCTTTTTCTATTGCATCAGGAGAAATGACTGTGAGATCTGCATATTCAAAATCCGCAGTAGTATGAATAATACGTTTTACAATTTTTCCAATCTCCTCTGGAAAAGTTTTATCTCCTAGTTCCTCCGTAATAATTTCAAAGCTTCTTTCTTCAATTAAATGTGGTATTTTTATATATTCACTCATTTTATTCCTCCTAATTATTTAAATAAAATTTTAGGTCCACCTTTTACCATTTTTGTAAAATAATCCTTGTAATAAATTTCAAAAATGCTCTTTTTTTCCATTTCATTTGCAAATTTCTCTATATCTACTTTATCTTTTTGAAATAATATGCCTAGTACAGTCCCACTATGAGCTACATTGACTCCATAGCAATTCATTTTCAAGGCCATATCCATGATTTCTTCTAATTTATCTTTATAAAGTATATTTTGGTTTGTCATAGCACTTATATTTGCAGCTTTCCCTAAAAGATGAAAATCTTTCTTTACATAACTTTCCTCAAAAACTTTATATGCTTTTTCTACATTCTCTTTATTTTTGATTCTTAAACTTTCATAATTATTTTTTCTAAAAGTCTGGGTATTTACTTGACCTCTTGATTCTAATACCCATATGTCAAGATGGGGATTCCAATCAAAGCTTTTTACTTTTACACCATTTAGATGATCAAATAAAGTTAGTTGTTGAAAAATAGTACTATCTGTAGGTTCTATTTGAGTACATATTTTTGCTAATGCTTCATCTGTTATTTCTTTCCCTAAATAAGCTGCTGTAGCTATAATAGTTGATGCTAAATCAGCTGTACTACTCGCCATACCTTTTTCTATAGGAATATTGGAATCAACATCTACACTTAGCTCATCTCCTATTTGATCACTTTCTCCAAAAAAATCTAGAGTTTTATACATAGCCTTTATAGCTTTTTTCTTATTTGGATCTCTTATAGGATTTTTACATTCTTTCAAAGTCACTACAGAATACATGTCTATAGGATAGGATATTAATTTTTCTCCATCTTTTATATATCCTTGTAATAATTCCCCACAAGAAGCAGGACAAATTCCCTTAATCTTCATAAGATACCTCTTTTAATGCGTTTAATAATTTTAGATTAGACTCTTCGTCTTTAATAGCAATTCTATAAAAGGAATCATCTAAATTTTTATAATTATCGCAACTTCTAATCAATATTTTTCTTTTGAGTAAAGCCTCTTTTAAATTTTTATTAGATTCCATATATTTGAATAATATATAATTTGAGCTTGGAGGATAAACTTTTAGATTCTTGATCTTTAAAAGTTCTTCATAAAGTTTTTTTCTTTCCTTTATAATCCATTCTTTACTTTTTTGTATATAATATTCATCTTTTAGAACCATTCCTGCCATTGCTGCATAACTATTTATACTCCAAGGCTCTTGATTGTTTTTGATCTCTTCTAATATTTTTATATTGCTACTTAATCCGTATCCTATTCTTAGTCCTGGTAATGCATAAAATTTTGTTAATGCTTTAATAATATATAAATGATCATAATCTTTTAGAAGGGAAATCACACTTTCTTTCTCTCCATTTTCTACAAATTCCATAAAAGCTTCATCAATCATTACATGAATATTTCTAGATTTACATATGTTTAATATCTTTTCCATTTTACTTTTTGCAATCAACTGACTTGTTGGATTGTTAGGATTACAAAGAATCAATAAATCTATAGAATCATGTAAAATATTAAAAAAGTCATCATCTATTTGAAAATTATTTTCTTCTTTTAATAAATAGTATTCTACATTGCTTCTTGCTTTTTTAAGTGCTCTTTCATATTCTAAAAAAGTAGGTGCTAAAATTAAACTATTTTTTGGTTTTATTTCACGAATCATAGAAAAAATCACTTCTGTTGCACCATTTCCTACAACAATCCAATTAGAATTAATTTTATGATATTCTGAAATATCTTTGATCAAATCCTTATATTTAGGATCTGGATACTTTTGAATTGTATCTATATTCAAAATCATACATTCTTTAAAATCTTTTGGAATTCCTAGTGGATTAATATTTGCACTAAAATCTATGATTTCTTCTTCCTGTATCCCTAGTCTCTGTGCAATTTCATATATATTTCCGCCATGCTCTACTCGCTTCATCCTACCTCTCCCTTTGTCCTTTTAGGCAAACATAAAATAAAATACTAAAAATCCTACTACCGAGGATGCATACATTATTTTTATTGATTTTTTTATATGCTCCTCTTCTAATGAATAGATTTCATCTCCAATAGTAGGCTTGTATATTTCTTGTCCAAAATAAGTATTGGTTCCTCCTAATTGAATATTCAGTGCTCCTGCTGTAGCAGCCTCTGGATATCCACAGTTTGGACTTTTGTGATTTTTATGATCTCTTCTTACTATTTTAATTGCACTTTTATAATCATAAAAAAGATAAAAAGAACCTATAATCATAAAAATAGCCGTCAGTCTTGCAGGTATATAATTGAGTAAATCATCAAATTTAGCAGAAGCCCATCCAAAATGAATATATTTCTCGTTTTTATATCCTACCATAGAATCTAGTGTATTGGCTGCTTTATATGCCATCCCTAAAGGCGCTCCTCCTATAAAAATATAAAAAAGAGGGGCAATTACTCCATCAGAAGCATTTTCTGCAACAGTTTCTACTGTTGCTCTTATAATTTCTTTTTCATTTAAATGACTTGTTTCTCTTCCTACAATATAAGATAAATACTTTCTCGCCTCTAGAATATCATTTTTTTCTAGTGCATTTAAAACTTTTCTGCTTTCTTTATCCAAACTTTTAGATGCAAGAATTTGAAAAATTAAAAAACCTTCCACTGCATATCCTAAATAGATATTTATGTATTTTGCCAAAAATACAATAGAAAAAGTAATGCCATAGGTAGCTCCTACAATAACCATCGTTAGAAAGATCCCGAGTCTTTTTTCATCTTCACTATTTTTCACGAATTTCCTTAAAAAAGCTTCTGTTTTAGAAATACATTTCCCAATCAAACATATAGGATGGGGAATAAAATAAGGATCTCCAAACAAAAGATCAGCTACATAACCGATTAGTATATGAATCATTTTTTATCCCCTTGTAAAATTTTATATATTTTATCTAAATCTACATTTTCGCGAACAATCTTTGCAAGCTTTTCATATTCTTTTTCTTTAAACTCTTTAAAGGTTTCCACACTACTTTGTTTCTCATCAAGGCCTTTAGCCTTTCTGATATTATTTAATATTTTTCTTGTAAATCCGATATTATCAAAAACTCCATGGATATAACTTCCCATTACATTTCCTTCTTTATTAATGGCTCCATCTTCTATATTGACTTCTTCACCTAGTCTCTTTATGATTCTATGAAATGGAGTAGCTTCTTTTCCTAGCTTTGTTTGACCCATATGAATTTCATATCCTTCAATATCCATATCCAATACTTCTGAAAATAAGTTTTCTTCCTTAGCAATAACTTTTGCTTTTACTTGCGTTGTAGTTTTTTCTAGTTCAAATATAGTCTCTGTATCTAAAAGTCCTAATCCATTGATTTCTTTTATACTACTTTCTGTTTCATGAGGATCTGATATTTTTCTTCCAAGCATTTGATATCCTCCACAAATGCCTATAATGAGTTTTCCTTTTCTATGAAGTCTTAAAATTTCTTCTTCTAATCCTGTTTCTCTTAAATAAGCCAAATCTTCAATAGTATTTTTAGATCCCGGGATAATTAAAAGATCTGGATCTCCAATTTTCTCGCCTCTCATAATATATCTTAAATGTACATCTTCTTGTGTTTCAAATACATTAAAATCTGTAAAATTTGAAACATGGGGAAGATACAATACACCCACTTCTATTTGTCCACCTTCATTTTTTTTATATCTAAATCTTTCAGCCAAACTATCTTCATCTTCAATTTGCACATTAGAATATGGAACAACTCCTAATACTGGAATATGAATAAGATCTTCAAGCATTTTAATTCCAGGCTTTAATATATTAATATCTCCTCTAAATTTATTGATAATCACTCCCTTTACTCTTTTTCTTTCTTCTTCTGTAAGAAGCATAATGGTTCCATATAAAGAAGCAAATACGCCCCCTCTATCTATATCTCCAATTAATATAACTGGAGAATCAGCAATCTCTGCCATTCCCATATTTACAATATCTTTATCTCTTAAATTGATTTCTGCTGGACTTCCAGCCCCTTCTATAACGACAATATCATTTTCACTTGAAAGCTTATGAAAAGTTTTTTGAACCATTTCTAAAAGTTCAGGCTTAAAGTCATGATATTCAGCAGCAGACATATTTTTATATACTTTCCCATTTAAAATAACCTGACACTTTTTATCTGTTGTAGGTTTTAATAAAACAGGATTCATTAAAACACTAGGCTCTATAGAAGAAGCCTCTGCTTGTACCACCTGAGCTCTTCCCATTTCTAGTCCTTCTTTTGTAATGTAAGAATTAAGTGCCATATTTTGAGATTTAAAAGGTGCTACCTTATATCCATCTTCATAAAAAATTCTACAAAAAGCAGCTGTAAGAAGGCTCTTTCCTACAGAAGATGCTGTTCCTTGAAACATTAAAGATTTATTTTTCATAGGTTGTACAACTCCTATCCTTATAATTCGAACAATTTTTTAAAAAAGATTGTGCAATATTTTTATTGCTATAAAAATGAATATGAGCATATGCTCCTAATGCATTATATTTTTTCACTCCACATCCCCAGCTTTTGATCTTTTTTTCATTTTTTATTTTATCTACAACATAAGCATATTCCATTGTTTCGTTTTCTTCAATCAATGAACGATGAAATTCATGAGCTTTGATATAACTTTTCTCTTTAGAAATACTACACGGTTTATCTATATTTACATGGACATATCCAAATCTTTGAAGCCTTGTTGTCATCTTTGCTATTGTATCAAATACACCCACCATTTCATAAGTTTCTTCCTCTAATGTAGTAATAGCTTTTGTAAGATACATAAGCCCTCCACATTCTGCATAAGTAGGAACTCCATTTTTTATATGCTCTTTTATAGATTCCCTCATTAAAACGTTTTCTGATAATTCTTTTGCAAATACTTCTGGAAACCCCCCGCCTATATACAAACCGTGAATATTCTTAGGAATGGATTGATCTTTTAAAGGACTAAAATAAATGAGATTTGCTCCCATCTCTTTTAAAAGATCTAAATTATCTTCATAATAGAAATTAAATGCTTCATCAAAAGCTACTCCAATATTTACATTCTTCACAATTTTTTCTTCTTCATATGTAAAATCTTCTAAAGCTTCTGCCTCTTGAGCAATTTTGATTAATGCATCTAGATCAATGGTCTCTTCTACCATATCTGCAATAGTATTTATTTTGTCTTTTAGATCTTTTACTTCTACACTAGGAATAAGTCCTAAATGTCTACTTTCAAGGGAAATATTTTGATTTGGCTTTAAATATCCAACGCATTTTATATTTGTATCTCTTTCAATACTTTCTTTTAAAAGCTCATAATGAGCATCCCCTGATATATTATTTAAAATAACTCCTTGAATGTTTACATCCTCATCATATATTTTATATCCTAAAATTTGTGCTGCTGCACTGGTGGAGACACCTTTTCCATTTGCAATCAAAATAACAGGTGATTTTAATATTTTAGATACATGAGCTGTACTTCCCTCGTCTTTACTTGTACCATATCCATCATAAAGTCCCATAACACCTTCTATGATAGAAATTTTTCCTCTTGCATTTTTTATAAATAGTCTTTTGATTGTGTCTTCTTCTAAAAGCCAGCTATCTAAATTTCTTGATTTATTATTTGTGACAAATGTATGAAAAGCTGGATCTATATAATCTGGGCCTACTTTAAATGGAGCTATATTTATCCCTCTTCTTGTAAGAGCCGCCATAATCCCTATAGATACAGTGGTTTTCCCAACTCCACTTTGAGTTCCAGCCAGTACAAATCTAGGTAGGTTCATATTGATCATCCCTTCATAATAAAATACCCTAACCATCAATGGCTAGGGCACGAACATACAATCGTTCTTTTCCCTTCCCGCCGAAGGTACAAAATCCATAAAAACAGGAAAGTCTCCTGACTCGTGAATCACCTTACTTTCGACGCCTTCCTTGGATCATCCAAGTGACATTTTGTCGATTTCATCCTCACTTACAGTAGCGGGGGCTGTATCGGATTTTCACCGAACTTCCTTTTTAAGCCTTTCGGCACCTGTTCTCATTTATTTGTCTTATCTCATGGTATCAAAATATCTTTTTCATTTCAATATTTTTCACATATGTATTTATTTTTATTACTGATTTAAAGCTGTTAGGACTGGAAAATCGTCTACAATTTCTATTTTGGTTATTCTACAATTTTCTATTTTATATCTCCAATAATCTTTTACTCCATTTCCTATTAAATAAGATACAATAGCACGAATACATCCTGCATGAGATACTATTAAAATATTTTGATTTTCATATTCTTTTTGTATTTTTTCGATGACTTTTACCACTCTTTCATACATTTGCATCAAACTTTCTCCTTGTGGAACTTGATACTCTACCCAATCTTTTTGCCACTTTTCAAGCTCTTTTGGGTATTTTTCTTTTATAGTATGATAATCTAATCCTTCCCACAGCCCAAAATTCATTTCTCTTAGATTTTCATCTTGGGTCATTTTTATAGAATGATGCTTATGAATCATATTTGCTGTTTCTATTGTTCTTTTTAAATTACTACTGATAATCATATCGATCTTTTCTTCTCTTAATTTTTCACTCATTTCTTTGGCTTGTAAAATCCCTCTTTCTGTTAAAGAAGAATCTATAAAACCACAATATAATCCTTTATGATTCTCCTCAATTTCTCCATGTCTTATCAAAATTAAATTCATAAAATCACCTTTTCCAAAATTAAAAAATAAAATAAATAAACAATTTCTGCAAGTTCAGATATGGCTCCTAAGGTATCTCCTGTCATTCCACCAATCTTGTCTGTAATATGTTTTACATATCCTATACTGAATAAATACCCTACTAGTACAAAAGGAATCGCCTTTATATAAATCAACCCAATAATTATAGATGAAACAATAGCAATTATAAGATGTTTATTGTTTGTTTTTCCTATAAAAAAGTTTCCCATACCACTTTTTCTTGCATAAGTAGAAAATCTTGCTGCATATACAACACATAATTTTGAAAAAGTAGGCATGACAATAAGTACACCATACACATATGGAACAGGAAGTGAAAAAATGAATGATATTTTCAATAAAAGAGTTAAAAATATAGCCAAAGCAGCATTTGTTCCAAGTCTACTGTCTTTCATAATTTCTAATATTTGATCTTTGGGACGATTGCTATATACTCCATCAAAGGTATCTCCTAATCCATCTAAGTGAAGACCTCCTGTAATAAAAACCTCTCCTGTTACACAAAGCACACTTCCTAATAAAATTCCTCCTAATTTATATCCTATGTAATATAACGATACGATAAACATTCCAATAATAAGCCCTACAAGAGGAAAATAAACAATTCCCTCTGAAAAATCTTCTTCTGTTACTTCTAAATTTACAGAAATGGGTATTCTTGTGAAAAATTGAATCATTAAAATTAGTCTTTTCATAATTTCCTCCTACTTAATCTTCATAGGAATACCAGATACAGTAAAATATACTTCATCTGCTTTTTTCGCTATCATTTGATTCATTCTTCCTGCTATATCTCTAAAAATACGAGACATTCTGTTTTCAGGAACAATACCCATTCCAACTTCATTGGTAACCATGATACACCAAATATTATTTTTTCTAATCTCTTCTATAAGTTTTATCATTTGATCCTGAATATATGTTTCTATTTCATCTATTTTTTCATGACTTATATTTTCCCAATCCTCTTCACATTCAAACATTAAATTTGTTGTCATAATGGTTACACAATCTAAAAGAATGGTTTGATGCTTTAAACCAATCTCTTTTATTATTTTGTATACATCCTTATATCCTTCATAAGTTGTCCACTCACTAGGCCTTGAAGCTTGATGTTTTTTGATTCTATCTTTCATTCCCTCATCAAATGCAATCGCTGTAGCTAAATAAGCTACGAATCCCTGTGAAGTTTTTGCAAGATGTTCTGCATAGCTGCTTTTTCCACTTCTTGCTCCTCCTGTTACAAGGGTAATTTTCCCTGCCATAAAATCACCTCTTACTTTCTTAAATCATCTATTATTTTAAAATTTTAGATTCCCTAGATATTCAAAAAAATATGTCCCCATGAGGGACAAAATGCCTTCTTAACTATATCAAATTTTTTATACACATGCAATTCTAGGATAAATTAATTTTATAAGCTTGTTGCATATATCCTTTTCTTTCTTGAATTTTTTTCTTTCTCCCTAAATGATCTCTGATCACAATCTCTATAGGCTCTTTCTCCATAGGTGTATATTCCATATATAAATGCTTATCTGAGAAACCTTTTATAAGTATCCATATATTTTTCTCATCCGTCTTTTGTACATATATATCTTTGTGGCGCTTTGTTCCATCATATAATAAAATATTATTCCCTCTCTCATAAGTTTTAATCCGAATTTGTCCTTTGCCACTCACTAAAACACTTACATAGTCATCTACTGATGGCATGCTTTCCTTATACGATATATCTTCTTTTATTCCTAGTTTTTCTTGAAGGATAAATTTACATCTTTGTAAAATTTCAGTATGAGTTGCCTCAAAAACATAAGTATCTCCTTCTATTTCACATAAACTATCTAAAAGGACTGTTCCATCCCCTTCCTTTGACTGATATGAACCTACTACTTTTCCATCCTTCCATCTCTCATCTTCATTTTTATATCTTCTATCTATTTGTAATTTTTGATTGGTATTGATACTCTTTCCTCCAATTAAAGTAACTTGTATTTTTCTATTTTTAAGAATACCTTTTTTATCATTTAATTCATCTAAAAATTCATTATGATAATTCATTTCTTTATATGAGATATAATTGGTATTTTGCTTGTTTCCTATATAATAAAGGTAATTTCCATATGTCTTGCTAGGCAAAAGATCCTTTACCCCTTGTAGATGTTTACGAATTACCTCCATAGTATTTTCATTTTTATATTTTTTTTCTAATATCCACAGATATCCTTCTAATAAAGTAGTAAATATACTAGATTTTATATTTCTTTCATATGGGAGCTCTCCTCCTGCCCAAAAATAATAAGCATTTGCAGATCCTCCATTAGGTGTTCCTATAAAAATCAATTGATCTACATCATAACCATACTGATTTCCTTGTACATAAGCTCTTGCTACCAATCCTCCCATACTATGGCAAATTAAGTTTACTTTTTTACTTCTTGTTTGAGCTTTTGCTTGATAAATTGTCTTTTGAAGATATTCCTCTGAAGAAAATCTACAATCTTTTCTCCAATCATAAAAACATATAAATAAATCTTTTTCCTTTTCATAACCCATATTGGTTAATATTTCTATAAACGGCTCATAAACAGAAGCTGCCATTCCAAATCCCCATTCACCAGTTCCAGGAATAATATCTTCTCCCATAGATCCATAAAGACCCGGTACAAATACAATAGGCTTTTTTATTTCTTGTGTTCCCATCCTCATAAGCTCTAACATTCCTACGGTAGCTAAAAGTGGATGCATCCTTCTCCCCCCTTGTATCCTCTCTCTATTTCCACCCCTCTAATACATATATACTACAAATTTGTTCTTTATATTTCTAAAAAAATAAAGTTACTACTTATTTGTAGTAACTTCAGACTGAAGACAAACTATCTTTTAGCAAAGTCATAAAAATTAGAAACAATTATTGAGAATTTGTGAAAATATAGAATAAGTGAGAAAATGCTTAGCATTACACTGTTTGAGCATAGCGAGTTTGTAATGCTATTTTCGAGCGTTTCTTTATATTTTCCAAATTTGAAAATTAGTGACTTTTTTTATGACTTTATCTATAAGCTAGAGTGACTACTTATTGTAGTAACTTTTTTATGCTCCTTCTTCTTTTTGTTGTCTATATGCTTCTTTCGCAATTCTCCACTGTTCTCTTGCTTGTGTATCTAATTTCTTTTTTTGCTTGATAGCTCTATTATTCACTGTTTTATTAAACCAATCAATAGATTCATCATATTTTTGAAGTCTTCTATTGAGTTCACCTAATAAATACAGTAAGGATACTTCATCCATATTTCCTATGGGTAATGGTTCATAAAGAAATGCTTGTTCAAAACAAATTGTTGCATGCTCTATAAAATGTATTTCTCTTGCATTATGAATATACCTATACATCCAAGCTAGCCTAAGACATAGTGTTCCTAGAATCCCATTTTTTTGATTTAACAATTGAGCACAAACTATAGCAAGTTTATAGGTTTCAATAGCTTCATAAATAGTTCTTTCTTCTCCATAACTTCTTTGTACCCAATACTTTGAAATATTTTCTTCAATTGTTTTTCTTCCTGAAGGACTCATTTCTCCAAATACACTCTCTAGTGCACTATATCCACAATTAGGACATACAAATACCCCATAATAAATAGGGTTTACTCCTTTATAATAAACACAAAAGTCTGTGTCTCTTTTATCTATTCGAATGGCTGAGCTTCTTACCTTTTTCGTAGAAAATACATTTTTACACACAGGACAATGTACTTCTTTATCATATAATGGTGGTACTGCCATTCCTTCACCTCTTTATCTTTTGTATCAATAAATAGTTTGATCATGAGAAGGAATATTTGTTTCCTTATGATCTTCCTTTTTCTGAGTCTTTACAGAATTAGATGGAGTTGCTTTTTTAGTTCCTTTTACAACAACCTGAGTTTTAGGCTTATAATAATCATTTGAAATTTGTTTTCTCTCTATTTCTTTCCCATTTTCACATACAATTTTATAGGTACTAACTTTATATCCATCTCTTCCTTTTTGCTCTATTCTTTCTTTTCCTTCTGCAAGTGTAGAATCATATTTGACTTCTATTGGTCTTTTGATCACTTCATTTTCTATAGATTGAATTTCTACTCTCCTTGAATCTGCTTTATGTCCATAAATTCTAAATTTAACCTTATTTCCACCTACATAGCTTTCTATATAAACTGGATTTGCAGTTGAATTTTTAAATTTAAAGTCTAATACTCCATAAGATACGGTTGCATCTCTTCCTTTTGGAACATAAGTAGATGGAATAGTATGTTTTACTCTTTGTACAGTATCTAAATTACTTAAAAGTACTGCATTATATAAAGTACTAGAAGTCTGACAAACGCCACCTCCTAATCCTTCTACAAATTCTCCTTCAAATATCACAGTAGCTCCTTGATATCCTTTTTCTTTACTTCTTGGTCCTACAACATCATTAAAAGAAAAAACTTCTGTAGGCATTAAAACAGTTCCATTGATTGATTTTGCAGATAATCTTATATTTTCACTTCTACTTGCATTAGAAGCATTGAAAGTAGTTTCATACTCTCCTAATACATCTTGGATCGTGCTTAAACTTTCTGCACTTACTTTAGGAGAAATACTTGATACAGATAACTGAATATATATATCTTCTTTAAGTTTCGTATTTTTCAATGATTCCCCTACAAGCTGTTGTGTTTTTTTTACATCTAACTGTAATCCCACCACTTCATTGGTAATATGAAATCTGCCACCACTTCTTGTAATCGTTGCATCTTTTTCCTTTTTATTAATTTCATTTTCAATAGTATCTATAAATTGATTCATTTTTTCATGATCATAAATAGGTTTTAAGCTTATAGAATAAGGATTTTTATACAGGGAAAGAATAGTCTGTAATCTTTCAAAATAACTTCCCTCTCTTCCCACTTGATAAGCCTCTTGGACAGCTTTTGTATAATCATAAGTATATCCAATGTCTTTACTACTTACCTCCCAATTTTTATCTCCATAAGAAAAACAAATTTTGCCATCTATCCCTATAGTATCAAAATGATTTCTTGCTTTCTCTTGAGCTTCCATGATAGAAATTCCACCTACATCTAGATTCTCTATATTTACACCATCATAAATAGTATCTTGATATAGTAAAAAGAATCCAATTGCCGTAATAGACAAAAGAAAACTTAATAATACAATAATAAGACCAGTACCAAGCTTTAACTTCTTTTCTTTGCTCTTTATATTTTCGCTCAAAATAACTCCTCCTTCCTATTCTGCGATAAATATTATATATACTATTGTATTAAATGACTTATATCTGTAGTACAAATAATATAGTTTCCCTTATTACTATACATCATATTTATTTTCTAGCATAGAGGATACTTTTTGATCCATTTTCCATTTTGTGTAACGTTTTTTTTGTACATGCATACTATGTAGTGAACAAAAACCCACAGTTTTTTCCCCCTTTTAAGATGAGGGAATTTTTTCCCTCTCTTTTTTATCTCACAAAAAATTACTAGAGCTATGCTCTAGTTCATTTTTTCCAATATATTTCTATTCTATCTCCATCTTGAATAGAATCTGTATAAGCCGCTCTTTCTCCATTTAACTCCATAATCAGTGTTCCTTGAGCTTTTGTTCTATCAAAATCAAAATAATCAAATATATCTACAAAAATAGGTTCTTTTCCTTTTTTAAGCATTTCTATTTCTTCATTATTTACTGTTATTTTTATTGTATCTTCTTTAATAAGTTTTGCATCGTTAGATATTTTTTCTCCTTTTTCACAAATCACAATCTCATCTTCACTTTTTAGTATAAAATATGGATCTGCCTCTATTCCATTTACATATATATGATATTGTTCTTCCTCTATATTAAATTTCTTTAAAACCTCTAATACATTATGGATCTCTGTAGTAGTGATTTGATCCCCATCTTTTAAAATATAATCTACATCTTTTTTCTCTTCATTGACTAATACATGATTCACCAAATGAATCTCTACATCATTCAATCGTACAACTCCTGTTTTTTCTATAAAATCTTTTAAAGATAACACTCCATCCTGTCCATTTACAGCAGGATGAAAGATAATTTGATCCATATGATAAATTCTTTCATCTAAATTAGACAATTTTCCATTCACATAAATTTGAGCAGCTTCTCCAAAAGTACCTTTGATCAATTTCTTTTCACCATTTATAAATAGATTTAAATTTTTTCCACTTCTTCCAATTAACTGTTTAGCATTCACTCCTGCTTTAATTAAAGCATCCGATACAAAAAGCTCTTTGGTCTGAAACAACTTTACTACATTCTCATTGACACCTACCTTGATAAAATTTTCAGCTTGTTCTTTTGTACTAATCATACAAATTCCTATTGGTGTAATAAACTCTGGTCCTTGTAATTTTTCACATAAAAACTCTACATTTTGTATAATTTCTGTTCCTCTTACTACAACCCTTTCTTCCTTTAATCCTAAATCATCGGCTATATATTGAGTAAGTGTTGGAATTTGGCTTCCTCCTCCTATACAAAATACTGCACTGGGAGCTTTTCCATTATATTCTATAATCTTTTGAGAAATTTCTTTTGCAAGATTTTCTATAGCCAAAGCAATTCTTTTTACAATTTCTTCTGTAGTCATAGTATAAGAAATTCCTACAATATCTTCAAAAGTATGACTTTCATTTTGATTTAAATCTATTTTTAACTTTTCAGCTGTATCAAAATCTAGTAAAAATTCTTTTGCAATAGCTTCTGTAATTTCATCTCCTGCAATAGATGCCATGGCATAAGATACAATTGTACCATCTTGTGTGATGGCAATATCTGATGTCCCTGCCCCAATATCTACTAAAGCTAAATTTAAAAGCCTTACTTTAGGGGGTATAGCCACATGAATCGCTGCAATAGGCTCTAGGGTTAAATAAACTACTTCAAGTCCTATCTTATCCATTACTGCATACAAGCTATCTACAACTACATGAGGAAGAAATGTAGCCAATATATCTGCTTCTATTTTATCTCCTCTATGTCCTTTTAAGGATGTAATCATACTTCCATTTAAATAATAATGGATCACTGTATGTCCTACACAATAATATTTAACATCTTTCATATTTTCGCCATCTAATATTTTTTGAGCTTTCTGAATTCCTTCTATTTCTAGGCTTTGAATAGTAGCTTGATCAATTTCTTTTGTAGAATCAATATCCATACCTACTTGAACTCTATGGGTTTTCAATGCTCTACCTGCTGCTGCAATAGCGACTTCTGTTAACTGAAATCCCAGTCTTTCCTCTAGTTTCTCTTTTACAATGGTAGCTGCCCTAGCTACTTTATCAATATCATGAATTTGTCCATCATACATAGCTCGCTCAGAATATTCCATAATCTCCGTATCTACTATAATAAACTTTTCATCTTGTTTCTTTGCAACAATTCCAGTTATACTCTTTGTTCCAATATCCAATGAAAAAACAGCTTCATAAGGAGCAATTTTTCCCATTATGGATTTTGTCATAATTCGCACCTCTTTCAACTTCAAACCTTCTTTTTACTTAATTTTATTATATTCTTCATAATTTTACAATTTCCTTTTTTCCTTTTTACTCTCATTATCTAAAAAATATCCTTTAGAATACTATTTTCTAAAAGATATTTTACTTATAGATTAAAGTCTATAGTCTTAAAGTACGATTTTTAAAGTTATTAGTTATATAATAATTCAGCTTATTTAAGAGTCGTTTTTTGAATCAGTTTTAGATAAAATCAATCTAATCAGTAGTTGTATAGTTGATCTCATAATTATGATCCTCCATCCTTTTTTCATTTATCCATAATTGTTCTTTCTTTAAAATACGATCATGTATTTTGCTGAGAAAGATCAAGGAAATAACAGCTCCACATAATGCCATAAACATGTCCCACTGTGTATCCCATACATCCCCTTGTGTTCCTAAAAATGCTTCTGCAGCAGTACCTGTTAATTCTGCCACAAACCATTCTATCAATTCATAAATTGCACTAATGGCTAAACAAATAGAAACAATAATAAAATTCAATAACTTTCCTTTCTCTAATGTAGATTTACGCAAAAGTATTTCTCTTGTAATCATAGCAGGTACAAATCCTTGAAAAAAATGACCAAATCTATCATAATAATTTCTACTTAAATCAAAACTATCCTTAAGCCAATTAAATAGTGGCATCTCTGCATAGGTATAGTGACCTCCAATCACCAGAATAACTGCATGTATCCATATTAATCCATACAAAAGAGTAGATAATCTAAACCTTTTAAAAGTAATGAATACCACAATCAGCCCTATTACCGCTGGAGCCACCTCCAAAAACCATGTAAACAAATCCTTAGGATTGATAAAAGACCAAATAAATACCCCCATAAAACTTGTCAGTAAAATAGAAAATATGATTTTATTATTTTTATCCATATAAAAATTCCTCTCGCAAAGATACCATATAAAACCTTTGCTTATATTTTTCACCAAAAGGTTTATATGAATATTTTTATTGTATTATCTTACTTGATCAATATAATATTTAATTTTATCTGTTTTATAATAAGATTTGTAAGTTTCAAATGGAACCTCAACATTATTAATCATTCCAAATGTAACCGCCCTAAACAACAATACAGGAAAACCACTTCCTAAATTCAAGTGTTGTGATACATGTTCTGGAGCAATAACAGCCTCTAAACTTTGGGTTGCTCTAGTAATCTTTAGATGATAAAAATTTTCTAAAATTGCATATAATGAATGATTGGAAAAGTCGAAACATTCTATTTTAGGAAATAATTTATAAGGCAACATGGCTTTTGTAACACAGATAGGATCTTGATCCGCATAATAAATACGTTCTAAAACAAACAGATCCTCTTCACTTTGTATATTAAATATATTTCTTCTTTTTTTATCAGGTTTTTCTATATTGGAATATAAAACTTTCCTGCTAGGTTTCATCCCCTGCTGTTGTATACTTTCTGTATAGCTATGTACTTTTGTAAGACCTTGTTTTAAATGATCTCCTTTCACAAAACTTCCCTTTCCTTGTATTTTGTATATATATCCTTCCTTTTCTAATTCCTCAATAGCCCTTCTGACTGTTATTCTGCTTACTTTATATTCTTCCATAAGCTCTCTTTCTGAAGGAAGAAGCTCATTGACATATATCTCTTCTTTATTTATTTTATTGATAATACTTTCTTTTATTAAATAATACTTGGGTAACATACTTTTCATATCATAATCTCCTTATTGATATTCCTTATGTTAGTATTATACCTACCTATTGTATAACATTTCAAGCTAATAAAATACCTGTTTTATAATATAACAAATTCGTACTCAAATTTATTGACATAAAAACAATCTATTATTATAATATATGTTGTTATCTTCATAATACAACTTGTTATATTTATATTAATTAGATTGAGGTGATCAACGCATGATAGATAAAATAGCAGGCACTCTATACGGCATGGCATTGGGAGATGCTATGGGAATGCCTTCAGAGCTGTGGAGCAGAAGAAAAGTAAAAGCATATTTTGGAAAAATAGATGGCTTTTTAGATGGTCCTAAGGAAAATGAAGTAGCTTGTAATTTTATAAAGGGACAATTTACAGATGATACATCACAAGCTCTCATCTTATTAGATTCACTATTTGCAAATCATTTTAAAATCAATGTTTATGATATAGCCCAAAGAATGCTTAAATGGGCAGAAAAAGAAAATGCCTTTGACAATAACATTTTAGGTCCTACTTCCAAGGAAGCATTACTAAAATTTAAAGAAGGTAAAGACGCAAGTATTATAACTAACAATGCACAAACAAATGGAGCAGCTATGAGAATCGCACCTATAGGCTGTTTATTTGATCCTAAACAAAAAAAAGAACTTGCTGACTATGTATATCATATTTCTAAAATTACTCATAGTAGTGATATCACTATTGCAGGAGCTTCTATGATCGCAATGGCTGTAAGTTCTGCATTTTATAATAATGAATTTAAAGATATCTTACAAGATGTCTTTGAGATAGAAAGTCTTGCCTTACGTTTAGGAAACGAGACCTTCAATCCTCTGTTAAGTTCAAGAATTAAATTGGGAGTACAACTTGCACACAAATATAAAGGAGAAGATGAAAAATTCTTAGAAGAAATATATAACACTATAGGTTCTGGAGTTTTAATGAGTGAATCTGTTCCTACAGCTTTATCTATAGCTTATTATGCTCAAGATCCTGTAAAGTGTAGTCTGCTTTGCGCCAATTTAGGTGGAGATACAGATACTATTGGAGCTATGGCAACAGCTATCTGTGGAGCCTTAAAAGGATATAAAAGTATTGATCAAAAATATATTGATCAAATCAATGTATCTAATGATATAAATTTATTTCATTATATAAATACATTAAACGAAAAAAGAGGTGAGCAACATTAAAACTTTAGTTTTAGGAGCTGCCATAGTAGATATTGTAATGAAAATACCTATCCTCCCCCAAACAGGAGAAGATATTACAAGTAAAGAACAAACCATAATGGTAGGCGGTTGTGCTTATAATGTTTCCAATATATTAAAAAATTTTCATGTGGATCATAGCTTAATTGTCCCTGTAGGCAATGGTCCTTACGGAGATCTTGTAAAAAAAGAACTAAAAAGAAATGATTACAAAATATTTATTGAGGATCATCAAAAGGATAATGGCTATTGTCTATGTTTAGTAGAAGATACTGGTGAAAGAACTTTTATCACACTTCAAGGAATAGAATGTGATTTTCAATCCCAGTGGTTAGAAAATTTAGATACGAGTTTATATCAAAATATTTATATATCTGGATATGAAATAGAGGGCCCAAGCGGTCATGTAATATCTTCTTGGCTATGCAAACAAAATATAAAAAATATATATTTTGCACCTGGACCTAGAATTACATATATTGCCAAACCTGTTCTAAAGAAAATATTTGATTTATCACCTATTATCCATTTAAACGAAAAGGAGATTTTAGATTACACTGGTGAAAAAACAGTTGTAGAAGCTTCTAATAAATTATATGCACAAACAAATAATATTGTATTTGTAACCCTAGGTCCTAACGGAGTAATGTTTTTTAATGGAAAAGATCATAAATTGATAAAAGGAAGATCAGCCAATGTTGTAGATACAATAGGAGCAGGTGATAGTCATATAGGAACTATTATTGCAGCCACTTCTATGGGATATGATTATGAAAATGCTTGTAAAATTGCAAATATGGTCTCTGCTAAAATAGTGGAAACTCAAGGACCCATAATGAAAAAAGAAGAATTTTCTAAGGAGGATTATGTATTGTGATGAATAATAAAAAAAGTATTATAAGTTATTTTGATGACTGGTCGAAATTTGAAATTGTATGGCTAGTATTATCTACTTTAATAATGATTAGTCTAAGTTTTATTTGGAAAGATAGCTTAATTGCTCTTATAAGTGGAGTTACCGGAATTATTGGCGTAGTTCTTTGTGCAAAAGGTAAAATCTCTACATATTTTTTTGCTACAATAAATGTTGCTTTATATGCTTATCTTAGTTATCAAAACAAACTATTTGGAGAAGTCATGCTCAATGCAGTTTATTTCTTGCCTATGAATGCCATTGGCTTTTTTCTTTGGAAAAATAAAGAAAATGAAGATGGTAATGTAATTGCTAAAGAATTAACAAAAAAATCCCTAGCATTATTATTCATTACTTTAATTTTATGTATACTTGGATATTGGAAGATTTTAAGCATGTTAGATGGAAATCTTCAATTAATAGATTCCATTACAACCATTTCATCTGTAATGGCACTTATTCTGCAAGTTTTAAGATATAAAGAACAATGGCTGTTATGGATCATTGTAAATATTGTATCCATCGTAATGTGGACTTTATTATTAAATACTCCACAGGGAAGTATCACAATGATTGTTATGTGGGTAGCTTATTTATTTAACTCTGCATATGGCTATATAAACTGGACAAAACTAAGTCATCAAGAAAACACGAGTCTATAATAAAAAACTTCAGCAAATTGTGTGGATCAATGATAACACATATGCTGAAGTTTTTTGCAACTAAGAACCTATTTTAAGAGTCTTTCTCTCATTTTATCATTTCTTTATAATATAAACATTCCTCACAAAGAGAACATTCCTCACATAAAGGCTTTCTTGCCTTACATACTCTTCTTCCATGATAAATGAGCCAGTGATGTGCATCAGACCATTTCTCTTTTTCTATATTTTTCATAAGCTGCTGTTCTGTTTCCTCTACATTATTACTACTGGCGAGACCTATTCGATTTGACACTCTAAATACATGAGTATCTACTGCAATAGCAGGCTTTGAAAAAGCATTGCTCATGACTACATTTGCTGTTTTTCTTCCTACTCCAGGAAGTTTCATAAGTTCTTCTCTACTTGATGGAACTTCTCCATTATATTCTTCTATTAAAATTCTACAAGTAGCCAATATATTCTTTGATTTTGTTCTATAAAATCCACAGCTTCTAATTTTTTCTCCTAACTCTTCCTCTGTTAATGTAATAAAAGCTTGGGGCGTATTGTATTTTTTATATAATTCTTTTGTCACTTTATTAACACGTACATCTGTACATTGAGCAGACAATATGGTAGAAATCAAAAGTTCAAATGGACTTTGAAATACAAGCTCACAAACAGCTTCTGGATACATTTGATACAATTTATTTAATACAGTATGAATTTCTTTTTTTGTAAGAGATTTTTTTTTCATTCAGCTTTCTTCCTTTCGTTTACAATATTTCCATGTCCCACTTTACAATTTCTACCCGATTATCTCCTTCTATAAACTTTATAATATTATTAATCATTTGATTGGCATGTTTTGTAGTATTCGTTACACAAGCAAATCCAATCAATGCACTTCTCCATTTTTCATTCTCACCTACTTCTGCTACTGATACATTAAATCTTGATTGTATTCTTCCTATCAAGCTTTTTATAATGTGTCTTTTTTCTTTTAAAGAATTCGGTTCATACATCAATAATTCTACACTACAAGCACCTATAATCATGTAACCACCTCTTTTTAAAATACTATCTCTATTATACATGAAAATATAAAATCTTTTATATTGTATACATCCAAATATTTGTATTTTTTCCTTGACTTCTATATTCTATGTATATACAATTAAACGTGAAATATTTTGACCGACTGGTCAGTTTTGGAGGGATAAAATGAACAAAAAAATGATTTTATTAATCTCAGCAATCCTTTGCATCACATTATTTTTCACTGGATGCACAAAAAAAGAAACTGTTGCTGCAAAAGAAGAAAAATTAGTTACTGTAAAAACATCTACTGCACAAAAAAAATCTATTATTCTAAAAACAACTCTATCAGGAAAAATAAAACCTATGGAAGAATCAAGCATTGCTCCAAAAACTCCTGGAAAAGTAACCAAAGTACATATTGAACTTGGTGATCAAGTTCAAAAGGGAGCTGTTTTGTTTGAATTAGATAAAGAAGATGTAATCAATTCTATAAAACAATCTAAAGCTGCATATGAAGTAGCTTTGGCAAATTTAGCTCGTACTCAAGAACAAATGGATATGGCAAAGAAAAATTTTGAGAGAAATAAGAATTTATACGAAGAAGGAGCCATATCTTTGCAGCAATATGAGCAAGCTGAGTTTTCCGCTTCTGATACAAATCTTTTAGTAGTTAAAGCACAGCTCGCTCAAGCAAAGGCTGCTTTAGATTCTGCAAATTCTCGTCTTACAGATTGTACCATTACAGCCCCTATTTCAGGTTTTGTTACTTCTGTAAATATTAATGAAGGAGAGATGGCATCTGTAGGTGCTCCTGCTCTTACTATTGCAAATATTCATACAGTTATGATCGAAACAAATATATCAGAAAATATGATCAACAAAGTTCATCTAGGAGATACAGTAGATGTATTCATAAAATCTGCAAACGAAAAACCTTTTAAAGGAAAAATATCTGCTCTTTCTCCTGCTCCAAATAAAAATGAATTGACCTATCCATTAAAAGTCTCTTTAGAAAATAAAGATACTTTGATTAAAGCAGGGATGTTTGCAGAAATTCATATTGTTTCTGAGAAAAAAGACAATATTATTATCATTCCATCTGATGCAGTTATTACGAAGGAAGGAAATCAAGTAGTATTTGTAGTAAACAAAAATACAGCAAAAGCTAAAGAAGTACATTTAGGATTAGACAACGGAAAAGAAGTAGAAGTTACAAAAGGACTCAAAGAAGGAGATGTAATTGTGACAAAAGGTCAAAACTACTTAGATGATGGCAATAAAGTAAAAATTAAAAAATAGGAGTTGATTATATGAATGTATCAAAAACATCTGTAAACAGACCTGTCACTACTCTAATGTTTATGCTTATTGCTGTATTATTAGGTACCGTATGTCTTACACTACTTCCTATAGATCTATATCCAGAAATGGAAATTCCAGTAGCTATTGTATCTGTAAACTATAGCGGTGCAGCTCCTGAGGAAATTGAAACATTAATTACTAAACCTATTGAACAATCTGTAGCAACTGTTAGTAAACTTAAGAAAATTTCTTCTTATTCTAGAGAAGGAAGTTCTATTGTAGTGGCTGAATTCGAATCTAGTGCAGATATGGATATGGCCTCCCTTGAGATGAGAGAAAAAGTTGATTTAGTAAAAAAAATGCTCCCTGATGATGCATCTACTCCAATGGTATTAAAAATAGACCCAAATGCTCAGCCTATTATACAATTAGGTGTTTCTTCTAATTTAGAAGAAGGCAAGCTTCAATCTCTTGTAGAAGATGAAATTGTATCTAGGTTTGAAAGAATTGACGGTGTAGCCTCTGTAGATACTTATGGAGGAAATGAGAAAGAAGTAAAAATTAAAATTGATCAAGATAAATTATCTGGCTATGGACTTTCATTGTCTCAAATTCAAAATGTATTAAGATCTGAAAATATGAATCTCCCAGGAGGAAAAGTTCATACAGGTTCTAAAGAGCTTTTGGCTAGAACCACAGGAGAATTTAAATCTGTAGAAGATATTGAAAATGTTCCTATTGTTCTTAAAAGTGGGGAAATCATCAAGCTTTCAGATGTTTCTACGATTACTTTAGATTACAAGGACAAAGAAAGTTTAATTCGCGTGAATAATAAAAATGCAATCGGTATTGCTATCAAAAAACAATCTGTAGCAAATACTGTTAAAGTTGCTCAAAAAGTATTACAAGAAATAGCTGTTGTAGAAAATGACTACCCTCAAATTAATATTACAGTAGGAGTAGATCAATCAGAATTTATTAATAAATCTATTCGTAATGTTACTGAAAATGCTGTTATAGGAGGACTTTTAGCCGTTGTAATTCTATACCTTTTCCTACGAAATCTACGTTCTACTTTTATTGTCGGTATCGCTATTCCTATATCTATCGTTGCAACCTTTGCTCTTATGTACTTTGGAGGCTTAACCATCAATCTTATTTCTTTAGGAGGATTGGCATTAGGTATAGGAATGCTTGTAGACAACTCTATTGTTGTTTTAGAAAATATTTATCGTCTTAGAGAAGAAGGTACATCTATCAAAGAAGCTGCAATCTATGGAGCCAAAGAAGTAGGTATGGCAGTATTTGCTTCTACAATGACTACTATTGCCGTATTTTTACCTATTGTATTTGTACAAGGATTCACTGCTATTGTATTTAAACAATTGTCCTTTACAGTTACATTTTCATTAATTGCATCTTTACTTATATCTTTAACCATTGTACCTATGCTTTCTTCCAAAATTCTAAAAGTAGGAGAAGTAAAATCGAGAAAACATTCGGGTTTATCTATCGGAAAATTATTAGATCTATTTTCTCTTTTTATTGATAAATTAGGAGATATTTATGGAAAAATATTAAATTTTTCATTACACCATAGAAAAACAACTATTTTCATAGGTCTTTTTATATTTGTTGCGTCTTCTGCTTTAGTTGGCCTCATTGGAGCTGAGTTTTTTCCAAAAGAAGATGAAGGTATGTTTACTGTAAATATTGAAGTTCCATTTGGAACAAGTCTTGAAGATACCAACCATATTGTTGCACAGGTAGAAAACATTGTAAAAGCAATCCCAGAAAAAGAAAAAGTGTTTACGATGGTTTCTTCTAGTGAAGGCTTTTCAACTTCAGCTTCTAATAGCTCAACAGTTATTGGGGCCCTAAAAAAACAAGAAGAACGAAAAAGATCTACAGAAGAAATTGTCAATGAAGTAAGAAAGAAAGTTGAAATGATTCCTGGAGCAGATATTAAAGTAAGTGAATCTTCTTCTATGGGAGGAGGCGGTCCTCAAAGTTCTGCTATACAAATTGAAATCAAAGGAGATGATATAGATCTTTTAAAATCTATTGGTTCAGACTTTGAACAATTTGTAAAATCTGTACCTGGTACAGCAGATGTATCTTCAGATACAGAGGAAGGTGAACCAGAAGCACGAATTATTTTAAATAGAGATGTAGCTTCCTTTTACGGAATTACAACCTCTGACTTGGCAAATATTTTAAAAAGCTCAATAGATGGATCAAAAGCTACTACTTTTAAATTCGATGGAGATGAAATCGATGTAAATGTTTCTTTACAAGATCATGTAAAGTCATCTATTGAAAACATGAAACAAATTTTGGTTAAAACTCCTACAGGTATGGTAGTTCCCATCGGTCAGATTGCAACCATCGAATATGGGAACTCTCCTACTCAAATTAAAAGAATTGATCAAGTAAGAACAGTTACTATTTCTTCGGACTTACATGGAAGAGATTTGAAATCTGTAACAGATGATATCAAAAGAAAGCTTGATGATTATAATCTTCCATCAGGATATAGATATAATTTTACAGGACAACAACAAGATATGATAGAAGCCTTTTCAAGCCTTGTAAAAGCGTTAATTCTTTCGATTATTCTTGTATATATGATATTAGCCTCACAATTTGAATCTTTATTGCATCCTTTTACAGTTATGCTTTCTGTTCCATTTGCTTTATCTGGAGGATTTATAGGCCTTTTCTTAACACATAGAGCTTTATCTGTTCCAGCTTTTATAGGTATTATTATGCTGGCTGGAATTGTTGTAAACAATGCCATTGTTTTAGTAGATTATATCAATCAATTAAGACAAACCGGAGTAGCTAGGACAGAAGCTATTCAAAAGGCTGCTTCTACAAGATTTAGACCTATTTTAATGACAACACTTACAACGGTACTTGGATTACTTCCTTTGGCTTTAGGAATAGGAGAAGGTGCTTCTACTCAAGCACCAATGGCTACAGTCGTAGTAGGAGGTCTTAGTTTGTCTACAGTTCTTACTTTATCTTTTATTCCTGTTGTATATACTATCTTTGATGATTTATCATCCAAGATAAAATCCAAATTTAAAAGAAAAAAAGAACCTATTAAAGAAATCCATTAGTATTATAAAGTTGGAGGTTATTATGTCTAATTTGAATAAAAAACAAATAATGATTATTCAATCAGCCATGAAAGTATTCTGTAAAGACGGTTTTCATAAAGCCAAAGTAAGTACCATTGCTTCGGAAGCAGGTATTGGTAAAGGTACAATTTATGAATATTTTAAAAATAAACAAGATTTATTTTTAAAAATGATTCAATATTATACAGATGTGTATTTTCGTAACCTTGTAACATCTATGAAAAACGAAGAATCTGTTATTGAAAAATTAAGAATATATATTGTATTAGAAGAAGAATGTATGAAAAAATTTGGAGATCTGGCACATATATTTATACATGAATCCCAATATATTGGTGTAGAGATAACAAAAATAATGCAAAGACAAAGAGAAGCAACCGTCCAATTTATTGCCACAATCATCGAGGAAGGTATTCATAAAAATCTTTTTAGAAATATAGATCCATATCTTTCTTCATTGATCTTTATAGGAAGTGTTCATCAAATTTTGGTTAGTAAATTTTGTATGAAAGATAATTTTGCAAAACAAATAGAGCTTACTAATTTATATGATGCTCTTTTAAATGGCATCAAAAATCCTAGTGTTGATCTATCCATCTCTCTTGAAAACAAAAAGAAGATAGAAACTAAGTAAAGTTTCTACCTTCTTTTTATTCTCTTTTCTTTATGATTTTTATTTTCTATATTGCTTCTAAATTTATTTAATTTTTCTCTACATCTTTTACAAATTTCATTAAAGGATATTCCTGTTAGAATTTCTATCCCTTCCTCAATATTAGAAATAGGATAAATATGAAACTTTCCTTCTTTCACTGCATCAATTACTTCATCAAATAAGACAAGATCATCGATATTTTGATATGGAATCATTACACCCTGTTTTCCTGTTAAGCCAAAATGCTTACATAATGAAAAAAAGCCCTCTATCTTTTCACTTACTCCTCCTACAGGTTGTATTTCACCTTTTTGATTTACAGATCCTGTTACTGCAATTTCTTGAAAAATAGGAACATCACTTAAACTAGATAAAATTCCATAAAGTTCTGTACTAGAAGCACTATCTCCATCTATTCCACTATAGCTTTGTTCAAAGCAAATTTTAGCAGTTACACTTAAAGGATACTCTTGAGCGAACTTTTCACTTAAATAGCCTTCTAAAATCATGACACCCTTATCATGAATACTTCCACTCATTTTGACTTCTCTTTCAATATTAATGATGCCTTTTCCTCCACAGAAAGTGGTAACAGTGATAGCCGTAGGCTTTCCACACATCAAGTCTCCAAGATCAAGAACTGATAAACCATATATTCTGCCTACTTCTTTTCCTTTTAAATTAAATAAAATTTTTCCTGTATGATACATTTCTTCAATTTTATCTTCTATTTTATTATTTCTATATATTTTTTCCAAATATGCCTTTTTTATATGATCTCTTGTAATCAACAAACTTTTGTCTAGTTCTGCCCAAACATCTGCTTCAATCAATAATTCCACAATTTTATTAAATCTTGTAGTAAATTTTTTCTGGCTTCCAGCTATTTTATGGCTATATTCTAATATTTTTGCTACTCCACTAGGATCTAAATGCCTTATATTTTCTTTTGTACAAAAAAATTTACAAAATCTTGCCATTTTTTTTGCACGGCTCATGGTAGCATCCATGACAGAATCAAAATCTACCTTTATTTTAAATAGTTTTTCAAAATCCTCATCATAAGCATATAAAAGACTATACAGGTATGGATTTCCTACTAATATTACTTTCATAGAAATAGGAATAGCTTCTGGTTTTAAAGAAACAATATCTACAACACCCAGTTGGGTTCTTAAACTTTCTATCTTAATTGTCCCTGTTCGCATAATTCTTTTTAAAGTATCCCAAGATTTTACATTCATTAAAATTTCACTAGCTTGCAAAATCAAGTATCCTCCATTAGCCTTATGAATAGCTCCTGGTCGAATCATAGTAAAATCAGTTTTTAAAGATCCTTGTTCATTTTCATATTCAACCTTACCTATAAGATTATTATAAGTAGGATTGTATTCAATCACTACAGGAGCTCCTTCATTTTCACTATTATCAATAAAAATATTTACTTTATATCTCTTTAAAAAATTCTCTTCTTTCTCTTCTCTTTCACTTTCTGATAAATCAAAATCATATATATTTTCTATCATATCCTCTTGTACATCTTGTAAATAGTTTATAATTTTTTTATATTCCTTATATTTATTGAATAATACATCCATATAAGGTTTTATAATTTCTTTAGCTACTATTTGATCAAGCTTTAAAATTTCATCCTTTGTAATACTTTCTATTCCTTTTATTTTTTTCAAAAATTCTAAAGCTTTCTTTTCAACATCTTGTGCTTTTTTTTCTATTTTTTTTCTTTCTTCTTCATCTAATTTTTCATACGCCTCATCACTCATTGCTTCTCCATCTTGAGTAGGTGTTAGGGCAAATCCTTTAGTTGTGCTTTTAATAGTAAATCCATTTTCTAAACAATATTTGGATAACTCATCTAAAAGAAGCTCCCGACTTTGCTTGTATTCTTTTATAATTTCTGCTTTTTCTAATTCATATTCTTCATCAGAAAAAGCCTTTGGAACTTCTTCTAGAAGCTCTTTTACTAATTGATCCATATCTTCTGAAAATATTCTTCCCATTCCAGCAGACATATGAATGGAAATAGGACTATTAGGATCATAGAAATTATATACATAACACCAATCATCTGGAATATCCTCTTTTTGAGCTTTTTCTCTCACTATTTTTTGAATATAGCTTTTTTTCCCTGTTCCCTTCAGTCCAGTAACAAATATATTATATTTTGTATTTTTTACACGAAGTCCAAACTCCATTGATTTTTCAGCTCTATTTTGTCCTATAATTCCATCTAATGCATCTAATTCTTCTGTAGAATAAAAAGAAAAATCCTCGGGGTTATAACTTTTTTTTAATTGTAAATAAGAAAGTTCTTTCCTCTGATTCATAAACTTCCCCCTTTATCATGATCCATACCTTTAGTATAGTTTATTCATAATATATTCATATTTTCCTTGATTTTTATAATTTTTCCTTTTACTTATCTTTATGCATATTTTTTAGAAAAGTTCATGGATTCTTTATTTGTAAATAAAAAAGAAGACTAATTTGTCTTCTCAGTATTTGAAAAAGTTTGTATAGCATCCATAGGCCATATTCTTATATTTGCTTTTCCTTTTATATTTTTTTTAGGAACAAATCCAAAACATCTACTATCATTGCTGTCATTTCTATTGTCTCCCATAACAAATACCATACCTTTTGGTACCTGCCCTTTTGTCACTTCATAAAACCTTTCTTCATAGTTTTCGTGCTGAATGTAGGATTCCTCTATTTCTTTTCCATTAATGTATAATTTTCCTTCTTGAATTGAAAATTCATCTCCTTCTACTGCAATGACCCTTTTAATAAAAAGCTCATCTTTTCTTTCATCAATAGGAGGATTAAAAATTACAATATCTCCATGATGAGGATTTTCCAAAAAATATGCTATTTTATTCACAAAAAGTTTATCATGATTGTGAAGGGTGGGTTGCATAGACATACCTTGTACAATCGTTAATCCAAATATAAATTTTTCAATTACAACAAAAATAGTAAGTCCTACAAAAATATATTTAATCCACTTCAATAATCTATCCATAAAATGATCACATCCTTATGTATATTTGTATAGATTATTACCATTTCTTTAATTTATTATATGCACCTTATGTGTTAGAATATCCTTGGAGGTGTAAAAATGATTAAAATTACTGTGCCAGGAAAACCCATTAGCAAATCAAATTTTAAACTTAAAAATATTCATGGACAAGTATGGATGCCCAAGGAAGGGAAACACAGTAAATATATTGCCTATGAAAATAAAATTGCAGGATATATCAATCAACAATATGATGGATCTCCTTTAACAGGAAATATTATTACCATTATTAAATTATATTTTCCAGACAAAAGAATGGGAGATCTACACAATTATCCAAAAAGTATTTGTGATGGCATAGAAAAAAGTGGAATTATTGAAAATGATAAACAATTAAAACCTGTCCTCCTTTTTGATTACATAGATAAGAAAAACCCTAGAATTGAAATAGAGTTATATGAAACCAGTAAATATAAAGTTTCTTACCAAATTGATTGTATTGAATAAAATAAGGGTATATATCTTAAAAATACATCATTAAAAAAGAGGAATTCTTTCCATTTATATAGAATACTTCTAAATAAGAAGCAATAAAGGGGGATTTTTTTATGATCGTAAAAGAAATTATGAGTTGCCCTGCTATTACCTTTATGATAACAGATACCGTATTCGATGTTTTAAAAATCATGAATGAAAAAAATATCAATGGCGCTCCTATCGTCAATAAAGAAAATGAGTTAGTAGGAATGATTGTAAAAGCAGATATTTATAGATTTTTAATAGATCCAGGACACTATGGAAGTTGTCCTATCGAATGGGTAATGAGTAAAAACGTAGTTACTGCACAAAGGGATGAACATATTTTATCTATTGCAAAGCGTCTTAGAGAAAATAATATTGTTGCCATGCCTGTTATTGAAAATCATAAGGTAATAGGTATTATTTCTTTTGAAGATATTATTGATTATTTTATAAAAAAACAATCTTCACAAATATAGGACTGCAAATTGCAGTCCTATATTCCTTTATTATTTTCACTTATATCTAATGGATTTCTTAATGTATCATCATATTTGTCTACATATAACTTTCCATATTCATCTAAGCTTGCATACATGACCTCATCTATTTTTTTTACTCCATACATTTTTAACTGATCCATCAAGCCTTTTCCTGTTATTTTTCTTTTTCTTAAATTCTCATAAATTATTTGTCCTCCTATAATGATTTCTGTAGGAATACTTTCTTGCTCTCCTGTTAAATTCAAATCCCCTAATGTAACATTTCTTTTATCTACTCTTTTTATAATGCTCATTTCTCCGTTGATCTCTAAAAGTCCATAGGCTACTTCATCTATTGAAAAACAATCCTTTCCTCTCAAAAGTTGATTGATATCATCTATACTGTATCTCGTTCTTTTTAAATTTGTCTCTAATATTTTTCCATCTTGAATCACAATAACAGGCTCTCCATCTACTAATTTTCTAAAGTTTCTTTTCTTTAAAGAAATATAAGCTACAATCCCCGTTAAAAGACCAAATAGAGTGAGTCCTACCAGATGCTGATACGTTTTTTGATTTACATCTGTAGCTAAAGTTGCTGCAATAGAACCAAATGTGATTCCATTTATATATTCATACAAGGTTAATTGAGATACCTGTTGACGACCTAATAATCTTGTAATAAACAGTATTGAAAAAAAAGCTAAAAAAGTTTGAATGATTACTTCTATTAATATTTTCATTTTTATACCTTCTATTAACATTCTCATTTTTACACCTTCTTTATCATCTTCACTTAAGTCTTAGTTTATTTTGTTTCTATTTGCAAATACTATACATAAAAGAAGGTGTTTTTATGAGTTTATTGTATGAAGGTATTTTTACAGCTATATTTATAGTAGTAGGATTTTTTATCATCTACATTCTTCACAAAAAAGAAATGCTTTAAATTTTCAATGTAAAAAAGAGATATGATTTGACTCATATCTCTCTTATTATAAATATACTTTTTTTCTATTTTATTGAATAGATTCAGCAATTTTTACACTTTCATCTGTACCTAAATTATACGTATACATTAAATATCTTACTCCATTGGCTTCCCAAACAATTCCTTCATCCCCTACAATAGCCTCTTTACCATTTACCTTTACTTTTTTAATGTTGTTAAATGCAGTTTCCGCTGATGATTCTTCGCATATATAGGTTTGAGATATAAATATTGTTTCTTCTGTCTTGTGGTTTATAAAATATAAAGCACATGCTTCATCAAAGATCTCTCCATTATCATCTTTGTAAAACTCACCATAATCAAATTCAAAACCTTTTGGTACATAAGCTGGTAACTTTACATCAAAGCGAGTATATCCATTTAACTTTTTAGAATCCTTTACAATGACATCATCTACTGGATTCTCTTGAGCATTTCTTTCTAAATTTTCCCTTTGTACTGCTTCTGTTATTAATGTTCCATCAGGATCTACACCAAAAACCTTTTCTCTATTTGCATTGTACATTTCATCTTTATTATCTAATGTAATTTTTTCTATTACATGCCCATCTTTATCAAATACTTTTCCTTTAGCTGATTCTGGTATTTCTTGATCCTCCCACTTATAATCTTTATTCTCAAATATTGTTATATTATTCAAAGATAAGCTTTTAATAATCTTATCAACAATCTCTTGAGCAAATGTAGTTTGCATAATAATTGTAGATGCACACAATACACACACAATAGATGCAGCTATGACACCTACTCTTTTTTTGTGACTTACTTTTTTCATATTGGAAACCTCCTTATTTTTAATCCATGTTAAAGTATGTTCGAATTCTTCATTCATATTTTGGGGAATTTCAAAAACTTCCTTTTTAAATTTTTCTTTCATTTTTCTATCAAATAACTTATCATCATTCATCATCATTATTCATCCTCCCCTAATATTTCTCTAAGCTTTGTTCTTGCTCGATTCAGTCTTGATTTAACAGTTCCTTGGGGAATTTCTAAAATTTGTGATATGTTCTTAACAGAAAGATCCTCAAAATAAAATAATGTAATGGTCACTCTCAATTCTTCATTTAATGAATGGAGTGCTTGAATCAAATCCATATTTTGATAACAATCATTATATTTTTCATTTAGAGGATTTATATTTTCATTTAGAGAAATACTTCTTTTGTTTTTTCTTATGGTTTCATTGCACTCATTGATTAAAATTCTTATTAACCAAGTTTTAAAATACTTATCTTTTTTTAAAGTGCATATATTCTCAAATGCTTTGATTAATGTATTTTGAATAGCATCTTTTATATCTTCTTCATTTTTTAAAATTCCTCTAGCTACTCTATACATATTTAATCGATTTTCATCTATGAGTGATAAAAACGCTTGTTGATCTCCACTCTTTGCTTTAGATACGGATGTCTTTTTTCGATGATCGAAAAATGATATAATTTCCATCATATGATCCTCCTATTTTCTACTTAGCTAAGTATTACACTTATTAGATGGATATGATCTGCATAAGGTTCCATATATTTGAAAAGCATTTTAAAAATTTCCATAGTGATTAAAATTATCTTATCTTTCCATATACAATAAAAAATGACTAAGAATTTTATTTCTTAGTCAGTCTGCTGACAAACTATATTTTAGCATTTTTATTTCTTCTCCATGACCTTCTACATCATTCGGTGTTTCTAGAATAAACGGAATATGAGATAGTTTGGGATGCGTAATAATATTTACAATAGCCTCTAACCCAATTTTTCCTTTTCCTATCAGTTCATGACGATCTTTATTACTTCCTAGTTCATGTTTACTATCATTTAAATGAAATGCCTTTACCCTATCTATCCCTATTCTTTGATCAATCTCTTCAATCACCCCATCTAAATCATTGACAATATCATACCCACTTGAATACAAATGACAAGAATCTAGACATAAACCTATTTTATTATATTGGACTCTATCTATAATTTGTTTCATTTCTTCAAAGGATCTTCCCACTTCGGTTCCTTTTCCACTCATAGTTTCTAATAAAATCCAAGTCTCTGTATCATTTGTGATCGTTTCATTTAAAGCATCAATAATCTGCTCTATACTCTTTTCTACTCCTTGTCCTGTATGAGATCCTGGATGGAAATTATATAGACTATTCGGTATATATTTTAACCTTTCTAAATCATCTTTTAACATATTCTTTGCAAATTCACGAATATCTGGTTTAGATGAACATAAATTCATTGTATAAGGAGCATGAGCCAGAATCGGTGCAAAATGATTTTGTTTCATAAGTTCATTTAATTTTTTGATATCCTCTAAATCTAAATCTTTTGCATTTCCTCCTCTTGGATTTCTCGTAAAAAATTGAAAAGTATTTGCATCAATACTTAATGCCTCTTGTACTGCTTTGTAAAAACCTTTGGATATAGATAAATGACAACCAATATGAATCAAAATATTTCCTCCTATTCTATCTACAAACTTTTTTATCCTAAGAACCTTCTTTATCATCATTTAAAGTATTCTAATTTATTAACCATTATAAGCTTAATTTTATCAATATCTAAAACAAGTATATCATTTCTGTACAATAATTTTATATTATATTTTTATTTTCATAATATTGCTTATCACATTTTCAATCAATATAATACCCAATTATTTTATATAAAAATCTCCTCCTTAGTTGATATTTTCTAAGGAGAAGATTTCTCATTTATTTGCAAATATTCTTCCCTTTTATTAATAAAGTAATATTCTTAAATACGGTTCTCTTATCTTCAAGTAATTGGAAAAATACATCTTCTACTATCCCTTCTACTTTAACCAAACCACAGTTTTTACAATCTTGTGGCAATACTAAGAAAGTACTAAAAGGAACATGAAAATGAGCTGCATGTACTGACTGAGTTGGTTCATCTGCTATATATAATACTTTTTGCTTTAATGTTCCTTCTACAATTAGTTTATTTCCTGTCAATACTTGCCCTTCATAAGAAGTTACAACAGGTGTTTTTATATAATAAGTTTCGTCTATTTCAACCTCTACCTTAACTTCTAATATTTCTTCTGCATCTGGCTTTTGAGGAGGGATCACAACATTTTCCTCTACACTTATTTGTTTAAATATTTTAAGACCAGCATCTATAATTACCTCATTACTTTGGGCACTTGCTGTTTGAATCTCTCCAGATGATCCTACTTGAAAATTAAAATCAACTGATGCAATGTTGATTAGTTTTGGTAAACATGGAATAAAATCTACCATGACTTCAAATTCAACTACAATAGATTTTCCAGGCGATAAATCTCCTATATTTACACCCAATAATGGATTTTCTCCTGGTCTTTGTATACCGTTTACTTTGACACTATCTTGAATAAATGATGTTCCTTCTGGAATAGTATCTTTAAATATAATATTTTGAGCGATCAAAGTTCCTGAATTTGTAATAATTACTCTGTAAGTTATAGTATCTCCTATATCAACAACTTTTTTATCTGCACTTTTCACCAAATCTAGTCTTGCTAATTCTACTTGGGTTGTTTCTGTTGACGTATTATTTGTTGGGTCTGGATCTGGCGTTGGACTACTTACTCTGGCTGTATTGGTTAATGTTCCTGCATAGGATGCATCTAGTGTTCCTCTTATGAATATGGTTATACTTGCTCCTGCTACTAAAGTTCCTATACTATATGGGCTTACCCATGGACTAAAGATTATTCCTCCATCTAGTGAAAATTCTGGATTTAATATTTCTACTGGTACTATATCTGCTACACTTACATTTTGGGCATCGGATGGTCCTCCATTGGATACGTCTATTGTATAAGTTAACAACTCTCCTGCCAATATTGGATCTGGACTTGATATCTTTACTACTGATAAATCTGCTAACGTATCGATTGGGGTTGTTATTGTTGTTTCATTGTTTGTTGGATCTGGATCTGGTGTTGTACTATTTATTCTGGCTGTATTCATGACTACTCCCCTACAAGCTGGGTCTACTGTTCCTCTTATTAATATGGTAACTGTAGTTCCTGCTACAATCGTTCCAAGATTTACTGCTCCTGGCCATGCTACCCATGTTAAGCCTCCATCTAGTGAATACTCTGGGTTTAGTATACATACTGGTATTGCATCTATTAATGTTACATTTAATGCATCGGATGGTCCTACATTGGATACTTCAATTGTATAGATTGCTTCTTCTCCTGCTACTACTGGAGCTGGACTTACGGTTTTAGTTATAGATAGATCTGCTGAAGTATCTATTGGGGTTACTATGGTTGTTTCATTATTTGTTGGATCTGGATCTGGTGTTGTACTATCTACTCTTGCTGTATTTGTTATTGTTCCTGTGCAAGATGGATCTACTGTTCCTCTTATCAATATCATAACTATAGCTCCTGCTGCTAAGCTTCCTATATTATAAGGGCTTACCCAGGGACTAAAGGTTACTCCTCCATCTATTGAAAATTCTGGATTTAGTATACATGCTGGTATTGCATCTGTTAATGTTACATTTAATGCATCTGATGGTCCTGCATTGGTTACTTCTATTGTATAGGTTACTTCTTCCCCTGCTACTACTGGATCTGGATTTATTGTTTTAGTTATAGATAAATCTGCTGAAGTATCTATTGGGGTTACTATGGTTGTTTCATTGTTTGTTGGATCTGGATCTGGCGTTGGACTACTTACTCTTGCTGTATTCGTTATTACTCCTGTACATGATGGATCTACGGTTCCTCTTATTAATATGGTAACGGTAGCTCCTGCTGCTAAGGTTCCTATATTATAAGGGCTTACCCATGGACTAAAGGTTACTCCTCCATCTATTGAAAATTCTGGATTGAGTATACATGCTGGTATGACATCTGTTAATGTTACATTCAATGCATCAGATGGTCCTGCATTAAATACTTCTATTGTATAGGTTGCTTCTTCTCCTGCTACTACTGGAGCTGGATTTACTGTTTTAGTTATAGATAAATCTGCTGAAGTATCTATTGGGGTTACTATGGTTGTTTCATTGTTTGTTGGATCTGGATCTGGTGTTGTACTATCTACTCTTGCTGTATTTGTTATTGTTCCTGTGCATGATGGATCTACGGTTCCTCTTATTAATATGGTAACGGTAACTCCTGCTGCTAAGGTTCCTATATTATAAGGGCTTACCCATGGACTAAAGGTTACTCCTCCATCTATTGAAAATTCTGGGTTTAATATACATACTGGTATAATATCTGTTAATCTTACATTTTGCGCATCTGATGGTCCTGCATTAAATACTTCTATTGTATAAGTTGCCTCTTCTCCTGCTACTACTGAAGCTGGACTTACTGTCTTTTCTACTGATACATCTGCTGATGTTTCTACACGTGTCTCCACTGTTGAAGTATTATTTGTTGGATCTGGATCTGGTGTTATACTACTTACTGTTGCTGTATTACTTGTAGTTCCTCCTGTATAAGATGGGTCTACGGTTCCTCTTATTAATATTGTAACTGTAGCTCCTACTGCTAAGGTTCCTATATTATAAGGGCTTACCCAGGGACTAAAGGTTATTCCTCCATCTGTTGAAAATTCTGGATTTAATATTTCTGCTGGTACTATATCGGCTAAACTTACATTTTGAGCATCGGATGGTCCTGCATTTGATATATTAATTGTATATTCAATTTGTTCTCCTGCTACTACTGGAGCTGGACTTGCTGTCTTTACTACTGATACATCTGCTGAAGTATCTATTGGAGTTACTATGGTCGTTTCATTATTTGTTGGATCTGGATCTGGTGTTGTACTATCTACTCTTGCTGTATTGGTTATTGTTCCAGTACATGATGGATCTACGGTTCCTCTTATTAATATAGTAACTGTACCTCCCGCTACTATTGTACCTATATTGTAAGGACTTACCCATGGACTAAAGGTTACTCCTCCATCTATTGAAAATTCTGGATTTAGTATACATGCTGGTATTACATCTGTTAATGTTACATTCAATGCATCTGATGGTCCTGCATTAAATACTTCTATTGTATAAGTTGCTTCTTCTCCTGCCACTACTGGGTCTGGATTTATTGTTTTAACAATAGATAGATCTGCTACTGGATCTATTTGTAAATAATAATCTTCAACTTCTCCATCTGATGCTGGCCCTATACTTCTTGTATCTTCATCTGTTGGTAAAGGATTTTGATTGATTAGCTCATCTGTTGTAAGTCTAACTCTTGCAAAGGTATGATCTGGTGTTAATATAACACCTACAGGTACTGTAAAGTTTAATACTACTTGTTGCACTCCTGGAGCTGATGGTACTACTACAACTGGTGCAGCCTCATTCCCCTGGAATACCCCATCTTGATTAAAATCTATCCATCCATATACATTGGCTGGCAATCCTGTTTCATTTACCACATCTACTGTTAAAGAATAACTTGTATCTGTTGCCAATAATGGCGTAAGTGGTAAAGTAACACCATCATCTTGTATTCCCTGTGGTATATCATCTCCTGTAGCATCTGTAGTTAAATTGGCATAAGCATCTGCTTCACCTGTTACTTGAGTTCCTAAAGTTAATCTATTTAGTATTAAATGTCTAGGTCCATTATTAGCAAATAATGTGTTATAGTCATCTGGTCCAGTTCCTGGTGTTAAATCTGGAGCATCCCCATAGTCTACTAAAACTTCAGCATTGCCACACAATGCTCCATCATTTAGCTCTGCTGGTATACTTTGAGCAAAAGCTATACCTGTAGCCGTATTACCTGAAATTGTTATACGATAAACAACTCCGGTATCATTATTTATTGCATACAGGGTACCATCAGCCCCCATGAAGGTAGCTCCATAAGCACTCCCAGTAGGAATACCATTTGTTGTTAATACTGTAACAGCCCCTGTTGTTGGATTAACCATTACTACATTACCAGTAGCGCCATTTACACCATACAGCATACCGTCACTTACACTATAGGACCAATCCGCTACATTAGTAACTTCTGATAATGTTACTGTATTTATTACTTGCCCAAAGGTTGGTGAGTTTTGATTTACATCAACTACATACATTGTTGTCTGAAGTTGTCTAGTTACATACATATTCCCTTGATCATCTATATCAGCTACATTATATCTTCCTGGTGATGGTGATGGTAATCCTGTAATAGCTCCAAAATTAGTTATACTTCCATCTTCTGCCACCCTTACAAGATTTGTACTATTATCTTCTATACCATATATCATATCATCTAGAATATTATATCCAATTGCATTAATGTTGACTCCCATATCAGGATTTACTACAGTTGCAGTACCTGTTACTAAGTTAATCCTTACCAATTGGCTATTGGTAGCTCCTGCTTCTACAGCAACTTGATACGCAATGGGTCCACAAAAGAAGATATTTGGATTATCATGACCATAATTTCTTCCATTAATAATAGCATCATTATTTATCTGGGTTTGAGTTACATTTATTGTTTGTGTTCTAAAAGTACTGGAGTTTGTAAATCCTGCCGGTTGTCCGAAGGTTGTAGGTGGACAAGTAGCACCTGGATCTATATCAGTTTCATAAACAGTATAATTACCAGCTACAGTAAGATTTGAAAAAGTATATACTCCAGCTAAATCTGCTTGTACTGTGGTACATACTCCATTAGGATCACGTATAACCACATAAACATTAGGTATCCCGGGTTCTCCTGGATCTAATACACCATTATTATTTAAGTCATTAAAAACTATTCCAGTAATAGTTGCAGCCATATATTACCCCTCCCATCTAATATTTTTCATCCTTTTGTATATAATAGCCATATTCGCTACTTAAGTTTCTAACTTATCCTTGTTTCATTTACTTACTTGGTTATTCATTTAAAATTCAACTTAATAAAATAATTACCTACTATATAATATTTATAATGACTGCTTATGTGTATAGTAATTTTGTACATAAGCTTCATTTATAAACAAAGGACATACAATAAATAACACCTTATTGTATGTCCTAATCAATTAACATTATTTTAATATTTTCCAACGAGAAGATTTCTCATTTATTTGCAAATATTCTTTCCTTGTATGAATAAAGTAATATTTTTAAATACGGTTCTCTTATCTTCAAGTAATTGGAAAAATACATCTTCTACTATCCCTTCTACTTTAACCAAACCACAGTTTTTGCAATCTTGTGGCAATACTAAGAAAGTACTAAAAGGAACATGAAAATGAGCTGCATGTACTGACTGGGTTGGTTCATCTGCTATATATAATACTTTTTGCTTTAATGTGCCTTCTACAATTAGTTTATTTCCTGTCAATACTTGCCCTTCATAAGAAGTTACAACAGGTGTTTTTATATAATAAGTTTCGTCTATTTCAACCTCTACCTTAACTTCTAATATTTCTTCTGCATCTGGCTTTTGAGGAGGGATCACAACATTTTCCTCTACACTTATTTGTTTGAATATTTTAAGACCAGCATCTATAATTACCTCATTACTTTGTGCACTTGCTGTTTGAATCTCTCCAGATGATCCTACTTGAAAATTAAAATCAACTGATGCAATGTTGATTAGTTTTGGTAAACATGGAATAAAATCTACCATTACTTCAAATTCAACTACAATAGATTTTTTAGGCAATAAATCTCCTATATTTACACCCAATAATGGGTTTTCTCCTGGTCTTTGTATTCCGTTTACTTTGACACTATCTTGAATAAATGATGTTCCTTCAGGAATAGTATCTTTAAATATAATATTTTGAGCGATCAAAGTTCCTGAATTTGTAATAATTACTCTATAAGTTATAGTATCTCCTATATCAACTACTTTTTTATCTGCGCTTTTCACCAAATCTAGTCTTGCTAATTCTACTTGAGTTGTTTCTGTTGATATATTATTGGTTGGATCTGGATCTGGCGTTGTACTACTTACTCTGGCTGTATTGGTTAATGTTCCTGCATAGGATGAATCTACTGTTCCTCTTATGAATATGGTTATACTTACTCCTGCTACTAAAGTTCCTATAACATATGGGCTTATCCATGGACTCCAGATTATTCCTCCATCTAGTGAAAATTCTGGATTTAATATTGCTGATGGTACTATATCTGCTACACTTACATTTTGGGCATCGGATGGTCCTCCATTGGATACTGTAATGGTATAAGTTAGCAACTCTCCTGCCAATACTGGATCTGGACTTGATATCTTTACTACTGATAAATCTGCTGAAGTATCGATTGGGGTTGTTATTGTTGTTTCATTGTTTGTTGGATCTGGATCTGGTGTTGTACTATTTATTCTGGCTGTATTCATGACTACTCCCCTACAAGCTGGGTCTACTGTTCCTCTTATTAATATGGTAACTGTAGCTCCTGGTACCATTATTCCTATATTATAAGGACTTACCCATGGACTGAAGGTTACTCCTCCATCTATTGAAAATTCTGGATTTAGTATACATGCTGGTATTACATCTGTTAGTGTTACATTTAATGCATCTGATGGTCCTACATTGGATACTTCAATTGTATAGATTGCTTCTTCTCCTGCTACTACTGGGTCTGGATTTACGGTTTTAGTTATAGATAGATCTGCTGAAGTTTCTATTGGAGTTTCTATTGTTGTTTCATTATTTGTTGGATCTGGATCTGGTGTTGTACTATCTACTCTTGCTGTATTGGTTATTGTTCCTGTGCAAGATGGATCTACTGTTCCTCTTATCAATATCATAACTATAGCTCCTGCTGCTATTGTACCTATAACATAAGGATTTACCCAGGGACTAAAGGTTACTCCTCCATCTATTGAAAATTCTGGATTTAGTATACATGCTGGTATTGCATCTGTTAATGTTACATTTAATGCATCTGATGGTCCTGCATTGGTTACTTCTATTGTATAGGTTACTTCTTCCCCTGCTACTACTGGAGCTGGATTTATTATTTTCACTATAGATAGATCTGCTGAAGTATCTATTGGAATTACTATGGTTGTTTCATTGTTTGTTGGATCTGGATCTGGTGTTGTACTATCTACTCTTGCTGTATTTGTTATTGTTCCTGTGCATGATGGATCTACAGTTCCTCTTATTAATACAGTTACGCAGTCTCCTTCTGCAATAGTTCCAAGATTTACTACCCCTGTCCATGCTGCCCAGGTTACTCCTCCATCTAGTGAATACTCTGGATTTAAGATACATGCTGGCATTGCATCTGTTAAACTTACATTTTGTGCATCTGATGGTCCTGCATTACATACCACCATTGTATAGGTTGCTTCTTCCCCTGCTACTACTGGATCTGGATTTATCGTTTTTACTACACTTACATCTGCTGATGTTTCTACACGTGTCTCCACTGTTGAAGTATTATTTGTAGGATCTGGATCTGGTGTTGTACTATCTACTCTTGCTGTATTTGTTATTGTTCCAGTACATGAAGGATCTACAGTTCCTCTTATTAATATGGTAACTGTACCTCCTGGTACCATTGTTCCTATATTATAAGGGCTTACCCATGGACTAAAGGTTACTCCTCCATCTAGTGAAAATTCTGGATTTAATATACATACTGGTATAATATCTGTTAATCTTACATTTTGAGCATCGGATGGTCCTGTATTGGATACTTCTATTGTATAGGTTGCTTCTTCTCCTGCTACTACTGGATCTGGATTTATCGTTTTTACTACACTTACATCTGCTGATGTTTCTACACGTGTCTCCACTGTTGAAGTATTATTTGTTGGATCTGGATCTGGTGTTGTACTATCTACTGTTGCTGTGTTTGTTATTGTTCCTGTGCAGGACGGATCTACCATTCCTCTTATTAATACAGTTACGCAGTCTCCTGCTGCAATAGTTCCAAGATTTACTGACCCTGTCCATGCTATCCAGGTTACTCCTCCATCTAGTGAATACTCTGGATTTAACAAACATGCTGGCACTGCATCTGTTAATGTTACATTTTCTGCATCTGATGGGCCTGCGTTACATACTTCCATTGTATAGATTGCTTCTTCCCCTGCTACTACTGGGTCTGGATTTATCGTTTTTACTACACTTATATCTGCTGATGTTTCTACACGCGTCTCCACTGTTGAAGTATTATTTGTTGGATCTGGATCCGGTGTATCTGAATCTACTGTGGCTGTATTTGTTATTGTTCCTGTGCAGGACGGATCTACTGTTCCCTTTATTAATACCGTTACACAGTCTCCTTCTGCAATAGTTCCAAGATTTACTGACCCCGTCCATGCTATCCAGCTTACTCCTCCATCTAGTGAATACTCTGAATTTAACAAACATGCTGGCACTGCATCTGTTAAACTTACATTTTCTGCATCGGATGGGCCTGCGTTACATACTTCCATTGTATAGATTACTTCTTCCCCTGCTACTACTGAACTTGGATTTACTGTCTTTACTACACTTATATCTGCTGAAGCAACATCTATCTGAAGCCCTAATAAATTTGGAACATATGCATCGTTTACTGTAGAAAGTCTCAGTAATGCACTAGTTTGAGAATTCACCATAGTTGAACTTACATCTACATTTGTTATATCATATCCAATACGTCCACTAGCCAATCTATTCGCTGTAGATGTAGGATGTGGTTGATTGGCAGTACCAAAAGTTCCATTTGTGTCTAATTGTCCTACATTTGCACTTTCTGAATCACCGTTGTTTATTTGAGAAGCAAAGAAGTTATCAACATCATTATTAGGTCCTGATAATGTTGTTAAACTTCCAGAATCAGGTCCAAATTGTACTATATCACCATTAACATCTGGATCTCCTTCTCCTGCACTAATCATCAACCTAGCCTCTATAGGACCAGAAACCGGCGTAAAAAATCCTGATACTGGTACATCAACACTGGTATTTGGTGTTACAGGATCATATGCTGTCCATATAGTCATATTTCTATATGGTAAATTAGGATCTGAATAAATTATTCCAAGAGTCCAACCTAAATAATTATTTTCAACTGGAGGATTATTAGGAGTACCTCCAAGTGCACCTGGAACTTGCTGAACACTATAAAATCCTGAACTTGATATTAAATTAGTTACATTTGCACTCCTAAAATATTGTTCAACTCCTTGATCTGTTATATTAATACCTGCTGTTGCTGGATCTGGTGCTACTAAACTACTTCCGCTTGGTGTATTAAAGATAATAGAATTATCAATAAAAGCTGTAGCATCTTGTTCCCCTGTTAAATAAGTTCCTGACCAACATAATTCTGCATACAAAACTGTTGCTGTAGGTGGAATATTTATCAATGAATTTGAACCATTTTCTCTCCAATCAAAAGTAGTTCCTAATGGATAAGTTGTTGCTTGCAAACTATTATTTAAACTTGTAAAAGTTCCAATACCATTTGCATTAACACTTGTACTACTTCCATCTGGTGGACTAAACAATCCTAAAAGACCTAAAGTATTACCTGCAAAAATCATAGATCCTTTAGTAGTTGTAGTATATCTTAAAATTGTTGCCACGGTATCATCTCTCCTTTTTCATAAAATTTCAAATTTAACTCAATAAAATCCTTGGCTACTATATAATATTTACAATATCTAGTTGTGTGTATAGTAAGTTCGTATATAAGCTTCATTTATAAACAAAGAACATACAATAAATAAAACTTATTGTATGTCCTAATCAATTAACATTATTTTCATATTTTCTAATGAAGAGATTTCTCATTTATTTGCAAATATTCTTTCCTTTTATTAATAAAGTAATATTTTTAAATACGGTTCTCTTATCTTCAAGTAATTGGAAAAATACATCTTCTACTATCCCTTCCACTTTAACCAAACCACAGTTTTTACAATCTTGTGGCAATACTAAGAAAGTACTAAAAGGAACATGAAAATGAGCTGCATGTACTGACTGAGTTGGTTCATCTGCTATATATAATACTTTTTGCTTTAATGTTCCTTCTACAATTAGTTTATTTCCTGTCAATACTTGCCCTTCATAAGAAGTTACAACAGGTGTTTTTATATAATAAGTTTCGTTTATTTCAACCTCTACCTTAACTTCTAATATTTCTTCTGCATCTGGCTTTTGAGGAGGGATCACAACATTTTCCTCTACACTTATTTGTTTAAATATTTTAAGACCAGCATCTATAATTACCTCATTACTTTGGGCACTTGCTGTTTGAATCTCTCCAGATGATCCTACTTGAAAATTAAAATCAACTGATGCAATGTTGATTAGTTTTGGTAAACATGGAATAAAATCTACCATGACTTCAAATTCAACTACAATAGATTTTCCAGGCGATAAATCTCCTATATTTACGCCCAATAATGGATTTTCTCCTGGTCTTTGTATACCGTTTACTTTGACACTATCTTGAATAAATGATGTTCCTTCTGGAATAGTATCTTTAAATATAATATTTTGAGCGATTAAAGTTCCTGAATTTGTAATAATTACTCTGTAAGTTATAGTATCTCCTATATCAACAACTTTTTTATCTGCACTTTTCACCAAATCTAGTCTTGCTAATTCTACTTGGGTTGTTTCTGTTGACGTATTATTTGTTGGGTCTGGATCTGGCGTTGGACTATTTACTCTAGCTGTATTGGTTAATGTTCCTGCATAGGATGCATCTACTGTTCCTCTTATTAATATGGTTATACTTGCTCCTGCTACTAAAGTTCCTATACTATATGGGCTTACCCATGGACTAAAGATTATTCCTCCATCTATTGAAAATTCTGGATTTAATATTTCTGCTGGTACTATATCTGCTACACTTACATTTTGAGCATCGGATGGTCCTCCATTGGTTACTTCTATTGTATAAGTTAACAACTCTCCTGCCAATACTGGATCTGGACTTGATATCTTTACTACTGATAAATCTGCTGAAGTATCGATTGGGGTTGTTATTGTTGTTTCATTGTTTGTTGAATCTGGATCTGGTGTTGTACTATCTACTCTTGCTGTATTCGTTATTACTCCTGTACATGATGGATCTACTGTTCCTCTTATGAATATGGTTACACTTGCTCCTGCTGCAATCGTTCCAAGATTTACTGCTCCTGGCCACACTACCCATGTTAAGCCTCCATCTATTGAAAATTCTGGATTGAGTATACATGCTGGTATTGCATCTGTTAATGTTACATTTTGAGCATGGGATGGTCCTGCATTAAATACTTCTATTGTATAGGTTACTTCTTCCCCTGCTACTACTGGAGCTGGATTTATTATTTTCACTATAGATAGATCTGCTGAAGTATCTATTGGAATTACTATGGTTGTTTCATTATTTGTTGGATCTGGATCTGGTGTTGTACTATCTACTCTTGCTGTATTTGTTATTGTTCCAGTACATGACGGGTCTACTGTTCCTCTTATTAATATGGTAACGGTAACTCCTGCTGCTAAGCTTCCTATATTATAAGGGCTTACCCATGGACTAAAGGTTACTCCTCCATCTATTGAAAATTCTGGATTGAGTATACATGCTGGTATTGCATCTGTTAATGTTACATTTTGAGCATCGGATGGTCCTTCATTGGTTACTTCTATTGTATAGGTTGCTTCTTCCCCTGCCACTACTGGAGCTGGATTTGCTGTTTTCACTATAGATAGATCTGCTGAAGTTTCTATTGGAGTTACTATGGTTGTTTCATTGTTTGTTGGATCTGGATCTGGTGTTGTACCATCTACTCTTGCTGTGTTTGTTATTGTTCCAGTACATGACGGGTCTACAGTTCCTCTTATTAATATGGTAACTGTACCTCCTGGTACCATTGTTCCTATATTATAAGGACTTACCCATGGACTCCAGGTTACTCCTCCATCTATTGAAAATTCTGGATTGAGTATACATGCTGGTATTACATCCGTTAGTATTACATTTAATGCATCAGATGGCCCTGCATTAGATACTTCAATTGTATAAGTTGCCTCTTCACCTGCTACTACCGGATCTGGACTAACTGTTTTAACTACTGATACATCTGCTGACGTATTAATTTGTGTTACTATTGTTGAAGTATTATTAGTTGGATCTGGATCCAATGTATCTGAACTTACTGTTGCTGTATTTGTTATTGTTCCTGTGCATGATGGATCTACGGTTCCTCTTATTAATATAGTAACTGTACCTCCCGCTACTATTGTACCTATATTGTAAGGACTTACCCATGGACTGAAGGTTACTCCTCCATCTATTGAAAATTCTGGATTTAATATACATGCTGGTATTACATCCGTTAATACTACATTTGTTGCATCGGATGGTCCTGCATTAGATACTGTAATTGTATAGATGGCTTGATTTCCTGCTACTACTGGATCTGGATTTACTGTTTTAACTACAGATATATCCGCAACTGGATCTATTTGTAAATAATAATCTTCAACTTCTCCATCTGATGCTGGCCCTATACTTCTTGTATCTTCATCTGTTGGTAAAGGATTTTGATTGATTAGCTCATCTGTTGTAAGTCTAACTCTTACAAAGGTATGATCTGGTGTTAATATAACACCTACAGGTACTGTAAAGTTTAATACTACTTGTTGCACTCCTGGAGCTGATGGTACTACTACAACTGGTGCAGCCTCATTCCCCTGAAATACCCCATCTTGATTAAAATCTATCCATCCATATACATTAGCTGGCAATCCTGTTTCATTTACCACATCTACTGTTAAAGAATAACTTGTATCTGTTACTAATAAAGGAGTAAGTGGTAAAGTAACACCATCATCTTGTATACCCTGTGGTATATCATCTCCTGTAGCATTAGGATTTTGATAAGCATCTGATTCAGCTGTTACTTGAGTTCCTAATGTTAATCGATTGATAATTTGATGTCTAGGTCCATTATTAGCAAGTAGTGTAGAATAATCACCAGGACCATTTCCAGATGATATATCCGGTGCATCTCCAAAATCTATTTCAATTCTTGCATTAGCACATGCAGCTCCATCATTTCCACTTGTTGGTATAGCCTGTGAAAATTCTTCCCCTACTGCATTGTTTCCTGAAATTGTTATACGGTAGAGTCTCCCTATAAAGTTGCTTATAGCATATAAATACCCATCTGCGTCCTGAAAAGTAGCACCATAGAAAGATCCACCTGGTAATCCTACTGTTGTTAAATTGGTAACAGTACCAGTAGTTGGATCTACTCTTACTACAATTCCAGTATTGGTTACACCATATAATTGTCCATCAATGGGATTCCATGACCAATCTGCTATAGGAGTAGACGCTATTGGTATAGTATTTATAACCTGGCCAAAAGTAGGAGAATTTTGATTTACATCAATTTCATAAAAAGTTGTTGAACCATTTGCATATGCATACATACGCCCTTGATCATCTATATCTCCTGTTGTATAAACAACACCTGCTGGCAATCCTGTAATAGGTCCAAAATTTGTTATACTTCCATCTTCTGCAACTCTTATTAAATTATTAGAACCATCTTCTATACCATATATCATATTATCTAAAACATTATATCCTATAGCATTTATCTGAATTCCCATATCTGCCTCTATAATAGTCACATTACCTGTTACTAAGTTTATTTCTGCAAATTGACTATTTGCACCTGGAGTCGGTATAGCCACTTGATATCCAACCGCTATACAAGTAAAAGTTTGTGGATTATCATGACCATAATCTCTTCCATTAATAATAGCATCATTATTTATCTGTGTTTGAGTTACATTTATTGTTTGTGTTCTAAAAGTACTGGAATTTGTAAATCCTGCTGGTTGTCCAAAGGTTGTTGGTGGACATGTAACTCCTGGATCTATTGCCGTTTCATAAATAGTATAATTACCTGCTACAGTAAGATTTGAAAAAGTATATATTCCAGATGCATCTGTTTGAACTGTTGTACATACTCCATTCGGATCACGTATAACCACATAAACATTAGGTATCCCGGGTTCGCCTGGATCTAATACACCATTATTATTTAAGTCATTAAAAACTATTCCAGTAATAGTTGCAGCCATATATTACCCCTCCAATCTAATATTTTTTATTCTTTTGTATATAAACGCCATATTCGCTACTTAAGCTTCTAACTTATCCTTGTTTCATTTACTTACTTGCTTATTCATTTTCAATTGAACTAAATAAAATTCTTATCTACTATATAATATTTATAATGCTGATTTATGTGTATAGAAAAACTCCAGCTAATAATGTTAACCTATTCTTAATAACAATCAAGAAATTAAGATAGCAGGATAACATATGCTGGAGTTTACGAATAAATATTCTATTTAAAAAATTTGTAACTTAAAAGACTTTATAACTAGGAGTTAATTTATGCACATTGTTGCACATTTACAAATAAAGCTGTGCATTTAAATACATGTCTTTCATCTAACATAACACCACATATATCTTCTACATATGGTTTAATAACTAATTTTTCTTGGACTAAAAGATCTTCTATAGGAGTAGTTCCTATAGTATCTGGCACTACTACAAAAATACTATATGGTTTTTCAAAATGAGCAGCATGCACAGATTGAGTCGGCTCATCTGCTACATATGTAACCTTTTGTTTTACTAAAACTTCTATAATTAATTTTTTGCCTAGTAGTATTTGGCCTTCTTCTGAAGTACCCTCTCCTGTATCTACTATTTTAGTAGATACTACATCTACTGTTTCTAATATAGATACCAATTGTTCCATATTTGGCTTTTGTTCAGGTATTGTAACACTCTCAGGAATACTTACTTGACTAAAAATATTGCCAGTAGCATTAAGTGGTGGAAATGAACTATCAATACCAATTCCTGTTACAGGCTCTGATACACAATTACATATATTTGTTTTCAAACTAAATCCCTCCTTCTTTTACTAACAGAATGATGAAATATCTAATAATACAGTAATATTTTTAAAAATATTTCTTTTATCTAATTGATATACAAATATATCTTCTATATATCCAGTAACCTTTGGCAATGGTTGTGTATTTGGATTAAATGTAGCAGGCAATACAATAAATGAACTAAATGGCTTAGCAAAATGAGCAGAATGCACAGATTGAGTTTCTTCATCTGCTACATACTCTATCTTTTGACATAACAGTGCTTCTACGATAGCTTTATATCCTGTTAAAGTTTGACCATCTGGTGCAGTTCCAACTGGTGTTTCCACCACTCTAACATTTAAAATTTTTATAGATACAGATGCTTGAATAATTTGTTCTATATCAGGCTTCTGTTCTGGGATTTCAACATCTTCCATTACACTTAATTGTTTAAAAGTGGTTGCATTTTTAGGTAAAACATTCGAATTTGCAATGCCTACATAATCAATTAAATCTACAGCTGTCCCTAGCATCCTCTTACCCCCTTATGTTTTTTGTATTAATTTCCAATCAAAACATCTAGCAATATTGTTACATTTTTAAATATGTTTCTATTGTCACATTGAAGAGCATAAATATCTTCAATATAAGGAATTACCTTCACCCCTTGATCTGGTGTAAAGCTAAGTGGCAATACAATATGTGCACAAAATGGAATGGAAAAATGAGCAGAATGAACAGATTGAGTTTCTTCATCTGCTACATATTCTATTTTTTGATCTATTTTTCCTAATACTCCAACCTTATATCCTGTCAAAATAGTTCCATCTACTGCTTCTGTCTCAACTCTCTCTCCAGTAGTTGCATCTACACTTACTGGCGTTTCAATAATTTTTGTGCATAAAATATTTGCTTTTGCAATCACTCGAATAATTTGTTCGATATCAGGTTTTTGTTCTGGAATTTGTAACATTTCATCTACATTGATTTCTTTGAACGTTGGATTTGTTCTAAGTGAATAATCTGGTAACGTATCTGCTAATCCAGAATATGCAATTAGATCATATACTTTTGTTCCCATTAAATAACCCCCTTATATTTTTTGTTACTTCTCTATCATCATATGCTGGAAGAATTAAATTTGTGCATGTACTTCTAAATTTTTTTAGCAAATTTTTCCTTCTACTATAAAAGTAATATTTTTAAATATATTTCTTTTGTCTAATAACTTGACAAAAACATCTTCTACGCAAGCTGTTACCTTAATAGGATCTCCACAATTAAAATTTTCTGGCAATACTAAAAATGTACTAAAAGGAACATCAAAATGCGCAGAGTGAATATTTTGAGCTGGTTTATCTGCTATATACTGAACTTTTTGTTTAATAATACCTTCTACTACTAGCTTCCAGCCCGTTAGATTTTGTCCCTCATAAGATTTAGATTTTGCCGTTTTAATAGGATAACTCCTTGTAATCTCTATATTCACAATAACATGATCTACATCTTCTGCATCAGGCTTGACTTCTGGAATTGTTACATTTTCTTGTATACTTAATTGCTTAAATACTGTATTCTTTTTAATCACTAATACAACATATCTCAAAAAAATCTTTTCTCCCTCTACACCTTTTGCCTCAATCACAAAAAAATCTTCGCCTACAAAATTTTCTTTAGGGGTATATACAAATTTCCTATCTTCACAAATTTGCAATGTACCATTTTGTGGCTGTTCTTTAATAGTAAATGTAGGATCTTCAATTTTTACTTTCATAGTTCCCTTAAAGCATTTATTCTTATACGTCCATTCACTACAATCTACAATTTTTGTCATATTATTTTCTTCATTACATCCACATATATTAAATTTTACATCTACTAACAAAGTAATATTTTTAAAAATCGTTCTTTCATCTAATTGCTCTGCAAATATATCTTCTATATAAGGGGTCACTGAAATTTTATTTTGTTGAAGTAAAGATTCTACTGGAACTCCATTGATTTTACTTGGAATAATCACAAATACACTTGTCAATACATCATCATAATGTGCTGCATGAACAGATTGGGTAGGTTCATTTGCTACATATTTTACTTTTTCTTTTAATTGAATTTCTGCAATTAATTTTTTCTTACTCAGAATTTGTCCTTCATAGGATCTTGATATACATGTATCTACAATTCTTAAAGATATAATTTTTGCATCTACTATCACAGATAAAAGTTGTTCCATATCTGGTTTTTGCTCAGGAATCTTAATTGTTTCCATAACAGATGTCTGAGTAAAGTATGTTAGATTTTCTGGAATACAATCACTAATTCCAATTCCTTGAATATCACCACACATGCAAATTCCCATCCTTATCCCTCCTTTTTCTAATATTGAGTAGCATCTAACAATATGGTAATATTTTTTGTAATTTTTCTTTTATCTAATTGTGCTGCATAAATATCTTCTATATATGGCACTACATTTAAAATTTTATCTTCACAAAAGTCTTTTGGCAAAATAATAAACTCACTAAACCAAACGCTAAAGTGAGCTCCATGAACACTTTGTGTAGGTTCATCTGCTACATATTGAATCTTTTGTTTTAATTCTCCTTCTACAATAAGCTTCCATCCTGTCAAGTTCTGTCCTTCCATAGACTTCCCCTTAGCTGTTTTGATGACCTTTGTACTTTTTATGTCAACATCTACAGACACTCTTACAATTTGTTCTATATCAGGCTTTTGTGTTGGAATTTCAAAACATTCTTGTATATTAAATTGTTTAAATGAACTAGGATTTTGTGGAATGCAATCTGCTACACCTACATATTCTATTAAATCTCTTACCACACTTGCCACCTTCATAACCTCCTTTCATACATTCTATTTCTATTCCATTAAGCAGGCTTGTAATACCAATGTAATATTTTTAAATATATTTCTTTTGTCCAATTGTTCAAAATAGATATCCTCAATACAAGATTTAATCTCAATAGGAGTACATGGTTTAAAATTTTTAGGTAATACTAAATATGTACTAAACGGAACTTCAAAATGAGCACAATGCATAGATTGAGTAGGTTCATCTGCTATATACTCAATTTTTTGCTTAAGAAGTCCTTCGATAATCACTTTCCAGCCTGTTAACATTTGACCTTCATAAGATGTAGCTACTGGTGTTTCAATAATGGTTTGATCAACCACTTCCACATCAGCTATAACTTTTACAATATCCTCAGCTTCTGGTTTTACTTCTGGTATTGTTACATTTTCCATCACACTAAATTGCTTAAAAACTGTTTTGGGAGGTGTTGCTGCAATAATAATATTAGAAATTGCAGTTTTTCCATTTTGATCATCTATTAATATTTCAAAAACATCTACTCCTACAAAATCTATATTGGGTTGATAAATCCAGTTTCCATTTGTTTCACTTAAGGTTAATTTTCCATGCTTAGGTTCTTTTTTTACAATAAATATGAATTCATCTCCATCTAAATCTTGTGTATCCGTTACTCTACCCACGGCAATATTTCTAGGTGTTTGAACAATTTCATTTTTAATAATAGGTATATCATGAACTGCAGTGATGGTAATCTCTACTACAGAAATAGCTCTACCACCTTTTTGATCATCTACCATAACCTCAAAAGTATCATTTCCTATATGATTAGGATTCGGAATATATGTCCATTCTCCATTAGAAGCTACTACACTTACCCCATTTTCTGGAGATTTAGACAAAGTATATATCAATGCATCTCCATCAGGATCTACTGCTGCTATCCTTCCAGTGACTGGAATATTTTCTTGTGTAGTCTTTGTATAATTATCTACAATCGGAGCTTCATTAGCCATAAATTTCACCTCTTTTTATTTAATAAAATTCACATCAAGTAACAAGGTAATATTTTTAAATATATCTCTCTTATTCCTCATCTGTGCAAATATATCTTCTATATAAGGTTTTACAACTACCTTATTATGATCTAATAGAGTTTTTACAGATATACCATTGATATGACAAGGTACCACAATAAAAATACTATTAATACATTTCTCAAAATGTGCTGCATGTATACTTTGTGTAGGTTCATCTGCTACATATTTTATTTTTTGTAGTAACTGTATTTCTACAATCAATTTTTGACCACTTAAATTTTGTCCTTCATAAGAATAAGCAATGCAAGTATCTGCTGCTCGAACAGATTTAACCTTAGCATCTACCATTACAGAAAGTAGTTGTTCCATATCTGGCTTTTGCTCCGGTATGGTTACTAATTCTGGAATAGAAATTTGTGTAAAATAAATAGGATTTTCTGGCATACAATTACCTACGCCAATTCCCTCTACGCCCTTATGAACACAATTAGCCATGTATATTCACCTTCCTATTTTTGAATTGCATCTAACAAGATAGTTATGTTTTTAAATATATTTCTTTTACCTCTTTGCATAACAAAAATATCTTCTATATAAGGAACAACCATTACAGCATCTTCCTGTTTATGATTTCGTGATAAAACAATAAAAGTACTAAAAGGCATTACTTTATGAACTGCATGCACCTTTTGTGTAGGTTCATCTGCTACATACTCTATTTTTTGATGAACTTCCCCCTCAACCACCAACTTCCAACCTGTCAATTTTTGTCCTTCTAATGACATAGAAACAGGTGTTTGAATTACTGTTTTATCTATAATTTCTATTTTTGCCGAAACCTTTACAATTTGTTCAATATCAGGTTTCATTTCTGGTATTTCAAATTCTTCTTCGATGATAAATTCTTTAAAGGCCTTTGGATTTTTAGGTAAAAAATTTGTTAATCCATCATATTCAATCAGACCTTTTACAACAGTAGCCATTTTATCCCTCCTAAGTTAAATTTTTCATTTCTTGTTTTACTGATATCTAATTTCCTGTTTATTTTTATCTTTTGAATACTTCATTTTTTATGTTGTCCTTAAGTCATACTAATAAATTATATAGATCTTGCGTCCACCTTATGCCTTTTATTTTCATAAAGTATAAATTAATTTTTAAAAATACTATTTCTTAGACATTCTATTTGTACATATGAAAAGACTCTATATATTGCAACTTTATAAAAATTGCTACTTATAGAGTCTTGTATATTAATATTGTTGTGATTGGTACCAAATATTAGCTTGAATTTTCTCATTCCTATCCATTGTTTTTATTTTTAATCTTATATATTTTGCATATATATAAGGAACCAGTGCTTTTAATTCATTAGAATCTACTATGATGCTTTCATTTTGGTCTATAAAGGTTATCCCATCAGGACTTATTTGTAGTTGTACTTGTATAGGTCCACTTCCTAAATTTTTTATAAAATAGGTAAGCATTTTATATAAGGAAGTATCTTGTATATCCGTAAAATATTCTTCTGCATCCACTTCTAAATTTTCCATCTTCTCCATAAATCCAACACTCTTCATTTCACATATACATTTTAACTTATAACAAATTTCAACTACTGGTTTGTATCCTCCCTGCAAACAAGTTAATATATATGCATAATTCACTTCGTTTTCTTGATCACTTTTTAAAATAAATCCTACATTTTTTTCCCTTTTTTTATATAAATTTTGAATAATTTGTGTAATATCATAGCTATAGTATCCACAAGTTTTCATATCTCTACTCTGTCCAAAAACATTTTCATTATAGATAGGCTGATTATTCCAGCTTACTGTATCAATAGACCATTCGGATATAATAAGATAAGGTATAACTTTTAAACTTTTTTCTTTTACTACCGTAGTTGTATACATCTTAAGTCTAGCATTTATAATTACTATATCTTGTGGTAAATCACAAAAATCAAATTGGATGAGTATTCTATATATATTATTTTGATCATCATTTCCTATCTCCATCAATCTGCAATTGATCCTATTCTCATCTGGATACTTTGTAGCAATTTGTACGATATTTAACTCTGGATAAAATATACTTTCATCCATATTAATCACTCCTCTCTTTCAAAAATTCGTCTAATCCCACTAATAATATATTATACATACCTCTTTTCTGCACCTTCATCTGCTCCTCTATACTAGTTTCACAGGTTAAATCACATGTGTCTTATTCTTCTATATTACTAAAAATTTACACATTCTATATAACTAAAAAAAGAAACGTACCTTTAAAAATAATACGTCTCTTTTTTATCATAGTAATACATAGTATACATACAAGATGTAATTACCTATAGATTGCAAAGTCAGTCAAAAAATATCACCTTTATAAACTAACAAATAACCACATCTATAAGCATAGCAATATTCGTAAAAACAGTCCTTTTACTTCTTAATTCGCCATATACATCTTCTATATAGGGTTTTACAATTAATCTATCTGTATAAAATAAATCTTGTATACATATATCATCTATTTTTTGAGGCATTATAACAAAAACACTTTTTAAATTTTCAAAATGAGCTGCATGAACACTTTGAGTTGGTTCATCTGCTACATACGTAATCTTTTGCTTTAACTTTAACTCTATCACTAATTTTTTTCCACTTAACAATTGTCCTTCTAAAGATTTCATACACGGTGTATCAATAAGCCTCATAGATACAATCTCTGGATCTACCATTACAGAAGTTAATTGTTCTATATCTGGTTTTTCATTTGGTATTTGTAATTCTCCAAAAACAGAAAATTGCTTAAAATATTTAGGATCTTCTGGAAATTGAGGTGCTCTCCCAATACCTTTACATGAATTTTCCATAATTATTCCTCCCTTACTCGCTAATCAGTCCTACTAGTAAAATAGTTACATTTTTAAATATCTTTCTTTTTCCTATTTGTTTGGCAAATATATCTTCAATGTATCCCTTTACACTCACACTCATAGTGTCTTCGAAATCAGCAGGCAAAATAATAAAACTACTAAAAGGAACATTAAAATGTGCTGCATGAACACTTTGAGTTGGCTCATCTGCCACATACTGAACTGTTTGCCTAAGCTCCCCTTCTACAATAGCTTTCCAACCTGTTAGAGTTTGTTCTTCCAAAGATACTCCTATAGATGTCTGAATAACTTTAACACTAGTAATACTCAGCTCAGATTTAATTTTAAGCAACTGTTCTATATCTGGCTTTTGTAATGGAATATCCAAACTTTCTTGAACATTCAATTGCTGAAATGCACCTATTTCACTAGAAAAATTTGGTATATAATCTGAAATACCTTCATATTCTATCAAATTTTTAACGATATTCATGTTCAAACCTCCTCATTCATCATTTACTTTTCACTAATAGTATATTCGGTATATCTCTTTTCGGTTATATATAACAACAATACATTTATCATAAAACGCTTTTATTCATTGTGCCTAATTTTACGAACCATATTCTCTCATATTTTACACACAAAAAAAAAGTAGAACTATATTCTACTCTTCAATCTATTAATCCTTTTATTCTATTTTTAAATCTATCTATATATTTTTCCTATAGCATAAATATATACCAAGCTCTTATTTAACAAGTTCTTCCTTCTACTAGCAATGTTATATTTTTAAATATATTTCTTTTATCAATTTTTTGATAAAAAATATCTTCTACAATGGGATGCACTACAACAGGAAATAATTTACAATAATTTTTAGGTAGGATAATATAAGTACCAAATGGAATATTAAAATGTGCTCCATGAACACTTTGATTCGGTTGATCTGCAATATATTCAATATGTTGTTCCAAAAATCCTACTACTAAAAGTTTGTATCCAGTTAATATTTGTCCTTCATAAGATCTTCCTTTGGATGTTTTTACAATATTTGTATGTACAATATTTACATCTACACAAACATCTATGATTTCTTCTATATCTGGTTTTATATCTGGAATTTTTACATATTCTTGAATGCTAATTTGTTTAAAAGCCTCTTTTTTAGGAGCAACAGATATAAGAATTTTAAATATCTTTTTTTGTTTTTGTGTACTACAATACAAAACTTCAAAATAATCAAATCCCTTATAATTATCATTTGGTGTATATTTCCAAAATCCTAATTCATCTATACATACCTTTCCATACTTAGGTGGCAACTTTATGTATAAAGAGCCACAACAAAGCTCTTCTTCTTTTAGCTCAACTTTTCCACAACTTGATTTTCCCATCGTAGTAATATAACAATAATCTGCTATATTACTATAATTTTTAATTTTTTCACATTCTTTTATTGTATACATAGTCTATCCTCTTTTCTCGCTATGTATTTTTTATTATGATCCATACTACATCTACATATTATTACAACATCTATCAACATAGTAATCCCTTTATAAATAGTTCTTTCATCTATCTTTTTTGTATAAATATCTTCTATATATGGAGTAACCACTATTTTTTTATTTTCTAATAAAGTCTCTACTTTGATATTATGAATCTTAGAAGGGATTACTATAAATATACTTTTATATTTTTTTTCATAATGAGCTGCATGAATACTTTGAACAGGTTCATTTGCTACATATTTTATTTTTTCAATAAGTTCAAGCTCTATAATAAGCTTTTTCCCTGTTATATTTTGTCCTTCATAAGAATATCCTATTGAAGTATTTACAATCCTCGTAGATACAATGTTAGGTTGGATAACTGCTGAAATAATATGTTCTATATCTGGTTTTTGATCAGGAATTGTTAAAATTTCAGATATAGATAATTGTTTAAAGCAAATAGGTTTATCTGGAAAACATTGAGAGACCCCTACTACATTTTCATTACCATACAACATCATCTCACCTCATTTTAAACATATTGACTAGCATCTAGTAATATAGCAATATTTTTAAAAATCCTTCTTTTATCTATTTGAAGAGCAAATATATCCTCTATATATCCTGTGACATTTACTACTGTATTCGAATCAAAATCTGGAGATAAAATAATGTAAGAACTAAAGGGTGTATTGATATGTACTGCATGAACACTTTGAGTAGGTTCATCTGCTACATACTCTATTTTTTGTTTCACTTCTCCTTCCACAATCAATTTCCATCCTGACAAACTTTGCCCTTCTATAGATTTTGCAACAGGTGTACGAATTATTTTTGTACTTATTATCTGTATATCTGCCATCACACGAATAAGCTGTTCAATATTTGGCTTACTATTAGGAATTTCAAAATGTTCTTGTATATCCATTTGTTGAAAAGCACAAGGGCTCTCTGGTAGGTGCATTGCAATACCTGAATACTCTATCAAATCTTTTACAATTGGCTTCATTTTCATAATCTCCTTTCTACATTATTCTCTTTTACCATTTTATGAATTGTCCTTTCTTTTATTCCTACAATATTAACCGTACATAGCTTTTTCATAAATCTGTACAATTTTTTTTGTAGCATGCCCCCAATTGTATTTTTGTGAAAACCTTCTTCCTTCCTCTGAAATTTTTTTATATTCTTTTTGATTATTTTTTAGTTCTAAAATTTTATTTTTTATTTTATTGGGATCATTTTCATCTACATATATAGGAGACTGTTTTAAAATTTCTTGCATAAAATCAGTTTTTCTACATACAACAGGCACTCCACAAGCTAATGCCTCTAAAGCTGAAAAAGGAAATCCCTCATATTTAGAAAAATTAAATAAAAAAAGGGATTTTCTATAGATAGATACCATATTTTTATAAGAAATCTCTCCTGTAAATACTACATGATCTTGTATATTTAATTGATGAGCATAATATTTTAATCTCAAATAATCTTCTTCTCTTTTTCCATCATTTTTCCCTACAATAAGCAATTTTAATTCTTTATTTTCTTTAAAAATTAATTCACATACATCCATAATTTTTTCTATATTTTTTCTTGTATGCATGCTTCCTACATGAAGTAAATATGTTTTTTCCATATTTTTTGTTTGATTTTCTGTTTCATAAAAACATTCTCCTATGCCAGGATATATGGTTACTACTTTATTCTTTACTTGTGGATATTGTTGTACAATTTGTTTTTTTAAAAAATCTGATACTGCAATAATATAATCTGACTTTTCCATGGCGTTTGGAAATTTTCTAAAAAAATTATTTTCATATTTTGAATCTATATCATATCCTTTATAAAACGGTGATACATCATGAACTGTTGTAATATATGGACATACTTTTTTATTAGGTATGCTAAACCCATTATGTAGAGAATGATATAATTGAATATTTTTTCCTTTTAAATAAGTTTCTAATATTCTATAATCATTTTGTATTCTATTAATAGGAATATCTTCAAAAGTTAATTTTTTATTTTTTTCCCAACTAGATACCAATTCACTATCATCCCAAATAATATGATAGTTTGGCTGTCCATATAATCGAAACAAATGATTATATAATTCATAAGCATAAGTATACAATCCTGTTCCCGTAAGATGCGTAATACATAAACCGTCTAAGCATATTTCCATACCCTTCACCTCATAAATATTCTTCCTCAACATCCACAAATGAATTTGGAATTATTTCAGTCAAGCAATTTTCTTGCAAGGATAACTGACTTTTATAATTAAAATTTTTATGATTCTCTTCTTTTATCAATATTAATTTTTCATTATAAAGAGGATTTACTTTATAAACTATATGTTCATACAAAGTATGAGAATTTAATATTTGATAGTATGCATCTAAAATAATTACTTTGACTTCTAATAAATTTAAATCTTCGTGTATAAATTGTATATATGTATTATACGGCATTTGAAATTCTTCAATGGCTACCTGCTCTTTTTCATTATCTTGTGCATATACAATTTTATATTTTTTTATTCCATCTATTACAACGATTTGATCCTTTATGCTTTCAACTCTTCTCCATGATTTTATTTCCAAACTAATCATTATTTCAAATATATTTTTAACTGGAGGAGAATCTTTTGGAATGAATATATAATTGGTATCTGAATAATATATACCATTCTTATGATCGTCTTGACTATTATCCTCTTTTATTCCTTCAATACGAATACAATTTCTTACAATTGCCATAAGTTTGTCCCTCCTTGAAATCATCATATTCATATTATAAAAAAATTATTCCAAATTATTTTTAAATTTTAGTCATTTCATCATAGGGTTATCCATATTTATATAGTAACAAGATCAATCATCATATTTTTGTAGCTACAATCAATTAATCTCANTTCAAATAGGCCTTTAAACCGATGTATAGCCTTAGGATTCATAACAACAACTTCGACTCCTAAAGACTTAAGCTCAGAGTCTTCTGATAGGAAAGTTGAAGGATGAAAGCTGTAAATAGAAGTTGCTTCCATACCGATTATAATACGATCATACCGAATTAGATCAGCGAAATGGCTAATATGTTCTTTGATTTTACTAGCACCAACAACATTATTGGGTAGAGAAACTTCTAGTAAAATTTGATCTTCACTGGTGAGAAAACAAGTATCAAGTTTTTCAGAACTAACATCAATACCAACAAATAATTTCATGGAGAGGACCTCCTTTCTATGAATTTGGAACGGCTTGGATACTGAAACCTATCCCTAGTTACCAACCGGATGGCAACAACCTCGCGTATGAGTATTCAATACTTGTCAATCATAAGCTGCCCGAAGCTACTAACATTCGGTATGATAGGCAAGAGATACAGCTTGTGAGTTTGCAGTACACCTGTTGGCTGGGAGACAGTCTTTAAATGCAGTCTTGCTGCAGGAGAGAACAGCCTTAATCCAGATAGATCCTTATTCCATACTTCTATTATCTAGGAATAGGACTCAATATCCAAGGCGATAGATGAAAATTTTTAACTTTAAATATATTATACGAGGAGAGAAATATATGTGTGCAAATATATTTACAAAAAATAAGTATACAGATCATACAAATTCCATAAATCAATTTGAAAACATGGATATTTTTAAGCAATTTCAGATGAAAGAAATTACTTCTTTACAAAAAAACAAACCGAATATAGATAAAATTTTAACATCTATTATCGATCCTGAAGTCTACTCTATGTCTATATTTAATACTATAAAAGGTGAATCTTTTGAGGGGAAAAATCTTACAGGGAAAAAACTTTGTATTGTTTTTAAAATACGTAAAAAAATTTTATATGTTGCTGATCTTGATAATCAATCTGTTCATGCTACTGAAAATATTTCTTTTGTATCTACTAGTCTATCTATCCCTAATACAATAGAAGGTTCTTGTCCCGAAATTTTAGTGAAAAATAATTTTTTCATTCCAAATATTTATATTGAAGATTCATCTATTAAAAAATTAAATGATCGCATCATTATTAACAACTTACATATTTGTTTAAGTATTAAAATCATTCCTACTTATTCATTATGTCTTAATGAATATATCAATAATAAAAAAAGCAATCTCTTTTTATTATTCAAAAATGGAGCTAGGAAAAAACAATTAACCGATGACACTTTCAAAAAATGTATTCTCCCTAAATGGTCTCCATGTGGTCAAAAAATAGCTTTTTTATCTAACAAAGAAGATACAAATCTTTTATATTTATCAACCTTATCTGGTAATTTGCGTAAGCTTTCTTTACCAAATTATATTGAAGAAGTTATAGATTTTTGTTGGGGAAAAAATTCAAGCATTATTTATGTATCTGCTAGATCTTTTGAAGGATTAGAAATATATGCTTTAAATATTTTTAATCAAAAATGTACTCGTCTAACTTTTAGTCATCATAAATATATGAACAAATCCCCTAAATATCATTGTATTGCAAACAAACTCATTTTCAAAAAAATAGATCATCATGATTCAGATCTTTATGCTATGAATGAACATGGTCTTCATTTACAGCAATTAACACACATGAAAAATATAAAAAGTTTTGATTGTTCTAAAATCAATAGTCTATTAACTTATATTACGGAGAAAGATATGTCCGATACATGTCAAAATACTATTTGTTTATTTGATTTATCTCAAAATAAGAGTCAATGCATTTTTCAATCTAATTACTTTATTATTAAAAAAGTTAAATTCTCTCACGATAGTCGTTATTTAGCTTTTATTTTATGGGATTATGATATCTATAATCTATATATTTATGATCTTCAAAAAGACACGTATGATAATTATACTCATTTTTCAAATCCTAATATGATCTATGATCTTGAATGGGATCTAAATAATAAAAATATATATTTTTCAATGGTTCAATCTTATGTATGTAATATATTTTCATTAGATATAAAATTAGGTACTATACAACAAATTACAAATAGTAATTCTTCTAAAATAGATATATCTTATCGTTCTAAAATAAAATAGTGTTCATATATTCTAATGATATGAATATATTGATATAAACTTGTTATAAGTTTTTGAATGTTTTCTAAGTTATATTACTTTCTATTTATTAAAGGAGGCTTTTATATGGGTTATCGATTAACAAAATTTGACTTTATTCCAGAAGAAAATGAACAATTAGAAGCTACGCTAAAACTTCAAAAAGAATCAAGAAGTGTTATTCATGGAGTTGTAAAAGATGAATGCGGTAAATTGGTGAAAGATGCAGTTGTTAAACTTTTCAAAGTAAAAAAAATTCACAATTTGGAAAAATTAATCCCCATCACCCATACTTTTACAGACGAACATGGCCAATTTCTTTTTGGTCCATTATGCGCACATCAAAAATATCTTATAAAAGTTTGGGTAAATCATGTGAAAATACGTGAATTAGAAATCTGTCCTGAACCTATAGACCCAGATTGTTTGGGAAAAGATCAACAACCTTGTACTCCTTGTAACGATAATCAATGTGAATGTTCTAATTTAAATGGAGAAGAATAGCATAAAAATATTGGGAAAGTGTAATATTCACTTTCCCAATATTTTTATAATAGTTTATAATAGATTGTCCAAACAAAAGCTTCACACAAAAGAAACATCATTCAGTAAAACATTAAAATTATCTTACCGAAAAACTTTCCATAAAAATAAACTAATCATACTCACTCCTATAGTTATATTTAAAATGACTCCTAATATAAATCCTATAACTGTTCCAACTCCTGAAAAAATAGAATTTTTCAGTTCCTGTCCATAATACATCTCTCCTATTAACGTTCCTAAAAACTGTCCTAAAATCATTCCTGGTAAGCTTAAAATAAATATGCCTAGAATACCACCTAAAATACCTCCAATAATCCCAGCTTTTGTAGCTCCAAACTTTTTTGCCCCCATCATACTAGATATATAATCTAATAGAAAAGCTAATCCTGTAAGAATTCCAAAGATGATTATCATAGTTATACTAATTTTTTCAAAATGAGTATAAAATCCATATCCTAAAATAGATAAAAAAATCAATCCATTACCAGGAATTCCTGGTATGAAAATTCCTAATAGACCTATCAACATAAGAAGTATTACTACATAAATCATATCTATATCCCCTTTCTACTATACCCTATCTTTTTTATTTTAACCTTTATGAACCCATTTTATCTTTTTTGCATATTGTATAATAGTCTTTCACTATTATAATAACGGAGGGATAAAATGACAACTCCTATCGTTCCTAAAGTATTTGATTTTAAAGATATAAAAGGCATATCTAACAATCAGCTTACCCAACATTATACCCTATATAAAGGATATGTAGAAAAAATTAATTTAATTTGGAGAAAACTAAAAGAAGAAAAATTTGAAAATCCAAACCCTACCTATAGTCCTTATAGATGTTTAAAATTAGGAGAAAGCTATTCATTAAATGGAGTCAAACTTCATGAATTATATTTTGAAAACTTAGGAGGATATTGCCATATACCCTATGGCAATTTATTAAAAAAATTAATCCATGACTTTGGAAGTTACGAAAACTTTCAAACAGATTTTTTAAACGCAGGAAAATCAGCAAGAGGTTGGGTTGTAACAGCTTATGATTTGATAGATCACACCATTAGAAATTATATGTGTGATAGTCATGATCAAGGAGGTATATGGAATGCACTTCCTATCCTTGTTTTAGATGTCTACGAGCATGCTTATATGATTGATTTTGGCATTGATCGAGCTAAATATCTAGATATATTTATTAAAAATATCAATTGGGATATTTGCGAATGCAGGTACAATCAAATTCTAAATCTTTTGTATAACCAACCACCTATGCCAATTCCGATGCCCTATAGAATGTTCTAGCTAAAAAAATCCATTACATAAATGTAATGGATTTTTTTATTTAATCTGCAAAACAGCTTCCACCTATAAACTCTCTGATAATAGAAGTTTGAGGAATTACTTCTTCTTCTTGAATGGAAGAAAAATAATGTAAAAATTTTAATAACCTTTTGGCTTCTGTATATCCTGGGTCCTCCTGTTTAATTTCTAATAAAAGAGGCTCTGCATATTTTTTTAAAGTAGCTAATTCATATACTAAAGCAGAGTTGAACATAATATCTGCTTCCTCTTGAAATGGAAATATATTTCTTTTTTCTCCTCTACGAACAGATTGCCATAATTTCAAAGTAGTAAGAGCAGAGTGGCCTCTATATTTACTATCTCTTACAATTCTTCTAATCAATCTAGTATCTGTAGTAGGAATTCTATTATGATCATCAATATTTAATTGAGTCAAGGCACTAATATAAATTTTAAATTTCTGATCTTTTGAAATATCCTCTGTAAGCTTATTATTTAGTCCATGTATACCTTCTATAATAATAGGCTGATCTTCATTAATTTTCATAAATCTTCCTTTATATTCTCTTTGCCCCTTTTGAAAATTAAAAGTAGGAAGTTCTATTTCCTCTCCCTGAATTAATTTTTTGAGGTGCTCATTAAACAACTCCAAATCTACTGCTTCTATGGCTTCAAAATCATACTCTCCATTTTCATCTTTTGGAGTATGTTCTCTATTTACAAAATAATCATCTATAGATAAAGCCACTGGCTTTAGACCATTTACTTTTAATTGAATAGATAATCTTTGGGCAAAAGTAGTTTTTCCTGAAGAAGAAGGCCCAGCAATTAATATAATTCTTTTATTTTTTTGTGTAATCATATCTGCAATTTGTGCAATTTTCTTTTCATGCAGAGCTTCTGCAATACGAATAATGTCTGCATATTCTTTGTTTAAAATCACTTTATTTAAATTGGCTACATAAGGAACTTCTAAAATTTCTCCCCATTTTTCAGCTTCTCTAAATATAGTAGCTAATTTTTTTTGTTCTTCAAACACAGGAATCTCATTTGGATGAGTTTTCTCAGGATGTTGTATAATCACTCCTGGTGCATAATATGTTAATTTAAATAATTTTAAATATTTTGTACTTGGTACCATATATCCATAAAAATAATCTCTTAACCATCCACAGCTATATATATTCATTTCATCATTTTCTCTAAAATCTAAAAGCTCTGTTTTTGATTCCATACCAAGATCTTTAAATATTTTTTTTGCATCTTCTACTGCTATACTGCTCTTTGTAAAAGGCACATCTTCATCAATAATTTCTTTCATTCTAACTTCAATTTTTTTTACATCTTCTTCTGTAATAGGTCTTTTGTAATGAATTTCACAATATAATCCTTTACTTAAAGAATGCTCTACAGTAACCTTACAATCTGATAGAATTTCCTTAGCGGATCTTATGAAAACAAAGGAAAGACTTCTTTGATAAATACGAATGCCATCTGATGAAGTAAGATCAATAAATTCAATATTACAATCCTTATGTATGGTGTGCGTTAATTCTCTTAAGTCATGATCTACCTTAGCTGCTACAATGGTAGACGGATAAAAATCTTTAAATTGATCGCTGAGTTGTTCTAGTGTAATTCCTTTTTGCACTTGTATTTTTTCTTGATTGTTTACTATAATATTTATTTTATTCATTCATGCTCCCCCTTATGAGAAAGTCCTTATATAATCATACTATTATATTATACCCAATATTTCAAATTAAAACTGCTATCTAAAAAAAGTCCCTGAAATTTCAGGAACTTTTTTGATTACATAATAGGTCTACTTGGTTGAGATATAGTACTTAGTGCATCCCCTGCTTCGTTGACATAAATATTAATAGTTGCTAAATCTCCGATGGCCAACATTCCTACTAACTTTCCATTTTCTACAACAGGCAATCTTCTTATTTGATGTTTGGCCATAATATTTGCCGCTTCATGAGCATCCATCTCTGGTGTTGCATAAATCAAATGATTCGACATTACACTTTGAGCATCCATATTAATATTTCCTGTGGATACACCTTTTAAAACAATATCTCTGTCTGTAACAATCCCAATCGCCTTTTTAGATCCATCACAAACTGGAATAGAACCTACATTTAATTTTTTCATTTTTTCTGCTACTTGAGTAAGTGGTGTATCAGGATTTGCCATTGCAATTTTTTTTGTCATTAAATCTTTGACTTTCATACAATACCTCCTTTCTATTTTCACTATTTAGCATGTACAAGTTTTACAAAAAATAAACAAAAAACCTAGACCCAATTGTCTAAGTTTTTTTACTCTTTTAATAAACTTTTCCTATTGTATTAAATGGATACAAACGAACAAGTACTTTTCCTCTAATAGTATGAATATCTACAGGTCCTACGCTTTCATCACGACTATCTAAACTATTAAGTCTATTATCTCCCATGACAAAGACCATATCTTTAGGAACTTTCATATCTATTTCTCCCGATGTATAATCTCCATTAATATAAGATTCATCTAATTTTTGGCCATTTACAAAGACATCTCCATCTTTTACTTTTATTTGGTCTCCTTCTACTCCTATCACTCTTTTGATCAAATCCTTTTCTTTTCCATCTTCTGTTAAAAGATGTGATTGAAATACTACAATATCTCCCTTTTCTGGATTATGCATCATATATGGTATTTTATTAATAATCAAATAATCATATTCATGTAAAGTAGGATACATAGACTCTCCCTTTACTAAAGTAGGTCTTATAAAAGTTGTAATGACCAGTGCAATTACCACAGATACAACAATTGTTTTAATCCATTCTAAAATTTCTTTCTTCATTCCGATCTCCCCTTATTACAAATTTCATATTCTTTATTGTATCACTTCTAATTCATGTACACAATTACAAATCTTCTTTTGAAAAAGTTATCAGAATATGTCTATTAATTTTATTATATTTATTTTGACTAATCCTGAGTCCAATTTTTTCTAATACATGACAAAAATCCTCTAAAATGAAATAAGGATCTTTATATACTTTTATAATATCTTTTTTATTTACACCTTTAAAACCATGTCCTGCAATACAATCATGTCTCATTTCAATAATTTCATTCATTTTGGGATCATTAATCACTTCTAAAGCTTCTATATATCTTTTGTCTTTTGAAAGATGTTTATGAATATATGCAGTAATAGAAAAACTTAAATTTGGATTATAGATTTTATATTTTCTTTTTAAAACTTTCAAAATCATTCTTTTAGAAGCTACATCACTCATAAAAGAAAATTTATCTTTCTCTACATGATGAATTGCAAAAATATATTTTAAAATAGCTTCCTTTAATCGATACACTCTACTCAAAAAATCTATATATTTTTCATTCTGAAGCTGTATTTTAGTATTTTCTATGAGTTCTGAAAAAATTGCATCTGGCTTTCCTTCTCTTAAATCCTTTAAATTGTTTTTTAAATATTGTAATCTTTTATGAAAATGATCATCTTCCACTTCTAAAAGTTGATAATATGCTGATTGAAAATCGAAATTCATACTGTCCTTGCAAGCCAATAATAACGAATTTGTTCGATCATAATTTTCTTTTTGAATAAATGCTAACGCCCCTGTATAATTATATTGGTTGATCAATTGTTCCATTACAATATACTTCATTTGATCCATTTATTTTCCCCCTTTTGCCTCATCTATTGAAATAATTTAATCTTAATTTTCTTAAGTTCCTCTGGCAATGGGCTATGAAAGCTTTTCCCCTCCAAATATTTTAAATTTTCATTGCAATTTACAAAATCAATTTTATAAGCATGTAAAAATTGATGTTTCAGATTTTTAAAATTCTTATTTGTTTTTAAATCTCCATATTTTTGATCTCCTATAATTGGATGTCCTATACTAAAAAGATGTGCTCGAATTTGATGACTTCTTCCTGTAATAATCTCTACCTCTAGTAAACTATATTCTTGATTCCATTCAATTGGTGTATAAATAGTATGAATTTCTTTTGCATTCATAGTCTTTTTAGAAACAATTTGTACTTTATTGTTTTTTTCATCCTTTACTAAATATCCTTTTAACTCCTTTTTATGATCTACTCTTCCTTTTACAATAGTTAAATAATATTTTCGAATACAATCCTTTTTTCGAATCATTTCATTTAAGCTTTGTAATCCATAATAGCTTTTTCCTATCATGACAATCCCACTCGTATTTCGATCTAATCGATTGACACTTGCAGGCACAAAAGTTTTTTCCTGATTTGGATCATATTTTTTTTCATCATATAAGTACTTAAGTACTTGATTGATTAATGTATTTTTATCTTTGCTATGGTCTTCATGAACCAATAATCCTTGTGGTTTGTCCACTACAATCATATTTTCATCTTCATAAATAATGTGAAATGTTCTTTTGACTTGATGAATTTGTTTTTGCTCTATAAAACCTTGTATGGTTTCTTCACTCAAAAACAATTCTATGTAATCTCCCTCTTGTAAAATATAATCATTAGCAATCTTTCCATGATTGACTTTTATATTTTTTTTTCGAATCATTTTGTAAATAAAACTTAAAGATGCTTTATTCATGTATTTGCGAAGAAATTTGTCTATTCTTTGATTGGCTTCATTTTTTCCTATGTATATTTTTCTCATGTGTCTCACCTCTACTTTATTATGCCATAAACTACTTTTCTTTAATAGTCTCCTCTATTTTATATTGAAAAGTATACCTTACTTGTGCTATCCTTATTAATATAAATTCATATTTTACTTGAAAACAAAAATGGAGGTATTTGATATATGTGGGAAAAATGTAAAGATGTATTATATGAAACCAGTGATTTGCTTTTAGCACTAGTGATTATACTTTTTATGTCTACTGTAATCACTTGGAAAGTTACAGATTCCTTAGCTTATTCAAACGAAGAAAATGTAGAAAAAGAATCTATAAAAACAGAGCAATCCGCTGATGTAGATGTATCACCTAAAAAAACTACTGAAAAGACTCCTGAAAAAATCTCTACTTTACATATTAACATTCCAAATGGAACTTTTGGAATGGGCATTGCGCAAATATTAAAAGAAAATGGCTTAATTGATGATCCTCAAGAATTTATTAATCAAGTAACAAAATTAGGTATGGATTCTAAACTCAAATCAGGTGAATTTGACATTCCATCTAACAGCTCTTTAGATGACATTATTTATATTATTACAGGAAGTAAAAAATAGGCTAAATATTAGCCTATTTTTCATTTAAGAAATCCATCACTTTTTCAAGTTTCTTTTTTTGTTCTTCATCTAAAAAATCTTTTAATTGATTTAATGCTTCCATTTGTTTTTGATATTTTTTAGTATTTTGCATCATACTATCTTTTAATTTTTTCAATTCCTCTAACATATCTTCTTCATTTGTATCTTTATATTTTTCAGATAGTCCTTGCATCATTTTCATCTGCTCATCTGTAGGTTTTATATTACCCATATTTTTTATTAATTTTTCCATCTTACCTTTATCAAAGGGATTCATTTATGCACCTCCATATTTAAATTCTTATTCTCCATTCAATCTATGATGATTTTTATACATTTATTACAATCAAATCTTTTTCATTTTAGTCACACTATTTTTTATAGAGCATATGATAGAGTAAGATTTGATTTTTAGGAGGCAGAATATGAATGAACTGATTCCTACTCAAAAAAAAGAGAGTTTTGTACCTGAAGAAGAACTAAGTATTTCTAGTTTTCCATTTTTAAACAACAATATTTTTATGTTTATGATTCCATTTTTTCTTTTTATTTTTCTAAAAAACAGAAATTTTTCTCCTGCACTAAATGTAACCCATTACGAAAAACCAAAACTTCCTGCTTTAAACGAAAATACTTTAGATCGAGTTTATCATCTTTTAGAAAATCTAAAAAAAGCTAGTCATTTACATGATCTTAAAAAAAATATGTCCCACTCTCCATCTTCTTCTATGAAACGTAATCTTACTATGTTTAAAGAAGTACTTAATATTTTGGGTGACTCTATGGATGAAAACAGCAAAACAAATCTTGAAAATATACAAAATGTCATATCTATGGTAGATAAGATGAAAGATGTAAAAAATGTCATGAAAATAAAAAAAGCAGTACAATCTGGTGGAGAAGATCTTTCTGCTCAAGTCAATAATATTATTGAAGCTATAGGACCTATGTTACCTAATGATCAAGCTAAGAATTTAGACAATTTCAAAAAAATTGCACAAATGATGAAACTTATGTCTTTATTTGATGGAAACGAAGATAAAAAAGATGAGATCTCTAATGAAAATGAAATACCAGTACTTACAGAAAATACACAAACAGAAACACTTGAAGTACTAGAAGAAAAAGATATTCTACCCATAGAAGACGAACAATAATATATTAAAATTTCTTATGTTCCTAACGCATTAAAAAGGATAGTTATTTAACTATCCTTTTTAATGCCATCATAGCAAGTACATAACCATATATACCCATTCCACATATTTGCCCTACACAAGCTGGAGCTGTAACAGATATCTTTCTATAATCTTCTCTTTGATGAATGTTTGAAATATGAACTTCTATAGCTTTTATATTTACCGCTTTTAATGCATCATAAATTGCAATGCTATAATGAGTGTATGCTGCTGGATTAATAATGATTCCATCATACTTTTGATAAGCTCCTTGAATATAATTAATGATGTCGCCTTCTATATTGCTTTGAACAATCCCTATGTCTATATCCATTTTATCTGCTTCTGTATACAAATATGTACATAAATCTTCATAAGTGGTTTCTCCATAAACTTCTTTTTCTCTGATCCCTAAAAAATTTATATTGGGACCGTTAATAATTAGTATTTTCATTTTTCCAACTCCCAAAGTACTAATATTTTTTCTATTACACCTTCTAATGTATTATCATTTTTCACTTGATAATCACAATATTTTATGTATAAAGAATATCTTTCTTCATACAATTGATATATCTTTTCTTTTCCTTCCTTTAATAAAGGTCTGGTATTTGTATTTATATCTTCAATAATATGATCAATAGGCCGATCAATAAAAAAAACAACTCCATTTTCTTTTAAATGATCTATATTCTCATGAAATTTTACGACTCCTCCTCCTGTAGAGATGACCATATCTTTCTTTTGACTCATTTCTTTAACTGCCTTTTTTTCTATTTCTCTAAAAAACATTTCTCCATTTAGAAAAATTTCTTGGATTGTCTTCTTTTCTATTTTTTCTATATACTCATCTATATCAATAAATTCTTTGTTGATTTTTTTTGAAAGAATTCTTCCTATGGTACTTTTTCCACACCCTGGCATGCCTATTAAAACCATATTTTTTTTATTCATACCATCACCGACTTTATTTTCTCATAAATTTCATTTCTTTCTTTTTCTGAAAAAGTCATATGATTCCAAATCTCTTGGGATTTCATAGCTTGTCCAACTAACATATATAATCCATTTACTGCTTTTACATTATTTTTATTTGCATAACTTAAAAAAAGGGTTTCATATGGATTATAAATGAGATCTATTGCAGTATGAAATTTTACAATAATATTTTCTTTCACTGGAGAAACATCTATCTTTGGATACATTCCACAAGGAGTACAATTGATAATCATATCTTTTGACTCTAAATTTTCTAATTCATCATAAGAGATAACAAAAACCTCTTTATGTGCTTGAAAAACCTTTTGTGGTGTTCTACTCACCATAATAATTTCTTCTATTCCTTTATCTAAAAGATACTGAATCACTCCATGAGCCGCTCCGCCGCTTCCTAATATTACAGCAGACTTTCCTGCTACATCTATATCATAATGTGTAAGCATCATTCCAAATCCATAATAATCTGTATTGTATCCGATCATCTTATTATTTTCAAAAGAAATAGTATTGACGGCACCTATTTTTTTTGCTTCCTCTCCTATCTCATCTAAATTCTTCATTACCTCTATTTTATATGGAATCGTTACATTTACTCCTTTTATTCCTAACGCCAACAGTCCTTGCAGTGCTTTTTTTATATCTTCTCTTTTTACTTCAAACAAATGATAATGTCCTTTTTTCTTTACTTTTTCAAAAATATTTTCATGAATCATTGGAGAAAAGCTATGACATAAAGTCTCTCCTAAAAGTCCATAAAGCTCCATTTCATCACCTATTCTTTTTCTAAAATTTTTTCCTTTTGTATACTTTTGCTAATATCCATCAAATTTTTTAGAAATTCTTTTGCCCATTTTTCATAATAGGAGTCCTTTAGATAAAGCATATTTTTACGAATAACCTCTTCTTCTCTTTTTACATGAAATATAGGAATATGATTTTCTTTTTTGTATGCAGCAATTTTTAGAACAATGTTCATTCTTTCTTCAAATAATTTTACAAGTTCTTCATCAATTCGATCAATTTCTTTTCTTAAATCCTCCATACATGATCCTCCATCATCAAATCTAATATAGCTAAAGCTGCCATAGCTTCTACTACTGGAATCACTCTTGGCACAATACATGGATCGTGTCTTCCTTCTATTTGTATTTTTGAATTTTTCATAGTTTCTATATTAATACTTCTTTGAATTTTTCCAATAGAAGGTGTCGGCTTACATGCTACCTTAAATACGATAGGCATGCCACTGCTAATTCCCCCTAAAATCCCCCCATTATGATTAGTATGAGTCTTGACTTGTTCATCTTTTATATAGAATTCATCATTTCCATTTTCCCCTGTCATCAAACTCATTTTAAATCCTTCTCCAAATTCTACTCCCTTAATTCCTGGAATAGAAAAAAGAAGCTGAGATAATTTACTTTCTATAGAGTCAAAAAATGGAGATCCTATACCCGTAGGAACATTGATGATCCCTGTTTCTATGATTCCTCCAATAGAATTTGATTCCTTTTTTACATTTAAAATCAAATTCTTCATATCTTCTCTTTTGGAATCATTCAGTACTGGAAAACTTTCTTTTGCAAGCTTTTGTAATAAATCTTTTGAAATATCTACATAATCAAAAGAATCATCTTCTACATTTCCAATTCCTTTGATATGACTTCCAATAAAAATATTTTTTGTATTTAAAATTTGTTTGGCAATGGCTCCTGCAAAAACAATAGAGGCTGTAATCCTTCCTGAAAAATGCCCTCCTCCTCTATAATCATTAAAACCTTTATATTTTATATAACCTGTATAATCTCCATGAGAAGGACGCATAATAGATTTTGTTTTTTCATAGTCTTTTGACTTTTGATCTTTATTATAAATGATAGCACAAATAGAGGTTCCTGTAGTTTTTTCATTAAAATAGCCACTTAAAATTTCTACTTCATCTTTTTCTTGTCTAGGAGTTGAAAAATCACTTTTCCCTGGTGCTCTTCTTTGTAATTCTTCTTTTATTTTTTTCATATCTAATGATATCCCTGGAAATATTCCATCTATGACTACTCCAATGGCTTTTCCATGAGACTCACCAAATATAGAAATTTTTATATTCTTTCCCCACATACTACTCATGAATTTTTCCTCCTAACCTCTTAAAATCCTCCCAAAATTCAGGATAAGATTTTTTCACTGCATGACTATTTTTGATTACAACAGGATGCTTACATCTTATAGATACAATCCCCAGTGCCATGGCAATACGATGATCATTCCAGCTATCTACTTCTCCACCTATAAGACTCTCTTTTCCTACAATTTCAAGACCATCTTCAAATTCTTTGACACAACCTCCTAATTTATTTAATTCTGTTGCCATTGCCTTTAGACGATCTGATTCTTTTATACGAAGCCTTTTTGCATTGACTATTTTGGTTGTTCCTTTGCTAAGAGAAGCCAGTACACAAATAGCTGGAACAAGATCCGGACATTGAGATACATCGATTGTGATCCCATGTGTTTTGGATGCTTTTGTAACAATATCATTCCCCTCTACAAAGATTTCTCCTCCCATTTTTTTTATGATATCTATGATTGCTTTATCTCCTTGTAAAGAATCGATTAAAAGATCCATACACCTTATATTTCCTCCTAATATTCCTGCAACCATAAAAAAAGCTCCTTGAGAAAAATCTCCCTCTACTTTATATGTACTAGGCTTAAATTCTTGATTTCCTTGAATCCAATAGTCCTTTTTATCTTTTTTTATATCCACTCCGAATTGACTCATCATTTGAATGGTCAAATCTATATATGATTTTGATTCTAATGAAGTAGTTACAATAATCTTGGAATCTTCTTTGAGTAATGGTAAAGCAAATAAAAGTCCTGTAATAAATTGAGAACTAACATCTCCTCTTACTTTAAAAATATCTCCTTTTAAATTTCCTTTTATCGTTAATGGTAATTTCCCATTATCCGTATCATATTTTATATCCTGCTTTTCAAATATTTTATAATACTCATGAAGTGGACGCTCCATCAATTTTCCTCTTCCTGTAAAAGTCATTTCATCCTTTGTCAAAATCCCTATAGGAATTAAAAATCTCAAAGTAGATCCAGATTCTTTACAATCAATCTTATTTTTTTTACATATTATCTTTTTTGCCCCTTCAATCCTTATAGAATAAGTTTTATCGTCATCCATTCTTTTGTTTACTTTTGCTCCTAAAGCTTCTACTCCTTCTAAGGTTGCCAAAATATCATCCGAAAGAGAAACATGGGTAATCAAACTTTCTTCATGGGCTAAAGCTGCACATATAATAGCTCTATGGCTCATACTCTTTGAGGGAGGAATTTTTACCTTTCCATTTAAAACAGAAGGAAGTATCTTTATCGTATCCATTGGTTCATCTCCTTTAAAGATATGCATGCATTTCTTCTTCCTTTATATTTTGAATAAAGCTTTCTCCAATTTCTTTTAATAAAATAATATAGATAGATTTTTCTTTTCTTTTCTTGTCTACTCCAATATGCTTTATCATATTTTCTTTTTCCATCAATGGCATTTCAAAAGGAAGATCATATTTTTTGAGTACTTTTACTAATTCACCAAATGTGCCCATCTTTGTTATTCCCAATTCTTCACTTCTTTTTGTAATATGAGCCATTCCCATAGCTACTCCTTCTCCATGGGTATATGTAGTATAATCAAAATATTTTTCTATTGCATGACCAATCGTATGTCCAAAATTTAAAAGCATTCTTTCTCCATGATCTTTTTCATCTCTTTGTACAATTTCTTTTTTTATTGTACAACATTTATAAATAATAGACTCTAAATTCTTATATAAGTCTTGTTGAGTACCTTCTAAAAGATCATAAAATAAAGTTTTATCTTTAATACATGCATATTTTATCACTTCTGCCATTCCATCATTAAAAAATCTTGGATCTAATGTTTTTAATACCTCTGGATCAATAAAAACTGCTTCTGGATGATAAAAGCTTCCTATTAAATTTTTTCCCCTTTCTAAATTAACAGCCACCTTTCCTCCTATACTACTATCTATTTGTGCAAGTAAAGAGGTAGGAATTTGTATAAAAGAAATTCCTCTTAAAAAAGTAGCTGCTGCAAACCCTCCTACATCTCCTACGACTCCTCCTCCCAAAATAATCATCACATCATCTCTTGTCATTTGAAAGTCTAGTAAATTTTCATAAATACTCATCAAAGTATCTATAGATTTGCTTTTTTCTCCAGGAGGGATAGAAATGACTTTTACTAAAAAATCATTTTTCAAAAGATTATTTTTGAGATTTTCTCCATAAATTTTTTCTACATGATAATCTGTTAGAATGGTTATCTTTTTTTTTGAATATCTTTTTTTCATCTCAATCCCAATATTTTCAAATAATCCATTTTGAATATAAATAGGATATTGATGATGAATCAAATTGATTTCTAGATTATACATTTTTCCCCCGCCTTTTTTGAAAAAAAGAAGACTACTAAAGAATCTTCTTTTTAAAATATTTTATCTATTTTTTAATTTTTCTAATTCTTCTTCTGTAAGCTCTTTATATTCTCCTAATTCTAAATCTTCATCTAAATATAACTCTCCCATAGATATTCTTTTTAAATAAGTTACTTTTTTACCCACAGCCTCAAACATTCTTTTTACTTGATGAAATTTACCCTCTACAATAGTTAATTCAATTTCAGAGGTATCATCACTTTTTAAAATGTTAAGCTTTGCAGGTAAAGTTTTGTATCCATCATCTAATATCACTCCTTTTTCAAAGGAGTCTATATCCTTTTGGTTTACTACTCCATCAATACATGCAAAATAAGTTTTAGGTACATGTTTTTTAGGAGACAGTAGTTCATGAGATAACTTTCCATCATTTGTAAGAATAAGTAACCCTTCTGTATCTTTATCTAATCTTCCAACAGGAAAAGGATCAAATATTTGATGCATTGGCTCAAGTAAATCAATTACTGTCTCGTCCTTGTGATCAAATGTTGCAGATACTACTCCTTGAGGTTTATTCATCATAATATATATATATTCTCTATACTCTAGCACTTCTCCATCTACCTCTATTGTATTTTCATTAGGACTTACATGGATGCTGCTACTTTTTACCACTTCTCCATCTACTTTAATTCGTCCATCTTTAATCATATATTTGACTTCTTTTCTTGTTCCATAGCCCATATTGCCTAATATTTTATCTATTCTTTGGGTTTTCATCCACATCGCTCCTATTTTACATTCTTGTTTTTGATTTTGACCATAAATTCTATTTTTATCCATACTCCAATGAAATTATACCATATTATTCATCATCTCTTTATCTCTTATTCAAAACCTCAATTATTTCTTTCATAGAGAATTTATTCTGACTACCCGTCTTCATATCTTTTAATGTAAAAAATCCTGTTTCTACTTCTTCTTTTCCTACTAAAACAATATATGAAACTTCCAGCTTATTGGCATAATTAAGCTTTTTACCAAGCTTATTTTCTTCTAGATATAATTCACTTCTCACTTTTTTATTTCTTAACTCATTCACCAAATGGATAGATTCATTTATATATTCTGTATCCATTGGAACTACAATGACTTGTGAAGTTGTCGAACTACTATCCATCTTAAGAAGATTGGCTTCTTTTAGCTGATAAAATAAGCGAGTCAGTCCTATAGAGATTCCAACTCCTGATAATTTTTCTGTAGTATAATTCTGAGCCAAATCATCATATCTTCCTCCAGAACATATAGATCCTATATTTAAATAGTCATTCAACATGGTCTCATATACTGTTCCAGTATAATAATCTAGTCCTCTTGCAATCTTTAGATTGATATTATAAAACTCTTTTGGAACTTTAAAACAACCTATATAATAAACTACTTTTTCAAGCTCATTCAATCCTTCTTGAAACAACTCATTTTCTACTCCTAAATTTTTTAGTTTTGTCAATATTTCATTATTATCGCCATTTATTTTGATAAATTTTAATAACTTTTCAATCACTTCATTTTCTATGCAAAGTAACTTAAGCTCCTCCTTCACTTGATCTTCTCCTATTTTATCTAATTTATCTATTGTTCTGAGTACCTCTTCTTTATTCTTGATTTTTAGATATTCAAAATAACCATTTAAAAGCTTTCTATTATTGATATATATGGTAAATGAATCAATATCTAATTCTTTAAATACAGAATAGATAATACTTGGAATTTCTGCATCATTGATAATATTTAATTTCCCACGATTGATAATGTCTATATCACATTGATAAAATTCACGAAAGCGACCCTTTTGATTTCTCTCTCCTCTAAATACCTTTCCGATTTGATACCTTCTAAGAGGAAAAGTTAGATCCTGACTATACTGAGAAACATACCTAGCAAAGGGTACCGTCAAATCAAATCGAAGGGAAATATCATTTTTCCCTTTATTAAATCTATAAATCTGCTTTGTTGTCTCTCCTCCCCCTTTCGCAAGGAGTATCTCTGATTTTTCTATAATAGGTGTATCCATTGGAATAAATCCAAACCCTTCATAATTATTTTTAATCGTATCTAGTATTTTATTAAATAATATTTGATCTGATGGAAGCAACTCCATAAAGCCTGGTAATATAGATGGTTTTACAATTTGATTTTTCATACAATCTCCTCCTATTTTCAAAAAATTAAAAAACCCATATAGGCTAAAACCTATATGGGCAAGTCCGTTTAATCCAATAAAGACATTCACCACCATAGATACTTAGCCTACCAAAACATGAATAGACCTGTATCTATGGATCTCCATAGGAACAAGTCTCTAACGGTGATGATGATGTAATGCATTGTATTGGATATAGATATTCATAATAAAAATCTCCTTTTTATTTACATAATGATTATATGATTTGATTCTAGCATATAAAAAAATAGTTATCAAGGGTTAATATATTGATCTTTATTGATTTATACATAATTTTACAATATACTAATTTTATAACCAAGAAAAGAGGGATATAAATGAAAAAAATAATCAAAAAATCTTTATGTACTTTACTCACAACTTGTTTGATAGGAATCACCTTACTTCATCCCATACAAGTTGATGCACAAGAAAGCGATTGGGCTAAGCCTTATATCGATGACTTAAAGAAAAATCTTGATTTATCAGAAAGTTTAATCGACCCTGCTAAGTTCCAAACCAATATTACAAGAGAAGAATTTGCAGAATTAGCAGTACTATTATTTGCTAAAGCAAAAGGAATCGACGTAAAAGACATGGATTCAAAAGAACCATTCACCGATACTGATAATCCATATGTAGGAAAGGCTTTCAACGCAAAAATTCTTAAAGGGTTTAGTGATACAGAGTTCAGACCAAAAGCCCATATCACTCGTGAACAAATTGCAGTAATGTTAACACAAGAACTTGAAGGTTTAGGAGAAAAAGGTACTAAAACAGCTCCTCCTGCTAATTTTAGCGATATGTATGCAGTAAGCGATTGGGCAAAATTCGGTATCAACTATATTACAAAAGATTATATTATGAATGGTGTTGAAGGAAATAGAATCAACCCGCAAGGAACTACTACACGTGAACAAGCTATGACATTACTTGACCGTTTGGCAATTGTAAAAGGATATTTCCCAAAAACTGAAACTACACCAGAGGTAAAACCACCAGAACAAGAAATACCACCAGTTCCAGAAAACCCAGTATCAATTTTCGATCAAACAAGAGAAGAAGTTGCAAGAATTGATAGGTTTATTACAGTGGACGGTTATCAAGTACCAAGTGATTATAAAAAAGATATGTCAGTAAGAGTAATTAATAGAAAAGACTGTGCTGAAATAAATCTTTTACTAGGTCACTTCAACGCTACTGACAAACCTAACTATAATTTAGGTATGCTTGATAAATTTACAGCAATAATGAGAGAAAATGGCGTTGAAGAACAACATATACAAAAGGTTAAAGGTGATTTAGAAAAATCTATAAATGCATCAATGTATAAAGAATTTATAGGTGGTTATCATTACTCAGTTCATCAACCTAATGGTTTAAATGTAAAAGTTACTGTTACTGATGGAGTTCATATAATGCTATCTAGAAACTAAGTTATAGAATATCTCATCTTAAAAGGAGGATTCATATGTTAAAAAGAATTTTAGGTTTAGTATTAGTAATAAATTTAATTTTATTGAGTATTATTCCTAGTTTTGCATTAGATGATACATCAGGATTTGACCCAAAAGTATTTTTAGATGCAAATAAGCATTTAACATTTTCAGAATTAATGGTTAATATAGATAATTTATTAACTCCAGAAAATAAAAAAGCTGTTTTCAAGTATATAGAAACATCTGGAAAATCTTTAGATCAATTAAAAGATGATTATGATGACAATTGGAGAGAATTTATAACAGATATATATATTGAAAATGGAGAGAGTATTATAGAAGGTATCAGACCTGCTAATATGTATGAACTCCAAAGAAAATGGATTAAAACATATAATGAAACAGCAGTAGAAAAAAAGAGTAAAAGTGCAGATAAAATGATCGAAGAAACAAATGATTTTATTGAAGATTATTTTAATTTAAAAGATTATAATGTATGCACTGTACTAGGTTTAGGACAAGGACAAAAATATATAAGAAAAGTAATAGAAACTTATGATAGTAAAGGAAATTTTGTTACTACAAGTTTAAACACTCAACTTTTTATGGATGCACTAAATAGGTATGACATTCTAAACGGAGAGATCGCACAACAAACTTATCCGATGTTCATATATGGAGAACCATGGGAATTTGATTCAAAAACTGGAAGGTTTAGATACTTAGGAGTAAATGAAACTTTAATTCCAATAACAAATCCTAACTTCCGTAATGATGAAAATAGTAACCATAAGTTTGATGATAAATCAAAACGTTTATTTGTAGAAAGATTTTGGTTAGAAGATTATGATGAAATGTTTGGTAGCAGTAAAAATGTAGATCGTAATTTATGGAGAGAATCTCGAATAGATAAATGGGTAAAATACTTAGACACTAATGGCAAAGATGACTTCGCAAGAGATATATTAAACGCAGCAGTTATTAAAGGAATGAAAGATTATTGGGGACAAGGTAAACATAATAGGTTATCACAAAAATTTGGTGAGCAAGGAACAGATTATCAAGACTTCTTACCTTATGTACATATTTTCGTTCCACCTTCACTATATTCATTCGGAATGGGTATGACTGTAACACAAGTAGCAGGGTCTAAATCCTTATGCACCACTACCTACTTTATGGTATAAATATCCATACTGATCAAATTCTTTTATCTATAGATTATTTCATTTCTACATCAATGCATTTTAATAAATATCAAAAAAGAATTCATCCCAAAGGATAAATTCTAATTAGTGTACTTCCTTTTTATATTCTCTATATCTTCCTTGGTAAATCCTGAAGCTTTTATAATTTTTTCTATATCTACTCCAACTAATAATAAATTTTTTACTAACTCAACTTTACCTTCTTGTCTCCCTTTTTCTATTCCTTCTTCTCTAGCTACTTTGATCCTTGTCATTTGGTCATGAATTTCTGCTTCTCTTGCTTCATATGCCATTCTTGCTTTTTCATCTTTACTAATTACTTGAAGTATATCATATGCTTTTTTTATATCTTTATTTTTACGAGAAAGCATTTCCATCACCTCCCTAGATTGCGTATCTATAAATTCCATCCATTGAGTTATTGCTTCATTTTCATCTTTTATGATATTCCTATTTTCAAGTTTTGGTAGTTCTAAATAATGAATCTCAAGTACATCTGTCAATCTATATCCTGTTTCATCTTCTATTATGTGATAACTTGTATGTATTTTATCTAATGGAATACATTCAAAATCTATTATATTAATGGTTATACATTTTTTAAGTTTATCATAAGTATCTCCTGATTTTATTTGATTCGTGTACATCTTTGACCAATAATATGCCGTTCTTTCTGCCATGTATTTCGTTGCTAACACTTGAATCTCTATATCAATTTCTTTCCCATTTTTTGTCTTTCCTCTTACATCTAGTATTCCTTTTTTATCTTCTGCAAATTCACGTGGTAATTCATTATTAATAATCTTTAAATCTTCAAATTCATTAGATGGTACTTTTAATATTGCAATTAATAACGCTTTTAACAAGTCCATGTTTTTAGGATCTCCAAATAAAAGCTTAAATGCGAAATCTATTTTAGGTGACATGATGAAATTATCATCCACCACTTTTTTCTTATGCATTCATATCACTTCCTATTGAATTATTATTCATTCTATTCTTACTATTATTTTATCAGAAAGAATAATTTTATTCCAATACTTTCTCTCTTGCTTTTTAATAAATTGATATATTCACTCACGTCAACGTTTTATGGAACTTTATTGATTTATACATAATTTTACAATATACTAATTTTATAACCAGGAAAAGAGGGATATAAATGAAAAAAATAATCAAAAAATCTTTATGTACTTTACTCACAACTTGTTTGGTAGGAATCACCTTACTTCATCCCATACAAGTGAATGCACTGATAAGTGATTGGGCGAAGCCTTATATTGATGACTTGAAGAAAAATCTTGATTTATCAGAAAGTTTAATCGACCCTGCTAAATTCCAAGATAATATCACAAGAGAAGAATTTGCAGAATTAGCAGTACTATTATTCGCTAAAGCAAAAGGAATCGACGTAAAAGACATGGATTCAAAAGAACCTTTTATAGATACTGATAATCCATATGTAGGAAAGGCTTTCAACGCTAAAATTCTTAGTGGTACTAGCCCTACTACATTCGACCCAAAAGCAAATATCACACGTGAACAAATCGCAGTAATGTTAACACAAGAACTTGAAGGTTTAGGAGAAAAAGGTACTAAAACAGCCCCTCCTGCTAATTTCAGTGATATGTATGCAGTAAGCGATTGGGCAAAATTTGGTATCAATTATATTACAAAAGATTATATTATGAATGGTGTTGAAGGAAATAGAATCAACCCACAAGGAACTACTACACGTGAACAAGCTATGACACTAATTGACCGTTTGGCAATCGTAAAAGGGTATTTCCCAAAAACTGAAACTACTCCAGAGGTAAAACCTCCAGAACAAGAAAAACCTCCTGTACCAGAAATACCAGTATCAATTTTCGATCAAACAAGAGAAGAAGTCGCAAGAATTGATAGGTTTATGAATTATGAAGCTCCAAATGTTCTCTCAGAAAAAGAAAAATTAGAAGCAATGATCAATGAAACAAATTTTAGTAGTAAAACAAATTATTTTGTATGGGTAGATACCAATAAATATAAGACTTATATTTTTGAAAGAAAAAATAAAAATTGGAATCTTTCTAAAATAATGCCCTGTACAGACGGAAAAGCATCCACACCAACTGTAAGAGGTAATTTTGAAATTTGTGGCAGATCTCCATGGATAACTTCTTATAATGGAAAAGTAAAAGCCAAATATAAAGTAAGATTTTTTCAAAATTATTATTTTCATTCTATTTTATTTGATTCTAATGGGGAAAATATTATCGATTCAAGACTTGGTGAATCTCTTTCTCGTGGGTGTATCAGACTTAGTGTAGATGATGCAAAGTGGATATATGATCATATCAAGGATGGTACAAAAGTATATGTAAATTAAAAAACAAGGAAGTTATAACCCGATCCTAAACAAATAAAAGACTATGAGGAATGATATCTAAATTCAATCGCTGTCATTCCTTTTTACTTTCTCTAAAGTATCTGGTTCCATATTCAATACACTTTCATTCAATTTATGGAATATATATCCATTTTCATCAAATTCTTTTATCTATAGATTATTTCATTTCTATATCAATGCATTTTAATAAATATCAAAAAAGAATTCATCCCAAAGGATAAATTCTAATTAGTGTACTTCCTTTTTATATTCTCTATATCTTCCTTAGTAAATCCCGAAGCTTTTATAATTTTTTCTATATCTACTCCAACTAATAATAAATTTTTTACTAACTCAACTTTACCTTCTTGTCTGCCTTCTTGTCTCCCTTTTTCTATTCCTTCTTCTCTAGCTACTTTGATCCTTGTCATTTGGTCATGAATTTCTGCTTCTCTTGCTTCATATGCCATTCTTGCTTTTTCATCTTTACTAATTACTTGAAGTATATCATATGCTTTTTTTATATCTTTATTTTTGCGAGAAAGCATTTCCATCACCTCCCTAGATTGCGTATCTATAAATTCCATCCATTGAGTTATTGCTTCATTTTCATCTTTTATGATATTCCTATTTTCAAGTTTTGGTAGTTCTAAATAATGAATCTCAAGTACATCTGTCAATCTATATCCTGTTTCATCTTCTATTATGTGATAACTTGTATGTATTTTATCTAATGGAATACATTCAAAATCTATTATATTAATGGTTATACATTTTTTAAGTTTATCATAAGTATCTCCTGATTTTATTTGATTCGTGTACATCTTTGACCAATAATATGCCGTTCTTTCTGCCATGTATTTCGTTGCTAACACTTGAATCTCTATATCAATTTCTTTCCCATTTTTTGTCTTTCCTCTTACATCTAGTATTCCTTTTTTATCTTCTGCAAATTCACGTGGTAATTCATTATTAATAATCTTTAAATCTTCAAATTCATTAGATGGTACTTTTAATATTGCAATTAATAACGCTTTTAACAAGTCCATGTTTTTAGGATCTCCAAATAAAAGCTTAAATGCGAAATCTATTTTAGGTGACATGATGAAATTATCATCCACCACTTTTTTCTTATGCATTCATATCACTTCCTATTGAATTATTATTCATTCTATTCTTACTATTATTTTATCAGAAAGAATAATTTTATTCCAATACTTTCTCTCTTGCTTTTTAATAAATTGATATATTCACTCACGTCAACGTTTTATGGAACTTTATTGATTTATACATAATTTTACAATATACTAATTTTATAACCAAGAAAAGAGGGATATAAATGAAAAAAATAATCAAAAAATCTTTATGTACTTTACTCACAACTTGTTTGGTAGGAATCACCTTACTTCATCCCATACAAGTGAATGCACTGATAAGTGATTGGGCGAAGCCTTATATTGATGACTTAAAGAAAAATCTTGATTTATCAGAAAGTTTAATCGACCCTGCTAAGTTCCAAAACAATATTACAAGAGAAGAATTTGCAGAACTAGCAGTACTATTATTCGCTAAAGCAAAAGGAATCGACGTAAAAGACATGGATTCAAAAGAACCATTCACCGATACAGATAATCCATATGTAGGAAAGGCTTTCAACGCAAAAATTCTTAGTGGTACTAGCCCTACTACATTCGACCCAAAAGCAAATATCACTCGTGAACAAATCGCAGTAATGTTAACACAAGAACTTGAAGGTTTAGGAGAAAAAGGTACTAAAACAGCTCCTCCTGCTAATTTCAGTGATATGCACTTAGTAAATGATTGGGCAAAATTCGGTATCAACTATATTACTAAAGATTATATTATGAATGGTGTTGAAGGAAATAGAATCAACCCACAAGGAACTACTACACGTGAACAAGCTATGACATTAATTGACCGTTTAGCAATCGTAAAAGGATATTTCCCAAAAACTGAAACTACACCAGAGGTAAAACCTCCAGAACAAGAAATACCTCCTGTACCAGAAAAACCAGTATCAATTTTCGATCAAACAAGAGAAGAAGTCGCAAGAATTGACAGGTTTATTACAGTAGATGGTTATCAAGTACCAAGTGATTATAAAAAAGATATGTCAGTAAGAGTAATTAATAGAAAAGACTGTGCTGAAATAAATCTTTTATTAGGTCACTTCAACGCTACTAACAAACCTAATTATAATTTAGGTATGCTTGATAAATTTACAGCAATAATGAGAGAAAATGGTGTTGAGGAAAAACATTTACAAAAGATTAAAGGTGATTTAGAGGTTGATATTACAGGAAATCACAATAAGGGCAGATTTGTAGGTGGTTACCATTATTCAGTTCATCAACCTAATGGTTTAAATGTCAAAGTTACTGTTACTGATGGAGTTCATATAATGCTATCTAGAAATTAAGTTATAGAATATCTCATCTTAAAAGGAGGATTCATATGTTAAAAAGAATTTTAGGTTTAGTATTAGTAATAAATTTAATTTTATTGAGTATTATTCCTAGTTTTGCATTAGATGATACATCAGGGTTTGACCCAAAAGTATTTTTAGATGCAAATAAGCATTTAACATTTTCAGAGTTAATGGTTAATATAGATAATTTATTAACTCCAGAAAATAAAAAAGCTGTTTTCAAGTATATAGAAACATCTGGAAAATCTTTAGATCAACTAAAAAATGATTATGATGACAACTGGAGAGAATTTATAACAGATATGTATATTGAAAATGGAGAAAGCATTATAGAAGGTATCAGACCTGCTAACATGTATGAACTCCAAAGGAAATGGATTAAAACATATAACGAGACAGCAGTCGAAAAGAAGATTAAAAGTGCAGATAAAATGATCGAAGAGTCAAACAAGTTTATTGAAGATTATTTTGACTTAAAAGATTATAATATATGCACTGTACTAGGTTTAGGTCAAGGACAATGCCTGTAACATAAGTTACAGGTTCTAAGCTATGATGCACCACTACTTACTTTATGGTATAAATATCCATACTGATCAAATTCTTTTATCTATAGATTATTTCATTTCTATATCAATGCATTTTAATAAATATGAAAAAAGAATTCATCCCAAAGAACAAATTCTAATTAGTGTACTTTCTTTTCTATATTCTCTATATCTTCCTTAGTAAATCCTGCAGCTTTTATAATTTTTTCTATATCTACTCCAACTAATAATAAATTTTTTACTAACTCTACTTTACCTTCTTCTATTCCTTCTTCTCTAGCTACTTTGATCCTTGTCATTTGGTCATGAATTTCTGCTTCTCTTGCTTTTTAATAAATTTATATATTCACTCCCGTCACGCATTTATTTTTCTCTATTGATTTAAACAATTTCTTAATTGCAATTGACTTTTAATATCATTTGTAATAAAATAACATTGTTATATAACGATGTTATTTTATTTTGGAGGTGGTATTTTGGCAAGACCGTTCTCAGAAAATTACGATGATGTAATGAAATATGCAAAGGAAGAATTTTTACAAAAGGGATTTAAAGATGCTTCTTTAAGAAATATCGCACAAAAAGCTAGGGTTACAACTGGACTCATATACTCACGTTTTTCAAACAAAGAGGAATTATTTTCTGCCGTGGTATCTCCTGTACTTGACAAATTTAACAAAAGTTTTTTTGAATCTCTAGAAGATTTTAACCAAAAGGAAGTGTACGAAGAAATTGAAATAAGAAAAGATTATTCAACGGGAGAGCTATTTTGTATGATTGAATACATATATGAACATTTTGATATTTTTAAAATTCTCGTTACAGGCTCTGACGGAACAAAGTATAAGTATTTCATAGACAAAATGGTTGAATTAGAGGAAGAATACACCAAACTCTATATCAAAAAAACTGGAAACGACTGTTATGAGAAAGGTAGACTTTCAGATGAATTACTTCATATTTTGACAACTGCATTTTTTAACGGTGTATTCGAAGTTGTAAAACACCATATGCCAAAAGATCAAGCTATTGTGTATATAACTCAATTAAACGAGTTCTATAATTACGGTTGGAAGAACATATTTAAAGAATAAAAAAGGCAAAATCTCTTTTTAAACCCACATAAAGTTAACATAAACTAATAAAGGAGGAGTTTAAATGAAAACTAAAAAAGAAAGTCCACTATCCTTTATAGGACAATTTGCAAAACCTTACAAAAGCGGTTTTGCTGTAGCTATTTTACTTGCCATTTTAGGTGTTATGGGTGGTATGATACCTTATTTTGCAGTAGCTAAAATTATTACTGGATTAGTAGCAGGTATTGCAATAAAAGATTTTTATATGAAATGGGTACTTATTGCTTTTATGGGCTATATTATAAAAGTTTTAGGTGCCAATTTGTCTACAGGTAAATCTCACGAAATGACCTTTACAGTTTTAAAAGACATAAGAAAAAGATTAATGCAAAAATTAGAAAAAGTTCCTATGGGTTTACTGTTAGATACTCCTTCGGGTAGACTTAAAAACATTATTGTCGACCTTGTAGAAAGGCTTGAAACCACTTTTGCACACCTTATCCCTGAAATGACTGCTAATATTTTAGGGCCACTATTTTTACTTATGTATTTATTTTATCTAGATTGGCGAATGGCACTTATTTCTCTGATCACACTTCCTGTTGGAATGGCGTTTATGGGAGTTGTAATGAAAACTTATCCCATTCAATACGAAAAATCTGTAAAAATCGGAAAAGAAATGAATGATGCAATCGTAGAATATATAGGGGGAATTGAAGTCATAAAAGCTTTCAGTCAAAGTGCAAGCTCTTATGACAAATATTCCTCTTCCGTAACTAACAATGCTTCTTTTTATTATAATTGGATGACAATTTGTATGTGGCCAATTTCCGCAATGCGTATCATATGTCCTGCCGTTCTTGTGACGGTACTTCCTATCGGATTTTTATTTTATTCATCAGGAAGTCTTACAGGCCTTGAGTTTATAAGTATTATAATTGTTTCAATGAGTATAATAGATCCCATCATCAATGCAATGGATTATGTAGATAGTTTAGCTATAGGAGAAACTACAATAAATATGGTAAAAGAAATACTTTCTTGGGAAGAACTAAAAAGACCTGCTAAAAGCAAAGAAATAAAATCAAACCATATAGAATTTAAAAACGTAGGATTTTCCTATCACGAAAAAGACTTATTAGTTGTAAACAATATATCCCTTACTATTCCTCAAAATTCCTTTACCGCATTTGTAGGTCCATCTGGCTCTGGCAAATCCACTCTTGCAAAATTACTTGCAGGATTTTGGGATGTGACAGAGGGTAAAATTACAATCGGAGGTATTGACTTAAAAGATATATCTCAAAAAGATTTGGCGAATAAAATAGCATATGTATCACAGGACAATTTTTTATTTGATGATACGATCATGAATAACATTCGCACAGGCAATCCCTACGCAACAGATCAAGAAGTTTATCAAGCTGCAAAATCAGCAGGATGTGATTTTATAGATCAGTTACCTAATAAGTACAATACAATAGTAGGAGGAAAAGGCGGTCATCTTTCTGGAGGAGAAAGACAAAGAATTGCTATAGCAAGAGCAATTCTTAAAAATGCACCTATTATTATTCTTGACGAAGCAACGGCATATATCGATCCGGAAAATGAGGCGATTATTCAGCGTTCAATCAATCAGCTTGTAAAAGGAAAGACCCTTATAGTCATAGCTCACAGATTATCAACTATCACTTCTGCCAATCAAATAGCACTTATCAATAATGGTAACCTTGAAATGACAGGAACACATGAGGAACTTTTGCAGAAATCAGAACTTTATAAATCCATGTGGACTGCACATATTGGAGGAAAGGATGGCGATATAAATGATTAATGTAATAAAAGAGATTTGGCGATTCTCAGAATCAGGAAAAAATAATATTCGCAAATCTATCCTATTGGGATTTATTCGTGCAATTTTTAATAGCCTTTCAATCGGAGCAGTATTTGTAGTCATCAAAGCCATCCTATCAAATAATACAAATAAACAAACGTCCCTTTACGCACTAGGACTTATGCTTATAAGCATTATAGGTCAGATTATCATTCAATATTTTTGGCAGCTACAAATGACACATATAGGTTACTTTATGGTAGCTGAAAAAAGAGTTTCAATAGGCGACAGATTAAGAGTAATGCCTATGGGATATTTCAATAAAAATTCTGTCGGAGATATTACGGGGGTTGCAACAACAGTATCAAGTGATTTGGAAAATTCAGCACCCCGAATACTTATTTTGATGTTAGGTGGACTTTTTAATACCCTTGTATTTTCATTAAGCATTTTGTTCTATGATTATAGAATAGGACTTATAGTATTGGCAGGAATCATTGTTTATCTTTTTGCAACATCAGTTACCGAAAAGAAATCAAGATATGCTTCTGTAGATAGGCAAACTGCACAGTCCAATCTTCTTGAAAGTGTACTTGAAGCAATACAAGGAATGACAGTAATAAAAGCATTTCATTTGACAGATAGACAAAGCAGTAAGGTGAACAAGGCTATTGATGACAGTTGCAAATATAATATAGCTATGGAAAAAAGAATGCTACGCTATATGCCTATACAACAATTCACCATTGATCTTTTTGCCATCATCATGATAGTCACTTCTATAACTTTTCATTTAAACGGAAGTATGGAGCTTTTAGACTGCATAATGATGATTGTTGCCTCATTTATGATTTTTGTACCCCTTAAAAGTGCAGGAAGTGTCATAGTAGAGCTTAGAATTACAGAACATTCCATGAACAAAATAAACGAAACATTGAGTACTTCCGTAATGCAAGACGGAAATGAAACAAAAGCAAACGATTCAAGTATAGAATTTAAGAATGTAAGTTTTTCTTATGACAAAAAACAAGTGCTTGACAATATAAATCTTAAGATTCCTCAAAATACTATGACAGCAATAGTAGGTCCATCAGGCTCTGGTAAAACAACACTTTGCAATCTCATAGCAAGATTTTGGGATACGGACAGTGGAGAAGTATTTGTTGGAGGAAAAAATGTCAAGGATTACACCCTTGACAGCCTTATGGAAAATATAAGTATGGTATTTCAAAACGTATATTTGTTTGAGGATACTATTGAAAATAATATAAAATTCGGAAGTCCTCATGCAACACGCGAAGATGTAATCAAAACTGCTAAGAAAGCACAGGCACACGAATTTATATCAAACCTTCCTCAAGGGTACAATACTGTCGTTGGTGAGGGTGGAGCAAATCTATCTGGAGGGGAAAAACAAAGAATATCTATTGCAAGGGCAATGCTTAAAAACGCACCCATTATCATTTTTGATGAAGCAACCGCAAATGTAGATCCAGAAAATGAAGGCAAACTCCAAGATGCAATGGAACAGCTTACAAAAGATAAAACTGTTATCATGATCGCACATAGGTTAAAAACCGTACGAAATGCAGATCAAATCATAGTACTTAAAGATGGTAAAGTTGATGCTAAAGGTACTCATGAAGAATTGATAAAAAAATCTCCTCTTTACAAAGCCTTTGTATCCAACAGAAATGAAGTAAATAGCTGGCAAATATAATGGTCATTAAAAAATAGATCATACTAAATGATAAAAATAAAATCCAGTAAGAGCATTGACTCTTACTGGATTTTATTAATCCATCCATCTCCAAGCAGGAGGATAATAGTTCTTTAATATACTTCCTGTATGCTTTGCCCATCCTAACGGATATCCATCTACACATACTAATGTCCATCCTTTTTCCCCTTGTGTATGAAGGGTTTCTCCCTTTAAATATTTAATCACTTCAAAATCATCTTTATTAAAATTTACAACTCTTTTTGCATCCTTCATACAAAGTCCCATAGCCAACGCATGACTAGGTTCAAATCTATTTTTTTTAAATGTTCCTAAGAGCCATCCTGATCTTAATACTTTTAGCCCCTTCATATTAGGCAATCCTTTTGGAACTTTGTAAAGATTATCCTTATGGATTTGAAAATCTCCTTCTATAGAAATAGTAAGATTTTCAGTGACAAAATCATAAAACTCCTTTGGAATTTTTATTTTTTCACTTTTATAAGTATATTTTTCTTCCTCTGATGTTTTCTCCATAAAAGCTAAAAAATGTCCTTCACCCTCTACTTTATGTGGCCAAAGCCTTGCACATTTTCCAAGTTCATCTCTATTTGATATCCCTTTAGATATACCATATTTCTTTTCAATATCTATGATATGAAAATCTTCATTTTCTTCTAAAAACTCATTGATTATTTCTTCATTTTCTTCTGGTGAAAAAGTACAAGTAGAATAAACCACTCTTCCATCTCCTCTTAAAAGTTCATCTACATTTTTGATGATCTCCCTTTGTATCGGAACATAATAAGTATGATCATGCTTTTCCCAGCTTTTGATCATAGATGGATCTTTTCTAAACATTCCTTCTCCTGAACAAGGAGCATCTACCAATATTTTGTCAAAATAATATGGAAAATATTTTTTGATTTTTTCTATCGATTCGTTCATCACAATGGCATTTTTAATACCAAACAATTCTATATTTTTAATCAAAGCCTTTACTCTACTTAAGTTTATATCATTTGTAATAAGTACTCCTTCTCCTTTTAGTGCATCTGCAATTTGAACAGATTTTCCTCCTGGCGCTGCACATACATCTAATACATATTCTCCTTTATTTGGAGATAAAAAAGATACGGGTGCCATTGCACTAGGTTCTTGAATATAATAAAGCCCTGCATGATAATAAGGATGTTTTGCAGGACTTTCTTCTTCAAAATAAAATCCATCTTTACACCATGGAATAGGTTTTAGAGAAAAAGGAGAAATCTTTAAAAATTCTTCTACAGAAATTTTTAACGTATTGATTCTCAATCCTGTGAAATATTTTTTTTCATAAGAAGCTAGAAAATCTCCATATTCATCTTTTAGTAAATCCTTCATTTTATCTATAAACTTTTGAGGTAATCTCATATGTAAACTCTCCTTTTTTCTAGCATTTCCATTTTCAGACAAAAGGATACCCACCATTATAGGTGGGTTTTTTACTATCTTTTTTTGAGTCTGATCTTTTTACTAATCATAGCATAGGATAAAAATAACATAGTAATTAACAAAAAGTTTAAATTTGCTACATACTTGGTAGAATATAATGACATAAGTGCTACAAGTCCTCCACAGATGGTAATCGGAATACCTAAGTACACTCCTTCAAAATCTGTAATATTGTATCTGGCAAGTCTTATGGTCCCACAAACAACAAAAATAAGTGTTACTATAATTCCTATATCTCCTAGTTCCATTAAGTTTAAATGCCACATTAAAAGAGCAGGTGCCAATCCAAAGGAAATAAGATCACATAAAGAATCTAATTCCTTTCCAAAATCACTTACTACATCAAGCTTTCTTGCCATCTTACCATCCATTCTATCCATCATTCCTGCAATAATAATCAAAACAGCTGAGACTACATAACTTTCTTCAAATATAAAAAGAATTGACAAAATCCCTAAGATCAGATTCAAAAGTGTAAATAGATTGGGTATTTGCCTTTTATACATCACTTTTCATCCTCCTATCATTTTACACTTTTATTTTTAGTGCATGTATTTTTTTCCTTTTATCTTATTATACTATAATATTATAAGATCATAAAGTTTATATCTATCTATTTACTATTTTACCTAAAAACTTAAGAAATTCAAAGTACTTTTTGTGGTATTTTTAAATTTATTGTTATATAATTACAATTAGATAGGTTATATGGACAATAATGTACATATTTCTATTTTCTCGCTTAAATAGTATATTCTATATAACTTTTGTGTTATACTTTATATAGATATCTATCATATTTAATATAGGAGGGTTATATTATGCCATTAGTTACATCTACTCAAATGTTTAAGGATGCACAAAAAGGACAATATGCTATTGGTGCATTCAATGTAAATAATATGGAAATCATTCAAGGAATCATAGAAGCTGCAAAACAAGAGAAATCTCCTCTTATTTTACAAGTTTCTGCTGGAGCAAGAAAATATGCAAGTCCAATTTATCTTAAAAAATTAGTAGAAGCTGCTATAGAAGATAGTGGACTAGATATTGTTCTACACCTTGATCATGGAGAAGATTTTGAAATTTGTAAAGCATGTATTGATGATGGTTTTAGTTCTGTTATGATTGATGGATCTAAGTATCCATTTGAAGAAAATATCGCTGTTACTAAAAAGGTTGTAGAATATGCTCATGCAAAAGGTGTTGTAGTAGAAGCAGAACTTGGAAAACTTGCAGGAATTGAAGATGCAGTAAAAGTAAATGAAAAAGATGCAACTTTTACAGACCCAGATGAAGCTGTTGAATTTGTAGAAAGAACAGGTGTAGATTCTTTAGCTATTGCCATCGGTACAAGTCATGGCGCTTATAAATTTAAAGGAGAACCAAGATTAGACTTTGAAAGATTAGAAAAAATCACAAAACTTCTTCCAAATACACCACTTGTTTTACATGGAGCGTCTACTGTTTTACCTGAATTTGTAAAAGCTTGTAATGAATTTGGAGGAAATATCCCTGGTGCTCAAGGAGTTCCTGAAGAAATGATTAGACAAGCAGCAAATCTTGGTGTATGTAAAGTAAATATTGATACAGATTTACGACTTGCTATGACTGCTGCTGTTAGAAAATTCCTTATCGAGCATCCTGAAGAATTTGATCCTAGAAAATATCTTGGGCCTGCTAGAGATGCGATCCAAAAGATGGTACAACATAAAATTAAAAATGTTTTAGGTTCAAGCAATACATTGAAATAAATGAATAGCCAGGTTTTCCTGGCTAATTCTTTTAAGAGGTGATCAATATGCAAACTGCAGGTCTTGGTATTGTAATCAAAGAAAATAAAATTTTATTGGTTCACCGTAAATGGCATCCTATGATTTGGGGTCCCCCTGGAGGTTTTTCTGATCCTGGCGAAACCATTGAAGAAACGGTTTGTAGAGAAGTATTTGAGGAAACTGGAATAGAATGTAGAGCCTTAGAAGAAATTCATCATTTTACTTATGAAGATCAATATAGTCATTCTTATATTCGTGTTTATGCATGTGAATATATATCAGGAGAAATACAATGTAGCTTTGAAAGTACGGAAGTAAAATGGTTTACTATAGATACCCTTCCAAAACCTCTATCGCCTGAAAAAGAGGTTTTTCAAAAGGCTATAGAAATGATCAAACAAACCATATAAAAAGCTGGCATGTGCCAGCTTTTTATATGGTTTCAGGCTCTTTATATTCTTCTCCAAATAATTCTACAATTACTTTTTCCATTTTTTCTTCTTCTAATGGTTTATCTTGAAAATTCGTTCTTGCCTTTGCAATTCTATCTACTTCTTCTATTCCTTCTATAACTTTTCCAAAGGCTGCATATTCTCCATCCAAATGAGGAGAATCCTCATGCATAATAAAAAATTGTGATCCCGCTGAATCAGGATGAGCAGCTCTTGCCATAGAAATAACTCCTCTTTGATGTTTTAAAGCATTAGAAAATCCATTAGAGCTAAATTCACCTTTTATAGTATATCTTGGTCCTCCTGTTCCAATTCCTTCTGGGCATCCCCCTTGAATCATAAATCCTGGAATGACCCTGTGAAAAATGAGTCCATCATAGAAACCTTTTTGTACTAAAGATATAAAATTATTCACTGTATTTGGTGCAATTTCTGGATATAATTCTACTTTAATTTGTCCCCTATTCTCCATTTGTATGGTTACTATAGGATTTTGCATATGTAATCATCCTTTCTTTTTTCTACACAAATTATATACTAGATATAATTTCAGAGCAATCCTTTAGACTTTTCAATCTATATTTTGTTATTATCTTTTCACAAAATGTTTGAATACAACAAATCCAATGATTCCCACCAAAAACATTATTCCTAAAAAAAGAATCAATGTCCTTTGAGCAATATCTATAAAAAATTCTAATGGCAGAATTTGAATCAATAGATCTGTTTTAGGATTTAATAACCATAAATCATTGTTAAAAAAGATTTTATGAAAATATGTAAAATATCTATAAAAATTGATTTTCATCAATACATACAAACAAAATACAAAAACAAAAGATAAGACACTTGATTTCATTAAACTTTTACCAAGGACTTTCTTCCAAATACCTGAACATCCAATCATCACAAAAAAAGCAAACCCTATGAAACAAAAACCTAGATTCTTCAAAAAATATCCTCTTTGAAAAAGAACTTTCACATCTTTCATATGAAGTTTTTCCTTATGATTAAAAGCTTCTATTCTTTTTCCATTTTTTTCTACAAAGATTATTAAATCTTTTTGATCATCTTTTAAATAATCTACAATTCCTTTTGCAATTTCATGTAGTGATTCATCATCTATATTTGTATTTTGACCAATATGATATTTTTTAAATTCATTCATATAAAAATTTTCATTCAATGCGTATTCCTTTAAACTACAAAGTAAAATAACCACAGGAACAAATACAATAATTATGACCTTACTCATCATCATAAATTTTTTTTTCATATTTTACTCTCCATTTCATATGAATTCATCGAATAAAATATTCTATATTAGGACTTGTTTTTTTCCATTGTTGTTTTGTATATAATACAGTATATTCAGTAACTTGCATTTTTTTTGATAAAAACTCAATAATATTTTCTATCTCTTCTTTTTCTCTTCCATGAATCATTCCAAATAAATTGTATGGCCAATCTTCATTTATTTTTCTTTCGTAAATATGACTAATATTTTGTATTTTTTTCATTTCATAAAGGATTTTGTCCATCTTGCTTTCAGATATTTTCCATGCAGTCATAGCATGATGCTTATATTCTGTATTCTGATGATAAAGGACAGGAGCAATTCTTTTTATATATCCTTCCTTTTCCATATTTTTTAATCTTTTTAGGAGTTCCTCTTCTGATAAATTTAATTTTTTTGCCAATGCTCCATAAAAATCCATACAAATTTCTATATCCTGTGATATTTCTATGAGTATTCTCTGATCTATTTTGTCCATGATATGATCCCCTTTATTCAAACTTAAAAAATACATTGGTTTTGTGTTTTTTTTCAGAAGGAAGATGAATCATTTCTACCTTTGTTCTTTCTTTTATTTCTTTTAACGTTTCTTCTAATTTTTCATGGGATGATTCCATCAATGTAAACCATAAATTATAAATGTGATCTCTTTCATAATTATGGGTAACACCTTCATAGGAACTTACTATATTTGCTACTTTTTCCATATCTTCTTTTCTTACCTTCATTCCCACAAGGGTACTTTTAACACCTAATTGATTGACATCTACAATGGCTCCAAACCTTCTTATATATCCTTTTTCCTGTAAAGAATAAATCCCTTGGATAATCTTTTCTTCACTTAATTGAAGTTTATTTGCTATTTTTAAAAAAGGTCTTTTTTCTAAGGGAATGCCCTTTTGCAATTCATTTAAAATCATTTTTTCTTCTTTTGTCATTTCATTTCCTCTTTTACAAAACAATATTTCCCTAAAGGATCTCCCATCATATAATCTCCTGTCTCCTCATAAGCTCTTGCTCTACATCCTCCACAGATGGAAAAATGATCACAACTTCTACATGAACCTTTATAATTTTCTTTTTCTCTTAACTTTTGGAATATCGTACTTTCTTTCCATATCACATGAAAAGGTGATTTTTTTACATCTCCTGCTACAATAGGCAAATAGGGACATACATGAACTTGTCCATTTGGTAATATACAACAATATCCAATTCCTGCAATACAACCTCTACTAAATCTCATACTTATATTTTTTCTTTTTGCAAAGGACATAAATTGAGGTGCACAGGTTGGCTTTAGTTCTATATCGACATTTAATTGTTGGTCTATAATTTTATGAACAAGTTTTATATATTCTTTCTCATCCAAAGCTTGACTTTCTATATTTTTCCCTCTTCCTACTTTTACTAAAAAAAATGGATGACAAGAAGAAGCTTTCATCTCTTGTGCCCAATTTATTATTTTTATAATTTCATTTTGATTATTTTTTGTAACGGTTGTATTGATTTGTACGCGAATTCCTGCTTCTATACAATTTTTAATTCCTTCTATTGCCTTTTGAAAACTTCCCGTTACTTTTCTAAAATCATCATGTTTTTTTTCGTCTATACTATCTATGCTAATAGCTGCTGCTTGTATTCCTGATTTTTTTAATTCATAAGCCTTGTCTTTGCTAATGAGTGTTCCATTTGTTCCAAGTACAGGAATCAGTCCACACTTTACTGCATGATGAGAAAGCTCACATAAATCTTTTCTCATCAAAGGTTCTCCTCCACTTAAAATCAAGATTTTAAAACCTGCTTTTGATATTTCTTCAATCAATTTTTTTCCTTCTTGCGTACTAAGTTCATCAGAAAAATATTCATTTGATGCATCTCTATAACAATGATCACAATAAAGATTACATCTCTTTGTAGTATTCCATGAAATAATCATATTTCTTTATCCTCCAAATAACAGGCTGGATCTTCTGCCCACAAGTTTTCATAAATGGCATATGCCCTTGCTCTTAAATTTCCATTACAAATACTTAGCCATTTACAGTTTCTACATCTTCCTTTTAATTTTTCTTTCCGGTTTCTTAACTCATATAATACTGGATTTTTGATCCATATTTCTTCAAAACTATGTTGTCTTATATTTCCTAATAATAAAAATTTACTAAATTGATCTGGATAAACATTTCCTTGCCAATCTATGTTGCAAATAGCCATTCCTGAGCGATTACCTCCATTTTTTAGTAGATGATCATATATATTTTGAGCTTTAGAAGGATCTTCTTTCTTCGTCTTTAAATAAATATAAGGGCCATCTGTATGATTGGCAACTGTTAATACTTCTCTTTTACCCTTTACCTTCTTTGCATATTCATAGATCGTATCTACTACTTCCTTCGTCTGTTCATGAGATAACATTTGATCTTTTATTTCTTTTCCTCTTCCAGATGGAACTAAGTGATAAAAACAAATTCTTTGTATATCCATATCTTCCATAACTCTTAGTATATCCTTTACTTCTTTATAATTAGACTTTTGAAGGGTAAATCTAAGACCTACCTTTTGTCCTGCTCTTTTACAGTTTTCAATGGCTTTTATAGAATTTTCAAAAGCTCCTTTTGTTCCTCTAAAAAAATCATTTGTATCCTTTGTTCCATCCATACTAATGCCTACATAGCCAATTCCTAATTTTTTTAAAGAAAAGGCAGTTTCTTTGTCAATTAAACTTCCATTTGTAGATAAACTTACATGAATTTTTTTATTTCTTATATACTCTATAATAGAAAATATATCATCACGAATTAAGGGCTCTCCTCCTGATAGTAAAATTACAGGGGTATTGGCTTTTTTAAATTGATCTATGATATTCTTTATTTCATATAAACTTAATTCATTGTCTCCCCTTTGATTATTGGAGGCAGAATAACAATGTTTACATGAATAATTACATCTCTTAGTAATATTCCAAGCCACTACAGGCCCAAATCCTTTATTTGTTCCTGTATGCATATTTGAACAAGTATCTGCATATCTTATAGACTCTTTCTCAATATGTGTAGATAATAATTTGGTGATGTCAATCATATCTATTCTCCTATTCCTGTGTGATCTTTATAATGATACCCTATTTATTTTATCATAATATCAATTTTTTTTATTTTATCATTATTTGGATATTCTTGTATTACAATAGTATCAACGATATAATTATGGAAATATATTCATTTTTTGTAATTATTTTATAACATTGCATATGCGTACATTCTTCTAAATATCATTTTATATTTATACGATTGATCTCTTATTTATAAATTTTTTTCTTATTGTATTACATTTTCAAGGTAATTTACCTTTATTTTCACAAAATTATTACCTTTTTCCTATATCTTTTTTAAGATTTATTTTATAAAATGTATTAAACTAAAAGTGAACAATTAGCCATTAACTTATAAGGAAAGGGACTTAAATATGCCTAAAAATTATATGGAAGATGTAGTAAATCATCTCTTACCCTCTATTTTAGAAAATTTCGAAAATATATGTTTATGCAAACAATGTGTAGAAGATATTAAAGCACTAGCCCTAAATCATCTTTCTCCTTTATATGTATCTAGCTCTGAAGGTTATTCTTATGCAAAATCTAATGAATTAGATAGACAATTTCAAATTAATGTTACTCAAAAAATTGTAGAAGCCATTGAAATTGTTCAAAATAATAAAAGACATGACTAATAGATCATCCATCGATCAAATAAATTTATAAACATTTTCAATAATATATGAAAGATAAAAAAGAGATTCATAAGAATCTCTTTTTTATCTTTCATATATTATTTTACCCCCTACAATAGTCATTAAAACATCTACATTCTTAATCTCTTCTTCCTTTATTGTATACAAATCCTCTGATAGAATAACCATATCTGCCAATTTACCTACTTCTAAAATTCCTTTTTGACTTTCTTCAAAAGATGCAAATGGAGGATATTTTGTAAATAATTTTATTCCTTCCTCTATTGATAATTTTTCATTAGGAAGCCATCCTCCTTCTGGATTACCCTTTAAATCCTGTCTCGTTACAGCAGAATAGATATTTTTCATAATATTAAAATCTACTACAGGCGCATCAGATCCTCCTATGACTTTAACTCCTTTTTCAAGCATAGACTTCCAGTTATATGTTTCTTTTGCTTTTTGTACTCCTACTCGATCTTCTACGATATGTAAATCATAATCTAAAAATATAGGCTGAATATAAGCAAGAATATTTTCCTTACTCAATCGGTTTATAATTTCTTTATTGGTAATCTGACAATGAACAATTCCATGTCTTGAATCTTCTCTTTTCAATCTTTGATTTGCATATAAAAAACTATCTAAAGCCATATACATAGCTTCATCTCCAATAGCATGTATAGCAATCTGCATCCCATTTTCATGAGCATAAAAAACAATTTTATTTAATTGATCTTGAGTATAAACACAAATTCCCTTAGTTGAAGGATCATCTGCATATCCATCTCTCATAAAAGCAGTTCTTGCTCCTAATGATCCATCTAATAAAAGCTTTAACGGTCCTATCCTAAATTTTTCATTTCCATATCCTGTATGATACCCTAAATTCAAAAATTCTGTTAATTGTTCCTTTCTCGGCAAAAGGCATTGTTCATACACCCTAATAGGAAGTTTATCCTTTTGGATTAATCCTTCATACGCCTTTAATACTTTTTTAAAATCTCGATCTGGCATAGCATCAAAATCATCTGTTTGAACTGAAGTAATCCCACACTTTATTAAATCTAGTGATGCATCCATAAGCATTTTTTCAATGTCTTCTACACTAGGTATATCAATCATTCCATAAAGCATTTCTAAAGCACTTTCTTTAAAAATTCCTAATTCCCAATCAATATTTTCATTATCTATTTTTCCATATCTATTTTTTAACATATTTATTGCATAAGTATTAGCAACAGCTATATGACCACAAACCCTTGTATAACAGATGGGATGTTCCTTAGAAATTTCATCTAAATTCCCTTGATTAGGAAATACTGGATCTATAAAATAATCTTGATTCCAGCCCCTTCCTAAAAGCCATTTTCCTTTTTGAATATTTTTTGATAATATGAATTTTTTCCCTTTTTCTATTAAATCTTGAATAGATGCACATTCATTTAATATAAGCTTTTGTTTCGTATATCCATAATTGAGCATATGCATATGTCCATCTTGAAATCCTGGTAAAACTAATTTTTGATCTACATCTATAACTTTTGTATCTTTCTCTTTATATTCTAAAACTTCATGATTTTTTCCAAGTACTATAATTTTGCCATCTTTCACACCTATTGCTTCTACAATTGAATTTTTTGAATCTAATGTTGCAATTTTTCCATTTTTTAAAATTAAATCCATACCATTTACTCCTCCCTATTATTTTTGAAGCAAGCTAAATGTTTTTATTTTTATACACCTTTTATTATAAAGCTGAAAATATTGACATATTTTTCATACAATACTACAATAGAATCAAGCTTTACATAACAGAAAATCCTACTGAAATACTTGAAACATCTCTATTCTTTTAAGTGAATATTCTGATAAACAAAAGATGTATAAATCAATCATTAGTCTCGCTTTTTTGAAAGGAGAAGGTTCTATGGAAAGAATCTTAGACACATTGGTAAGTTATTTATGGGATGTTCCTTTAATCTTTGCAATTTTATTTACTGGACTTTATTTTACAATATGTAGCAATTTTTTTCAACTACAATATTTTCCACATATTATCAAAGAAACCTTTGGAAAATATTTAAATCTATCAAGAAGTCATCATTTCAAAGGAATGATCTCTCCTCTTGAAGCTGTAAGTACAGCTATTGGAAGTTCTGTTGGTGTGGGAAATATCGGAGGAGTTGCCACAGCAATTTCCGTTGGAGGTCCTGGCTCTGTATTTTGGATGTGGATTATAGCATTTATTGGAATGATTATTAAAACAGTAGAAGTAAGTTTATCTGTTTATTATAGAAATACAGATGAAGAAGGAAATACTTATGGAGGACCTACTTATTATATTGAAAAAGGTATTGGAAGAGAAATGAACTTTCATCATTGGTTTTTACCAGCCTTCATCTTTGGATTAGGTATTTTTTCTACTTTTTTTATTACTCTTCAAAATTATAGTGCTTCTGAAGCTTTAAGCTCTACTTTTCATCTAGATATGACTAGTGTGTCCATGGCTTATGTCCTATTTACATACCTTATGATCTTTGGAGGCATTCGCCATCTTGGGAAAGTATCTAGTATCGTTGTCCCTTGTATGTGTTTATTTTACATATTTTCAGGAATCATCATTATTTTAAAACATTATTATAATATTATTCCTTCTATTCAATTAATTTTTACTAGTGCGTTTTCTGGTACTGCCCCCATAGGAGGTTTTAGTGGTGCTGCTGTTTCCCAAGTAATTCGCATGGGAGTGGCTCGATCTGTATTTAGTAGTGAATTTGGATGGGGTACTTCTCCTATGATTCATTCTACTGCAAAGACTGAACATCCTGTTAAGCAAGGTCTATGGGGAGCATTTGAAGTTTTTGTAGATACTATGATCATTTGTACTACTACTGCTTTAGTAATTATTATTACAGGCGAATGGTCCTCGGGCCAAACAGGAGCAGTGCTTGCTTTAAATGCTTTTGAAAAAGGGATTGGTTCCTTTGGAAGAAATATTGTTGCCATAGGTGTATTTTTATTTGGCATTACTACTTCAAGTGCTTGGTATTCTTATTATGAAATTCTTTTAAGACATTTTTTTCATGGACAAATCCATCAAAAAAATGTCATCCTAAAATATTATAAATTTCTTTATCCTTTTCCTGGACTTTTTATGGTTTTATATGTAGTAAACTATGGACTTCCTGGAAAATACATATGGTATTTTGCAGATGTTACAACTGCTATTCCTACTTTCATTAACATTTTTTCTATTCTTATTTTAAGCAACAAATTCCTTGAGCTCTTAAAAGACTATAAAGCTAGATATCTTCACAAAGGAACTATTGATTCTGAATTTCATATTTTTTATGAAGATGATGAAATTTTGTGAATTTCCACACCATTTTCACATAATTTCACATATTTATTTGATATTTATTCTACAATCTTCTTTTAAAATATTGTCAAAAGAAAAAATATTTAGAAAGGAGATTATTATGGAAAAAATTCTAGATTCAATTGTAGGTTTCTTATGGGGACTTCCTCTAATTATCACAATCTTATTTACTGGTTTTTATTTTACTTTTGGAAGTAAGTTTTTTCAATTTCGCTACTTTGGTCATATTATGTCTCAAACTTTTTTTAAATTATTTCAGAAATCTAAGGAAGAAGAAAACGTTTCGAAAGGGATCATTTCTCCTCTTGAAGCAGTAAGTACAGCTATTGGAGGATCTGTAGGTGTAGGAAACATGGGAGGAGTTGCTACTGCCATTGCCGTAGGAGGTCCAGGTGCTGTATTTTGGATGTGGCTTATGGCACTAATTGGAATGCTTATTAAAACTGCTGAAGTTACCTTGGCTGTTTATTATAGAAATACAGATGAAGAGGGAAATCCTTATGGTGGCCCTACTTATTATATGGAAAAAGGTCTGGGGGAAGAAAGAAATTTTAAATTTTGGATCATTCCTGCTATTATATTTGGTTTGGGTATTTTTTCTACTTTTCCTATTACGCTTCAAAACTATACTGTTTCAGAAGCTGTAAGTTCTACTTTTAACATCAGTATGGTCAGCGTGGCTATTGTTTATGTAATTGTTAATTATTTCATGATATTAGGTGGTATTAAACATCTTGGAAAAATTGCAAGTAAAATTGTTCCAATCATGTGTTTATTCTATATTCTATCTGCACTTTTTATCATATTAAAAAACGCATCCTTAATTCCTTCCACCTTTGCACTAATTTTTTCTAGTGCTTTTAAAGGAACAGCAGCTATTGGTGGATTTGCTGGAGTTACTACAGCACAAGTTATTCGTCTAGGCATTTCTAGATCTGTATTTAGCAACGAAGCTGGTTGGGGTACATCTCCTATGATTCACTCTACTGCAAAAACCGATCATCCAATAAAGCAAGGACTTTGGGGTGGCTTTGAAGTATTTATAGATACTATGGTTGTCTGTACAGTTACAGCATTACTCATTATTATTACTGGTGAGTGGTCTTCTGGTCTTAGTGGTGCAACTCTTACCTTAACTGCTTTTGAAAGTGGTGTAGGTACAATTGGTAGACAAATTGTTGCTATTGGTACATTTTTATTTGGTATTACTACTTCAAGTGGATGGTATTCTTATTATGAAATTATTCTTAGACATTCCCTTAAAGAAAAAGTTCAGCTTAAAAATAATATATTAAAATTTTATAAAGCTATCTATCCATTCCCAGGATTATTTATGGTTTTATATGCTGTTAAAAATGGTCTTCCTGGAAAATATGTGTGGTACTTTGCAGACATCACTTCTGCCATTCCAACCTTTGCAAATGTATTTGCCATTTTATTACTGTCAGGAACCTTCTTTAAATTATTAAAAGATTACAAAGCAAGATACCTAGGAATTGGAAAAGTAGATCCAAATTTCAGATTATTTTACGAAGACTTACAAAAATCAAAATCTACACATATGTAGACCAAAAGCCTCTTATACTTTAAAAGAGGCTTTTTTTCTTCATTTATATTCTCATATATAATATAATGAATACAGTTTTATAATACAAATAAAATTTTAATCATCATCTATAAGAAGATTGTCATATTCCTATGATATCCACAGTTTATCCCTTGATATCATTTACTAAAGAATACAAAGGAGATGAAAAAATGGCTTATCAAGTTTATTTAGTAGAAGATGAAGAAAACTTAAATTCTATTTTAAAAATGTATCTTGAAAAAGAAGGATATGAAGTAAAAAGTTTTTTAGATGGCAAAACTGCTCTAGAAAAAGTATGTAATCCTCCTCATTTATGGATTCTAGATATTATGCTTCCTGATATTAATGGCTATACTCTATTAAAAAAAATAAAAGAATTCGATTCTTCTACTCCTACTATATTTATTTCTGCCAGAAATCAAGATTTGGATCGAGTAATTGGATTGGAACTTGGTAGTGATGATTATATCTCAAAGCCTTTTTTACCAAGAGAATTAGTCATCAAAACTCAAAATCTTTTAAAACTTACTTATGAACCTAATTGTCTATCTTATAAACCTTTCATTCAACTTAACAATTACTCTATCAATTATGAAAAACATATGGTCACATACAATAATCAACCTATTGACCTTTCAAGCAAGGAATTTGACCTTTTAATACTTATGGCTAAGAATTTAAATCATGCCTTTTCAAGAGAACAAATTCTAGAAAAAGTATGGGATGACAACTATTATGGATCTGATAGAGTGGTAGATGATACCATTCGAAGATTACGAAAAAAATTACCTCACCTATCTATTGAAACCATTTACGGATTTGGATATAGGATGTTAAATAATGAAGGATAAACCACTAGGCTTTCAAATTTGGATCATTATTACCTTATTTGTCATCTTAGTCACTTTTGTTGTAACACTGGTAGTATTGTTTACAATTCATGAATTTTTTTCAAGTGGAACTTACCAATTTATATTAAATGTTCAACCAAAAGAAATTATAAGTCATTTATCAAAAAGAATATGTAAAGTACTCATTGTCATCTCCATCATCAATATTACTACAGCAAAATTTATTGCACACTATATTACAGCTCCTTTAAGATATCTGGAAAAGCAGGTACGAAAAATTGCAAATAAAGAGTGGACAACACCTATTGCTTTAGACCGAAAGGATGAAATTGGAAAGTTAGCTGTCTCTATTCATTCTATGCAAGAATCTTTAAAATCAAAGGATCAGGAAGAACAAATTTTTCTTCAAACAGTTTCTCATGATTTAAAAACTCCTATTATGGTTATTCATAGCTATGCACAAGCGGTTTTAGATGGGATTTATTTAAATAACTCTCTTGAAGATACAGTTCATATCATTTTAAAAGAATCTAAAAATCTTGAGAACAAAGTAAAAAAACTTCTATATCTAAATAGTTTAGATTATATTATGAAAAGAAAAATAGAACTTAATCCTATATCTTTAAAGGAAGTTCTACTACATATTGTCAATCGTTTATCTTTTCATCATACACATATTCATATCCACACCTCTGTAGAAGATATTTACATGTTAGGAAATGAAGAAGAATTAACTATCGCTTTTGAAAATATTTTAGAAAATAATCTCAGATATGCTAAATCTCAAATTTATGTTCATTGTAAAAAAGTAAACCATAATATAAAAATTACTTTTGAAAATGATGGTCCCCTTATTGATTCATTGATCTTAGACAATTTATTTCATAGATTTTATAAAGGAAATAATGGCCACTTTGGTCTTGGATTATTTATTACTCAAAAAATTGTTCAATTTCATAAAGGAAATATTTATGCTAAAAATATTCAAAATGGTGTAATATTTACCATTCTCTTTCCTGAGAGCAGATAATTATCTGCTCTCTTTGATATAATTTTTTATTCCTTTGTAAATAGATTTTGCTATTTTATTTTTGTATTTGTTATTTTGTATTAATTTTCTCTCCTGTGAATTGGTTATAAAACCTATCTCTACTAATACCCCTGGACATTTGGTCTCTCTTAAAACATAATAGTCCTCTTTTAAAATTTCTGCTTTGATAGAGCTATCTTTATATACTATTTTATTTACTTCTGTTCTTATAGACTGAGCTAATTTTTTACTTTCATCTGATGTGGGATAATAATAAATTTTAACTCCTCTGGTACGTGAATTATATGGATCAGCATTCACATGAATACTTACAAATAAATCACCATATTGGTTGATCATAGTCTTTCTAGCATGTAAATCTTTTTTATATCTTGAATCATTTAAATCACTTTTGCTTTCTAAAGAAGTATCTTTATCTCTTGTCATAGTTACTTTAAAATCTCTTTTTATTAATTTTCTTAGTCTAAGTGCTACATCTAGATTGATTTCTTTTTCATAAATACCAAATTTCTCTCCTGTTCCACTATCTACTCCTCCATGTCCTGGGTCTATTACAATTCTTCCTTCACAAGAATAAAATACCGTTTGTAAAAAATTTATTTTAGATAGTAAGCATACTAATACAATCACTATAAATAAAAACAATAAAAATATAACTTTTCTATTCATTTTGATAGTATATATATATATTCTCTTTTTCACAGAATCACCTTTTCCACATTACTCCAATGATATATATGTAAATATTTCAAAAATTAGAACCAAAAAAGTTCGCACATTGCTATAGCAACGTGCGAACTTTTATATATCCATAGATGAAATCACATTAAAATCTAAATCTTTTATTTGTATTTTTTTATTTTTTAATATACCATAGGTAGGAGGATTATTTTCTTTTGGTAAAGAGATAGACCCTGGATTAAAAAGATAAAAATCATCTAGTTTTTCTAATACTGGAATATGCGTATGTCCATGAATAAGTACATCTCCTTTAGACAATTTAGGAAGATTGTTTTTGTGATAGATATGCCCATGAGTTAAAAACAATTTTTTATTTTCATAAAAAACAATAGCATACTCTCCCATCATAGGATAATCAATCATCATTTGATCTACTTCACTATCACAATTTCCTCTTACTGCTATAATTTTTTGTTGATATTGATTTAAAACTTTTGCTACTTCTTTTGGATCATAGTCCTTTGGAAGAGCATTTCTAGGACCATGGTATAAGGCATCTCCTAATATTACTATATAATCTGCTTCTTCTCTTTCATAAGCCTCTAAAGCCTTCTTTAGATAATATAATGAACCATGTATATCAGAAATAAAAAACAATTTCATATTCTTCCCTCTTTTCTATAGGTTTCTTTTTTATTATAGAATATCTCTCTTTATGGATCAATCAAATAAAAAAGTTGTCCTTTGAAAAATTTACAAATATACTTTTTTGCAATATATAACGGAACTTATAGAACGATCCATAATTTTATGCATTATGTCATTTCCTATGTATTATGAAAATGCTTCTTTACTCCATATCCTCATAGTGCTTATGATTGTTTACATCTATAAAAATTTTAGTAATCGCATACTACAAAAACCATATTCTATATAGAAGAAGTAGAAACTTTCTTATATAATAGAATAAAGAAATAAGGAGGCACTATAATATGATTAAAAAATTCATTTTAGGATTATTGATAGGAACACTTCCCTTTACTTTTATCGGTTGTTCTAAAAAAGAAAAAAATCCATTCACTCAACCTAGCCAAACTCAATCTAAAAAAAACCATTTTGTTGAACTTGCAGAGTTAGGTTTTAGCTTTACTATGCCTAAAGAATGGGATAATAATGAAAAATATATTGATGGTATTGTTTTAGGAGCTTCTCCGGATAGTTCTGATCCTTTATATGGGGGACTTAAACTTTCTTATATTCCAAAGGAAAGTGTAGAAAAAATGCAATCCTTTACTACGGATGTCAATTCCAAAAACGAAAAAGAATGGAAAGACCTTTTAAATACATTAAAACCTCTAGTACATTTTAATATTTACCATAAAGATAAAATAAATTCTACTTCTATAGAAAATTTATCAGGACTTGCTCATAATATTTTTCTTGGAGAACAAGAAGATCTAGTATATTACTTATGTTATCCAGATCCTAATACAATTGTAGGTTTATCCCAATCATCACAAAAAATGTATGATCAATTTTACAAAGATATTGCAAATATAAAAAATACTGTGAAAATTTTCAAACCTACTCTTCCAACACATGATGAGCATACTGCTGAACTAATGGGAGCATTTCCTTCCTTTGAAGCTATGGATATCAATCATAATAGTATAAGCAGCAGTATATTTAAAGATTATCCACTGACTATGATCCATATATGGGCTACCTATGAAGACCCTTGTATTGACCAAATACCTGATCTTCAAAATCTCTATTCTGAAATGAAAAAGCAAAATGTAAACATCATAGGAATTATTGAAGATGCACAAGACCATGAAGAATTGGCACAAAAAATATTATCTCAAAATAAAGTTACTTATAGTAATATTATTCCTGATAAAATTCTTCAAACTAAATTTTTAAATACACTCTCTTCTTATCCCACTAGTATTTTTGTAGATCAGCAAGGAAATATAGTAGGAAAGCCTATTATAGGCTCAAAAAGTAAAGAAGAATACAAAAAAAATATTATAGAAACATTAGAACTAATCAAAAAACAAAATATAAAAACTCCTTGAGTCTAAACTGCCCCCCTTATAATAAACAGTCGTATTATTTTAACTGTCTACTATAAGGGGAGCATATCAAGTCCAAGGAGCTTTTATATTTTAGTTTTTCAATTTTTCATATAACTTTACTATTAAAACAGCCGCTTCTTCTCTTGTTAAAGGATTAGAAGGCTTAAAAGTACCGTCCTCATATCCTTTCATGATTTCTAATTCATACGCCTTTTGTATATAAGGTGCAGACCATTTTTTTTCATCTACATCTACAAAAATTTTTCCCATATTTTTAACCTCCTCTAAAAATAATTTTTTATCAATTGAATTTCCTGGACAGGTCTTTGTTACAAAAGGTCCTTCTCTATGAAATTTAATACAATCATATCCAAATCGATCTGCAAAATATTTAGATAACATTAATATGCTTTTCTTTTGCTCTCCTTCTAATTTCTCCTTTCCCACATCGAAATTGCCAATCATCTCAACTGCAAATGCCCCTTTGTTCCATCCAGCAATACTAGCAGGTGAAACATTAAAATCCCTTCCTGTAATAAGTTTTCCATCTGGTGCTAACGTCACATGTTGTGCAATATCTGACCATTTTTTAGTCTCAGTATGATAACGATACATAGCTTCTTGTAATTCAATATGGTTGTTTCCATTAAAATTACTATGATCTGGTTTATAAGTATGATGTATATGAAGTTGCTTAAAACTATAATTGTTTAGCATCTTTATCAATTCTTCAATTGTAACAATTTTAAAATTCCACATGTTCTTCACCTCTCATTATTCTTTATATTATAAGTTATTCTATTTCTTATATGATGAGAACTATAAAAAATGATATCTAAAAAAGCCCTTAAAATTTTTATATTTTAAGGGCTTTTTATCCTAAGAATTTTATATTTTAAATTGTTCAATAGACTTTTGAAGTTCTTCTGCAAGTTTTGCTAGTCCTTCGCTGGCATTTGCAATTTCTTCCATAGATGCAGTTTGTTCCTCTACAGAGGCAGTAACCTCCTCTGTACTAGCTGCATTTTCCTGTGCAATGGCAGACAAGTTTTGGATCGTATCTACAATTTCAGATTTTTTCTTTTCCATTTCTTTTCCTGAGAAATTTAATTTTTTTACAATTTCTTCAGATACTTTAATAGCTTTTGCAATTTCTCTGTATTTATTTTCAGTGTCTTTCACACTTTCTCCTTGATCTTTGATGATCATAGATACATTTTGAATCGTCTCTTGTGCAAGTTTTGTATTGTCCACAAGTTCTCTTACAATTTCATCAATTTTTGTAGTAAATAAACTAGATTGCTCTGCTAACTTTCTAATCTCTTCTGCTACTACTGCAAATCCTCTTCCATGTTCTCCTGCTCTTGCTGCTTCTATAGCTGCATTCAGTGCTAAAAGATTGGTTTGATCTGCAATGGATGCAATCATATTACTAGCCTCTCCTATTTTATTAGAACTTACACTTGCTTTGCTAATAACCTGTATAATATCTTTTGTTGCTCCATCTGTCTCATGTGTTTTCTGAATCAAATCCTCAATAATATCTAGTCCATTTTGAATTAATTGAACCACAGATCTAGATGAATCTGTCATTTCTTTTATATATTCTTGATCTTTTTCTATCAGTTGCCCTAATTCTAAAGAACGTTCTGCTCCAATTTGTGTATCTTGTGCTTGATCAGTAGCCCCATTTGCAATTTCCTCTATGGTTTTGGCTACGTCTTCTCCACTAGATGCTGCTTGTTGTGAAATAGCCGTTAATTCTTCTGAAGAAGCCGCCACTTGCTCGGAGGATTCTATAATGCTTCCAATTAATTTTCTAAAGTTATTTGTCATTCCATCAAATGCTTGTACCAAATCTCCTACTTCATCTTTCTTATCTAAAAGCTTTTGTGGAATTTCTTTTGTTAAATCTCCTTTGGATAATTCTTTTGCATGCTCTGTTGTAAATTTTAAAGGTGCCAAACTCTTTTTAATAATAACATATGCAATCAATATTAAAATCAGTGCACCTGCTACATAAAGATAAATAATTCTTAATGTAACTTCATTCAATTTTTCCAATGCTTCTTCTTCATCGATTAAAAGCCCTATAGACCATTTGTTAAGAGGTATCGGCTTATAAGATATATAATAATCTTTATTTTTATATGTAATTTGTTTAATATCTGTCTCTCCATTAATCATATGAGAAGCAATATCTTTCAACTCTGAATCTTGCAAGATATTTTCTTTCATGATTTTTTTAGAATCTTCTGCATATACATAAGTACCATCTTGTGCAACTAAAAAATTTGATCCACCTTTTCCAATTACATAGTGTTTCATAATCTTAGGAATGGATTCAAGAGAAATGTCTAAAGCTACAAATCCAACCACTTTATTTTCATCTCGGATAGATTGCATAACCGATACAATCATTTTTTTTGTATCTGCATCTACATAAGGTTTGATAAATACTGTTTGTCTATCATTCATAACTACTTCATACCAATCTCTTGTTTTTACATCATACTCTGGTTCAGAGACACTATGCTCACTATCAATGTAAAAATTTCCTCTATCATTTCCTACCCAAGCAGAAAGAATATAAGAATCTTTTTCTTTTATTTTTTCTAACGTATGAGAAATAGACTCATAAAGGACATGGGATTGGATCTGATCATAAGTATTGACTTCTTTAAGATATTTTTTAATTTCTTGATTTGTACTCATCTGCTGTGTAATGATTTGTTGATTTTGAAGTATTTGTTGTATTTCTTGAGTTGCAAGTCTAGATTTTAACTGAATTTCATTTGATATACTCTCGGTGATTATATCTTTTGTATAGTGGTAGAAATAAATACCTGTACTCATAAAAATCAATATCACCACTAAAGTTATTGCCAAGAGAACCTTTTTGGTTATACTAAAATATTTCTTTTTTAAGAACGTTTTCAATAATCTTCTTCCTTTCTCTCTTAATTGATTTATTATTTTTCCACACATGATTCTTCTTTAATGTCTAATATATAAATCTATCATATTAAATAATATTATATTATTTTTTATTACTTTTTTCTACAGTTTCTGTACAATTTAGTTATAATTTACCATATAAACATTTTAAAACTTTACTAATCATTTAACAATTCTATAATTTTTTAAAAAAAGCAGTCGATTTCTCGACTGCTCATCTAGATCACCTTTGCTTTCGCAATAGATGTCTTTTATTTATCATATGTAATACACATTATATTTGTAAACTTGGCTACTTGTATTGTAAATAAAATATTTTTTACATATATATAAAGTAAATAAAAAGTATTTCACTTAATCATAATATAATTCACTCATTTGATATCTATGGGAAAAAAATACTTTGTTGTAGTATAATAAGATCATACATCATATAAAGGGGGACTTCTCATGCAAATACAATTTTTAGGAGCATCAAAAGTAGTCACAGGTTCTAATTATTTAATTACTACAGATAAATATAAGCTACTGCTTGATTGTGGTATGTTTCAAGGAAGCAAACAACTAGAAAAACTAAACTTTGAAAATTTTCAATTCAATCCTGCTGAAATAGATTTTGTAATCCTTAGTCACGCTCATATTGATCATAGTGGAAGAATTCCTAAATTAGTGAATGATGGATTTAAAGGTAAAATCTTTAGCACAAAAGCTACAAGAGATCTATGCAATATTATGTTAGTAGACAGTGGTCACATACAAGAATCTGATGCCAATTGGGAAAACAACAAAAGAAAAAGAGCAGGTCTCCCGTTTGTAAAACCTTTATATACAGCTGAAGATGCACTGATTAGTCTAAATTATTTTTCTCCTGTTTTATATGATCAAAAAATTGAAATTAATGAAGATATTGCTCTTCGTTTTAGAGATGGTGGCCATATATTAGGTTCTTCCATTATAGAACTTTGGATTACTGAAAAAGGAAAGACTGCAAAAATTGTTTTTTCTGGAGATTTAGGTATTAAAAATAAACCAATTCTTAAAAATCCTGAATATATAGAAGAAGCAGATTATCTTATTATTGAATCCACTTATGGAAATAAAATTCATGAAAAACAAGAAACAAGCATAAAAAGACTGATTGAAATTATCAATGAAACAACTTTAGATGGCGGAACTGTAATCATTCCTAGTTTTGCAGTCAATAGAACTCAAGAGCTTGTCTATGAGTTAAATAAATATTATGCTCATACTAAAGAACTTGAAGCTTTTATGAGAGTTCCCGTCTATGTAGATAGTCCTATGGCTGTATCTGCTACACAAGTTTATAGAGAAAATACAGATTGTTTTGATGAAGAAACCAAAAGACAAATATTAAATGGCGAAGATCCTTTTAATTTTGAAAATCTCTATTATGTCAAAAGCCAAGAAGAATCCATGCGATTAAATACTCAGCCTTACCCTAAAGTTATTCTTTCTGCTAGTGGCATGTGTACAGCGGGACGAATCCTTCATCATTTAAAACACAATTTGTGGAAAAAGAAAAATAGTATTGTATTTGTAGGTTACCAAGCAGAAGGAACTCTTGGCAGACAGTTAAAAGAAGGGGCAAAAAAAGTAAAATTATTGGGCGAGGAAGTTGTAGTAGAAGCACAAGTTTATAGTATTGAAGGTTTTTCAGGTCATGCAGATCAAAATGATTTAATAGATTGGATCAAAGGCTTTAAAAAACTTCCCAAAAAAGTTTTTATTGTTCATGGGGAAGAAGAATCGTCTCAAGCTTTTTCAGATCTTATACAAGAAAAATTTCATATAGATACGATTATTCCAAATATGGGATATGTGTTTGAGATCAAAGATAATATGCTTAGAAGCTATTCTCAGGAAATACTAGAACCTATTAAGAAAAAAGAAAATATTATTAAAGAATTACAAGAAATATATACTGTATTTGACAATTTAGTATATAAAACAGATCTTTTAATTGATGAGAAAATGCTAAAGAAAGATTATGATAAATTAAAAAACAAACTTTTAGAATTAAATCAAAAGCTTATGGATATTAATATGTTTTTAAGCAAATAAAGATAGGCATCTATTTTGATAGATGCCTATCTTTTTCACTATTTTTTGATCCTTTTATAATTCCATATATAGATAAAATAATCATGAGACTCCCAATCATTGTACTCCAAGTAATTTGATCTCCAAATAAAATCGAACTGAGAATTATACTTGTAATAGGCTCAAATGTACTTAATATAGATGTATTAGAAGGTCCTACAAGCTTAATCCCTATAGAAAAATTTAACAATCCTAAAGTAGATGCCAAAGCAATAGCAACAATAGGAATACAAGAATATATATCCTTTGGAATTATCAAATTATCTGTAAACATTCCAAATAAAAATATACTTCCTGCAGAAAAAATAGAAATATAAAAGGTTAAAATAATACTATCCATATCTTTTATTTTTACATTATGTCCAATTTCTAATATATAAATAGAATAAAAGACTCCAGAAACCAATGCCAGCATAACTCCAAACATATTTAGCTTTATAGAGTTAAAACCTATCAATACATAAACTCCTATAATAGAAAGAATCAAAGAAATGATTTTGCTCCTATAAAGCTTTTCTTTAAATAATAAAAAGGATAAAAAAATCACTGCAGCAGGATATATAAAATGTAATATAGTAGAAAGTCCTACTGAAATGTAATGATAAGATAAAAATAAGGTTAAAGAAGTTAAAGAAGACCCTACAATACCCGTAAAAATCAAACTCATAAGAGTATCCTTTTTAACTTTTATATTTATTTTTTGTTTTAAAAAATAACAACTTAATAAAATACCTGAAAAAAGAAATCTTAAAAATACAACTGTTATAGCATTTGTACCTCCTTTATAAGCATATGTTGCAAAAATAGGCATAGTTCCAAAAGAAATTGCTGAAAAAATAGCACATAAGGTGCCCTTCATATTCATTTGATTATTCATTTTGATTACTCCTCTATATGTATCATTCCTTTCTATTATACCTTTTAAATACATAAAAAGCATCTTTTTCAAAAAAAATACCCTTACGGGTATTTTTTATAATACATAAGAAATTATATACTGAATAAAATTGTGAAAAAGTCTATAGTTTTCATTATGTATTTCAAAAAGTCTACTTACAAATCTTTTGAAGAAAGACTTTTTTATATTTTAAATTGAGCAATGGTTTTTTGCAATTCTTCAGCTAATTTTGCTAATTCTTCACTTGCATTCGCAATTTCTTCCATAGATGCACTTTGTTCCTCTACAGAAGCTGTAGCCTCCTCTGTACTTGCTGCATTTTCTTGTGCAATAGCTGATAAATTTTGAACGGTTTGTAAAATCTCTACTTTTTTCTCTTCCATTTTTGTTCCTGAGTCATTTAATTTTACAATGACCTCTTCTACATTTTGAATGGCATTATTTATTTCTTTATATTTCTTTTCTGTTTCTTTTACACTTTCTTCTTGATCTTTTATGATCATAGATACATTTTTCATAGTTTCCTCTGCAAGCTTGGCATTTTTTACTAGTTCTGTTACAATTTCATCTATCTTTGTAGTAAATAAATTGGATTGCTCTGCTAATTTTCTTATTTCTTCTGCTACTACAGCAAAACCTCTTCCATGTTCTCCTGCTCTAGCAGCTTCTATAGCCGCATTGAGCGCTAAAAGATTGGTTTGTTCTGCAATAGACGTAATGACATTAGTAGCTTCTCCAATTTTATTAGAACTCTCGCTTGTTTTTGTAATCACATGAAAAATATCTTTTGTTGCATCATCTGTCTGCTCTGTCTTATCAATTAATTCTGTGATAATTTTTAATCCTCCATGAATCAATTCTATCACTTCATCTGAAGTTTTATTCATATCTTTTGCAAAACATTGATTGTTTTCTATAAGATTTCCTAATTCTTCAGATGTTTCAAGTCCTCTTTGGGTATCCTGTGCTTGATCTGTAGCTCCTTTTGCAATTTCTTCTATGGTCTTGGCCACTTCATCTGATGCAGATGAAGCTTGTTGTGAAGTAGCTGTCAATTCTTCTGAAGAAGCTGCTACTTGTTCAGAAGATTCCACAATATTTCGAATCACTTCTTTAAAACTTTGAGTCATATTGTCAAAAGCATTTGCTAAATCTCCAACTTCATCTTTTTTGGATAATAAATTTCTTGGTATGGCTATGGTTAAATCTCCTTTTGCAATTTCTTTAGCATGCTTTGTCAAAATATAAATAGGATGAATGCTTTTTTTTATGATAAAATATGCTACTCCTATTAAAAGCAGTGCACCCAATAAATATAAGATAAAAACCCTTAAAGAAACTTCTTTTAATTCTCCTAAAGCTTCTTCTTGATCTACCAAAAGTCCTACTGCCCATTTGTTTATTGGAATAGGCGTATAAGAGAAATAACATGGTCTTCCTTTATATATAATTTCCTCTACATGTTGATCCCCTTGAATAAACTGTTCTCCCTTTCCTTTTACAAATTCTTCTTTTAAAATATTGTCTTTCATGATTTTTTTAGAATCTTCATGATAAAGATAATCTCCTTGTCTCGTAACTAAAAAGTTGGAACCTTTTTGACCAATCACATTTTGTTTCATAATTGGAGGAATAGCATCTAAAGAAATATCCATTGCTACTACTCCTATTACTTGATTATCTTTTTTAATGGGTTTCATTACAGAAAGTACTAATTTTTTTATGTCATTATCAATATATGGATCTGTAAACACTGCTTGATCCGCCTTCATAACCATATCATACCAAGGTCTGCTTTTTAGATCATAATCTCTACCAGATACAGCTCCATCTTGATCAATATAAAAATTTGCTTTTTCATTTCCTACCCATACAAATAAAATAGATGGATCTTTGGTTCTGATTTCTTCTAAAGTTTTTGCGACATCTTTATATAATGGATGTACTGTAATTTCATCATAGGTTGTTATTTCTTCTAAATATTGTTTGATTTGTTGATTTGTACTCATCTGCTCTGTTATAGTTTGTTCATTTTTTAAAAATTCTTCTATATTTTGAGCAATTCCATTAGATTTTAGTTCTATTTCTCTAACAACACTTTGAGTTAACTTATCCTTTGTATAATTGTGAAAATAAGTACCTGTTACACTAAATACAAGAAGAATCACCATACTTATAACTAGCAAGACCTTTTTTGTTAATCCTAAATGAGTAATTTTTCCGTAAATTTTCATAACTTTTCTCCTTTTCTCAATAATATAATATGTCGCATTTTTGCTAATACATTTTTATTATAGTACTTTTTGTCATATTTTTCTATAATTGTGCATAATTTGTATGTATTTTCACAATATATTTTTTGAAAAGTTAGCATTATTCAGTCTTATTTCTTTGTAAATTTGCATTTTTGTATCAAAATTCGAACATTCCTATGGAAATTGTCCATGTCGCCAATTCCTATATAATAAAAAACATCTACTCTTTTAAGTAGATGTCCGACTATTGACAAACTATATTTTAGCAAAGTCATAAAATTTGAAATTTTAGTGACGTTTTTTATGACTTTGTCTACAAGCTTACATCTATTCTTTTAAGTAGATGTCCATTTTAGAATGTAAAATATATGATCAATCAATTATAAATATTTTTAATTTCCATTATAAAGTTTTTTATCATTTATATTTAATCATTTTATTGAATATAATATAAAATCATATAGATATATACTCTACCAATCGCCATTTGAATTTTTATTTCAAATTATATTTTTTCTATTCCTCGATCTGTAAATTTAATTTTGCCTTCCTTTAATAATCTCCCAATAGCTCTTTTAAATGCATTTTTACTCATATTTAGTTCTTCTTTTATTTTTGTTGGAGAACTTTGATCATTAAGATAAAGCACCCCCATAGATCTGTCTAATTCCTCTAAAATAATATGTACATCTTCATCCATTTGCTTATAAGCTTTTTTTCTTAAACTCAAATCTAATTTTCCATCTTCTTTTACTTTAATAACTCTAGCTTCTACTTCATCTCCACACATATAATGTCCATAAAATTCATTTTGTGGAATGAGCCCATGATATTTCAAATCAATTGCTACAAAAGCACCTATTTCTCTTTTCACTTTATATATAGTACCACTTACTTTATCATTTTCTTTATAAGGTGATTGTTCTTCTAATAATTTATAAACATCCATCGTAGCACATAATCTATCACTTTTATCTATATATAAAGAAACTAAATAACTTCTTCCTACTTGTACCTTATTGGTTTGTTCCTTAAAAGGCAAAAATAAATCCTTCTCTAATCCCCAATCTAAAAAGGCACCTATTTGGGTAGTCTCTATCACTTTTAATTTGGCTAACTCTCCAAGGGTTATTTTAGGTTTTTTAGTGGTAGCAATCATTCTATCCTCAGAATCTCTATAAACAAATACTTCTATTTCATCTCCTACTTTGATATCCTTTGGTACTTGCTTTTGTGGCAATAAAATATCATCATGATCTTCATTCTCTTGTTCATTTAAATAGACCCCTATAGACGTACTTCGAATTACTTTTAATACTTGTATTTTTCCTAATTGAATCATATGACACCTTCTTTCCTATACTCTATTTTTTCCTTATTTTTATAAAATAATCAATCTTTCACAAAACTTCCTCTATTGTATCATACTCCACTAAAACCACAAAATTATTTTTCTTTCTCCTCTCTTCCTGATTTATTACTATGAAAGATACCCACAATGATACTATTATAAAGATAAATTTTCATTAACTTATTATTTTTATTTTTTATAATGTAAAATATTCCATAAATTGAAGGATTTATTTAATTTTTATAGAATAACTAACTATATATAATATGATATTTAATGATGGAGGGGATTTTATGAATAGAGAAGGTTTTAATCAATTTTTATTAGAATCTAATCAAGAAGAAAGAGAAAATTTAATCCAAGCTGCTGAAAGCTTAGAATCATCCTATGAAAAAAGTTTAGATGAAATTACTGCAACTGAGGAAGATGCACAAAAATTCCGTATTACTTTATATCTTGACGAAAATTTAACTCCTGCAGATAAAAGATTATTTCCTGACGTAGTAAAATTATATTATGAATTCATACATAAAAAACCACTACCACCTATCAAAGCTAGAGGAAAAGGCCAAAAACAAGGATAACAATTAAAACCCGTAGATAAAATAATATATCATCTACGGGTTTTATTGTTTCTAGTGAAGTAAAAACTTTTATTTTATATAAATAATTCTGGCTCTTTTCTAAAAGAATACTCTTCTTCTAATTCATATTTGTGTCTTAAATAATCTTCATCATCATAATATTTTGCATGAGCAGGACATTTTTTAATACATGCTCCACATTTAATACAAATACCGTTTAATTTAGAAACATCTTCAAAATCAATAGAACCCATAGGACAGACATTTACACAAATTTTACAATTCTTGCAATGATCATTTGTTTTTGGCTTTACCTTTCTAATATCTACAGGAATACCATTTTTATTTTTAGGCATATAATATTTCCTATAGGGTGTATTTCCTTTTACCTTTACACTTTCAGCTAAAGATTGAGTTGTAATTTTTGTATATATTTCATCAGCAAACTTACTGACTAAATCCATATCTTTTTCATCCGGTCTACCTTTTGCAAGTATCTTAGAAAAAGAATGTTCTCCTATAAATGCTGCTCCTGCAATTACATGAAAACCATTATTCTGAAGAATATCTTTTAACTCTATCAACGCATCATCATAATTTCTATTTCCATAAACAACTACAGCAATTGCCAATGCCCCATTTCCTTGGATAGAATTTAGATATTTTAACAATATATTAGGAACTCTTCCAGCATATACTGGCACTCCTACAATAACAACATCCTCTTTTGTAAAAGCTACTTTAGCTTGTCTTACTGTAGGCAATGTAAAATCAATATTGTTCATACTTTCTTCATATCCTATACTTTCTAAAATTTTATTTCCTATTCCTAATGTTATTTTTTTCGTTGTATCTGTAGGACTAAAATACATTGTATGAATTTTTTTATTCATCCCAACACCCCCTAAGTATTTTTTCCCAGTTTTTAAAACATCCTGCCTATCCAAGTAACTTCTATTATCGGTATTACTTATATCTTTCTACAAATACTTCTAATCCCTTCACAGCACTATTAATTTGTTCCATACTAGATGATATTTCTTCTGTTGAAGCTGCCTGCTCTTCACTAATAGCTCCTGTACTTTCTATGGTATTGCTAATTTGACTTACAGTACTATTCATTTCCGTAAGTATATTTTGAATGTTTTTAACAGCATCCTGAGACTGATCTGCTAATTTTCTTATTTCCTCTGCTACTACTCCAAATCCTCTTCCATTTTCTCCAGCTCTAGCTGCTTCTATAGCAGCATTTAAACCTAATAAGTTTGTTTGAGTTGCAATTCCTTTTATAAATTCTAAAATTTCTGTTGTATCTTTTTGCTTTTTATTTAATTCTTGGACACACATAATAGCATTTTGTCCCGTTTCAGCTAAGCTTTCTGCAGATACTGAAACTTGATTAATACTTTCTGTTGCCTGTTTTACAACTTTTGCTAGGTTATTAATACTCTCTACAAGATTCTTATTATTTGCAAAATCTATTCCAGAGCTTAAGGTTCCGATCACTTCATGATTTATACCATATATAGGCGTAAAGATGGTTTTTATGGCTCTTCCATATACCTCTTCTGGCACATCTGCAAATGTTTCTTTTTCATAACGAATACATTCTTCTATGGTCTTGATTCCTTTTATAGGTTTTCCCTCTGATAAATCTAGCTCAAATTCATTTGCTCTATGGTATCCTACATACTTTTCTAAATCTGTAAGACCTACTACCATATCTTCATGAACAATTTTATTCAAATAGGGTAATACTAATTTAAGTGCTGCTAATATATCTTCATTTGTTTCAAAAGTGTGAGAATTATTCATCCTTTGTATTCCTCCTTATGTATTCATCAAAACATATGCTACTTTATGATTATATAATATCAAATTATCTGCTAATCGTCTCCAAATCATATAAAACTTAATATAAAAATTTATGTCATCTAATTTTGTATACTAAAAATAGCTAAAGATTCCTTAGCTATTTTTAGTAATACTCTTCAATCATATATGTACTATTTTAAAAGATTCATAATTGTTTCATATACTAGCTTTGGAGCTATTTCATATGAATATTTTTTTTCTAATCTTTCTGTAAATTTATGAGCATCTTTTCCAAAAGGTCCAATATTGACTACTGGTAAATTTAATTTTTGCATATCTTCTAAAGGAAGATCATACTTTACTCCAAATGCTGGCATATTATTTTTAAGTGCTGCTATTACCCTATCGTCATTTGGTGCAGAAGCATAACTTAAATCTGATATATATGGATAAAATTTTTTACATACTATGTTATAATTTACATCCATACTATTTACTGCTTGATCTACTGATTCTAATAATAATTTATCTTTTTCTTCTACTCCCTCCACATATATATGAGGGTAATAAGGTGGAGCAAAATATACAATCACAATAGGGTCTTTATCTGACCACATACTATGTACTTCTGATACTACTTTCAAACTAAAATCTCTATCATCTACTGTCTTATCTTGTAATAATCTTTCTTCTAACTCTTTTATATGTTCATCTAATCCATCACCCATTTGTTCTTTTACTTTTTTATACAATTCTTGATAAGACATGACTCTAGCCTTCCATGGTAACTCTCTTTGTGGAAATTTACTTTTTTCACAGAAGGTATCATATTGTTTTTGTAAATAATGGATGACTTCTTCAAAAGCATCTTTTGCTGCCCCTTTCATTTTTTCCATTACTTCATCAGGACCACTCATATGAGTAGCATAGTTAAAATATAGATTTGCTGTTTTTGCAATTTGTGCAGAATATTCTTCTTTCATATCTTGTTGTCTTAAAGTAATAGGTGGAAGAGATACTTCCCCTTCTGCTATATCTGAGTATTCTACATTTAAATTGATTTTTTGTGTAATTGCTGCTGCCAATTGATTTGGATCTATTCCCTTAAATGGCTCTCCTACATGAGTTTCTTTTCCGACTATATAAAATGAGGGCATTAATTTTCCTACTGTTCCTATGTATATATATTTGCTATCATCATCTTCATATCTTTCTGCACTGTAATCTGTGTCAATAACTGCTACATATTCAAACCCTTCTTTTTCTTTCATTTTCACCAATTCTGGTACTACTGATAACATACCTCCGGAATTAGCTTCTTCATCTCCTACAGCTGCAAATACTAAATTTCCTTCAAATTCATCTAACCTTTGTGACAAATATTCTATTAAAACCATAAAGATGGCTACTCCACATTTCATATCAAAAATTCCTCGACCAAATATCCATTCTCCTGATTCTAAATCTTTTCTTGCATCTTCTGATAAAGTTACATTCTTTAGCTTTTTTGCTAATTCATAGGGCTTCGTAGCATATTCCTTGAGATTTCCATAATCTGATATACCCACCGTATCTATATGTCCTATTAAAACAACTGTTTTTTTGCTGTTTCCTTTCTTTCCTTTTAATGTTGCTACTACACTTTTTCTGCCTAGTTTATCATCTTTAAAATCTACATATTTTAAAAGTTGAGGATTCTTTTGATAATACTCCATTTTCATAAATTCATCATAAACTTTTTTACTAATCTCTAATTCTGCTTTTGTACCTACTACACTCAATACTTTTGTCAACTCCATATTTAAGGATTCAATTTTTTTAGCTAACCTGTTATTCATGCTTTTTCCCCCTTATTATTTTCATAACATGTAATATATTTCTATTCATACCATATATATGTCTAGTCCATCTTCTTTATCAGTAAAAAATATTATTTATATATTTTCCAATCATTATATACTCTAAAAAAACCCTCTTTTCATATAAAATTGAAAAGAGGGTTTTTTAAATAAGGCATTATTTCATTCAATACAATATAGAATGATTTAATTTTTAGTGAAATTGATTTAATTTCTCTCCTAATATATTAACTTGTTTTTTTATATTATCTAATGATTTTATCGTACCTTCCATTAAACTTCTTTGATGTTGTGTGAAATTGTGAATTTCTTCACCAGAAGCTGCAGTTTCTTCGGATACAGCTGCCATATTTGTAATTGATTTTTCTATTTCTGAATTTTTTATATTTAACTCATTTAATTGCTCATAGATTTCTTTAAAAGATTTTTCAAATTGAATATATATATCACTAGATACTTCAAAAGATTTTTCTACATTCTCAGAAGATACAATCTGCTCATCAATAGCCATATTTACATCACCAATAGACTTAGACACCTTTTGAGAGATATCTTGAATAGAATCTACAATTTTTCCTATCTTATTCGTTGATTTTCCAGTCTCTTCTGCTAGGTTACGAATTTCATCTGCTACGACTGCAAATCCCCGACCTGCATCTCCTGCCCTTGCTGCTTCAATAGAAGCATTAAGTGCTAATAAATTAGTTTGTGAAGCGATGCCATCAATTGTTTCTACTATGTTTCCTATGTTTTGAGTATTTTCTTTTAGCTCAGATACAATAACTGTAATTTCATCAGAAACGTTTCTAGCACGATTGGATTTATGTCTTAATTCCTCTAGATTCTTCTGATTCTCTTTATTTATTGTATTGACTTCTTTTGTTTTGGATACTAAATTCGTAGTATTCAAATTAATATCTTCTATTAATTTAGAAATATTTCCTACATAAGAAGCTCCTTTTACTGCATCCTCCGATTGTTGATAAATTCCACTTGATACATCTTCTATTGTCATTTCTACTTTATCAGAAAAATTCTTTACATGATCTAGGTCCTTTTCTGTAATTTTAATATTTTCAAATACCTCATTAAATGTATTCTTTGTATCCTTTAAAGCTTTCTCTACACTTTCACTAGCCCTATTTAATTTATCAAATACCTCTTTAAATGATATATATTTTGAATTCGTTCTAAATGAAAAATGTCCCTTTGACATTTCATCAATATGATTTGTAACGACATTAAGGATATTCATTGAACGACGATATACCAAAAATATTAAAATTGCAAGCAATGGAAGAAAAATATACATAATCGTTACAGAAGCTTTATTTACTTCTTTTGAATAAGCTAAAACATCCTGTTTATCTACCATTCCTACGAGTGTCAAATTTGTGTCAGGTAACTTAATAGCTATTGCCTTATAATCTCCTGGATACATCTTAGATTTTAGTTCTTCTGTAAAAATATAAAAAGGTATATTATCTAATAATTTACCATCTCCATTTAAATCTTCAATTTGATTTTCAAATTCTCCTAAATCTTCTATTGTTTTTGCTTTTTTTAATTTTTCAGGTATATAAACTTTTGAATCTTTATCTATATCAAAAAACTTAATACCCCTTTGATTATGATCCTTGGCATAATTAACAATCTCTTGGTTAAAATGCCATCTTCCCACAGATGATTTTTCTTGTTGGGTATTAAAATTTTTATCTGAAACGATTTTTCCTTCACAGTCTACTAATTGATAAAAACCATTTTTCAAAAGTTTTTTTGAACCAATAGATTTATTAACTTCATTTGCATAATAATCTATTCCCATAGATCCAACAGCTTGATTGTTATGATCCATAACAGGTACAGCAACGGTAATCATCTGCACATTTGTCAAAACGTCTCTATAAACATCAGACCAATATGTCTTATGATCGTCTACAGGCATAAAATACCAATCTTTTTTGTCTCCATTGTCGCTATATTGAGGATCATAGCCCTCTAACTCTTCATTAGGAGTGATAGCAGACAACATTCTTTTATTCTTGTCTCCTATGTAAATATCTACAATATCTTTTTCTTTTGTATGATAAGCATTGAGTAAAATATTTTCTACTCTATTTTCATACTCTACAGAATCAGAGAAATTTTTTATCTCTGGATTACTAGCCAGCATATAAGCTGATTCTTCATATCCTCTAAAAATATTTTCAATACTTTCTTTAGATGCATTGATTTCATCCATTAGAACATCATTGAGCATAGTATTAATTTGTGTTTGAGTCTTTATGGAATAAGTAAAATAAATTCCTGTAAACAAAAAAGCTAAAGTCACACATATTAAAATCACAGCATTTTTCTTAAATCTTCTTAATTTCATTATTACATATCCTCCCCTTTTTTAAACCCTTTCTCTTATGTTCCTTATAAATCCCTTTTATATCCCCCCTTTTGTAATATTATAACAAAAATAACCAACAAAAAAAATGGGCATAAAGATATAGTCTAAAAAAATCCCCTAAAGGGGACAAAGATTGACTTTACTGAAGAAATATTTTATATATGGGAATGATCAGTAAGCTTAGTATAGTAGTAATGGTAATCATAATAGCTGAATATTGACAATCTGCATGATATGATTTAGATACTATAGCAGTATTTGTCATCACTGGCATAGCAGCTTGAATCACAAATACTTTTTGCATAAGTTCTGGCAAAGGAAAGAATGTACATAAACCTATTACTAAAAGAGGAGATATAATAAATCTGCCTAATAAAACACCCCAAACATCTTTGTCAAATGAAATTCCTTTCATATCAATATAATATATTGTGTTTCCTATAAATAACATAGATAAAGGCGTTGTTAAATTTCCTAAATATTTGCAAGTATCCATCATAAATTTAGGGACAGGGATAGATAAAACGATTAAAAAGATCGCTACTATAAATCCCATCAGTGGAGGGGAACATATTCTTTTAATAGTATCTACGGACAAAAACCTCTTAGGTTCTTCTTCCCCATCTTTACTAATCTCAAAAACACCGATAGTCCAAAAAAAAGTCGTATTCGCTATATAATATAATAAAACATAAGGAACGCTTTCTGATCCAAATAAAGCTAAATTCACTGGCAAACCAATAAATATTGTATTAGACACAAAAAACATAGATAAAAAAGACCCCCGTCTATTGGGAGTAATATTAAAAATTTTTATAAATATTTTACCTAATACATAAGCCAATGCTATAGAAACAAAAGGAATGATTAACCCTTTTCCAAGACTTAAAAGTTTTGCTCTATCAAAATCTGACATAAGATTATAAAGCATCATAGCTGGTAATGATATATGAATAACAATTTTTGAAAACAATCCAGCACCTGATTTGTCCATCCACCCTTTATAGGTTAGAATATATCCGATTCCTATCATAATAATAATGCTAAAGATACTACCAAAAGCCGTTAAAAGTTCCACCTAACTCCCCCTTTTTTCTCATGATATATTTTAACTATAAAACATATCACATTAAACTCTCCTTTAATCTTTTTACTAACGGCACATCTGCTGGTGCAAAATCAAATGTATCCATTTCTTTAATATTAACCCATTTCACTTTATCATGAACAGATAACTTCATTTCCCCTTCAATGATTATAGAAAAATATGCTAACAATCTTATTTCACCATTAGAATATTTATAAATACTTTCGCCTAAAAAATCCCCTACTTCAATTTCTATATTTAACTCCTCTTGAATTTCTCTTTTCAAGCATTGCTGTGGTGTTTCATCTTTTTCGATCTTTCCCCCTGGAAACTCCCATTTTCCTTCTAAATTTTCATTTTTACCTCTTCTAGCTATTAAAATCAAATCATCTTTTATAATAACGGCTGCTGTTACATCCTTCATACCATTCGCTCCTTACAAAAAAATATTCACGTACATTGTATATAGTATATCATTCTGAAATTATTTTACACAAACATTAGTATTAAAGTATTAGGACAGTTAACAACATGGTATACTTCTTTGTACAAATTAAAATATGCTAACCTAAATTTTAAACTTAGGTTTATCAATTATGCCTAAAAACAAGTCCATAGTATATAGTTGGCCCTAAATATAGAAATAGAGTAAGATTCAAATACTCTCATTTCAATTATTGACATAGAACCTAATCCAATACAAAATTTTCTTATAAACAATTTGCTTCCCTAAGCTCAACAGGTTCAAAGAGGCAAGCTTTACCTTCTCAACTATAATTAGTTCCCTATAAACACCTAAAATTATATCAAATAAAATATAGTTTATTCAGAAACAGATGTCAGTTCTCCTGTAACAGAATCCATTATATATCCATATATACAGACATCATCTGGAATAAGTGGATGACGGCGTAACAATGCTACAGAATTTTTTACTGAAGTATTCACATCCTCAAATCCTCTTAACCAAGCATCTACATTCACTCCAAAATCTCGAGCTAGTTCAATTCGTTCGGAAGGAATTCCTCGCCGTTTCATATGATCCAGTATTTTTTCACTATCCATATGTTGAACTCCACAATCCGTATGACCAATAACAATAATTTCATTAACATTCAGTTCATATATGGCAACTAACAAACTGCGAACAGCACTTCCAAAAGGATGAGAAATGATTCCTCCAGCATTTTTGATAATTTTAGCATCACCATTCTTTAGCCCTAATGCTGCAGGGAGCAATTCTATTAAACGAGTATCCATACAAGTAACAATAGCAACTTTTTTATTTGGATATTTGCTTGTTCTATAAGTCTCATATTTTTTCTCAGATACAAACGTACGATTAAAATCTAATATTTTTTCTATCATTTTATTCTCCTTTTTGGGTATAAAAGTTATCGAACAATTGATTATTGATTTGTAATATTCAAAATGATTTTTGAGTAAAAACATTTTCAAAGCAATTATACAAAATATTTACCACTGAGTCTACCTCCCACATATGATATCCTCTTTTCATTCCCATGGTTAAATTAGTATATATAGATATTTTAATATTTAACTGTCCCTTTTTTGCTTACTATGAATACTATGTACTAAGACAGGCTTTCTTGAGTAATTTATCCTTCTCTCTTGATCCAAACTATTCATAATAGCTGTCTATATAGGTTATAGTAAAGGAGTAATATTTATGGACTATCACCCTAACATAAATTATCAAGGACAATATTCCAATTCATCTAATTGTATATCTTGTAGCTCAATAAACTGCCATAATCAACACTGTGGATGCTATCACTCTAAGCCATCAATCTTTACCCCATCGCTACAATATACAGTTGACGTTCCAATTAACCTAGCAAAATCTCTTGAAGGAAAATATTTTGTAGGCTATGCAGATAATCTAACCTTTGGAATGGGTACAAGTGCTTGGGCTAGATTATATAATCCACCAAACTCTGGTGTTAATTTGCATTTAGCCGTCTGGACTGTAAGTGATGTAGTAGATTCTTCATTTCGAGCTCAGATTTGGTTTAATGCATCTGCGCCTGGAGTACCTCAAAAATCCACTCTAATCACACCAGCTAATACTGCTCTTTGTCCTCTGCCACAACCTCGAATAGAACTTCAGTATGCAGTAAATGTAACAGGAGAGCCTACAGGTGGAATTAAAGCTTTTGTTCGACGTGCTCAACCTGAAAGTACACTAGTAGATGATGAGCAAGGTAAGTTTATATTCCCACCTTGCGGGTCTTTTCTCATATTTTTATCTAATCCAGAATCTCCTGACCTATCATCCTCAGGTAGAATTGCTTTTGGCTGGTGGGAAGAACCCCTTAAAATCTAACTTTTAGCTTGAATTGGCGTCCAGCTTTTCTGGACGCCATGTGTTTTTTTATTTACTCATAAACTTCTTCAATTCACTCTATTGATCTTATTCACTCTTTAGGATGAGTTAATTTTCCTCCAAGCACGCATCCCACTTTTTTCTTAATATCCATAAAGCCACTGGTTTTTCTAAAGATTTATTTTTCTTACTGTTTTTGATTGCATTATCTTATATTTAATAAAAATTATTTTGTTATTTGTATTGAATTTCATTATTTTTTTATGTATAATCAATTCATAGTATTCATACCAAAATACTATGAATTGATTATAAGAAGAGGAGAATGTATATGAAAAAATCAATCACAAAAATATTTAATGTACTTGCATTACTTACAATTTTATCAATGATATTTGTTGGCTGTAGTTCAAAACAAGAACCACAAAATGTAAATCTACTAGATCAAATTAAAAACTCAGGTAAAATGAAAGTTGGATTAATGGGAACATATCCTCCATACAATTTTTTGAATAAAAATAATGAAGTAGATGGTTTCGATGCAGATATTGCTAAAGAAATCGCAAAAAGAATTGGCGTAGAAGCAGAGTTTATTACAACTGACTGGTCAAGCATGGTTGCAGGTCTTGAAAAAGGAAAGTTTGATATTGTAGTAAGTCAAATGACTATCACAGATGAAAGAAAACAAACAATGGATTTTTCTAAACCATATATTAAAAACACTGTAAATGTTATTGTACGATCTGATAATAATACAATTAATTCTGTAGAAGATTTTAAAAATAAAAAAATCGGTGTTGGATTAGGAACAAATGATGAACAATATCTTAGAGATGATGTAATGCCGAAAGTAGGTAACTTTGAAATTATTACTTATAATGATGTTATTACTTCTTTAATGGATTTAAATACTGGAAGGATTGATGCAACAATTAACAATATCTTTGCAATCAAACCTGAAGTAGAAAAAAATAATATTCATATTAAAACCGTTGGAAAACCACTTAAAGAAGATTTTGCAGGAATGGCAATTCGTAAAGAAAACCCTGAATTTCTAAAAGCAGTGGATCAAGCTTTAGAAGATATGAAAAATGATGGAACATACAAGAAAATATTTATAAAATGGTTTGATGTTGAACCAAATATATAATTTAAAATAAATGGAGGAACAATCATCATGGACTTAGTACTACAAGACATCAATCTCCTTTTAAAGGGAGCCTATTACACTATGTTAATCACCATAATTTCTATGACATTTGGATTAATGATTGGATTATTGGTTGCTCTGGCTCGTTTGACAAAACATCAAACACTAGCTACATTTGCAAAGGGATATGTTTCTATTATTCGTGGTACACCTTTGTTAGTACAAATTTTTATTATTTACTATGGACTCCCAGATATAGGAATACTTTTAGATCCTCTTACAGCTGCCTGTATCTCTCTTAGTCTTAATATTAGTGCATATATATCTGAAACTTTAAGAGGTGCTATTCTTTCTATTCCTAAAGGACAAATGGAAGCAGCAATGTGTATAGGAATGACACACTACCAAGCAATGCGAAGAATTATTCTACCACAAGCAGCAAGAGTTGCTATTCCTCCATTAGGAAATACATTTATTGGTATGCTTAAGGAAACATCTTTAGTTTCTGTTATTACAGTAACCGAATTATTACGTACTTCCCAATTGTTAATATCAAAACATCTTGTTGTAATGCCATTTTATATTGCAATTGCTCTTATGTATTGGATCATGAGTACATTATTTTCTATAGGACTTGGGTTTATTGAAAGAAAACTATCAAAAATTTATTCATCTTAAGGATGTGGACTATAGTGATTAAAGTATGTAATTTAAGTAAAAAATTTGCAGATTTAGAAATTTTAAAAGAAATTGATCTTTGTATTCATCCTAAAGAAGTAGTCGTAATTATAGGACCTAGTGGCTCAGGTAAAACTACATTTTTGCGATGTTTAAATGGACTCGAAAGAATAGATCATGGACGTATTGAGGTCGGAGGCGTTGCCATTGACTCTGATGTGACTCATAAAAAACAAATCAAAAAAATTCGTCAACTCCGAAAAAATACAGGAATGGTATTTCAAAATTTTAATTTATTTCCTCATATGAGTGTTATAGAAAATGTAATAGAAGGGCTTATTATGGTTAAAAAAATGCCTATAGATGTTGCTATATCACTGGGAGAAAAACTTTTAAAAAAAGTAGGCTTACTTGACAAGAAAAATGAATACCCTTCTCGGCTTTCAGGAGGTCAACAACAACGAGTTGCCATTGCACGTTCTTTAGCTATGGAACCTAAGATTATGTTTTTTGATGAGCCAACATCTGCACTCGATCCAGAATTAGTTGGAGAAGTATTAACTGTAATGCAAGATTTAGCTAAAGAAGGAATGACAATGGTAGTAGTTTCTCATGAAATGGGATTTGCTCGTGAAGTAGCTGATCGAGTAATTTTTATGGATGAAGGTAGAATCATTGAAGAAGGTATTCCTAAAAAATTATTTAGCAACCCTCAAACAGAAAGAGCACAAAAATTTTTAGGGCAAATATTAAAATAATAATATGAAAAGATCTTGTTTTCTAAAATATAAACAAGATCTTTTTCTTCTTTATCACTTTCTAATGTTTCGCCATACGCCTATGTAATTGAAATCTTCAAAATACCTCCTAAAATCATAGAGTTTATTAGGATTCTTTACTAATCTTTTCATCTGTAAAATTTGTATTTTTAATAATGCTGTTGTAGAGAGTTCTTCAAATCATCATCTGGAGTACTTATGGGTTTTATATCAAATGTATCTACTAAGTATTGTAATACATTTGGAGATATAAACGCAGGTAAACTTGGTCCTAAGTACATTCCATTGATTCCAAGAGATAATAATGCTAATAAATCAGCAACTGCCTTTTGTTCATACCAGGAAAGTACTATAGTTAGAGGTAGAGAATTGACATCTGTGTCAAATGCATCTGCAAGAGCCGAAGCAATTTTAACTGCTGAATATGCATCATTACATTGTCCCACATCTAATAGTCTAGGTAATCCTGCTACTGTTCCAAAATCTAATTTATTAAATCTATACTTCCCACAGGCTAATGTTAGAATGACACAATCTTTAGGAACTTTTTCAGCAAATTGAGTATAGTAATTTCTTCCTGGCTTTGCTCCATCACATCCACCTATTAAAAAAAAGTGTTTAATCTTTCCTTCCTTCACTGCATTGACTATAGTTTCAGCATGAGATAAGGTTTCATGATGTCCAAATCCTACTAAAATTTCCTTTTCTTCTTCATCTTCTTTAAATCCACCAAGTTCCAACGCTTTATTTATAATTTCACTAAAATCTTTTGTACCCTCTTCATTCACTTTAATATTCTTAACGCCATCCCAGCCTACAACATTAGTAGTAAATATTCTGTCTTTATAGGACTCTCTTGGTCTCATTAAGCAGTTAGTAGTCATCAAAATACATCCAGGTATATTATCAAACTCTTTTTGCTGGTTTTGCCATGCAGAACCATAGTTCCCTACTAGATGCTTGTATTTTTTTAGTGATGGATATCCATGAGACGGTAACATTTCTCCATGAGTATAAACATTAATGCCTTTTCCTTCTGTTTGTTGAAGGAGCATTTCTAAATCTCTCAGATCATGCCCTGATATAACTATAAATGGTCCTTTCTTAATGTTTACATTAACTTTATGTGGAGATGGATTTTCATATGTCTCCGTATTGGCTTCATCTAAAATTCTCATTACTTCTACACTCATATCTCCTGTTCTCATTGTCATACGAATCAAATCTTCAAGAGTTAAATTATCATTTGTAGTAGCTTCTAATCCTAAGAAGTAAAACTGATCTACTTGATCACTATGATAATTAATAAACCTTGCTTGATGACCATAGGCACTTATACCTTTTAATCCATAAAGTATAGTGGATCTTAATGAACGAATATCAGCATCTAGTTCTTGATCATACATAATACCAGCTTTTATTGAGTCCTTTAACATTGATTCTTTAGTGTCACTAAGATCATACATAGCAGGATCAGGATATTGTCCAATAGGTGCTTTTTCCCTTAGAGCTTCTTTTATTTTTTGTGATTCTCTTAATAATTTCACATGAACCTCTGCATCAAAATTTACATTTGTTAGAGTAGTAAACAATCCATTCTCTACAAATTTTACAATTTCTTTATCTATAATTTCTCCCTTTTCAATTAAAGGTTTTGCATAACATGATATACCTTTTAATTGGTATATCAATAAATCTTGTAAATTGGCTATTTCTGGTGACTTTCCACATACTCCATGTTTTGTACAACCTTTTCCTCCCATTGTTTGTTCACACTGATAACAAAACATTGCATTTTCCAAGCTTTTCACTCCTTTAATTATTCTCTAATTTATATCGCCCAGCTCATTAGAAAATATGTATTCGTTTAAAATACATTGCAGATTATACAATTTAGATACCGTTATCTTAACCATATTTAATAAAAAAATACCAGCCAAGGTCAACTCACCTCAACCGGCATATTCTAATCTATTCAATTTCTCGTGTTTTCTCAAATAATTGTGGTTGGCAAATCCACTTTTATTTTACATAAGAGGCTTATTTTTTAGAATCTATATTATTCGTTACACAATAAGAATCAGTGATTTTTTTACACAACTTCACAAAACATTTCAATTCTTTTTCTGATAAAGTATCTTCAATTAAGTCCATAATTTCATTTCTAAACTTTTCTGATCTTGCAAGAAAGTTCTTTCCATCTGTCGTAATCATAATGTCATAAATTCTACGGTCTGTGTCCCTCCGTTGTTGAATGATGTAGTTTTTTTCCAAAAGCCTTTTAGTTAATTTAGACATACCCGCTTGGGAAATTCCACGAATTTCTGCTAACTCCTTTGTGGTCTTTGCTCCTTGCTTATCTAAGATATCTAGTATAGTATATTGTGCTGTTGTCACTCCTTCTATATTAAAGCGATTAATACTACTGATAATCATACATTGAAAAGGAATATAATTATCTTCTAATTCTTTTTTAGCCATAGCTATTCACCTTCCTTAATATATTTCTTTAAATATTGTCCTGTTATTGAGGACGTACAATTTACTAAATCTTTTATTGTTCCTTCAAATATTAGATTCCCACCTTGTTGCCCAGCAAGTGGTCCTAAATCAATAATCCAGTCAGCTTGACTCATCACGTCTAAATTGTGCTCTATTACAATTACAGTGCTGCCTTGGTCCACAAGACGGTTCAAAATTTTAAGTAGCTGCCATATATCTGACATATGAAGTCCTGTTGTAGGCTCGTCCAATACATAAACATTTCCCCTGTTTTCCAATTCTGACGCAAGTTTTACTCTTTGCAATTCACCCCCAGATAATGTGTTTAAGGGTTGTCCTAATGTAATATAAGTGATTCCTACATCTTTCAATTTTTTCAGCATATCTAATATGTCTTTTTCATAGAAAAAATCTAAGGCTTCATCAACTGTCATATTTAAAACTTCACTGATACTCTTACCTCTCAATTTATAATTTAATACTTCGTCTGTGAATCGTCTACCTTGACATTCCTCACATACTGTTACAATAGTATCCATAAATGCTAAATCCGTATAGGTTACTCCTAACCCTTTACAGTTGGGACAGGCTCCTTGGGAATTGAAACTAAATAATGGAGATTTAACATGATTTGCCTTGGAAAATAGTTCTCTTATTTTATTAAACATTCCAGTAAAAGTGGCAATGTTAGATCGTTTTGAAGTCTGTATTGGTTTTTGGTCGATAAAAATGGTATCAGGATAAACTTTTGGCAAAACCTGATTGATTAACGTACTTTTGCCTGATCCTGCAACTCCTGTTACAACTGTCATAACACCTTTGTGGATATCCACGCTGATATTTTTGAGATTATGTAAATGTACGTTTTTTAAAGATAAATGCCCAATTGGGGTTCTAAAGTTTTCTTTCAGTTGGATTTTTCTACTAAAAGTTTTACCTGTCAGCGTGTCAGAACGTTTCAGACCATCTAATGAACCTTGGTACATTATTTTTCCACCGTTTATACCTGCATTCGGTCCCATATCAATAACATGATCTGCAATTTTAATAACATCAGGGTCATGCTCCACTATCAAGACCGTATTTCCTTTTTCTCGTAAAAGGTTTAAAAGTGTATTGATTTTATCTATATCATGGGGATGTAAGCCAATGCTTGGCTCATCAAAGATATAGGTAAGACCAGTCAAACTACTTCCTAATTGTCGGACCATCTTTATGCGCTGAGATTCACCTCCAGAAAGTGTTGAAGTTTCTCTGTTTAAGCTTAAATACCCTAAACCAATGGAAACTAAATGGTTAAGTCGGTCAATTATGGCTTTCACCATAGTAGTGGCTTTTGGTTCGTTGATGGTATAGATAAACTCTATTAAATCTGTAACTTGCATTTTAACACAGTCCGCAATATTCTTACCGTTTATTTTACATTGTAAAACAGTCTGTGCTAATCTAGCACCCCCACAAACAGGGCATGTTTTTTTACTAACAATCTTATCAATTTCTTTTTTATATTTCTTTGCTTCTCCATCTTCCTTTTTGAGAAAACTTCTCTCAATTCTAGGAATAAGTCCTTCATAAAGGGAAGTCTTAGGCCATTGGGGGTCAGAAGTTGTTACTTTAATATCTGATTGGTATAAAAGTAGCTCTAATTCTTTCTCTGTAAAGTCTTTGATTTTTTTATCATTGTCAAAAAATCCTGAATGAATATATCTTTTTAATCGCCATCCTCCTGGCTCAAAGGTAGGAAATAGAATTGCACCTTCATTAAGAGACTTATTTTTATCTAACAGCCGATCAATACTTATCATATCTATTTTCCCAATCCCCTCACACTTAGGGCACATTCCTTGAGGATTATTAAATGAGAAAACATCGGAATAACCAACAAATGGCTTTCCTATACGAGAAAATAATAATCTTAACAATGAATATATATCCGTAATTGTTCCAACTGTTGACCTTGCATTTCCTCCAATACGTTTTTGATCAATAATAATTGCCACAGATAAATTTTCTATAGCATCCACATGTGGCTGTCCATAATGTGGCAGACGATGGCGAATAAAACTCGAATACGTTTCATTGAGTTGTCTTTGCGATTCTGCCGCTATTGTATCAAATACCAAAGATGACTTTCCTGAACCAGACACACCAGTGAATACAGTTATCTTTTTCTTTGGAATTTTTACATTTATATTCTTGAGATTTTTTTCTCTTGCCCCAACTACATGTATATATTCTATATCATTTTTTTTATCCATCAAATCACCTTTCAAATAATGTATTTTTGATAATTATTTATATAACATAGTTATTATATAACCTAGTTATATATTTTACTCCTTTTTATTTTAGTTTTCAATAGTAATTTAATGTTCACTTTAATTTATTTATCATTTACAATAATTTCTACTTCCATAGAAATTATTAAAATTTTTATATTAATATTGACAAATTCCTACTACACATGTAGTATTTAAATATAAACTACGCTTGTAGTTAATTGATTAGGGAGGCATATATATGGAAAAAAAAGCATTTGAAATCAGCGAGGCAGAATTAGAGGTTATCAAAATCCTTTGGAAAACTGGTAAACCAATGACAGTCCAGGAAGTATGTAACACCGTTGTTAATAAGAAGTGGAAATACACAACTGCTTCTACTTTGCTTAGTCGATTGGTAGAAAAGGGTGCGGTTGCATACGAAAAAAAAGGAAAGTCATATCTCTATTATCCAATTATCAAAAAGAATGATTACAAGCAATTGCAGACAAAAAACCTTGTATCAAAGTTATATGACGGCTCTGTAAAGAATTTAGCGGTTTCTCTATTCAAAACAGGAGAGATGTCCGCAGATGACATTGAAGAAATCAAAAAGATGTTTAATCTTTAGGGGGGCGACAGATTTATGTTATTACAGATTTTCAGAGCAATACTTATAACATCGGCAGTAGGAAGTGTTTTAGCGGCATTGTTGCTGTTGTTAAAGCCTATAACAAAGAGATGTTTTGGCTCTACATGGCAATATTACGCATGGGCAATTGTACTTATTGTTATGATGTGGCCTGTCACTATACGTCTACCACAGGTCGCCACTAATATAGCACCCGATGTTTCACTAAACATGGAACAGAATTTCAAAGACGAAACAGTACAAGCGGAATTCGAAAATGTACAACAAATACCCCTTCCAGCAGTTGACACTAAATCGCTCGAGCAAAGCACAGTAAATGTATTAAAGGATATTTCATTTGGAATAACAGATATGATATGTTATGGGTGGCTGGTCGGATTGATGTTGATATTTGGAATCAACCTGATTAGATATTTAATATTTTTGCGGGCAATTCACAAAAACTCCGTCATTATTTCCTGCCCTGGAATAGACGCAGATAAAATTATAACCCGAAAAACAAGCATGATTGACGCACCGCTTATGGTGGGGATTTTCAGTCCCTTGTTGCTCCTTCCCGATATAGAAATGTCGGAGGAAAATCTAAAATATATACTGTTACATGAGCTTACCCATTACAGGCGACATGACCTTTGGTATAAATGGTTTGCAATGCTTGTAAATACTGTTCATTGGTTTAATCCTTTCTCCTATATCATATCGAGGCAGATTGATCAGGAGTGTGAAATCTCTTGCGATCTATCTGTTGTGGCACATATGGACGAAAAGGAACAAAAAAACTATATGAACACAATATTAACACTTGCTTCACAAACAAGAACAAATACTAAACTGTTTACCACGGCAATGGCAAGCAATAAAAATGATATTAAAAGGAGATTTACCATGATTAAAAATGCTACAAAAAAAAGTAAAATAGCAATTTTCTGCTCAGTAATTACGGCTTGTGTAATACTTGGTACTTCTATTTTTGCAAGCGGAGTTTTGAGTGATAAAACCCAGTCACAAGATTTACATAAACCTCTGGAGATTGGGAATGTGACTGAAAATCAGACGAATATACTATTAATCGGCGTTGACGATGATGAGCAAATGCGTGCAGATACTTTAATGTTGCTCTCACTTAATAAAACTAATAACAGTCTAGCGGTGTTGTCAATTCCGCGAGATACCCTTATTACATCAGATAAGCAAGATAATAAAATATCTACTTTAATGACCGATGGTGATGCCCAAAAAATAACTGATGCAGTTACTAATAATCTTGAAATACCTGTTAATTATTACGTAAGAATAAATTTTGAAGGTTTTAGAAATATTGTGGATATTTTAGGTGGCGTGGAGTTTAATGTGCCTATTGATATGCTTTATGATGATCCTGCACAGAACTTACATATATCTTTAGAAAAAGGATTGCAAATATTGGATGGTGAAAAAGCAGAGCAATTAGTCCGTTATCGCACGGGTTATCACGAAGGCGACATTGCTAGAATACGAATGCAACAAAATTTTATTACACAACTAATAAAGCAAAAATTTGACACTAAATATCTCGCAGAAATAAGTGGATTGTATAACGAATTATCAAAAAACGTTGTAACAAATTATCCTTCTGTGAAAATTGCCGAAGATCTAAAGGCTTTAAATAAAATAAACATCAATGATATTGAGACTTTTATTTTACCTGGCACAACAGAATTACGTCAAACAACATCATATTTTGTAGTTAATGATACAGAATTAAAAAACCTAGTAGAGAAAAAATTTAATAAAATAGATTGAGTGAATGCTATGGAACAAAGAGGAATGGCTATTTTACTTATTACCCTGTACATTGTCTAGTCTCTCTATTCCATCTGAATTTAAATCTATTCGCAAGTTTTAAATTCTTTCCTTTTAAGTATTAGAAAAGACGTGAGAATCACTTTCACTCACGCCTTTTTGCTAATTTCTATGCTATTTTATTTACCAACCCGTTGCAACTGGCATACAACCTCACAATGCGGCGTGTGAGGAAACATATCCATACATTTTACCTTCTTCACTTCATAACCTGCTTCTTGAAGATCTACAAGATTTTGAGCTAATGTTTTGGGATTACAAGATACATAAACAATCTCTGGTGCTTTGTATCTGATAATCTTTTGTAATGCCTTTGGATGAACTCCTACTCTTGGAGGGTCTAATATGATAATGTCAGGCTTTACCTTTAGCTCGTCTATTTTTTTGAATACATCACCTGCTATAAATTTACAATTTTTCAGATTATTCATTTTCGCATTTTCATTAGCTGCTTCTACAGCTTCTTCTACAAGTTCTATTCCCATTACTTTTTTTGCTTTTTGTGCAACAATTTGTCCTATTGTACCTGTGCCACAATATAAGTCAAATACGATTTTATCCTTTGCATCTTCCATAAAATCTAATACCATACTGTATAATTTTTCAGCACCTAATGAATTAGTTTGAAAAAATGAAAAAGCTGATATTTTAAATTTTAGTCCTAATAATTCCTCTGTAAAATAATCTTCTCCCCAAATGACTTTTGTTTCATCTGGAATTACTGCATCTGCCAAATTGTCATTTAAAGTATGTAAAAATCCAACCATATGGCCTTTTAAATCTAAATTTTTTATTTTTTCTACAAGATCTCTTAAATCTAAACTCATTTGAGTGCTTGTAATCAAATTCACAATAATCTCTCTTGTTTTTTTGGCTTTTCTTATGATTAGATGTCTTAGATATCCTTCATGACTTCTATTGTTATAGAGTGGTATTTCTTTTTCTCTACAATAAATAAGAATCTCTTTTAAAATTTTATTAAAATCATCATCTACAATTTTACATTCATCTACTGTCACTACATCATAGAATTTTCCTTTTTTATGCATTCCTAAATTCAATTCTCCACCTTTTTCTTCATTTCCAAAGGAATACTCCATTTTATTTCTATATTCATAAACTTCAGGACTTTCCTCTATTCCTAAAAATTCATATCCTTCTATATTAGCTTCTTCTAATAATTTTTTTACAGCATTTTCTTTTATTTTCAATTGTTCTTCATAAGGTAATGTTTGACGAGCACATCCTCCACATCTTCCAAAATGAGAACAAAAAGATTCTGTCTCTACCAAAGAAGGCTTTACGACTTCCATAAGTTTTCCTTCTGCATGATCCCTTCTGACCTTTTGAATATAGACACGTACCACTTGTCCTACTACTGCATTCTTTACATAAACCTTTTTATCTTCATAAAATCCAATCCCTTTTGCTGGAAATTCTAAATCTTTGATCTCAATATCTATTATATCTTTTTTCTTCATGTTTTCCTCCTAAACCCATCTTAATCCTTTGGGATAATGATTTTTAAGTATTCCATCTGATATTTTTCCCCATCCAATAGAATATCCATCTATACAAGCAAGATTCCATCCTTTTTTTCCTTCTATTTTTATAGATTCTCCTTTTAAATAATCAACAATTTGAGAGTCATTCATATCTATTCTTTGCTTTACTTCTTGTGGTTTTAAATATAGGGCCAAACTATGAGAAGGTTCAAATCTATTTTTTTTAAGTGTTCCTAAATGAAGTCCTGCTCTTAAAACTTTGATTCCTTCTAGATCAATCCATTCATCTGGTAAAAGATAGAGCTGATCCTTAAATAACATGAAATTTCCTTTTAATGTCTTTAATAGATATTCATTAGCAAAATCATAGTAATCTTTTAAGAGCTTTTCATCTATTTTCTTTTTAGTTCCTTTTTTCTTTTCTTTTCTATGGATTTCTTCTTCATCTGTCTTTTGCAAAAGTGCTATAAAGTGCCCTTCTCCCTTTAATTTATGAGGCCACAATCTTACAGTATTTTTTATCTCTTCATTAGAAGAATGAATCCAGTCTACTCTTCCCTCTTCAAATCCTTCATATCTATGTATTTTAATCAAATGAAACTCTGGATGTTTTTCTAAAAATTGATCAATTACTGCTTCATTTTCTTCTGGTGAAAATGTACAAGTAGAATAAAGTAACACACCTTTAGGTGTAAGCATCTTTTGAGCTTCCTCTAATATTTCTATTTGACGATTGGAACACATATGCACATTTTCAAGACTCCACTCATTGCAGGTATTTTCGTCTTTTCGAAACATACCTTCTCCAGAACAAGGTGCATCTACTAAAATCCTATTGAAAAATCCACTAAATTTCTTAGATAGTTTTTGTGGACTTTCATTAGTCACAATGGTATTCTTTATACCCATTCTTTCTATATTTTGAGATAATATTTTTGCTCTTTGAGGATAAAGCTCATTAGATACCAATAAACCCTCTCCTTTTAATCGAGCAGCAATGTGAGTAGATTTTCCTCCTGGCGCTGCACATAAATCCAAAATTTTTTCCCCTGGCTGCGGATTTAAAATATTCCCTACTGCCATAGCACTAGGCTCTTGTATATAATAAAGACCTGCTTCATGATAAGGATGTTTTCCTGGTCTTTGTCCTTGTCCATAATAAAATCCTTCTTTTATCCATGAAACTTTATCTATTTGAAAAGGATTAATTTTTAAGAAATCTTCTATATCTATTTTTAAAGTATTGACTCTTAATCCTTGAATTTTATTTTCTTCATAGCTTTTAAAAAAATCTTCATATTCTTCTTTTAAAAGCTTTTTCATTTTGTCTTCAAAATCAATTGGCATCCGCATACGCATCACTCTCCTACTCTTATAGTATTTACATTTTTATCATTTTATAATAGTTAGAAAAAGCCGAGGTTTACTCGGCTTATGCAATCTCTTCAAATCCTTCTATAAAATGGTCTGCCAAATTGCTAATGTCTTGTTTGTATGCAAAAGAACTTTCATCTGCAATGGCAAATACCTTCATTCCGGCTCTCTTTGCAGCAAGTACTCCTGCATAAGTATCTTCAAAAACTAAGCAATTTTTAGGTTCTACTCCCAAATCATCTGCCACTTTTAAAAACACGTCTGGATGAGGTTTTCCCTTTTGTACCTCACAGCCTGTTCGGATACTTTGAAAAAAATCTATAATATTATTTTTTTCAAGAACTAACTGTACTAGTTCTTTATCATTGCTGGTTCCTATTCCTATTTTGATTCCATTGTTCCTAAGTTCCAATAATAAAGGATATACTCCCTTTTTTAATGGAATCTTTTTTGCATAATAATCCTTTGTCATTTTCATCCATTCTGCTTTTATTTCTTCAATAGATTCTTTCAAATGAAATCTTTCTTTAAAATAGTTGGCCGTTTCTGTAAAACTCATTCCTTCTATTGTCTTTTGAAGATCATCTGGTAAATTAAATCCTCTTTTCCCTAGATAATCTATATCGATTTTTTTCCAAATCCACATAGAATCTACTAACGTCCCATCCAGATCAAATATAACTGCCTCTATCCCCTTCATCAAATTAATCCCAACCTTTAATCCAAATTTACTCTTTTTAGATTACCATATTCTATTGAACTGTTCAATATAAATTGAATATGCTTCCTGTATTTGCAAGTTCTACTTCTCCTTTAAACTCTTCTTTTGCCTCTTTTAAAAGATTTTCATGCTTTCCAAAGTGGGGCAAATGAGTAAGTACCAATTTTTTTGTATTACACATATGACCAAGTTTTCCTGCTTCTTTTGCTGTCATATGCCCTGGAATGAGTCCGTAATTTTCATTGTAAAGACTTGCTTCACAAAGGATCATATCTGCATCTTGAGAAAAAGAAACCAATTCATCATACCATCCTGTATCTGCCGTATAAACAACTTTTTTATTATCCTTTTCTATTTTTATACAAAAACATGTTCCAGGATGAACATTCTTTTGAAAATGAAAAGTAATGTCTTTTATTTTTAAAGAAATTTCTACTCCTATAGGATACCCTTTTACATATTTCTCATAAGTTAAGGTTGAATATTTATCATCTTCTAGATGGCCATAAATAGGTAGAGGATCTTTTCTTTTCCCTAAATCTGTTAAAATTCGAATCCCATATTGAAGTGGATAAACATCTGCTATATGATCTGCATGATAATGAGATAGCACTACTGCATCTAATTTTTCTAAAGCTATATAATTTTGTAATTTTGATAAAGCTCCTGATCCACAATCTATTAATATATTTGCTTGTTCTGTCTGTAAAAGATAAGAAGAAGTTGCTTCATTTTTTTGTGGATAAGCTCCCCAATATCCTATCACTGTAATTTTCATTTTATTTCTTCCTTTCTCTAGCTTTTACTTTATTTTTATCCACTTTCTTTTTTACATACCCACTTTTTTCAATTTATCTTATATTCCTAAAAAAGAAGATGCTAATGAAAAATAAATAACTAAAGCTACTGCATCTACAATAGTAGTAATCAGCGGACTTGCCATAATAGCAGGATCTACATTGATCTTTTTTGCAACAATAGGCAAAATACCTCCCACAATTTTTGCTAATACAATGGTAATAAATAATGTTCCTGTTACAGTAAGTGCCACATAAAAATCTACCTTTTCTATATAATAAATTCTTATAAAATTGATTCCTGTTAAAACAATTCCTACCACTGTACTAACCGTAAATTCTTTCCATATAACCTTTAAAATATCTTTTGTTTCAATCTCTCCTAATGCCAGTCCCCTTATAACTAACGTAGAAGATTGAGCTCCTGCATTTCCTCCTGTATCCATAAGCATAGGAATAAAAGCAGCTAAAATAACTACGGATTGCAACACAGCTTCAAATTTTTGTATAATTCTCCCTGTAAAAGTAGCAGAAATCATAAGTATTAAAAGCCAAATGATTCTATGCTTTGCAAGAGAAATAAAAGGGGTATCTAAATAAGCTGTCTCAGATGGCTCCATTCCTGCCATTTTTTGAAAGTCTTCTGTATTTTCTTGTTCAATAACCTCTACAATATCATCTACTGTTATAATTCCCGTAAGACGCTCTTCTTTATCTAAAATAGGTATGGCAATGAGTCCATATTTTTTAAACAAATTTGCTACATCTTCTTGATCGTCATGGGTATATGCATAAATAACATCTGTGCTCATCATTTCTTCTATTGTGCTTTCATAAGAACTTGTTACTAATTTTCTTAAGGATAAAATTCCTTCAAGCTTTCTATTTTCATCTATTACATAACAAGTATAAATAGTTTCTTTATTGATTCCTGTTTCTTTAATATGATCTAGAGCTTCCTTTACTGTCATATTCTTTCTTAAATCTACATATTCAATAGTCATTAAGCTTCCAGCAGAATTTTCTGGATAATTCAAAAATTGATTAATTAATTTTCTTTCTTCTTCTTTTGTATTTTTAAGAATTTTTTTTACTATATTTGCAGGCATTTCTTCAATAAAATCTATCATATCATCAAAAAACAATTCTTCCATAATATATTTGACTTCTTTTTCTGTAATAGAATTAATAATTTCCTTTTGTTGTTCTGTAGAAAGATAAGAGAATACATCTACAGCCATATCCTTTGGAAGCATTCTAAATAATACAATAGCATCATTTATATCTAATTCTTCCATTAAATCTGCTATATTTACTTTATTAAGCTTTATAATTTCTTCTCTTACCTCTTGATATCTCTTCTCAGTGAATAAATTTAATATTTTTTCTATCATAGCCACTCCTCCTTAGAAGAGCCTCTATCTTTATAAGGTGATTGTAGCTCTTCTGTGATATTTTGTTCTATTCTTTTGATAACTATGTTTCGGACCAGAATCCACAATCACCACCACCTTTCTGCAATAAAAAAATCTCTACCCAACAGTAGAGAAAAAATTTGATTTCTATATTGTTGAGCTTTAGCACTGGAAAGCTTTGACATTTCGTCAGCTACATTAAAAATAACCTTCCCGATTATTCTTGTTAACCCATTGGAATCTCTCGATTTTTCTGGGCAGTAGCATATATCTTTACAGGAGCCTCACCTAACAAACCATATGATCTTTTTACCATTATACTATATGTAAAGGAAGTTATTCAAGTTGATATCGTAAAAACATTAAATTTATGTATGTTTTCCCACATTTACCCAAAATATAAAGCCACAAACTAAATCATAGCTTATGGCTTTATATTTTTAATAATATGTTTTACATTGATAGTTTTCCTCTACATCTCTTAATGCTTCTCCAAATCTTTTAAAATGAACCAATTCTCTCTCTCTTAAAAATTTTAAAGAATCCATAAGTAATGGATCATCTGTAAGTTTTAAAAGATTTTCATATACGGCTCTTGCCTTTTGCTCCGCTGCTAAATCTTCATATAAATCTGCTTTTACATCTCCTATAGATTGAATATATGCAGCCGTCCATGGATTTCCTGTAGAATCAGCAGGATAAATAGCTTTATCCCTTATGGCATAATAAGGTCCCATACCATCTTCTTTAATTTCTTCTATATTTGCATCTTTCGTGAGCTTATAAATCATAGTTTGGATCATTTCAACGTGAGCCATTTCTTCTGTTCCTATATCTGTTAAAAGTGCTATTGACTTTTTTGTAGGCATTTTATATCTTTGATTTAAATATCTTATAGCTGCAGACAATTCTCCATCTGGCCCTCCTAATTGAGTCATTACATATTGTGCCATTCTTGGATCACAGCCTGATACTCTTACTGGATATTCTAATTTTTTCTCATAAATCCACATATTTTTTCCCCCTTATGTCCTAGTATTGAATTTCCCAAGGCCATGGACCTTCTATCCATTGAAATGGATATTGACTCTGTGAAAATCCAAAGTTTAAAATAGGTCCATACATACATTCGTATTGTTTTTTTAATACATCTAGCTGATAAGCACATGTATTATATCTCATAAGTGCCATTTGATCTTGTGGATGAGTATCTAAATATAAGTTGAGATCAATACAAGCAAACTCTACTTCTTGAAGTTTTGAAAGCATTTCTAATTGTTCTCTATTCATGTTTCCTCCCCCTATTTATTAATCTTAGACAGTACCATTTTATGCAGAAAAGCAAATTTTGCTACTTTCACAATTTGTTCTATAAATTAAAAATAAGAAAGCCTTTTGAAAAATTTTCAAAAGGCTTTCTTATTTTTTTCAACAATTTCAATTTTAAAAACATCTTCACAATTATCATTTTACATTTTAAAGCGTAAAGCAATATTTTTAAGTTTATTGGAATTTTCTAAATTTTCTCCCGTACTTTCTTTCACATGAACTAATTCTTCAACAATATTTGAAGTTTTTATAACCATATCTTCCACTCCAGTTGCTCCTTCATTTACAGTTATAGACACTTCTTGCATAGCTGTATATATTTCCTGAATGGACTTTCTTATTTCCCCTATTGTAAGATTAAAATCCATCATCAAACTGTTAAAACCTTGTGCATCCTTACTATATTGCTCTCCCACTTGAATCATCATTTTATAGTCTGCATTAATATCATTTTCTATAAATTTAAGAATTCTTTGAGAACTTTCTACCAAATTAGAAACAGAAAAATTGACTACTCCAACTACATTTTGAATATCTTCAATAGCTCTAGAAGATTGCTCTGCTAGCTTTCTTATTTCATCTGCAACAACAGAAAATCCCCTGCCGTCTTCTCCTGCTCTTGCAGCCTCTATAGACGCATTTAAAGCTAATAAATTAGTTTGTCGTGTAATCTGTAAAATAGTATCTGCTAGCATATTGATTTTTTCTACATTTCTTGCTTGAGCTATAGCCAAGTCCATATCTTTCTTTGCCTGATAGTAAATATCATGATTTTTTTTAACAGAAATACTAACATCATTTTTTAATTGATTTGCTCTTATATTTATATCATTGGCTGCCTCTACTCCTTTTTCTGTCTGATCTACTATCAAATTTACAATATGATTCATTTCATCAGTAGAAGCATGTACCATCTCTGTAATTGTAGCTGTTTCCTCCATTCCTGCAGATAATTCTTGAGTAATTGCAGCATTATTATTTACTTTATCCTTTAAAGCATCTGTCAATCTTTCTACATTATAAGCATTATTCGAAATGCATTCAGAAGTATCGATAAGTTCATTTGCAAATTCTCTCAATGATTTTCTAAGGATGTTCATAGATTTAAACATTATGCCTGATTCATCTTTATAATCATAATATTTCTCATATGCTTTATCATAAGCCAAATCTAATTTTTCAGTTCTATCGATTAATTCAGTAATTTTAACAATTGGTTTAGATATAGACCTTCCAATATATAATCCTATTATTACAGATAATATAATTCCTAAAAGTATAAAAAGAGCTATCTTGAATCTCAATTGATCTACAGGTTTAAATATTTCTTCTATAGAAGGCACTAATTCAAGTATCCAGCCATTAGATAAATGAGCATATCCTATTATTTTTTCTTGGTCTGTCCATTCATATTCTATTACCCCTGAATCTTTTTTCTCCATATGTTGAGCTATAAAACCTAATTTTCCATCTTCTATCGTTTTTAAGTTATCTTTCATTGTAAAAGTAGGATGCATCAAATAGTCATATTCACTATTATACAAAACTGCATATCCTGTATCATATACATTCATATCATCAATTGTATTTTTTATATGGTCTATATCAATATCAATCCCTACTACTCCAATCAAAATATCATCTTTATACACTGCTTCTGTATAAGAAGCTACCGTTTTATTGATTTCTTCTTCTAAAGAAGGGTCATCCCATACACCCTTTTTCATCTTGATTGGATTATAATACCAAGACATATCTTCGTTTTCTAGATAGAACTCATTTATGTATGAATTTTGTGAATCTAAATCGCAATCTACTTTTTCAAATTTTCCATCTTCATTAATATACCAAATCTCATACGCTTTTCCAGTTAATTCTGGATTGAAAGTAAAATAAATTCCCTGTACCTCATGAGTTTTTAATGCAAGACTTTGAATCATAAAATCAATTTCTTTTTGATATTTTTGAATATAACTAGGATCTTTTTTAAATTCCTCTATATCAAAAGTGGAAAATATATTTGAATTTAAACCAGTTATCCAGCCTTCAACTTCTTTTAGGTCTTTACTAAAATCATTGGCATAACTTTGAGCCATAAATAACAATGTATCATGGGCTTCTTTTTTAACATATTTGGAACTTTCGAATAAACTTATAGTTCCTAATAATAGAGCTATTATTAAAGAACATGCTATAATACTTATTGTAATTTTTGAACTGATTTTTTTCATAAACTAAGCCTCCTTACACTGAATAATCGTTTCGTAAAACCTTTGTACCTATCCTCAGTTTTTCTCTTTTAAAAAAGAATACCTTGAAATTTAAAATTTGTAAATATTTTTTAAACAATTTAAAAAATCGAAATATATCTTCCCTTCTCATGAAAACAATAAAATATGCCAAGGTTAACGCTTAATTTATTTTACATATTTTTTATAAAAAAAATCCACTCTTATGAGTGGACTTTATCCATAATATTAATAAAAACTTTCATTTTTATTCTAAAGGCTCTTTTTTATTCTTCATATTTTTGTAAATACTTCTAGATTCATGAGTATATTCATTGAGTCTCCTTAAATTAATGACCCAAAGATAAATCACAAACGGAACTAAAAAGATCATTAAAATTGGAATCTTTGACATTAAAATAAAATCAAATATACCATGTAAAATGACAGGTAATAATAAGGATTTTCTTAAATAATTTTTTCTGATTCCTTCATGCATTGCAAACTTTGATAAAGACAAGTAATACCCCATTGTAATACCAAAGAGCATATGCGCAGGAACAGATAAAATCCCTCTATACAATCCTACATAAGGATTTGTTGCAAATCGAAATACTACATACATAACATTTTCTACAGTGGCAAATCCTAATGCGGCAAAAGTAGCATACACAATACCATCTAATTTTTCATCAAAAGCTTCATGATGATAAGCAGTTTTTAAAACTACTGCTCTTTTAAAAAATTCTTCTGTAAATCCAGCTACAATAAAAGCTGTATAAGCTGCTGCGAATACTCCAGAAAAAATATTAAACCTTTGAAGTATTCCTTCCACAAAAGCTGTAGGAATAACAGATAAAGCTCCTAGAATAAATGCTTTTAATAAAAGAGAAGTAGGCTCTTTGTCATATCGATCTGTTAAATAAATTCCTAAAGCAAGAGCAATTCCAGGAGATACAGCAATAATAAAAAGTCTTGTTGTCATTTTTTACATCCTTTCTTATTATGACTCTACTTATTATTTGTATATAGATCATTTTTTAGAAAGGATATTTTTTCAAGATTTAATATCTTTCATTAATATATTGATCAATTAAAGATTTTCTTTTTTTTGATATAAAAACTCCTTCTTCTTTTAAACGGACTAACAACCATTCACTTATTGAATGTAGTATTACATGTTGATAATCCTTTAAAACAATCTCAAATAATTTATTCTCTAATGCTTTGGACTCTACTTTTACAAAATAGGCTTCTACATTTTGAAAATCAAGATATTCTAGTAATTTTAAAGTAGTCTTATCTTTTTGACTATAATAATATTGAGAATCTTTTCTTAACTGATCTATCAGTTGAGGATGTTTTTGTTGAAGTTTTGAATCCTTTGACTTCATATAACTATATTTGGCAAGCATATTATAATATTGATAGTTATAAATTCCTTTTTCAAAAGAATTAATTCCATTTTTAAAAGGTTTTAATTTTAATCCTTTTATGAAAAAATAATGTTCTTCAATAAATTCTTTCTTTGTGATATCACCCTTTTTAAACTGACGAATCAACGCCTCTCTATTGTCAAAAAATTTATCAAAAACACTTTCTTTCATTTTGTAATTCATTTTTCACACCCAATTTCTAATATAATGTATTTTCTATTTTATTATATCATTGATATAATAAAATCGCATATTTTATTCAGTTTACAAAAAAACAAAGTGATATTCACTTTGTTTTTTAATATTTTTTGTCTAATCTCTATTTCTATGTTTAATATGCATTTTTGCTTTATCATGATCATTCATAGACATCTTTAATTGTGTTTTAGCTAGTTCTATTTCCTTTTCTAACTCTTTTCTACAACGTGGGCAATACTTATGATGGGCAGATAAAAGAAGACACCCACACCTTTTACATTCAAAATTTAAATATTCATTTGGAATCTCAAGAAGTCTCCCATCTCTTATAAAATTATTAATCACATAATAAGGAACCCCTGTTTCTTGTTCAATTTCAAACGCAGTTGCTCCTGGATATTCACTTAAATAATCTTCGATCTTATCAAAGACTTCTTCAATCCTCTTAAAACAATCTGGACAATAATCATATAGTGAATTTTCATTAATTGGCTTTTTACATCTCTTACAAGTTCTAATCTGAATTCCTTTAGTATATTTTCTTTGATTTGTCATAGTCCACCTCTCATGAAAGATGCATTTTTTCTATTATATCATAGCTTTATAAATTATAATATTCTTAATGGCATAAAATCAATATAATCACAAGAAACTAAATGATACTCTACTCCATTTAAAAATCCTTGTAATCCCATTTTAAAAGATTCCTTCCCATGTAGATGCCCATATATTACTTTTTTGACTGAATAAGATTCATAAATATTTGTAAACTCCGATGGCTCTATTTTATCATTTGTAGGAGGATAATGAGTCATTACAATAATATTTCTATATCCTCCTTTAGTCGCTTCATCCAATGATAATTTTAACCTATGAATTTCTCTTTCGTATATTTTTTGATCATGTTGGGTAAATTTTTTATCATTAGGACAAATCCATCCTCTTGTTCCACATATAGCTAAATCCTCATAGACCAAATAATTATTTTGTAAAAATTTCATATTCTCAAACATATTATTAAGCTTCGTTACAGAGCTCCACCAATAATCATGATTCCCTCTTAAAAGAAATTTTTTTCCCGGAAGATCCTGTATCCATTGCAAATCCTCCATAGCTTCTTTTAATGTCATTCCCCAGGAAATATCTCCTGGAATTAAAATAGTATCTTCTTGATTAATCGTGTTACACCAATTTTCTTTAATCTTTTCATGATGATTTTCCCATTGATATCCAAAAATATCCATGGGTTTATGTACAGATAAACTCAGATGTAAATCTCCTATTGCAAATAATCCCATTTGTTCACCTACTTTTTATAAAGTACATAAATATTATACCCTAAATCAAAATAATTTTCTTAACAAAATTCTATCCCATTGAAGAAAGTTGAAAAATGCTATATAATAGCAAATAACATACACAAGACAAAGGAGGAAGAATATTGAAAAATTTAGATTTTATTTACAAAAGACACAGTGTACGAAAATTTAAAGATGTATCTGTTCCTATAGAAGATATTCACAAAATTATTGAAGCTGCTACCTTTGCACCATCAGGTAAAAATATTCAAAATTGGCGTTTTGTAGTAATTTCAAACAAAGAAAAAATAAAACAAATTGCAAATATTATAGAAAATAAAAATGCTGATCTTGCAACTCATTTAGAAAATGAAGAAGAAAAAGTGAAATTTACAAAATTTGTAAAATACGCAACCTTCTTCACAAAAGCTCCTGTACTTATTTTAGTATATGCTGGTCCTTATGAAGCTACTGGCCTTGATGTACTTAAAAAAATTAAAGCTCCTACAGATGAAATTCATGATCTTTTAAAACGAAGTCCTTTAATTCAAAGTGTGGGAGCTGCAATGGAAAATATTATGCTTTCTGCTACTCATCTTGGTTATGGAACTTGTTGGATGACAAGTCAAAATTATGCTGCCAAAGAAATTGAAGACTTTGTTGGATTTAAAGAAGAAGGATATTTTCTAGCCGCTATGACTCCACTAGGAGTTCCTGATGGAGAACCAAAAAGTCCTTCTAGAAAACCAATTCAAGAAGTAATGACGATTATAGAATAAAAATATATTATAAGGGGACATGAATATGTCTCCTTCATTTTTCATATGAAAAGGAGAAATGTGTATGACAAAATTAACTTGGAAACCTGGAACTATGGTCTATCCTGTTCCTGCTGTTTTGGTATCCTGTAAAGATGAAGAAAAATATAATATCATTACAGTAGCATGGACAGGTACTATATGTTCTGATCCTGCTATGACTTATATTTCTTTAAGACCTGAGAGATATTCTTATGATCTAATCAAAAAAACAAAAGAATTCGTCATCAATCTCACAACAGAAGATTTAGTATATGCTACAGATTTTTGTGGTGTCAAATCTGGAAGGGATGTAGATAAATTCCAAACTCTAAATTTAACACCTCAGAAAGCTACAAAAGTATCTGCTCCCTTGATTTTAGAAAGTCCTGTCAATATTGAATGTAGAGTCGAAGATATTGTTCCTCTAGGTTCTCATCATATGTTTACTGCAAAAGTTTTAGCTGTAAATGTAGATGATCAATATATGGATGCTAAGAATAAATTTCATCTTGAAAAAGCAAAACCTATTTGCTATTGTCATGGAGAATATTATAATCTAAAAAAACCCCTCGGCCATTTTGGATTTTCTATAGCCAAAAAAAAGAGAAAAAGATAAAGAGATGTAAAATTTTACATCTCTTTATTCTAAGGATTCATATTTTTCAATTGCATATTTTATATCTTCAGCAAGATCTTTTAACTCTAAAATATTTCCATGTTCTAAAAGATCATCAAATTTTTCTCTAAATTGATTCACTTCCTCTTCATCCCCTATGGGCTTTAAAATCTGTATATTATTTACAATACTTGAAACTGTACTAGATTTGGCTTCAAATAATCTTTGTGCATTAATTACTTCATCTCGAATTCCCCACATTTCCATATCTAACCGATATGCAGCTTCTGCAGATCTTTTGAGTCTTTCTTGAATATGATTCGGAACATCTTTTTTATACTTATAATTTAGAGAATGCTCAATAGTAGCCCAAAAATTCATAGCCAAAGTACGTATTTGAATCTCAGCCAAAATTTTTTTAAGTCCAAAAGCCGTTTGAATAGGATATCTTATAATCATATGATAACTTCTATATCCACTTTCTTTTTGATCTTTTATGTAATCTTTTACATATAAAATTTCTAAATCTTTACCATCTCTTTGTTCAATAAGCTCTACAACTTTGTAAATATCATCTACAAATTGGCACATGATACGGATTCCTGCAATATCTTCCATTTTCTCTTCTATTTCATCTTCAGAAATTTCATATTTTTTCGCTTTTTCTAGTATACTAGATACTTTTTTTACTCTTCCTGTTACAAATTCTATGGGAGAATATTCGCTCATTTCCCTTAATTCATTACGAATTCCTTTAAATTTTACTTTTAATTCTTCTACTGCTTGTTGATAAGGTATTAGAATTTTTTTCCAATGTCTCATCCTATCTCACCTCTTACGTCTTTATACCCACAAAAATTTTTATGATAAAACTTTATGTTTTTTATAGTTTTAAAATAATCTATCTTTACAATACCATTTTATTGTAATCTTTTCAATGACTACGCCATAGAGTCCTTATAAAAATAAATCAAAAAATTTTTGGATGTCTCCTAGATTTTCAAACAAATAATCTGGTTCGTCTTTGAATAATTCTTCTTTTGTATCAGACCCTGTAGAAACAGCAATACTACGCACTCCTAATTTTTTTGCACAATAAATATCTTTTGTAGTATCTCCTATTACATAAATATTTTCATTTAAATAATTTATTTCTTTAAACTTTTGTGCTTTTTCTATTGCCTTTTGAACCATTTGCCATCTTTGTACTTTGTCATCTCCAAAACCTCCTAGAAGAAAATATTCATCTATTTCATGAGCTTTTAATTTAATTCTAGCTCCTCTTTCAATATTTCCAGTTCCTAAAATATGAAAAATATGATCTTGATTTTCACATTGAAGAATTTCTTTGATTCCTGGCAATATTTGTATATATTTTTTATTTTTTATAACATCTTCTAAAATTTTTACATATGTATCAAAAAACAAATCCATGTTTGCATAAGAAATATTATTTTGTTTCAATGCATCTTCAACAATACAAGCATCTAGTCTCCCTGACAAAGAAACCCCTCTAAATCCATTCTCAATTCCAAATATCTTATAAAATGTTCTATTTAAAGCTTCTCTTCCGCAATCTTTTGCATCAATCAAAGTGCCATCTACATCCCATACAACCAATATATCTTTCATAACACCTTCCCCCTATAAATCATTTCTTTTATTATATCATGTTATTACATAGACAAAAAAATAATCCTGCTTATTAAAAGCAGGATTATTTTTTAGCATCCCATTTTTCCCATATATTCAGCTAAATCAATCACTCTGTTAGAATATCCCCATTCATTATCATACCAAGATACTACTTTTAACATATTCTCTCCAACCATCATAGTAGATAATGCATCTACAATAGAAGATCTATAATCTTTTTTATAATCTATAGATACAAGTGGCTCTTCACAATATCCTAATACTCCAGATAAAGCTCCTTCAGAAGCTTCTTTTAATTTTTGATTTACTTCTTCAGCTGTAGTATTTTTTTCTAATTCAACAACTAAATCTACTACAGAAACTACTGGAGTTGGTACTCTCATAGCCATTCCGTTTAATTTTCCCTTTAAATCTGGTAATACTAATGCAACTGCCTTTGCAGCTCCTGTTGTAGTTGGAATAATAGATTCTGCCGCTGCTCTTGCTCTTCTTAAATCTTTATGTGGTAAATCTAATATTCTTTGATCATTTGTATATGCATGTACAGTTGTCATAAGACCTTTTTTAATTTTAAACTCGTCGTTAATAACTTTTGCAACAGGTGCTAAACAATTTGTTGTACAAGATGCATTAGACACAACATGATGTTTTTCTGGATCATATTCTGTATGATTTACACCCATTACAATAGTTTTATCTTCATTTTTTCCTGGAGCAGAAATAATTACTTTTTTTGCTCCCGCATCAATATGTTTTTGACAATCTTCTCTAGCTGTAAACTTTCCTGTTGATTCAATTACAATATCTACTCCTAATTCCTTCCAAGGAATTTGTGCTGGATCTCTGTATGCTGTAAATTGAATCTCTTTTTCTCCTATAATAATAGATTTTTCAGTAGCTTTTACATCATAAGGTAAAATTCCATATAAAGAATCATATTTAAAAATATGTGCATGCTTTTCTGGTCCACTTGTACTGTTAATCGCCACAATTTCTATATCCATTTCTCTTTCTAACCAAGCTTTTAATACATTCTTTCCGATTCTTCCAAAACCATTGATTCCTACTTTAATTGACATTTTATTCCCTCCATTTTCCCATATGTACACATATATCCTAAGATATGCGCTAATTGTATGTACTATTTATTATTTGTGTTATATTATATTATAATAATACCATAAATTATATAAATTGTATATATAGTTATATTTTTTTTCAAAAAAAGAATACTCATTTCTCATAGAGTATTCTCTTTTTTATGTATATTCTTTAATCCTTTACCATTTAAATAATCAAATCTTTTTCCTTGATAGCTATCTAGCTTATCCATCTTCTCCTCTAACATATCCTTAATTTTCCACCAACTTGTATTCCAATTACAAAATAAAGTATTTTCCTTTGGCGCCCTTCCAATAATTCTTTGAAAAACAATATTAGGATCAATATATTCTAAAAAAAGAATCACTCTATGGATATAATCCTCTAAAGGCATCATTTCAAATTCTTTATCTTCATACATTTTTCCCATAGGAGAATCCTTTACAATATACAAAGAATGGAGCTTTACTTGATCCACTCCTAAAGAAGATAATATTTTAGCTCCTTCTATTACATCTTCTTCCTTATCCCATGGAAAATTTAAAATCATATGAGCGCAAGTTTCAAAACCATATTTTTTAATACGCACAATGGCATCAATAAATTCTGCAAGGGTATGCCCTCTATTAATTTTTTTTAGCGTATGGTAATTGACACTTTGAAGTCCTAATTCAATCAATATATTTATATTTTTCTTATCCTTTATCTCTTTTAAAAAAGATAAATAATCATCATGAATACAATCTGGTCGTGTAGATATAGAGATTTCTACTATATTTTCCTCACAAGCTTCTAATATATATTCTTTAAATATAGAAAGAGGAAGATAGGTATTTGTGTAATTTTGAAAATATGCAATAAATTTATTTGCTTTATATTTTTTTTGTATATAAGAAATGTTTTGAACCAATTGCTCTTTTATAGATAAACTACTGGGCAGATTTTCAAAACCTGCCCCTTCTTCTCCACAAAATATACATCCTCCACATCCTAAAGTACCATCTCTATTTGGACAAGTAACGGGCAGATGAATAGGAATTTTATATACCTTTTCTTTATATTTTTCTTTTAAATAACTAGAATAGATCCTATACCGATTTAGCATAAAAAATTCTCCTTAACTTACTTTTTCCTTCTTTTGTACAGGTACAATTTCTATTTCAATACCTTCTGACAACTTCTTTTGTAATTTGTTTACTACATTTTTATCTTCATTTTCATAGGATTCCCCTAAAATAATCAAATGTATGTTATTTTTTTGAGCTAACTCTCCTAAAGTTGTTAACACATCATGAGATCTTACTACTGTAAGATTTGCCCCATAAGCTTTAGATTTTTCAAAAAGATATTCTAAAGCATCTCCTTCTTTAGATTTTCCTAAAAAATGCTCTCCTTCTTTTGCTACATGAATAACAAATAATTCTCCATCCTGTTGATCTCTTATTTGTGCACCTCTTCTAATTAGTCTTTCACAGGTCTTTTGCTGGGTTACACATACCATAATATTATATTCTGTATTCATTTTAAGACCCCTTTCAAAAATGAGAAGTATTTATTTGATGGATTTTCTCTCATTTCATTATACTATAAAGGTCTGTTTCCTGCTAGTATACCTAAAAGCAGAATATATCATACAGTCTTAATTAAAATAGATATCCACATAGATAGAGGCTGAATCATTAAATTTTTTTTATATATCAAAATAAAAAGTGGCATAAGCCACTTATACTAATGGTGCTAATAAAAGTATTTCTTCATTTTCCTCATAAATCCTTGGAAATTGTTCTATAGGAAGAGGATTGACTCCTTTTCCTGCCTCAATAGTATATCCTGGTCTTTTGTAGTCTTGTATAAACCAATCTTTATATCCTGCATAAGAAGTAATTCCATAAGTTTGTGCTAAATCATATCCACTTACCTTTGAAAACAACTCTCCAATTTCCTTTGCTACAGGAGGTGCCATATTTTCAAAGTTCCAATAAATTACTTCTCCTTGAGTATGATAAGCCAGTACCAATCTAAAATTGTGATTTCTTGTAAAATCTGCTACTGCCTTTGATTCTGGTTCTGATTCTGGATAAGGTCCTGAATACCTTGTAGGCCCTGGTCCATATACACCATATGCAGGCTCCATTTCCTTTGAAAGCTCCCATAATGCATTATAATTATGATTTAAATCTACACCTCTTATATTTGCTTGCCAGTTTTTAGAAAAATCTGTACTTCCATTATTCCATTGAATCAAGTTTTCATAGTATGGATTATTTGGATCTAGACCATTGAGTACTAAATTCACACCATCTGGATTGACCATAGGTAAAATATAAATCGTACTTTTCTCCCATATATCTTGTACATCATATGCTCTGATTTTTTCATTCTTTATATAAGCCTTTGAAAAATTTTCTACAAACTTCATTAAAAGTGGAGAAGTAATCCATTCTAGTGAATGATGGGCTCCATTATAAAAAACTTGATTTGGCCCATTTCCAATTTTAATATAGTATAGATTTTTTCCTAAAACACTTTTTCCTGCTACTCCTACTTGTAAAAATGGATATCTTGCCTTTAGTCCTAAAATATCCCTTTCTAAAATTTCATAAGTATAATCAATATTTGTATCTACTACATCTATTCCGAAGGGAACAATAAGCTTTTGTCCTATTTGAAGGTTATAAGGATTAATATTTGGATTAGCAGCTACTATATTATTTACATTTGTATAATATTTTTTTGCAATCTTATACATAGTATCTCCAGGCTGTACTATATATTCATCATATCCTAATAAAAGAGGTTCTAAAGCTTTGTATGTTTGAGGTCCAATAATTCCATCCGGAGTTAGTCCATTATCCCTTTGAAAATTTTTAACTGCTTCTTCTGTTTTTGTTCCAAATATACCATCTATAGGACCCGGATCGTATCCTATCTTTTTTAAAAGAGCCTGAATTTCCATTACATCCGTTCCCTGTGATCCTCTCTTTAGAATTCTCAAAATTTTCGCCTCCTCTCTTTATCATCATATCCTGTTTATCTCTAATATGTGCAGATCATCTTTTAAGAAATGAAAAATATGTTATACTAATAAGGAAAACAGTAATAGGAGGCAGAATATGAATCAATATACAAAAGTAATCGGACTTACAGGTACTTATTATACAAAGGAATTTGTAAAAAAGAAGCATCATAAAAATAAAGTAAGAGAAGTAAAACCAGAAACTGTTGCAAAAGTATTTTTAGAAGGAAATGCAGAAGTTTTAGTTTATTTTTTAGAAACGGATAAAGAAATTCTCATCACTCCATTGAGCAGTCCTGAAGATATTAAAAAATATTTAGGAAAAGAATTTATATCATAAAAAAAATGTGTTCATAACTTAAATCCTTTTATTTTAAGTTATGAACACATTTTATATGGATTAATTATTTTTTAAATATCTTCTTCTTAATTGTCCACAAGCAGCTTGAATATCTCTTCCTAATTCTCTTCTTATGGTAGCTTCGATTCCTTTTTTCTTTAATATATTTTGAAAATTTCTTACTCGATCCATATTTGCTCTTTCATATCCTCTTTCATCTACTTGATTGAGAGGAATCAAATTCACATGACACAATATATTTTTTATTTTTTTTGAAAGTTCTATTGCATCTTTTTCTCGATCATTTACATCTTTAATTAATGCATATTCAAATGTAATTCTTTTATTTGTTTTTTCTGTATATGATTTGCAAGCCTTTAATAATTCTTCCAAAGGATATTTTCTATTAATAGGCATCATACTGCTTCTTAGTTCATCATTGGCAGCATGTAAAGAAATAGCAAGAGTTACTTGAGGTTTTTTTTCTGCGAAATCTAAAAGCTTAGGTACAAGTCCACAAGTAGATATAGTGATATTTCTAAGTCCAATATTTAAACCATTCTTATGATTTACAATTTCTAAAAATTTTAAGACCTCTTCATAATTATCAAAAGGTTCTCCACTTCCCATTAAAACTACATTAGATACTCTTTCTTTTGCATCCTTTTGTATAGATAAAATTTGATCTAGTATCTCTCCTGCTGTTAGATTTCTAATCACTCCTTCTAATGTAGATGCACAAAAACTGCATCCCATCTTACATCCTACCTGAGTCGATACACATACAGAATTTCCATGTTTATACTTCATCCATACACTTTCTATGATGTTTCCATCTTCTAATAAAAATAAATATTTTCTAGTTTCATCTATTGTAGATATCAATACATTTTCAATTTTAAGTGTACTAATATAAGCTTTTTCTTTTAATTTTTCTCTTAAATCCTTAGAAAGATTTGTCATTTCATCTAAATCTTCTACTCCTTTATGAATCCAACTAAAAATCTGCTTTCCTCTAAATTTCTTTTCATTTAATGTTTCTAAAAAATTTTCTAATTCTTCTATGGTACAACTTTTTAAGTCTATTTTTTCTTGCATATTCACCCATTTCACTCCTTGATAAAAACCTTAGTGATTTTCACCAAGGTTTATTCTTCATCAAAATAAGATTCATATTCTTCTAATACCATATTAAATTCATCATCATCTTCTACAGGTATGTATTCTTCTTTTCCATCTTTTTCAACTACTTTATATACATAAGCATCTTCATCTTCTCCAATAGGTGCCAAAAGAGCATATTTATTTTCTTCCATCTCTATAGTATCTACTACTTCCATATCCTCTTTTTTTCCTTCTTCATCTAAAAGAGTTACTATTTTTTTATTTTCCATATAGATTCTTCCTTTCTCTTATTTATTTAATATTGTAAACAATATGTAAATAATTTAAACCTACCTACAAAAGGACCTCTGTATCACTTACAAACAGTTATCAAAGTCATAAAAATTAGGAACAATTGACGGATTTTATGACTTTGTCTACAAAAGGGCCAATATGGCCCTTATTTTAGTAAATCTTCATGTGTTGTAATTTCATATTGATCTCTTAATCCATCTGCATAAGATTTATATGTATCATTTTGTTTCATTCTTAACATATAGTCTTTGATTGTATTTTTTACTTCTTCAAAAGGAATCTCTTTTTTATCTTTTTTATCTTCTACTAAAATCAAATGATATCCAAATTGAGTTTTTACCGGTTCACTCACTTTTCCTATTTCCAATTCAAAAGCTACTTTTTCAAATTCAGGAACCATTTTTCCTTTTTCAAATTCTCCTAAATCTCCACCATTTGCTTTAGATGGACACTCTGAATACTCACTTGCTGCATCTTCAAATTTTTTACCAGCTTTTATTTCTTTTAAAATATTTTGTGCTTGTTCTTCTTCTTTTACTAAAATATGCTTTGCATGTACACAAGGTCCTTTTACAAATTGCTCAGGATTTTTTTCATAATATTCTTTTACTTCAGCTTCATCTACAACAACTGTATCTAATAATTTTCTTACAGCATATTGCTTTAAAAGATTTTCTCCTACAGCTTTTAACTCTTTTAAAAATTCTTCATCTTGATCTAATCCTTTTTTCTTTGCATCTAAATAAAGCATTTGTTGTGTAATCATTTCATTTAAAAGATATTTTTTTCCTGCTAAAGTATTCAATTGCATTTTTTGTTCTGCTGGTGCATGTTGTACCACTAGCTCTAAATCTTCTTTTGTAATTTCACATCCATTAACAGTAGCTAAAACTTGTTTATTCATATAAATTCTCCTTTTTATTAGTATCTTATTTATCATAACATAATATAAAAGTCTAGTCTAATGATTCCTTATGTCTTTATTTGTAGGTAATTGATGTTTTTTTTCTCCATAATAATTTGTACCCCATACCCCTATAAGAATCATGCCTGTTCCTATGAATTGATAGATTCCAAAGGGCTCTTTTCGAATCAATACCCCAGCTACAATAGAGACTACCGTAATCAAATTAGAAAAGATTACAGCTCTGGAGGCTTCTAATTTTGATAAATTATAATTGGTAAGGAAAAAAGCAACCACTGAAGATAATATACCTAGATAAAAAATAGCAATCATGACTTTTGGTTCTTTCAATGACAAAAACATTTCTTCTACGTTTCCCTTTACTAAATGAGAAATGAAAGATATTCCTCCAAAGAACACGGCTCCTGTACACATCATAAAAAATGTTATTTCAACAGGTTTAAAGCTCATGGATAATTTCCTTGATAAAATATTTAAAATGGATGCACATAAAACACCACATAATAATAATAATAATCCTATGAAGCTTCCACTTCCATCTGTACTCTTCATTAAAACTACCAAAATGACTCCTAAAACAGATATACTTATGGAAAAAACTTGAGGTTTTGATGGAATTTCTTTTAAGAATATAGCAGCTAAACAAGTTACTACAATGGGTATGAGTGCCATCATCACCCCTGCTTCTGAGGTAGTCGTTTTTTGTATACCTAGTGTTTCGAATATAAAATAAAATGATGGTTGGAATAAAGCCAGTATAAGTAATGCTCTTACATTTTTTCCTTTATAATCTATTCTTATAATTCCTATACATCTCAAAATAATCAAAGCAAGAGCTGCTGTTCCAAATCGAAAAGTCAAAAGATCAAATGGATTGATCGTATCTAGTGCCTCCTTTGTAAATAAAAAAGAAAACCCAAATATAAAAGAGGTAACGAGACCGGCTATAATTGGTAATATTTTTTTTTCTTTCATTTCCTTCCTTCTTTCATTATTTTATCATTTCTTCTCTTTCTTCCCATCTTACTTGTTTGATTCCTTCTATTTTTCTAATGCTTTCAAATAATGCATTGGCTTCAAAGTGTGTAGGAATTTTTATGGTCATATCAAGATGAAGATCATAATCCTCATCTTCTGCACACATTTTGATATGCTTAATGGTAGCACAATATTTTCCTACTACTGTCCCTATTTCTCCTACCAGTCCTGGTCTTTCTTTACAGATGATATGAATGGTCTTATATTTTGATTGAAAAAGATTTTTTTCAAACAATCCTAAACTTACTAACGAAAATAATACAATGACAGCAGTAGCTAATCCTCCTATATAATATCCATTTCCTATGGCAAGACCTATACAAGCACATACCCATAGACTTGCTGCTGTAGTAAGTCCATGTACACTATTTCCTTGTCTTAAAATAGTTCCCGCACCTAAAAATCCTATCCCACTTACTACTTGTGCTGCTAATCTTGCTGGCTCTCCTCCAGATCCTCCTACTCCAAATCCATTAAAGCCATACATAGAAACAAGCATCACCAAGGCTGATCCTGTAGTTACTAAAATATGAGTTCTAAATCCTGCTGGTCGATTATTAGATTCTCTTTCTAGTCCAACTAATCCTCCTAATATACTTGCTAATATTAAGCGAAAAATAATTTCTCCATTACTAATCATTTTATTCTCCCCTTTAAAAGCATATCAATTTAAAAACATATACTATATTATGTCTTTTTACAAAAAAAGGAACGTAACGTTCCTTTATATTCCTCTTTTAGATAGCTCTACTAAAACGCAACTTTGTATCACTTTCATATCATGTTCTTTACAAAATAATAATATTTCTTCACTTTCAGCTCCTGGTTGAATAAAAATATGGTCTATTCCTAAATTATGTGCTTTCTTTACTATATCTATTCCTAATTTTGGATTAATACAAAGATCTATTACATCTACTTTTTCTTTTATTTCTTGCAGAGAATGAAATACTTTATGTTCACTTTCTCTTGGATTGACTAATGAAACAATGTATCCTGCATCTATAAGTCTATTTTTTATTTTATAAGCAAACTTTCTTTGATTGAGTACATCTCCTACTACTGCCCAGTTTTTATATTTTAGCATTTCTTGACCTGTCATACTCATNATTTTACCTGAATCCAAATCATTGCTTAGCATTCCAGGCATTGGACCTGTTTATGCTGCTGGCATAATAGCCGAAATTGGTCAAATTCAACGCTTCGAAAATGAATCCAAAATTGCCAAATATGCAGGTCTTTACTGGAAGCGAAAACAATCTGGTAATTTTGAATCTGAAAGAACTACAATGACTAAAACGGGAAATCATTACCTTCGCTATTACTTGATTGAAGCTGCCAATTCACTTATGCGAAATGAACCCGTTTATAGAGAATACTATCTCAAGAAATATCATGAAGTTCCTAAGCATCAACATAAAAGAGCTCTCGTCCTTACTGCAAGAAAATTTGTGCGCATGGTGGATGTGCTGCTACGCAATCACCAACTTTATACACCAGAAAGGAGTGTATAATATCGAATAATATTCGATGCGCAATCCTTTCGTTTTAATCCTAATTTACCTTAGGTTTATTAAGTGCTGACTTTTTTAGAAAATATTATTGTAAGTTTAATCAAAACCTATCTTTTTCTATCTTGACTTATTACCACAAGTCTTTCTTTTTATATGTATACCTCTTTTTTATTTACTATTCTTTCTTTTAATAACATCCTTTATAAAAACTATTTTTCCATTTATTACATCTACATGTTCTACTTTGATATTCAACTTTTTCATCATCTTATACAAAATAAATTTTTCTCGATCTCTAACAATATTGATCACTGTTCCTTCTTGTCCAATTCTTCCTGTACGTCCTGCACGATGAAGATAATCTGTTTCATTAAAAGGAAGATCCATATTAAATACATGACTTACCTTTTGAAAGTCCATCCCCCTTGTAAAAAGATCTGTTGTAACTAATATTTTTATTTTTCCTTTATTAAATTGTGTAAGGGTATTTTGTCTATCTTGATTTTTTGTTCTCGTCTGAATGCCTCCTACTAAAAATCCTAAGCTTTTTAATTCTTTTACAAAACGATCTACATTTTCATTTCGATTAATAAAAACCAAACTCTTTGAAGGCTTGATTGATTTTAAAATTTGTTCTAGGGCATCTGTTTTTTTAGAAGCTTTTGTAACCATATATTGATGATAAATTTTAGATGGAATAGGCTCATCTTTATCTAAATAAGTGACAACAGGGTTTTTCATCCATTTTGTTAATACATCTTTTGCTTCTTTAGAAATAGTTGCAGAAAAACTTAATATCTGCTTGTCCTTTAAAGTATGATTCATAATAAATTGAACTTTATCTAAAAGCCCTGCTTTTAATATTTCATCTACTTCATCTAGTGCAACAATCTTTACTTCATGAAGTTTTATTTTTTTTATACTCATAAGATGAACAAATCTTCCTGGTGTTGCAATAATTATATGAGGCTTATTTTTCATTTGGTCTAGCTGCTTTTCTATCTTCATTCCCTCTACAATAGCTTCTATACGAATAGAAGTTCCCTCTATAATTTTTTGTGCCTCATTTTTAATTTGAATACTTAATTCTTTTGTTGGTGCTAATACTAAAGTTTGTATATCTTTTGAAGAAGTATCTATTTTTTGAATCATAGGTAGAAGATATGCTAATGTCTTTCCTGTACCTGTTTTTGCCTTTCCTATTAAGTCTATTCCTTCTAAAGTATGAGAAAGTGTTGTCTCTTGAATAGGGGTAGGACTTACTATATTATTTTTTTGTAAATTATTAATGATAAAATCTTTTAATGTATAATTTGAAAATGTTTTCATCCATAACGCTCCTTTTTTCATTTATAGATCTAAATCAATTGTTACAGGACAATGGTCTGATCCTTCTACCTCATTTAGAATTTGTGCATCTTTTACTTTATTGATCAAATTATCTGATACAAAATGATAATCGATTCTCCATCCAGCATTATTTTTTCGTGCGTTAAATCTATAACTCCACCAAGAATATTTTATTGTCTCTGGATAAATATATCTAAAAGTATCTATGTATCCATAAGAGATAAATTTATCAATCCATGCTCTTTCAATAGGTAAAAATCCTGATCGATCTTCATTAGCTTTTGGATTTTTTAAATCTATGTCTTTATGTGCTGTATTATAATCTCCACAAATGACTAACTTTTTCCCTTGTTTTTTTAGTTTCTCACAATACTCTAAAATAAAATCATAAAACTCTAATTTGTAAGAAAGTCTTTCATCATCTTTTTGTCCATTTGGAAAATAAATATTAAGAAGTGTAAAACACTCATATTCTAAAATAAGAATTCTTCCTTCTTCATCAAATTTATCAATTCCTATTTTCTCATGTACAAATTTAGGTTTTTCTTTTGTATAAACAGCTACTCCACTATATCCTTTTCTTTTGGCACTATGAAAATATGAATAATATCCTTTAATATGAATAAGTGTGTCCTCTAATTGCTCAACATTTGCTTTCGTTTCTTGTATACATAAAATATCAGGCTCTTCACTTTGCACCCACTCTACAAATCCTTTTTTTTGAACAGCCCTTATTCCATTTACATTCCAAGAATAAATTTTCATTTCTTTCACTCCTAAATCTATTTTTATATACCTCTTTTAAAAATATATGATTTTCTATTCTTTTTCAATGATTTTATATATAATTCAGTAGCAATTTTTTATTTGGTGCATAAATTGATAGTATCATTATGAAATTTTTCATATGCTGAAAGTAAATCTTCATATAAATGAGGTGAACCAAATATGGCTTATTCAGACAGAGAACTTTTAGCTAGAATTATCCGATGTGAAGCTGGCGGAGAAGGGGAAAACGGAATGAAAGCTGTAGCTACAGTAATTATGAACCGTGTACGAGTTCCCTATGGAGAATATCATCGGATAGGTCAAGGAGATATTCGAAAAATTATTACTCAACAAGGACAATTTGACTGCATGCGTTCTGTTTTAGCAGGAAAACCCAATCCCCAAACTATTTGGTCCAATCCACCAGAGCAAATTCATTATGATATAGCCGATTGGGCAATAGCAGGAAATAGATTGTTTACGATAGGATATTCCCTATGGTATTTTAATCCATTTAAGCCTGCTTGTCCAAACATTTTCCCAAGAAATGGAAGCGGAAGCTTTCAAGTTCGAGTTCTACAGCATTGCTTTTATAATCCTACAGAGCTTTATGCACAAACTTAATTTCATATATTAAAATTACTTAATTTAAGGAGGCCATTTTATGTTTAATGATTTTTACTCTAATTATTATCCAATGATGCCACAAATGCCAATGGAACCTAATGTTCCCATACAACCAGATCGACCTATGACTCCCCCTGTTCAACCACCTATAGATATGCCCACTACTCCAGCTCCTCCCGAATTTGTAATAGGACCTAGTACACCTATTCAAGATGATATCAATTATACACAAGGGTACTTAAGAACGCAAATTGGTCAATATGTAAAAGTAGAATTTTTAATTGGAACAAATATGCTAATTGATAGAGAAGGGACTTTAATGGATGTAGGAATTAGCTATATTATTCTTCAAGAACCTGAAACGGATGATCTTGTTTTATGTGATATTTATTCTATTAAATTTGTAAGAATATTCAAATGATCATTGATAGACTACTTAACTTTTCGTAAGTAGTCTCTTCTTTTGTCACACAATTGTTATTTTTTTCATATTTATATGGTAAATACAAAAAGAGGTGATCAATCATGATGTATTATCCTTATATGCCCTACTATCAAATGACTCCTATGCCTAGCTATGTTAGAGTATTTCATGCATCTCCTGATGCTCCTGGTGTAGATGTATATGCTAATGGTGCATTAATTGCAAAAAATCTTAAATATAAAGAATTTACACCATATTTGTCTATCATTCCTGGGAAATATACAATTTTGGTTTTTCCTACTGGCAAAAAAGACACACCTGTAATAAATACCGTTATAGATGTCATGCCGAATCAAAATTATACTATTGCTGCTACTGGAACATTACGAGATCTTCGCCCTCTTGTCATTCCTGACACAGCATCTCCTATGCTTCCTGGGAAAACACAAATTAAATTTGTTCATTTATCTCCTAACGCCCCTAAAGTAGATCTTACTTTAGGAAATGGAACTATTTTATTTAGAAATATAGGATTTAGAGAAATTAGCTCCAATCTTGCTATCAATCCCGGTAATCATACTCTCCAAATTAGATTGGCTGGCACAAATAAAATAGTCCTTACAGCTCCTAATCAAAACCTAAAACCCAATAGATACTATACGGTATATGCTGTAGGTCTTGGTAATAAAAAAGCTCCTCTTCAAATCATCACAGCATTAGATAAAAGTTCTTATTAAAAATAGTAGCATAATGCTACTATTTTTTATGTAAAAAATTTAGTTTTCTCCATTGTTAATTGCCATAGCTACATTAGAATTTTTGTATAGTTCTTCAAAAGATTCTGCTGATATAGGAGGGCTATAAAAATATCCTTGTATTTGCTCACATTCATATTCTATTAAAAGATCTAGTTCCTCTTGTGTTTCTACTCCTTCTGCAATACAAGATAACCCAAGGCTTTTAGCAATTTTTATAATAGCTAAAACAACCGCTTTATTTCTTTCATCACTCCATATGTTTCTAATAAAAGATTGATCTATTTTCATCTTATCTATAGGAAATTTAGTAAAATACGACAATGAAGAATATCCGGTTCCAAAATCATCAATGGCAACCTTTATATTCATTTTTTTCATCTCTTTTAAAAGGTCTATTGTAAATTCTGGATCAATCATAGCACCACTTTCAGTAATTTCTACTTCTAAATTCTCTGCCTTCATGCCTGTGTTTTCTAATATCTTTTTTATTTTCTCTATAATATTTTTTTGTTGAAATTGTAAAGGCGACAAATTTACTGATATTTGTACTCCTTCGATCCCCTTTTCTTCCCAAATTGTACCTTGTCTACAAGCTTCATAAATAACCCATTCTCCTAATGGAACAATAAAACCTGTTTCTTCTGCTAGTGGAATAAATTCTCCCGGGCCAATCATTCCTCTTTTGGGATGATTCCACCGAATCAAAGCTTCTACTCCTATGATTGCTCCTGTAATAGCTTCTACTTGTGGTTGATAATAAAGAACAAATTCTTTTTGTTCTAATGCTTTATACATATCATTTTCTATAGTTAACTTTTCTAATGCTTTTTGATTCATCTTTGCTGTATATAGTTGATATCCATTTTTTCCTTTTGCTTTTGCTCTATACATGGCTGTCTCTGCATTTTTTATTAAATGATCTGCATTTTCTCCATCTGATGGATAAATACTAATCCCCATACTAGCTGTAATATAATTTGTATATCCATTTAATAAAAAAGGAGTATGAAAGATGTCTAAAACTTTTTGTGCCTTTTTAATGATATGATTAGCACTTTCTTCCTCTTCCAGTATGATGATAAATTCATCTCCACCTAATCTTCCTACTGTATCCTCTTCATCCATACATTCTTTTAATCGTTTTCCTATTTTTTGAATTAATACATCTCCTACATGATGTCCTAATGTTTCATTAATTCTCTTAAACCGATCCACATCTAAAAAAAAGACAGCTAATATTTTTTTATTCTTACAAGCATGAGTCAAAGCACGATCTATTCGATCTTTTAAGAGATACCGATTTGGAAGGCCTGTCAGTGCATCATAATTTGCTTGATACTTAATATATTCTTCTTTGAGCATGGATTCTGTCAAATCATGAAATACTGAAATGTAATGAGTAATTTTTCCCCTATCATTTAAAACCGATGCTATGGTTAGCCACTCTAGGTAAGTTTCCCCATCTTTTCTTCTATTCCAAATTTGATTTTGCCAAAAACCTTTTTGACTAATACTTCTCCACATATTTTTATAAAATAATGAATCATGTCTTTTAGATTTTAATATTCGTGGGTTTTTTCCCAACACTTCTTCCTTTTCATATCCTGTAATAATTGTAAATGCAGGATTTACCCACTCTATATCCCCTTTAACGTTTGTAATAACAATACCTTCCTTTGTATTCTCTAATATTTTTTCAGCAATTTTTATTTTTTTTTCATCAATTCCACACATAATATCCCCCAACATCGCTTCTTTGTTTCCAAATATTTTACCATAATGAAAATTATTCTACAATGCAATTCCTCAAACTTTAAAAAAAATCAGCACTAAGGCTGATTTTTTTATAGTCTTTCTAATTTCATTCCGGTATCATGACCATTTAAATTTTGTTTTTCAAAAGTATCATCTGAGGCTTTTTCAATTTTTTCTGCTAATGTCTCACTCATAATGTAATCTTTATGAATTTCTATAGCATTAGTAATTTCATCATCTCCATCAAAGAAGATATGAATTTTGTCCATCATTTCATAGCCATTATTTTTTCTCATTTGTTGTACCTTTGAAATAAATTCTCTTGCATATCCCTCATCTATTAATTCCTTTGTAAGAGTTGTATCTAAAATGACAAATAAATTATTCATCATTTCAACAGTAAAACCTGTCTTTGCAGCTATAGTAATTAAAACATGATCCTTTGTAATTTCTAATGTTTCTCCATCTACTAAAGCCTCTATGCTTTCTCCATTTTCAAGCTTTGGTACCACAACGGAAGCATCCATTTGACCTAATGCTTTTCCTAAAAGCTTTATTTTTGCTCCAAATATTGGTCCTGCTACTTTGAAGTTTGGTTTTAAACTATAGTTCATATATTGATTTAATTCTTTTTCAAATACTACATCTTTTACATTTAGTTCTTCCTGCATTAAAGGCACCAAATCACTAATTAATTCTTCATATTCACCATCAATCATAATCTTTTGTATTGGTTGACGTACTTTTATTTTTTCTTTTTCTCTTGCTGCACGTCCTAATCCTACTAAGTCTCTTACTAAATCCATTCTTTGTTCTACTTTTTCATTGATTAATTCTTCACTTACCTCAGGATAATATGCAAGATGTACAGAAACTTCTCCTGTTAAATTTTTATAAATCTCTTCAGATAGAAATGGTGCAAACGGTGCAACCAGTTTGGAAATTCCTACTAAAATTTCATAAGTTGTATTGTATACTGCTTTTTTATCTTCTGAAAGTTCAGTATCCCAAAAACGTCTACGAGAACGTCTAATATACCAATTAGATAGATCTTCACTTACAAAATCTTGAATTTTTCTTACTGTTTTTGTTAAATCAAATTGAGCAAGTTCAGCTTTCACACCTTTGATTAGGTTGTTATATTTAGATAAAATCCATTGATCTAATTCTGGGCGATTTTCATAAGGTACAAAGAATTCCTTTGGATTGATTTCATCTGTATTAGCATATAATGTAAAGAAATTATATACATTTTTGATTGTTCCAAAGAATTTACTTTGTACTTCTTTTAGTCCATCTTCATCAAATCTTGTTGGTGTCCAAGCAGGAGATACATAAAGTAGGTACCATCTTAATACGTCTGCTCCATACTGATCAAACAACTTAAATGGATCTACCGTATTTCCTTTGGATTTTGACATTTTTCTTCCTTCTTTATCAAGGATTAAATTATTTACCAATACATTTTTGTATGGAGATTTTCCTTTTACAAAGGTAGAAATAGCAAGTAGTGAATAAAACCATCCACGCGTTTGATCAATTCCTTCACAAATAAAGTCTGCTGGGAATAATTCTTCATCAAAATTTTCTTTGTTTTCAAATGGATAATGTTGTTGTGCATAAGGCATAGCACCACTGTCAAACCAACAGTCAATTACTTCTGTTACTCTAGTCATACCGCCTCCACACTTTTCACATTTTAAGTGAACGTCATCTACATATGGTCTATGTAGTTCTATAGACTCATCAATATTTTCTATTGCTTTTTCTACAAGTTCTTTTCTTGATCCAACAGATGTAGTATGTCCGCATTCACATCTCCAAATATTAAGAGGCGTTCCCCAATATCTATTTCTAGATAATGCCCAATCATTTAAGTTGTCTAACCAATTTCCAAATCTCTTTTCTCCTACATAATCTGGATACCAATTGACAGAATTATTATTTTCAATTAATTGATCTTTTAGTCTTGTCATCTCTATATACCAGCTTGGTTTTGCATAATATAAAAGAGGTGTAGAACATCTCCAACAATGAGGATAATTATGGGCTACTTTTTCTTTTTTGAATAATTTACCTTCTGCGTGAAGCCATTTGATAATATCTACATCTACCTCAGGATCCATTACAAACTTTCCTTCCCAAGGAGTAGTTGTATATTTACCACTTTCATCAACTGGCTGAATCACTGGAAGATTATATTTTCTCCCTACTTGATAGTCATCTTCACCAAAAGCTGGTGCAATATGAACAATACCTGTTCCATCATCTGTAGTAACATAATCTGCTACAGTCACAAAGAATGCTTTTTTATCTGGTTCTACAAAAGGCATTAATTGTTCATACTCCATATATTCTAAATCTTTTCCTTTTAGTTTTTCAAGTACTTCATAATCTTCTCCCAATACTTTATTTGCAAGCTGACTAACTACATAATAAATATTTCCTTGTGCTTTTACTTTTAAATAAGTCTCTCCTGGATGAACAGCTAATGCAACATTTGAAGATAATGTCCATGGAGTAGTTGTCCATACCAAGAAATATTCATCAACATCTTTTCTTTTGAATGCCACAATAACAGTATTAGATTTTATTTCCTTATATCCTTGTGCTACTTCATGAGAAGCAAGTCCTGTTCCACATCTTGGACAATATGGTAATATCTTGTGTCCCTCATAGATATAATCTTCTTTAAAAAACTTATTTAAGATCCACCATACAGATTCAATATAATTGTTATCAAGAGTAATATATGGATTGTCTAAATCAATCATATAACCCATTCTTCTTGTCATTTCTCTCCATTGTCTTTCATAAGAAAATACAGATTCTCTACATTTTTCATTAAATTTATCCATTCCATAATTTTCAATTTCTTGCTTATTAGATAAATTTAATTGTTTTTCTACTTCAATTTCTACAGGAAGTCCATGAGTATCCCATCCTGCTTTTCTTTTTACTTGATGGCCTGTCATTGTTTTATATCTACATACAGAATCCTTTAAAGTTCTTGCAATAACATGGTGAATACCAGGTCTTCCATTTGCTGTAGGAGGTCCTTCATAAAATATAAAAGGCTTACCTTCTTTTCTTGTCTCTACACATTTATGAAGAATATCTTGTTTATCCCAATCATTAGAAATATTATTTTGAACATCTGCAATGGATAAATCGGACAAAGCTTTAAATTTTTCCACGTATAGTCACCCTCTCGTTTATTTTTTTGTATGCAAAAAGTCCCTAAGCATATGCTTAGGGACGAATCATCCGCGGTACCACCCTAGTTATAAGACAAAAAATCTTATCACTTGATGCACGATAACGCATGCCTGCGAAAAATCTTACTCCTATTTTCAGATTTTTAACTCCGAGATGATTTTCATAAAAAATACCATAATAATCTCTCACCAAATGATTAATTCTCTGTAAATGGATCTTTTTTATTACTCTTCTCTTCAATGTTTTTATATTCTTCTATTTTTACATTCTATTTTAACTATAATACGACAAGGTTGTCAAGGTCATATTTTTTCTTTGTTGGAACTTTTTTTAAAATTTGGACATAGTATGTATTGCAAGGAGGTGATGTTTCAATGAGAAGAATTTATAATAACAATATTCCTAAAATGATGAATCAATTCGTTTTAACAGATGAGCAAATGAAAGAATTTAATGAATTAATGGATCAATACGGTAATCTTCCAGATAGAGCTCTCTTTAGAGAAATAGATAAAGCAAAAAATCAAGTATCTGATGAGCTATTAAATCAACATGTGAAAAATTTAGAACTTGCAGAAAAAATGCAAGGATTTGTAGGAGAAGAACACATAGGAAGAATTGAAACTGTAAAAAGAATCTTAACTTCTCCAAAACCTCCTCAAATGAAAAAAGAAGTAACCGGACAATACTTTTATGGAGGCACAAGCCTTCTTTTATGGTTTTTAACTTTAGTTGCAATTTGGCGTAGACCTTACTTTTACTAAATTTTAAAAATATTTTAAGCCCCCACTCCTCATTATAATAGATAAAAATATAAAGACCCTAAAATAGGGTCTTTATGTTTTGCCGTCATTTTTATACATCTCATGTTTAGGTTAAATAGATCTTACATTAGATGCCTATGGATCAAAATCATCGTTTCAATACATCTCATGTTTAGGTTCAATTAATATGTCGAATTTGAAAACTATATAAAAATATGTTTCAATACATCTCATGTTTAGGTTAAATTAAATACGAAGATATATATATAAATAGATTTAATAGGTTTCAATACATCTCATGTTTAGGTTAAATGAAAGATTGCTGAAGTTATCTATAGAAGATTACATCCGTTTCAATACATCTCATGTTTAGGTTAAATAATAGCTGCTTCAAGATCAACTGTTAATTCTAATGGTTTCAATACATCTCATGTTTAGGTTAAATAAGATTAGATGAGGTTTTAGGGTTAAACTATTCTTTGTTTCAATACATCTCATGTTTAGGTTCAATAGGGCTTGTATATGAGAAGGCGAATATAGCTTTATCGTTTCAATACATCTCATGTTTAGGTTCAATTATACCAATAGGGCATGAATCTCACGAAAGAATGTTGTTTCAATACATCTCATGTTTAGGTTCAATTGATGCAGGAGGTACATCAACTGTATTTGGCCGATGTTTCAATACATCTCATGTTTAGGTTCAATGGTTTCCAACTACTGTAGATGTCATAATACTTTCACTGTTTCAATACATCTCATGTTTAGGTTCAATTTTCTTTTGTGATATATCTCCGAAAAATGGTACTGCGTTTCAATACATCTCATGTTTAGGTTCAATCCTCCTTGGCCTGATGCTATAATCCATGCCAACCCCGTTTCAATACATCTCATGTTTAGGTTCAATCTCAACACACTTTCAACATTTTCAATTCCTAAACATGTTTCAATACATCTCATGTTTAGGTTCAATTTATTTTTAATTTTATAAAAAGTGTATCGTGAAAGTTTCAATACATCTCATGTTTAGGTTCAATTGCACGTTATGTAGGGTTAGTCAATAAGGCTAAAATGTTTCAATACATCTCATGTTTAGGTTCAATTGGATTGAAAGAAGAATTTTTCAATACTGTTGAGACGTTTCAATACATCTCATGTTTAGGTTCAATTATAAAGCAGATATTATAGAAGAACTAGAAAGAATGTTTCAATACATCTCATGTTTAGGTTCAATTAATAATTGAACTAGAACTGTAACTGATCCTGCAAAGTTTCAATACATCTCATGTTTAGGTTCAATTACAGGCTTAAATGATTCTAAGCCTTATGCTGCAAAGTTTCAATACATCTCATGTTTAGGTTCAATTGGACTTAATGTTGCCTAAGTTTTTAAGAGATGTTTGTTTCAATACATCTCATGTTTAGGTTCAATAACAATGTCAACACTTTTGCATAAAACCTAGTAGTTTCAATACATCTCATGTTTAGGTTCAATTTATTAATGATTCAATTAGTATATGGACTAATGATGGGTTTCAATACATCTCATGTTTAGGTTCAATACTAACCATTGTCCATCCAATTCTATTAAACTCTGTTTCAATACATCTCATGTTTAGGTTCAATAACTACAGTTTCGCCATTTGCAAATTTTATAAACGAGTTTCAATACATCTCATGTTTAGGTTCAATAGTATGACATAATATGTATTATGTAATGAAATTATAGTTTCAATACATCTCATGTTTAGGTTCAATTGCTATGGGTACTATGAACGCATTTAAAATGCAAGCGTTTCAATACATCTCATGTTTAGGTTCAATACTAGTAAAATAGCTATTCTCAAATATTAGTGTACACTATAAATAGCTATTTTTCAACACTTTATAAAAAATTTACCATCTAATTTTACTATATAATTTTCATCTTTAAAAATCTATGCAATCTATTGCAAATACTCATATTTATATCAAAATAACACATAATTGCCTGGTAAAATGTATACTTCAAAAAAATTTATTTTAACAAGTCCTTTAGTTTCTACCTATACAAAATAGCAAGATGTACAAATGTGTACATCTTGCTATTTTGATTTTCATTATACATTCAATATATCTATCACTTTAATTCTATTTAAAAAAATTTGCATATGCAAAATGTGGAAACAACATAGGATTATTAATCAGCATAAGCAATTGATTCAGTTGAAAATTCAAAGATAATAATGGATTGTTTTCAATGTTAAGAGATTCTAAAGTATTTTTTAATATTACTTCATTTTTTTCATCTTTATAATCAACTTCAATATAATTATTATATCTTTCTTCGTTTAGTTTTTCATATTCATCCTTAGTTGCCTTATCTAATACCAATCCTTCATCTTCATCACTAGAAGTATTATTATTCAATCTTGCTCCCCACCAACCTAAACTTTTATCTTTATTAGGAATATCAACCTTTAAACTAATATTATCACTTTCTTCTCTTTCATAAATCAAAATATCAAAATATTCATTTATATTTTCAATCGTTTTATCTTCAGCATTTTTACGAATACTAGCTAATATTTTAATTGGACTAGTTCTTTGTTGAGATCCATTTGTTAATCCAATTATATATCCATTCACCATTCTTGATATACCTATTGGCATAGCCTCCAATTCATCAATAGACTTACTCCAATTTTTCAATCCCTCTGGTGTCCAACTAGTGCTTTTACACTCTATGACTATTGAAACTGCTTCAATAGGAATAAATTTCAAGCTACCATAGTTAAATAAATAAGGTGTGTACTGATTGTCAAATACTACTATATCTACTTCATTAGAAATATTTCCTTCAGAATCAATAATCATAACCCCTGTTTCTAATGTGAATTTTTGTGGAATTATTTTTCTAAAAAACCCTATCCAATATTCTTCTCTACAGTGTCCTGTTATTCCTGGATGTTTTGAAGCCATTTCTAGCTCTCCACAAATAACTCTTTCCATATTTTTATAATTATCCTTAATCTTAGCTTTCACTATTTCTTTTAGCTTTTCTTTTTCATCTTTCGCAGTTTCACTCATCAATATTTTATCCCCTTATTTTTTAGAATTTGATTTTTATTTTCTTCCATATTTCTTCATTAGTCTTTCTAGATTTAACTTTTCTTCACATTTTTTAGATTTTTTAATTTCAATTTTCCATTTTTTATCATACCCTACAGATTTACCCCTCTGTTTTTGTAAGTTATCCCAATTAATTTCAGGTTCTTCCTTTATTTCTTTACTACGAACATAAGCTTCTAACACTTTATCTTCAACGATACTTTTTTCATAATATAGATCTATACATTCTTGAATATTTTCTTTTGTATATTCTTTTTTTCCTAACCAAAACTCTATATTTGAAGGTTTTACATTGGAATCTAAATCGTAATCTATTATTACTTTTTCTATATTTACTTTTACCCGTCCATAACCATAAGGCTTTGCTCCACCAATACTATCAAATAATTGTTCACAATCTTTTAATCCTACTTTATCTTTAATAAGATTGGCATCCAAACTACTTAACAATAGACCTAATTCAACTTTACTGATATTTTTAAAATAAATACTTCCAGTTATTTTTTTTATATTGTCTTTCTTCATAATCAATTTATCACATTGATAACTCTCTTTATTATTATCTTGTTTTGGTTTTATAGGTTCATCTAGAAGTTTGTAGTATTTATAACCATTTAATTTAACATCTTCATCTTCATATGTAACTATTTTATATTTTTTCTTTTGCTCAATATACATTGCACAAGCAGTAGGAGACGGTGTCATTAAAATAAAATTTTTTATTAGTTCTGGATCACTTTTGGCTTCAATATCCATATGTGAAAATCTTAATCTTGATTTATAATTAGACATAGATTTGACTTTTTCATCATCTAACTCATATTTAAAATCATTATTTACATATCCAAATAATGCTCTAGCATAATCAATATACTCATCTTTTTTATTTTCTGCATTTTTTATTAAATTTTCTATTTGATTATTATAACTCACTCTCATATGAGGAGTTCTTCCTATATCTGTTACTTTATTTTCTCCATCCGTTCTATAAAAAACAATAATACCTTCTTTATATTCTTTTTGTAATTTTCTATAATTTTCTTCATCAAATATATCATAAAATGCTTTGAGTTTCTTTTGATATTTTGAAGATACTCTGAAATTTTTCATGATTCCTTTATAACCTACTATAATAGATTCGTCTATTTTCAAAAAACTCTTAGTTTCTCCATTTCCCATAAATTCAAAAGAATGATCTACCTCTCCAATAATATAATGTGATCTTTTCGAACTGGCATTTGTTGAATTATATAGATAACCTTTTAAAAATCCATTTTTTTCATTAGACCCTATTTCAGTTTTTATTGCCTTTAATCCATTATTTTCATTTAATTGATAAAATATATTTTTTTGATATGGATGAAATTCACAATTCATTTTCATTTCTGCATATCTTAAATATAAGGTAGCTTTTAGAGCCATTCTCTTCTCATACAGCCTAAAAAATTCTTGGAGATCTAATTTTTGAGTAGGTATTTCTTTTAATTTTCTACTTAATTCTTTTTTTATATTATTTGCTTCTTGCTCTATGTCCAATACTTTTTTATCTTTCTTGAATTTTTCCATAAAATCAAAATCTTTTTTAAAAATCCCATCCATTCCTTTTACTATTTCTTCAAATCTTTCTTTATCTTTATTACTTTTATTACCTTTTTTAAACTCTTTTTTTATTGTAATAATTTTTTCTGTATATTTATTTATTTTTTCTCTTAATTTTTTAAACTCTTTTTTACTATCATTATCCCATAAAAAAATTGGTTTAAACTTTTGTTGTGATATGTATCCTATAATTTCATCTTCTTTAATTGTTTTAAACCATCTATCTCCAATTTTAGTTGCAGGCTGAATATAATAATCTCCATTAATTTTTTTCAAAAACCCTGTATGAATAATTTTTTCAATATTTCCTTCTTTATTCACCTTATTTGTATATTGTGAATCAAAGATATTTCTATATGTCATATTTCGTCTTTCAATCATACAAGGATAACCCATGCTTAATACTTCCAAATTGCTCCTTACTTTTCCCTTCATTGAACTTCCACTAACTTGATAATGCTTACACCTTTCATCTTTATAATCCATTGCTTTTCTAAACTCCAATGAAATATCTGTTTGTGGATCTAGACTATAATCAATTCTCCCACTTAGACCTACTATTTGATTATGTTTTGGTAATGTATTTTCTTCATAAACATAATGCCAATTTTGTTTTTCAGGGAATGGAATAAAATCATACGGCAATGATACTTCTTTCAATTCTTTGTTTTTTTCTGCCATTTTATTTTAATCCTCCCTTGACATTTTCATCATATATCAAATCTAGTAAAACTGTTTTATCTACATATGGCAAATGTGAGTCTTGATCTAATTTAATATACTCTCTTATGCTCAACATATTGTATTGTTTCTCTCTTTGAAATTGTTTTTCTAGTATATAATTTCTGTCAATTATTTTTACTACTTTATTTCTAGTATCTTGTTCTTGGAGAATTTTTTCATGCTCTAATACTTTATAAGGTTTTAGTCCTCCATTTATCCTTCTATAAAAAACCTCTTTTTTTTCATTAAATATATGTAGTTCCAGTAACCATTCTTCTTTAAGTTGGTTTCTTATTTCTTCCCCTTCTGATACATTTTTATCAATCTTGCCTACAATTACTTGATCTAATCTATGGGCTATGAAATTAAATGTTTCCATGTTGTGATCATTTTTTATTCTTGTAATCATTTTTTACACCACCTAACAAATTTTTCAAAGTAATCTTCTAAGTCCTTTTTTATATCTAAATCTTCATGATCTCCCATAGATACTTTTATTTCATTCGCAGTAAATGTTCCTAAGCCAATAGAAGTTCTTCCTCCTAATGGAACCTCCCCTTTCTTGATTCGATCCAGCGTATAAAAAACAGGAAATATATAATTTGTATAATCAACAATTTCTTCTTCTCCCAAATCATTTTTAACCACATATTCTTTTTGCATAGATATTTGTATTTTGGCTATCCCTCTATTTTCTCTTTGTTTTAACAAAGCTTGATTAAATGTTCCCCCTGTGAATCTATCAATCTTTACATAACTAGGATCTTCTTCAATTTTTGAAAACTCTTTATCAATATGTAATACTTGTGATATGTTTTTATTATCTTGATCAGATATACTTACATCTGTACAACAAATTTTTCCCAAAAAATTGTTCCCACCAAATATTTGTTCTATTTTGTTTTGAATGTAAGCTTTATTCATTGATTCTCTAATCGTTCTAATCATTTTTTCTACTTCACTTCTTAATATCCCTTTTATACTTGATGCCGGTATAGAGTTGTTTTTTATTCCTGTTACTCCATTATCTAGTTTATAGTTTTGATACACACCATAATCAAATTTTCCATTCATTTCAAATGTGATTTTATTAAATTTATCTTTTACTATGTATGTATCTATTTTTTTATCTTCATCCAATGTTTCTACTTTGATATATTCACTTTTAATGGTTTTGTTAGCAATATAATCTTCAATAGCTTCTATAGTAGATAAATCACATGTTTTCTTTTCTAAACATTCTAATTTCATACGTCCAAAGTCATTATTTTTATGTCCTCCTAGACGAATATTTTTATTTTCAAATCCGTGTGCAATAGTATATATAATTTTGTTGAAAATTTTTTCATCCTCAATATCAGTTATATACTTTTCTATATTAAACTTCACTTTTGTTCCTAAGGGTAAATACTCCAGACTATATTTATTATTTTTTTCAGCCGAACCATATTCACTAGAAATTTTAGTTCCTTCCTTAACTTCATATTTATATTCGATTAATATTTTAGCATCACTAATATAAACACTACTTTTTATGAATTCTCTTTTTTCTTTCTCTTCTGATTCTCCACCCATAAACTCATGTATCGTTTTAATTTCTGCAGTTGTTTTTTCTAAAAAGCTTCTGATTATACCTCCAATAGTTGTTCCCAATATTATAGGTTCATTTTTTGCATTTTTAACTATCCCCTTTTGATCTTGACCATCACCAATTCGGAGGGCTGTTTCACTAATAAGATGAAAAGTATATGTCACTATTTTATTATTCACTTTTTATTCCCTCCCATCATTTAATCTATTGGTCATATAAAAATATTCATATAATAATTCATTTAAAAATAAACTTTTTGCTAATCGATTGTTTTCTAGGTATTTAAAATAGAAATGTATTCCTTTAATACTGTTTAACTGATTTTCTATGTATTGATCAATTTCTATGTATTCACCCACTTTTTCCTCTTCAGATTCAACAGTAATTTCTTTTTGAATATACTCTAAGCACTTTTTGAAATTTTTTTCTTTAAAACTAAATATTTCATTATTATCAATATAACTTCTAATATCTATATATTTTTTTGTTTCTTCAGTACTTTCTATTTTAAAATTTTCTTTTATCAACTTATCTTTTGTTTCATTGAAAATTCCCATAATCTTATCTTCTGTTTCCTTTAGAATTTCCATCATCTTTCTTCTTCTACTTTGAGTTAATTTACTTTTATCTTCTATAAACAATTTCTTGTTTTGGTTATCTTTTTCAGTTGAAGATTCTTTGTTATCAATACTATACTTAATTATGCCTTGAAGCCACTTTTTTCTATTATCACCTAAGCCATCCAATATAATTTTAATAGAGGGATACTCTTCTATTATCTTTCTAGCCTCTGATAAATCAATCTGCTTCGTTTTTTTTGAAATTGAGTTTAATATTTCCATTTCATTAAATACAAATTCATTAGGATATTTCAGATTTACAGCCAACCATCCATATCCTTCTTGAGTTTTATCTCCATGTAATATACTTTCAAATTGAATAATTTTATTTTTAAATTTTTCTTTTTCCTCAGCGTCAATATTATATACCCATACAGAACCCGCCCTAATAGTTGCTTCCTTTGGATTTCTAGCTCTCCATTTAGAATTGTAACCTTCTGTTTGTCCTATATCTAAATACACCTCTTCAAGTTTTGCATTTGAAAAATATCTTTCTATCTCTTCTTTGGGAATTTCTGATATTGGTTGTCCATATTCATCCCTAAAAAGACAATCTGACAAAGCTAAAACAACTAACCGAGAATCATCAAGTTCTCTTTGATTATTTTTAAAAATAAATTGTGAAGGGCTTGTAGCATCTATCTTTTGTATTTTAAACTTACAATGCCCATACCCTGTTGTTTTAGCTCCTCCCAAATAAATATTTTCACTGTATCCAAAGCAAGCTTCTATTTTTTGATCTAAACACGAACTATTTTCTTCAATTTTTATAAAACCTCTAAACATTTGTCCTTTGTCAATAGATTCATACCGAAACAAGTTATCTTTTTCTTCTGTATTATTGTTTCTGTTTTTTCTTGTATCATGGTGTAATTTATAAGTTTTCTTTATATTGATTCCTTTTAGTGACTCTCCTATCATTACAAAATTATAACTTATATTATTTTTAGCAGGTTGTTTTGTTGTGCTATGTTCTTTCTCATATTCCAAACTATCATTTTTCGATTCGATAAGATTATCAATTTGACAACTAATCTTATTTTCTATATCTTTAAATTTCTTATATTGCTCAAATTTATTTTTTTGACTTCTCCATATATGTTTATCTACTCTTAAATTTTTTGGAGTAGGAACATATATTTGCTGTTCCTTATCTATTGGATACAAATTATAAAACTTAATTTTAGTTAAGATCTCTATTTGTTCAATTTCTGTCAAATTAGGATACTTATTAAAAATTCTACTCACAATTGCTCCTCGTAATGTAGATCCTGGTATATGCTCAAGTGTAGCCTCTGTTTGATTTGCTTTACTTCCTGATGCCCCTATTTTTAGTGGCTCTAGATTTTCAACATCTATAATATAAAAAGCCATATTAAAATTTCCCTCCTACTATTTCACCAGATGCTCAATTGAAGGTAATCACCTAATTTTCTAAAACTGCTTCTATTTCACCTCTTCCTCTATGTGTATTCGCCCCTATTCTATGAAATGTTTTTACAATTTTTTCAAGTACTTCCCAACATTCTTCATTGCTAGGCTCTACTTTCTTCAAATCATTTTTTACATCTGACTTATTCTCTAGTAAATTCAATTCAGAATAAAATACTAATCCTTCTTTTACGGTATGATATGTCACTAATCCTCCTTGTTCTGCAACTCCATCTTTCAATCTTATACTAGTTCTTATTTGTGTTTGAGCTTGTATCAAATCATTTTGTGTCAATCTATAGTAACTGCTTTGTTTATCTTCTTTAAATAAATTTATAAAATACTCTCTAACGGGCTTTTCCAACTCCAAATTGCTAATCTTCAAAGAACCTTCTACATATTTGTAAAGTTTACTTTCTTCTTCTAAATTTCTATATTTCAATTCAGCTTCTGTAATTCCAAATAATTTCACTATACATTTAAACCAATGTTTGGATTTTTCAATTCTCTTATCTTTTTTTTCAGCATATTTATACAATTCATACAACCAAAAAGCATGATCTTTTAATTGTCCTTTTAGTGTTTTGCTATGAAAATAAACAAATCCAAATTCATCAGTAAGTGCTTTCATATGAACCATATTACTTTCAGCTTCTCCACTATTAAATATCGCTTCAGATTTTAAAATAATCTTTAGTTTCTTATTCATTCTGCCCCTCCCATTTTTACAGGTTCCATAAAATCTAAAACATCTATTATATCATTCAATATATAAATACTCTCATTTTTTTCCTCATCTTCTTGACATGGTTTATTAAATATACAATATCTTTTTTCAACAGATGAATTTTCTTGATTCAATTCTTGATTTATCATTGTTTCTAAGTTGTTTATACCTGTTGTTTTTTGCATATCAAAAACTAATTCATATTGTTTCTCTCCAGAATACATGGCATTTTTTATCTTTTGTAACTCTGATGAACTTATTTCTCCTTTTTTCTTCATTCCTTGAATTTTTTCTACAATATTTTTAAATCCTTCATATAAAAATGTCCCTTCTTGATAAAACTTATTTCCTTTATATCTTGGTGTAGTTATCCAAAGTGGTTTAATATGATACGTTTTAATTTTTGATCCTTCTGATATATATTCAAGGTAATCAATTTCTTCTTTATCAGAGCCTTTCACTATTTCCCAATCAATCATAGATACATTAGCTACTTTAGGACTATCTCTCTTATTGTCTTGATCGGTTTCTATTGTCTTTATTTTATGCATACTTGTTTTTCCAAAACTTTGTCTTGATTCTGCTATTTTTATACTTTCGAAAAATGGATATCCTGGTTTTACTATACAAACACCTGCAGCTGCCGTTAAATTTTTTATATTTTTATTTTCCATCAATTTTTTTAATATACTTTTTTTATCCAATTTAGATGTATCTGATAGAATATGTAATTGATTAATCATTTCTGCTGCTAATTCAATTGCTATAGTTCCTTGTGTGATTAAACAAATATCATCTCCTGCTAACACAATTGGAGTTATCATAATCCCATTTCTTTTTTTAGCAACAGTCAATAGTGCATTTTTTACAGATTCATAATAAACCTTACTTATTTCTTTACTCATTTGTTTTAAATAATAATAATATGACTTTTCTTTATCCATCGTTTTTATTGCATTTACTAATTCTCCCATTTTGTTGCCATCAATAGCTATTACTCCCATATGATTTTTAACTATACTATCATCTTTTAATGCTTTATTAATTTTTTTATAACTTTCAAGCTCATATGTAAATTCTATATTTTTTTCATTTAAATCCTTTTTAAGTTTTGATTGCAAAAAATTTTTAGCTTCTTTAAAACATTTTTTCTCACTTAAATTTTGTTTTGGATAACCTAATTCATCTATTTGCTCAACACCGTAAGTCAACCTTTTTATTTGTCCCCTTCTAGCATCTTTAAGCTTATCTGCTCTTTTATGTAATTCTTTATGAATTTTTTCTTCATCCATATCAAATTCACTACCCTCTACATAGCTTATATAAAGTTCTAATTGTGGAAATTTTTCATAAATCTTTAAAGAATAATTTTCAATAAATTGTATAGCAGTTTTTTTGTCTTCAAATTTGATAATACTATTTCCCCCACCGGAATACATCGTCTCTATTATTTTTCCTTCTTCTTTTAATTTATCTAGTTCATATTTCAAAAATATCATTTCTTTTTTTAATTTTTTATATAAAATCTTCATATCATTTGTCATATTCTCTTCGTTTAAATCTTCCTCTAGGGTTTCTGTTATAGCTTTTATAATTACCGAATTATAAACATTATCTTTTAACCTGTTATTTTTATATATAAATGATTGTTTTTTAGATACATCTATAAAGATATATGTTGAATGATCCTTACTCATTTGCAATCCACTTCCTTTTATTTATTACAATTTTTGTTTATACTGGATAAATTTATTATAGTATACTTTGTTATCAAATTAAAACTTAATTTTACATTTTTCTTCATATTAAGTAAAATTTATATTTTAACAAACAAAAAAATCACATTCATATCATTTACTATAAGTTAATATTTTTTCAATACAAAATATACTTAAATTAAATGATTGTCTGTGATTAACAAATATTTCAATATATTTTATTGAAACATTTATCTTGATTTAAGAATCAAGCAAAATCAGTGTATTTATCCCTTTAATTCTTTTGTTTCTGCCTCTCATGCTTAGACTAATTTGATAGCTCTGTAGATAAGGTTGCTAAAGTTCTGTTTGAATACATCTCATGTTCAGGTTCAATGATGGCTTATGATACAGTTCGATATGAAAATGACTTGTTTCAATACATCTCATGTTTAGGTTCAATGAATAAGGTAGAGGAAAAAGCAGTAGAAGAATGGAGTTTCAATACATCTCATGTTTAGGTTCAATTCTCTATCTACATTAGAATTTACTTCCACAGAATGTTTCAATACATCTCATGTTTAGGTTCAATAGAATCAGATATAGACAGTATGAAACTAATTATTCAGTTTCAATACATCTCATGTTTAGGTTCAATTCTATGCCTTCCTAGAATCCATATATCACCCTGCGTTTCAATACATCTCATGTTTAGGTTCAATTACAGCGGTACAACCATTTAGATTAGACGATCGAAAGTTTCAATACATCTCATGTTTAGGTTCAATTTGCTCATATAAGTATTAACAGAGAGGTAAAATTTTAGTTTCAATACATCTCATGTTTAGGTTCAATCTTCTCTTATCCCCAAATAGAAAGGAGCGATATAAAGTTTCAATACATCTCATGTTTAGGTTCAATATTTCAGTAACTATTTTGTACCCATATGATTTGCCAGTTTCAATACATCTCATGTTTAGGTTCAATTCTTTAAATCTATTATTAACAGCCTTTTCAACGGCTGTTTCAATACATCTCATGTTTAGGTTCAATATGAATATTTTCACGAAGTTATATACCTATATATGTTTCAATACATCTCATGTTTAGGTTCAATATCTAATGATCTTGCAATTCGTTTCATTACACTAAAGTTTCAATACATCTCATGTTTAGGTTCAATATGAAAATTACAGTGGTGATGAAATTGGATTTCGAGTTTCAATACATCTCATGTTTAGGTTCAATTTGAAAAGCCATCTACACCGAACTTTAAAATATTTGTTTCAATACATCTCATGTTTAGGTTCAATTAATTGCCCTTCTGTAAGTCTTTTAAAAGCATCTTCGTTTCAATACATCTCATGTTTAGGTTCAATTTGTAGAGAAATATCAAAGCAGAACAATCTCATATGTTTCAATACATCTCATGTTTAGGTTCAATCTAAGGTACTCTTTCTTTATCATAGTTCTAAAAAAGTTTCAATACATCTCATGTTTAGGTTCAATAGCCTTTCCAACTGGTGCTGTTAAATTTACAATAGTGTTTCAATACATCTCATGTTTAGGTTCAATGATAAACATTATTTTGAACTTAAAGGAGAAGATTGTTTCAATACATCTCATGTTTAGGTTCAATTAGATATATCTGGCAAAGAAGAACACATGGAACTCAGTTTCAATACATCTCATGTTTAGGTTCAATACTAGTAAAATAGCTATTCTCAAATATTAGTGTACACTATAAATATCTATTTTTCAACACTTCACAAAAAATCTACCAGCTAATTTTCACTATATAATTTTCATCTTTAAAAATCTATGCAATCTATTGCAAACACTCATATTTTTATCAAAGCAATGCATAATTGCCTGGTAAAATTTATACTTCAAAAAAATTTATTTTAACAAGTCCTTTAGTTTCTACCTATACAAAATAGCAAGATATACACATTTGTACATCTTGCTATTTTATTCATATTCTAAAAATTTAGTTTGCATTGCAATAACCTGCTCCAATAGAAGAATTTTTTTCTCCCATTCCAATAGCCATAGCCATAAAAGCAATCTTCTGTGCTGTATCATTGTCTTTAATCTCTACATTTATCTTATTGCCAAGAAGCTTTATGCCTTTGTATTTAAAATATATTGGCAGTTTATTTTTAAACTCTAAACTCTTTATAAATTTATCTTGAATGTCTATATCTTCCCCAAAAAAATTTTTATACTTTTTCTCCAAGTTTGCTTCTAAACGTTTTTTAAACTCCTCTACATCGTCTCCTTGTAACCATGGTTTATTATCTTTAGTGATAATGATAGGAGTTATGCTATATAGTTTATTAATATGCTTTTGTTTTACTTCACTTGTCGCAACGGAAATAACTTCAAAATCATAGCTTTCTAATTTTTGTAAACATCTTTTAAATTTTTCCATATATTCACAATCTAGGCCTCTAATTTTAAATACATATACTCTTCCCTTTATATAAGTTTTATTTTTCTCCAGAGGATAAAAACTATTAAAAATATAATACTTATATTCCCTTCTAGGATGTAATATTTTTAAATCTTTATCCAACAACATAGCTTTATTTATATTTTTTCCAATTATGTATCCACTCTCTACAAAAAATATATCTTTCTTCAACATAACTGTTACAGTTAATTCTATAAACATCATAAGTATAACCCTCTCTTTTATTTGGTTTTTGTAATTACAAGCTATATTGTATCATCAAATAAAATTATATGGGTATACAATACACTTAAATCATTCCTATGTGTATTTTTATTTTAACTCTTTAAGATCGAATATAAACTACATTATAGCAAAGTCATAAAAATTAGGAACAATTATTAAGAATTTGTGAAAATATAGAATAAGTGAGAAAATGATTAGCATTACACTGTTTAAGCATAGCGAGTTTGTAATGCTATTTTCGAGCATTTTTATATATTTTCCAAATTTGAAAATTCTGTGACGTTTTTTACGACTTGTAGAGTAAAATGGTGGATTTGATTTAATCTCTTCCACCATCTCCTCATCAAACCGTACGTGAGGTTTTCCCTCATACGGCTTTCCGATGTTCTTCTTCCATCTGCATTACGAGTTTTTAAGCAACATATTTTAGGCCCATATCATTAAATCGACTTACTATTTCATAAAATTCTTTTCTCTTTCGTGCCTGTCTTTTGTTGTTAAACCAAATGACTAGCCGCTTTCTTATATATTTATCAATCTTCACCAGTTTATTGAATGGTGACAATCCATAATAGTTTCGCCATCCTATAATCTTTCGATTTAATGTCTTAACCATTTCTTTACTAGAGACATATAGGGTTTTCCTATCTAGAGTCTTCTTAACTTTGTCATATATTTTCTTTATTGATTGATTACTAATCCACTGGATAAGTGTATAGTAGATTCTACCATCTATAGTCTTTGTCTTAACCTTACGATTATGAAACCCTAGAAAATCAAAACCTTCTTTTCCTTCCCATAAAGATATAATTTTCGTCTTGCTTTTATTTAGATTCAATTCTAATCTTTGCATTATAAGGCTTATAGCTTTATGTGTATGTTTTACATCTTTATAGTTCTTGCAAACAACTACAAAGTCATCACAAAATCTAATTAGTTTACCTAAATGCTTGTAATGTTTCTCCCATACCGTATCTAGGTAATCTAAGTAAATATTTGCTAGTAATGGAGATATCACACCTCCTTGAGGACTTCCCAGTTCACTTTGAACAACTATCCCATCCTTCATTACTCCTGCTTCTAGCCATTTTCGTATAAGCTTAATTACTCTCCTATCACTTATTCGTCTTTCAACTAGCAGTAATAATTTCATATGATTTATATTATCAAAGTATCCTGATATATCTGCATCTAACACCCACATTCCTTTGTTATTACAAGCTCGCCTTATTTTATCAAGTGCTTGATGCTGATTTTTCTTAGGTCTAAATCCATAAGAACATTCCTTGAAATTAGCTTCAAAAACAGGTTCTATCACTATCTTTGTTGCTGTTTGTATTATTCTATCTTTTACTGTGGGAATTCCTAGAGGTCTTACCTTTCCATTATCCTTCGGAATTTCTTTTCTTAATACTGGTGGTGGATTATATGTTCCTTTTGATATTTGAATTTGTATTTCCTCTAATATCTTTTCTACCCCAATATCTTCAATGTCTGCTATAGTTTGTTCATCTACTCCTGCACTTCCTTTATTAGTTTTGACTTGTTTCCATGCCTTCTCAAGTACATCTTTTCTATATATCTTATCGTATAAAGCATGAAACCTTCTGCTTTTATTACTCTTGGCTGATTGGTATAGTTTCCTTTGAAGTTGTCGAACTTTATCTATGGTGTCGTTAGTCTTTTGGACATTCACTCACTCTTACCTCCTCAGAAAACGTGAACAAAGTAGGGAACCTTTCCTAAGAATGGTTTTGTTGTCCATTCCATATTTGGTACTATGTTCCCCTCCGACTCCCTCCCTACTAGAATGTAATTTCACCTATCGGCTTATATGCATCTGCTTTACAGCTATCGCTGTGTAAAGTAGGGTCTCCCCAGTTCCATAATTTACTTTCGATACATACCGCTCCCCATACACCAGAGGATTCTTCTGTGCTGTAATCCAAGTTCTTCACACATTCCATGGACTTCATCTTAAGACAAGAGACTCGTCTTCCTCTTTTCTCCCTAACGGGTTGAGATAACAGTGCTGCAGGATTCACTTTATGTTACGGTCTGCATCTTTGCTAGCACTACTAGAGCACATTTTCAAGACGCTTCAGTATTACCATCTCTGATAGCACTGGTCTTATAGCTACTAGGCTTCTTGGCAATTACCTAGACTGAACTTTCATCAGCAAGTAAATTACAGCTTCGCTGGGCACGCTGTCTACAAGCTCAAATATAAAGACCCTTATTTAGGGTCTTTATATTTTTATGCTTCCGATCAAATCTTTTAGATCCTCTATATTATTTTTAATCATGTAACTTTTGATTCCTTCTACAATTTCAACCATTATATTAGGATTTACAAAATTATAAGTTCCCACTTGCACAGCACTAGCTCCTGCTATAATATATTCTAATGCATCTTCATAATTTGAAATTCCACCTATTCCAATAATAGGAATATCTATCTTTTGTGCTGTCTGCCAAACCATTCTAAGAGAAATAGGCTTAATAGCAGGACCTGAAAGACCCCCTATGATATTACCAAGCTTTGGCCTTTTGGTATGAATATCAATAGCCATTCCAATATAAGTATTTGTAAGAGCTACAGCATCTGCCCCTGCTTCTTGTGCAGCTTTTGCAATAATTGTAATGTCCTCCACATTTGGAGTCAGCTTTGGAACAATGACCTTTTGTGTATTTTCCCTAACTTTTTGTACAATCTCATAAGTATCATCTGCACTCATTCCAAATGCTTTTCCACCCTCTTTTAAATTAGGACAAGAAATATTAAGTTCGATCATCGGAACATTCGTTTGATTTAATTTTTCTATCATCACTTTAAATTCTTCTACACTATAACCAGATATACTAACCATAATAGGCACATTATACTTTTCATAAAAAGGAAGGATATTTTCTATAAAGTCATCAATCCCTTTATTTTGTATTCCTACTGCATTTAACATTCCTGAAGCTGTTTCTACTACTCTTGGGAGTTTATTTCCTTCTCTGGGATGAAGAGTTACACTCTTTGGTACAATCAGCCCAATTTTTTCTACATCACAAAGCTCACAAGATTCTTTACCAAAAGTCCCTGAAGCAGGCATGATTGGATTTTTCAACAAAATATTTCCTATTTTTATAGATAAATTTGGATCTTTCATGATCATTCTCTCCTCTTTAGTCTAGGTATTTTATTTCTCCACCAACCATTGTCATAACTGCCTTACCCTTTAATTTCTGTCCATGAAATGGGGTATTTCTTCCTTTTGAAAAAAACTTATTTTTATCTACAATCCATTCTTTATTCAAATCAATCATGGTAATATCTGCATCCATACCAACTTTTAAAGTGCCTTTTTCGATATTTAAGAGTTGAGCTGGAATCGTACTCATCTTTTCAATAAGATTCATTAAATCCATCTTTTTCTTGTGTATCAATTCTGTGAGGGCAATCCCTAATGAAGTCTCTAATCCTACAATTCCATTAGCTGATTCTATGATGTTTTTTTCTTTATCAGCTTTTGTATGTGGAGCATGATCTGTTGCAATCACATCTATTGTTCCATCCTTAAGTCCTCTTAAAATTTCTTCTACATCTTCTTTTGTTCTTAAAGGAGGACTCATTTTTGCATTTGTTCCTTGACTTAAAATCGCTTCATCTGTCAGAGAAAAGTGATGGGGTGTTACTTCACAGGTTACTCTTACTCCTCTTTTTTTTGCATCTCTTACAATCTTCACTCCATCTTTTGTAGAAAGGTGTTGAATGTGCACTTTTGCTCCTGTTTTTTCAGAAAGAAAAATATCTCTTACAATAATGCTTTCTTCTGCTACCTTTGGTATGCCTTTTAAATTAAGCTTTTTAGATATCTCTCCTCTATGAATAGATCGATCATATATTAAATTGACATCTTCACAATGAGTACTGACTAATAAATCAAGATCTTTTGCTACTTTAAGAGCTTCATACATGACTTTTGTGTCCATTACAGTCTTTCCATCATCTGTAATTCCTACAATTCCTTTTTCTAATAATTCTTTATAAGGACTCATTTCTTTTCCTTCTAATTTTTTTGTAATACTTCCCATCATATAAACATTGCAAGGTGCATTTTTTGCCTTTTGATAAATATATTCTATGGTTTGCAAATTATCGATAACAGGATTTGTATTAGGCATACATACTACACTGCTAAATCCACCTGCTACTGCTGCATGTGCCCCTGTATAAATTTCCTCTTTTTCTTCAAAACCTGGTTCTCTAAAATGCACATGCATATCAATAAGTCCTGGTACTACATATTTTCCTTTTCCATTCATAACCTTACAGTCATCTTCACAAATATTTTTATCTATTCTTTTTATTTTTCCATTTTCAATAAGAATATCTAATACTTCATTTATATTTTGAGATGGATCAACAATCCATCCCTCTTTTATCAAAATCTTCATCCAATCCCTCCCCTGTTTCTTTATCTATAGTTTTATCCAATATATAACTTTTTACTTAATATGAAAGACCTTTTGCTAGAGGCAAAAGGTCTTTTTTAAAAAAATATATAACAATACTAAGTTATATTTTCAAACATCCTTTTTAGCCTCACAGGACTCATTTAAAGGAGATATTCACTTTTCGTTTTAGATTAACATATATTTTATCTTTATGTCAATATGAATCTATTTATTTTTTTGAAATAGCTAGCACCAATTCCCTTATGATTTTGCAAGCAACAGCTGTAGATACTCCACTATTATCATAATGAGGAGAAAGCTCAACCACATCTGCCCCTACAATATTTAATGGCATAATGGTCTTGATTACCTCCATCATTTCCTTAAAAGATATTCCTCCTGGTTCAATTGTACCTGTACCAGGAAAAATAGACGGATCTAAAATATCTAAATCAATGGTTATATATACAGGAGCTTGTCCAATTTTTTTTACTGCTTCTTGTAACCCTTCACAATTAAACTTCGTAAGCTTTGTATGCTCTTTTGACCATTCAAACTCTTTTTTTTCTCCTGAACGAATTCCAAATTGATAAATCTTACCGTCACCTAAAAAATCCCATATTCTTTTGATTACTGTTGCGTGAGAAAATTTCTCTCCCATATAATCTTCTCTTAAATCTGTATGCGCATCAAAATGTAAAATATATAAATCTTTATATTTTTCATATACAGCTTCTACAGCTGGAAGAGTCACCAAATGCTCTCCTCCAATCATAACAGGGATTTTTCCATCCTCTACAATATCTTTCGTAAAAGAATGGATCATATCTAATACTTTTTTAGGATTTCCAAATGGAAAATCTAAATCTCCTGCATCAAATATAGCTACATCTTCTAAGTCTTTATCTAAATAAGGACTATATGTCTCTAGTCCATAAGATTCATTTCTCATAATAGCTGGTGCAAATCTAGTTCCTGGACGAAAAGAAGTGGTTCCATCAAAAGGACTTCCAAAAACTACAATTTCAGAAGTTTCATATTCATTATCAAACCCTAAAAAGGTTTGTACATTTTTAGATGGTTTCAGCTTCTATCATCTCCTTTACATAATTTGGTAGTGCAAAGGAACCTACATGAAGATCTGTATTATAATATTTTGTTTTTAACCCTAAATCATTCCACTTTTTAGAATCTAAATCCTTTACTGGATGAAGCTTTTTAGATGCAAATCCAAACAGCCAATGTCCAGAAGGATAAGTTGGAATATGAGCTTGATAAACTTCTGCAATAGGGAAAATGTTTTTAATTTTTTTACTTGCTCTTATCATTTCTTTTGCATCTTCTTCATAATAAGGGCTTTCATTTTGATTTACTAAAATTCCTTCTTCTGTTAATGCTTTATAACAATTTTTATAAAATTCTGTAGTAAATAACCCTTCTCCAGGTCCAATAGGATCTGTTGAATCTACAATAATTAAATCATATTCATTTTCTTTTCCTTCCACAAATTTGATCCCATCTTCAAAGTATAACTCTACTCTTTTATCATCTAATTTGTTTGCTGTAAAATCTAAAAACTCTCTTGAAGCTTCTACTACCACTTCATCAATTTCTACCATATGGATTTTTTCTATATTTTTATATCTTGTAAGCTCTCTGACTGTTCCTCCATCTCCTGCTCCTATTACTAATACACTTTTTATATTAGGATTTGTTGCCATAGGAACATGAACAATCATATCATGATAAATAAACTCGTCCTTTTGTGTTACCATAACCAATCCATCTATTGTAAGTACTCTTCCAAAATCATAAGTATCTAAAACATCTATTTGTTGAAAAGGACTTGTCTTAGAATAAAGATGTTGTTTTACTTTCATAGATAATCTTACATTTTCTGTATGTTCTTCTGTATACCACAATTCCATATTATTTCCTCCTTAACTTTATGTATCTTTATAATATCTTTTGTATTTTCCAATCCTTCATACATATATTTTTACAAGCTAAAATGATGGTGGAGAAGAAATCCAAAGAACCACTGCATTTCTTTTGGAATTATTTTTTAAATAATGTTCTTGATCCGACTTAAAATAAAAACTTTCTCCTTTATTTACTTTATATTGATTCTCTCCCAAACAAACATAGACACTTCCTGAAAGAACATATCCAAATTCTTCTCCTTGATGAGGTTTTTCAATATTGCTAGTCCCTCCATATTTTAAAGTCATTAAAATAGGCTCCATACTATTTTTTTGTGCATTTGAAATTAACCAATCTATGGTATTTCCTAACTTTTCATTTTCACTAGAAACAATTTCGTCTTTTCTATACACAACTTTCGGCTCTTTTGATTCACTAAAAAATCTGCGAATATCTGTTCCCAATGCCTCTAAAATATCCATAAGTGTGGCAATAGACGGAGAAGTTAAATCTCTTTCAATTTGAGAAATAAATCCTTTTGTAAGATCTGTTCTTATGGCCAGTTCTTCTTGAGTGAGTCCATTTAGGATTCTAAGGCTCTTAATTTTACTCCCAATATCCATTTTTGCACTCCATTCGAAATTATTATTTTATAAACTTTTATTAGATGATTTCTTTAAAATATTTAATATTAGTAAACTTTTAGTTTACTAACTTTAAAGTTTAACTATATTCAATATACTATTTTTTTCCCAAATGTCAAGAGTTTTATCTCTGTAAATATTGATTTTTACTGACTTTAAAGGAAAATATATCAGAAAAATAGCGTCTAGAATTAGACGCCCCTATAAACCCAAAACCTTTATATGCTCTACATATGGATCCTCAGTATCTGTAAGCATACTATGTTGGCTTTTCAAAAATTTAATATATTGAATCATCTCTTTACTAATTCTTTCTCCTGGTGTAACAATAGGAATTCCTGGAGGATACGCCATAATCGATTCTCCACTAATTTCTCCCTCTGAATCTTCTAATCGAATGATTCTTTTTCTTGCATAAAAAGCATCCCTTGGAGATACGATCACCTCAGGGTTTTCAAGAGCAATTTTTGTATATTCAATATGGCTACCTTTATACTTTATACTTATATCTTTTAAAGCCTCAACTAAAGCTTTTAGTGATTTTTCATCATCTCCTACACTTACAATTGCCAATATATTTAATACATCTCCTAATTCCACTTGAATATTATACTCATCTCTTAATAAATCATAAGCCTCAAATCCAGTAATTCCAAGTCCAGCTACACAAATACCTAATTTTGTTTCGTCAAAATTTATCACTCCTGGTTGACCAATCAATTCTTTGCCAAAAGCATAAAAGCCTGGTATTTGGTTAATTTCTTCTCTTGCCCATCTAGTAATTTTAAGTATTTTAGAAATCACTTCATTTCCTTTTGTTGCTAGCATTTTTCTGGCTGCATCCAAACTTGCCATTAAAATATAGGATGCACTTGTTGTCTGAGTAAGATTTAAAATAGTCTTTACTGTATTTCTATCAATCAGTCCTTCTTTTAGTAATAAAGCAGAACTCTGGGTTAATGATCCTCCTGTTTTGTGCATACTAACAGCAGCCATATCTGCTCCTACTTCCATAGCTTCACTAGGTAAATCCTCATGAAATCTAAAGTGAGCACCATGAGCTTCATCTACTAAAACTGCCATACCATGTTTATGCGCAAGTTTTACAATTCCTTTTAAATCTGAAGTAGCTCCATAATAGGTTGGATGAATAATGAGTATAGCTTTTGCATCCACATTTTTTGCAATAGCCATCTCTATACTTTCTAAAGACACTCCCATAGCAATCCCTAATTGATCATTTGTCTCAGGTTGAATATATACTGGAACTGCTCCACTTAAAATCATTCCATTTGTAACGGATTTATGAGCATTTCTTGGTAAAATAATTTTTTCTCCAGGCTTACATACACTCATAATCATGGCTTGGACTGCAGAAGTAGTTCCATTTACTATAAAAAATGCATGATCTGCATAGTACGCATCCGCCATTAATTGTTCTGCCTCTTTGATTACACTAATTGGATTGCTAATATTATCAAGGCATTTCATAGAATTTACATCTAGTTGTAATACTTTCTTTCCAATAAATTGTCCAAATTCTTCCATTCCTTTTCCATGTTTATGTCCTGGTACATCAAATGGAATTACATTTCTTTCATGATATGCTTTTAATGCATCTAATAAAGGTGTAACATTTTGATTGTATAGCATTTTTCACCACCTTCTTTTCAAAAAAAAGTTAGTCTGGAATATGTTATATCATCCTTTTTTCATTGTCAATATACTAATTTATTACAAAAAACTTTATATTGTATTATTCCAATATTCATAAAATATAATCATTGATAAAAAATGAAAATGAATTTTTTTTTAATCTCTCAACAACATTCTACAGATTTCTAATATTCTTTTTAGTATAATAAAAAGAAAATGTTTTATTAAATTTTTGTAAAGGGGAGAAAAAAATGACAAAACTGCAAATACATTCAAATAATGTTTCGTCTATAGTCTATGATTCTGAAAAAGAAGTATTAGAAATTACTTTTGTTTCTGGTGAAACCTATCGGCATCATGGTGTCCCCAAATCTGTATATGATAGTTTGATTCACTCACAACATATTGGATATTATCTCAATTATTTTATTCGCACTACTTATCCCTATATAAAAGTACATTAATTTTTAGACATACAACAAACTCATCTAATCATATTATTATATTGTCCTTATTATAAATAATAACGACATTGAATTGGGTTGATTCCCAATTCTTTTTTTATAATCCATAGGAAATCATATAATGATTTGATCACACATCCTTAAATTGTGCATAATTTATAGTGCAAAAAGAAAGGAGGACCCTTTTATGTGTCAAAGATACCCTTATAACGATTTTAAGAATCCAAACTATGATACCACTCCATTCAATCCTATGATGCCTATGCCATACCCTGGTTATTATCCATATAATCCTTATATGCCTTATAATCCAAATCCTTCTAGACCTAGAAGACCAGGCTCTGGCCCCAATCCTTACTGCCCTTATAGATAATGAAGAAGAATAGAAAGGATTCTCCTTTCTATTCTTTTCATTATCTTGTAAATATTTTTGTCAATTCACTTTCTTCTACAATTTGTTTTAAATTTTTAATTCCTAATTGGTCAAAAATCTTCATTACATTCATATTATCAAAGGGAGTCATAATCAAAGAATCTTCTCCAAACTCATTTACAATTTCAGTTGCTCTTTTTACATCTATATTCGTTCTCGGTCCTCCTACACACCCTCCTTCACAACCCATTCCTTCTATAAAATTAGATTCTATTTTTTTCCCCATAGACAAATCATCTAGTATTTTTTTACATTCCTTCACTCCGTCTATTTTCTTTGATCTAAATTTGATTAATCTTTTAGGAGCAATTCTATTTACTACACTCTTTACAGAAAAGCTTACTCCACCAGTTCTTGCATATACTCTTCCTGCAAAAGATGCTTGATCCTTTTCATCTGCATAAAGCTCTTTCAAATCAATATCTAATGCAGAAAATATGCTTTTTAATTCTCTAAAAGTAAGTACAAAATCAATATCTCCTTCATACCTTTTATCTTTTGCTTCAGATTTTTTGGCAATACAAGGTCCTATAAAAACTACTTTTGCCTTATTATAAAATTTTTTCAATATTCTCCCTGAAAGAATCATAGGAGAAACAGATGGTGACATTTTTTCAAACAATTTAGGATAATTCTTCTCTATTAAGCTTACCCAAATAGGACAGCAACAACTAGTAAGAAAAAAATCATTTTTCCCTTTTACCAAATGATTAAATTCATAAGCCTCTTTAATAGTAAGCATATCTGCAAATAATGCTACTTCTATCATATCCTTAAAGCCCATCAGTTTAAGGGCTGTCCTAATCTGTCCCATAGTTATATTGTCTCCAAACTGACCTATTATAGAAGGTGCAACCGTAGCATACACTTCTGTATTTGAATCCTTTAAAAGATCTATTAATGGAATAAATTCGATTTTATCTGCTATAGACTCAAAAGAAAGACTACTTACTTCTTCTCCACAACTTAAACACTTATTATTAATAATTACAGGCTCTTTTGTCCTTTTATAAATGGAAGAATCATATTTAGAAATATCTTCAAACTTTTTATAGCATGGGTCATTCATCTTTGTAACAACAGGTGGTTTTATCCCTTTAATATTCTTTATAATATCCAGTTCGTCTGAAAATTCCATATTTCCTCTTGGATCTAATCCCATAGCCAATCTGATTTGATCTTTTACATATCCATAATCCTCTTTTATTTTATATTTTTCTTTGAGATCTTGTTCTAATTTAGAAAGCTCCTCATTGCTTTTTAATTCTCCAAACCATTTCTTTTTGACTAATTGTTCTAATAAATCCATTCTCCTTTTTTGAAATTCACTAAATTCATTAAACATTTCATCACCTCTGCTTTGATTCTTTTATTCATATTGTATCCAAATTTATATTTTTTTACTTTTTATATCCTTTTTTTATAAAAATCCTAATCTATATTTTTATTTCTTTTACAAATAATAATTCCATGGAGGTGATAAAATGAAAGCTAAAAAATTTAATCTTTCTTTATCAGAAGACATAAAAAATATACAATCCAAAATCAAATCTATTCAAAATTCCATTAAAGAATTAGATGGAGTCAATTCTGTTCGAGTAGATATTTTAGCTAATAATATAACTGTTGATTACAATGATCAAAAAATTTCTCCATCTGAAATTGAATCCAAATTAAAACAAAATCAGCTTATGTAAAATCCATCATATACCAGAGAAATCTCTGGTATATTGATTTTTATACCATTATTTTCTACTTGTTATATGATTTGAATTTATTTACTTTATTTGAAAATAATTGATTTATCATCCTATTTCGAATTAGAATTTTTAGAAGTACAGTAGGTAAAATCTAAAATATTACAAAGGAGGTTGAAAAATGAAAACAGATGATTATAAAATCAAGAATATAAAAAATGAAATTGAACATACTCGATCTAAATTAAACCAATTAGTACAGCAAAAAAAAGGAAATCTTTTAGATACGGAAGTCATTCATTTAAGTCAAGTATTAGATCAATTACTTTCAAAATATAATCATATAAAAAATAATTAATCTATAGATAACCAAGTTTACCTACTGTACCAAAACAAAAGGCACTCTTTATTGAGTGCCTTCTAAAATTTTTATGACATGAAATTTTTTACATTCTTTCTATCAACATATTCTGGATCTGTTTTAGGTCTTTTATCTTTATCTCCTGTTGCTTCTACCTCTGTATTCCCATATTCATTTAATATATTGGTAATTTTCACCTTTGATAATTTTGCTGGAGATTTATCTATATTTTGTAGTCTCATTATACATCCTCCATTCTTAATATTCAGATGCATTTATATTATTCCACATAAACAGATCCTTTATTTATCTATATTTTTACAATAACTTTTTATTTTGTCAATTTTTTAATTAAACTTTCCATATCTTCTGGTATGGAAGAATTTACCGAGATTTTTTGATTGGTTCTCGGTTGATAAAACACGAGACTTTGTGCATGAAGAGCTTGTCTCCCAATGAAATCTTTATTTTCTATACCATACAATTCATCTCCAATAAGAGGATGTCCTATATAAGACATATGTACTCGAATTTGATGAGTTCTTCCTGTTTCTAGTTTTATTTTTACTAAAGATGCATCCTGAAACTCTTCTATAACTTCATAATGAGTAATAGATTCTTGTCCTCCTTCGTATACTTCCCTTTTTATGTTTTCTGGCTCTACTCTTCCTATGGGGGCATTAATTGTTCCTTTTTTTTCTTTGAATTTTCCAGCTACAACAGCTACATATATTTTCTCTACCTTATTTTCTTGCATTTGTTTAGAAATTTCTTGTTGGACAAATGGATTTTTAGCAATCATAATAAGTCCTGAAGTATCTCGATCTAATCGATTAATAAATCGAATTTTAAAGTGCTCTCCTTTTTCTTGCATATAATAGACAATGGCATTAGCCATTGTTCCTGTAGGATGACCCTTTGTAGGATGCACTACAATTCCTGGATGTTTATTTACAATCAAAAGATCTACATCATCATACACTACTTCTATAGAAATAGGCTCTGGTTCAAATTGATTAGCTTCTTCCTCCATGATCACTTGTACAAGATCTCCTTTCCTCAAAATAGCATGAAACGGGATTTTATTTCCATTTACAAGAATATTTTTTTTCGATTTTAGCTTCCTTACTAATCTACTTGATAACTTCATTTCATTATATAATATTTCTTTTAAAGAAAGTCCTACAGAATCTTTTGCTACACAAAAGGTTAATATATTTGTTTTTGAGTTCATATTATCCACCTACTATCTTAAAATATTCTTTTTTATTATAGATGCTGATTTTTTATGAGTCAAATTTTTGACTCATTTGATACTTTTTTCTTCTTTAATAGAATTTTTCCCTTTTCTATATCTAATATGTTATTTCGATGAAAAATTCAGACTATTTTTACGCCTTTTGACTAATAATCCATATATATGAGGACTTACCATTCTTTTATAAATAACTCAAATATGTTACAATAAATTGAACCTTGTAAAATATTAAAATGAGGTGAAGTTCATGACAAACATCCAAACACGTATCATAAATATTGTATCTAATGATAAACCTATTTCAAAAGAAACTAGCAGAGTACTAAGGCAAAAGCTTGAAAAAAACGGTTTCTTTGTACCACAAGATTTTGATCAAAAAGCAGATTTAATTATTTGTGTAGGAGGAGATGGATCTTTTCTTCGAACCATTCATCAAAACAATTTTCCAGACATACCAGTCATAGGAGTCAATACTGGTCATTTAGGATTTTTTCAAGAATTATCTCCTTATCAATTGGATGAATTTATTTTCCGCTATGAAAAGGGAGATTATATTACTCAAGAACTCACTCCAGTAGAAGCTTTAGTCTGTACAAAAAAACATTGTGTAGAAATTATAGGAATCAATGAAATCACTATAAAGGGAGATAAATCGAGAACCATTCATTTAAATATTTCATTAGATGATAGCTTTCTTGAAAAATTTAGCGGAGATGGTGTATTAGTCTCTACTCCTACAGGAAGTACTGCTTATAATTATTCCTTAGGAGGAAGCATTGTAGATCCTAGACTTTCATTACTTCAAATTACTCCTATTTCACCTATTTCTACTACAGCTTATCGATCCTTTACCTCTAGTATTATTGTTCCTGAATATTCTACCATTAAAGTTTATCCAGAATATACTTTTGAAAACTCTATTTTAATAGTAACAGATGGAATGGAACATAAGTATTATGAAATTGAAGAAATTCACTTAAGAATGTCTGAAATGAAGGCAAAAATTCTTCGTCTAAAAGATTATGATTTTTGGAGCAAGGTCAAAGAAAAATTCTTATAGAAAAAAGGGAAATGAAAATAATCATCTCCCTTTTTTTTACAAATTTTTAAACTTGATAATATAATATTAATTCTGCTCCTGTAGATTTTTCATTCACAATTAAAAAATGTTCAAAATGCATTGTACAATAATCTGAAAAATCTTTCATAGAACAATTTCGTTCTTTCACTTCTAAAATCTTTACATTTACTTCATCCCATCCAAAATACTTAAGCCTTTGTGCTTCTTCTTTGGGAATTAACTCTAAAGGCATAGATCCAAATACATTTCCCCTTAACACTTCATAGGTTTTCCAAAATTTATTATGAAGATCTAATGCTTTGGCATCTTTTAATTCCATGGTTCTTCTTTCAGAAAATTCTTCTAAATAAGTACCTTCATAATAATTTTTTTTAAGAATAGGCTTATATACAAAAGGAATTCTATTGATTTCTTCTAATTGAATAGCATGAAAATTTTTCTTTTTTTCTTGTAGCTCTATTTTTATATGATTACAAGTTTGCATCATCTCATGAACTAATCTTTCTAAATGAACTTTATTTCCTAATTCTAATGCCCTTTCAATTTGATCTGCAAGTCTTTTTATTCCATACTTATTACTCATGCCCATTTGCCTCCATTATACCCTCTATACAATATTTATTTTTATTATAGCACTAAAGTATAAAAAAAAGGTGATTTTGTAAAAATAGAACTATATATCCTTTTAGAAATGAAAAAATATTTTTTATGTTATATTAAATAAAAAAAACAATAAAGGAGTCTTATTTATGAAATGTCCTGCTTGTAACTGTGGAAAGCTATTCTTAAAAGATATTGTAACTTATGAATATTTATATGATATTGAGGAAAATGGAGAAGTAAAATGGAAGGATCAAGAAGGTTATACCTCTTATCTATTTATAGATAGAAGACAAAAAGATTTTAAACAAATTGTACAATGTAATCATTGTCATAAAATCTTTGATCATAATATTGAAAATAACTCCAATAAAGACATCATTATCCTCAAAAAAGCTATTCATTCTAATGGCACTATTTCTAATGAATTCTTTGTATAAAGATATTGAAAGAATCAATTCTTTCAATATCTATACATTTTCACTTTGCTTGATTTCAGAAAAAATCGACATTACTTCTTCCTTAGACCAGCTATGATAAAATTCATTCATTTTATAAAAATAAAGTTCTTGGGTATCTCTTATAAACTCCCACCTTGCTGATAAAAAAGTATATTTTCCAAAAGATAATATTTCTTCTATAATACGCATATTTTCATGATATAATTCTTCATAGGTTTCTTGCAAAGTTTTATAATCTGTTCCCATTTTTTTATAAGTATCTATAGCCATAGCTTCTAGTATCCAATGATAGTATTGCATTCCTTTTATAAGCATTTTTGTATAATACTTATTTTTAACAAATATATAAGTATTTATATCTTCTGTAGGCTTATATCCTTTTTCTATTTCTGAAAAGAAATATTGGTTCACAAGTACATATTCTTTTCTTTCAAATACAGGTACTAATCCCTTAATCATTTCTTCTAATGTAATTTCACATAAAAACTGATCTATTATTTTTTCGTCATAAATATGATCTAATTTTAAATTATATAAAATATCTCCAAATATTTCTTCATTGATCCAAATCCATTCTGCATCCTTGAGATCTTTTAAATCTAAAATATCCTGTAACGAACTTTTAGATATATGATCTAATATTGCTTTTTTCAAATCATCACCACCATAATATTATTATACAAATGATCAGATAAAACATATTTTAACATAGAGTTGTGTAAAATACTATATAGAAACATTTAATAATCATTCTTAAAAATGTGGAGGTAATCATGTATAAAGCTGTTTTTCTAGATAGAGATGGAGTCATCAATGATAATAAAAATCCTGTAAACAAACCTGATGATCTAGTTTTCTATTATTTTACTATAGAAGCTTTAAAATTATTACAAGATGCTCATTTTTTACTCTTTGTTGTAACCAATCAAGGCGGAATTGAAATGGGATATTTTACAGAAAAAGATCTACATGAAATTCATACAAAAATGCTAAAAGATTTTAATAAAGAAAATATTCATATTCATGAAGTGGCTTATTGTCCTCATTTTAAAACAAAATGCAATTGCCGAAAGCCCGCTCCTGGAATGATCTTAGATTTAGCAAAAAAATATCATATCAATTTAAATGCTTCTTATATGATAGGAGATCGTCCTATGGATATAGAAGCTGGTTTTAAGGCTGGATGTATCACTATAAAAATAGGACAACCTTGTAAACATGCAGATTATGTAGTCAACAATCTTTTAGAAGCTGCAAAGCTTATTACTACAAAAAAAAGTTTTGATAAATAATAGAATTTTTTTACAAACCTGATATAATATTCAGTTAGGAGGTGCATTGATGAACATATTATTTTTTACAGTATCCGCAGGAGCTGGACATAATCAAGTAGCAAAAACAGTATCTGACTATATTCAAACTCATTACCCACAAAATAACATAAAAATGATTGATACCTTCAATTATATTCACCCACATCTTCATAAAATGATTATTGAAACTTATGTAAAATCTATTAAATATATACCTGCTTTATATAGATTCATCTACAAACGTTCAGAATTCACAGACAGTTCCATATCTGATGTAAGTGAATTTTTTAATCAAATCCTATTATCCAGAAAACTTTCAAAGCTTTTGTCGGATTTTCAACCAGATGTCATTGTATGTACCCACCCATTTCCTGCTGAAGCCCTTTCTGTAATGAAAAGAAAGGGTAAAATGAACCTGCCCATTGTGAGCATATTAACAGACTATACTATCCATCCTAGTTGGATTAATAAAGAAGTCGATTATTACGTTTTTCCTAGTGAAAACTTTTCTTATGAATTTCATTATTGGAATATTTCAAAAGAAAAAGTAAAATTCTTTGGCATTCCTGTAAATGAAAAATTTAATATTTATTATGATCGAGATCTTCTTTGTAAGAATCTTCATATAAAAAATACATTTACAGTTCTTATGATGGGTGGAGGATTAGGATTAGGTATGTCAGAAGCCATTTCTGATTTATTATCTTATCCTTTAGATTTACAGATTTTAGTAGTAACAGGTAAAAATGAGGAATTATATTATGATATTAAAAATCTTAATCTTCCTAATGTAGCAGTGTTTGGTTTTATAGATAATATTCATGAATTAATGAGTGTATCAGATTTAATCATTACAAAACCAGGAGGAATCACCGTTACCGAAGCCCTTATTAAAGAACTCCCTATTATTGTAACTTCAAAACTTCCTGGTCAAGAAGNTTTAATATTTATTATGATCGAGATCTTCTTTGTAAGAATCTTCATATAAAAAATACATTTACAGTTCTTATGATGGGTGGAGGATTAGGATTAGGTATGTCAGAAGCCATTTCTGATTTATTATCTTATCCTTTAGATTTACAGATTTTAGTAGTAACAGGTAAAAATGAGGAATTATATTATGATATTAAAAATCTTAATCTTCCTAATGTAGCAGTGTTTGGTTTTATAGATAATATTCATGAATTAATGAGTGTATCAGATTTAATCATTACAAAACCAGGAGGAATCACCGTTACCGAAGCCCTTATTAAAGAACTCCCTATTATTGTAACGTCAAAACTTCCTGGTCAAGAAGAAAGAAATACGGAGTTTATTTTAAATAATGGGATCGGAATGATTGCTACCAGTTCCAATACACTCATTTCTTGCCTTAGTCTTTTAAAAGAAGATATCCATAAATATAATATCTATAAAGAAAATATGAGAAAAATTAAAAAACCCTATGCTGCAAAAGATATTGCAAATTTTTTACTATCATTAGGACAAGCTTCTCATCCTATACAAAAAAATTAAAGAGCCATAAGCTCTTTAATTTTTTTCATACTCTCTAAAGCTTCTTTTTGTGTCATAATTTGATCTTTATGAAAAGATCCATCTTCTAAATCCATAAGATTATAGTCAATAATCATTTGAATCATTCTTCCATTTTCTACTTCTCCTATATCTTTGATCACTACATGTTTTTCTTTTTCTTTTAAGTCCATCATCATAAAAAGTGATTTTGCAAATTCTTCTTTTGTAACCTTCTGATCTGGATCAAATTTTTCACTTTCTGATTCTATATATCCTGATAATACTGCTGTTTCTATATAGTCAAAATTAGGATGATCTATAGAAACATCTTTAAAAGTACCATAAACATGTCCTTTATGATTTTTTTCATAATACTTAGATGTAGGAGCAAAAATACCTTTATGTGTACTCATCATCACCATACTAGCTAATGTATCTCGATCTAGTGGCACATCTTGATCAAATGCATCCATATTATCCATCATATCTGGATAAAATATTCTTGCAAGCTCTTTGACTCCTTTTGAAAATCTAAAAGTAGGACTAGAAACTAACTTTTCATTCATTTCATATACTCTTTTTTCTTTTACTGCTTTAATGGCATCAAACCCTTTTCGAATAGAAATAGAATGTTCATTTCCTCCAGCATTCATAGCTCCTCTTTGAGAAATATATACATCTATATCCTTTGCTTTTTCTAATATTTTTTCTTCTCCATAAGAAGCAATACTTGTGCCTTCTCTCATAGCTTTGGCATCTTTTGCAATATTATTTCCTCCTGCTAAAGATATAGCTTTTGCTGCCATAGAATCCTTTGTAACGGTTCTATATTCCGTTTCTGTTGCTTCAAAGAATACATTGGGTTTATCTTTTATATCTTTCGTCTTTTCTTCTATTTCTTTTAAGTCTTTTGTAAATTGATTTAAAAGCTCTTTAGCTTTTTCTTCTTTTCCTGTTAATCTTCCTAATTTTTCTATATACTCAGGAAATTTATCAAAAGTTTCTGGATATAAACATACTACTTGAATATTTGCTTGTTGTAATGCCTCTATAAACTCTGGATAACTTTTTTGGATAAAAGGACGAATGAGTACTGCATCTGGACCTGCTGCAATTACTTTTTCTGGATCAGACTTATAATCATAAATCTTTTTTGTTCTCACCTTTTGTGGATACGCATCACTTTTTCCTACTCCTATGATTTCTTCATCTAACCCCAAAGCAAATAAATTTTCTGTATGAGCTGAATACAAAGAAATTATTTTCTTTGCAGGTTCATTCATTTGAATCGTATTTCCCAAATCATCCTCAAATTCTATCTTAGCACTAGATGAATTGACTACTTCTTTTTCTTTACTACATCCTATCTGAAAAATTAATAAAACAGATAATAAGACCATTAAAACTTTTTTCATATTTTTCCTCCTTTTACTTTTATAAGAGAAAACAACAAGCAAATACAGTCTATTTACTTGTTGTCTTTCATTATTCACAAATTTATTTTTCTATTGCTTCTTTTGCATGATTTACATAAATTTCTTGATATTTTGGATTTTCCCCTAATCCATGAAGATAAATATTTACTGTAAATCCTTCTTTTTTAAGAATTGTTTTCCAAGAATCATCTTCATCTCCTGCCATATCATTTTGTGCATGGTCTCCTGCTACTAACATGTATGGCATTAATGTTACTTCTTTGATATTATCTTTTTTCAATTTTTCAATAACACCTTCAAGCGTTGGATATCCTTCTACTGTTCCTACATAAACAGATAATTTTGCTTCATCAATTGCTAATTGAAGATTAGAATAACTTGCATTTCCTGAATGATTTGGACTTCCATGTCCCATAAGTACTACTGCTTGACCTTGTGATAATTTTGGAAGTTGGACTTTTAATGCTTCTACCGCTACTTTGTAATCTTCTGAAGTATTTAAAATAGGTGTTCCTACTGTTATTTTTTTGAAAGCTTTTTCATATGGTGCTACATCTCTTAATAGATCTGTGTATTCAGCTCCTGCAATCACATGTAATGGTTGTACGATTATTTCTTCAAAACCGTCTTCTTTCATTTTCTTTAAAGCCTCTTTTGGATTATCAATTTCAATTTTATCTCTTTCTTTTAATTTTTTAATGATAATCTCAGATGTAAATGCTCTTCTTACTTCATAATCAGGATATGCCTTTTTTATTTTTTCTTCTGTTGCATCAATCGTTACTTTTCTTGTATCTGCATAACTTGTTCCAAAACTTACTACAAGCATTCCTTTTTTACCTTCTTGCATATTTCCTTTTTCTTCATAAACTACAGGTTTTGGAATCTCAAATCCATTTCCTTCTATAGCTTCTTTTGTATGATTTACATAAATATCTTGATATCTTGGATTTTCTCCTAATCCATGAAGATATGTATCTACACTAAATCCTTCTTTTTTAAGAATTGTTTTCCAAGAATCATCTTCATCTCCTGCCATATCATTTTGTGCATGATCTCCTGCTACTAACATATATGGCATTAATGTTACTTCTTTAATCTTATCTCTTTTCAATTTTTTAATTACATTTTCTAGTGTTGGATATCCTTCTACTGTTCCTACATAAACAGGTAATTTTTGTTCATCAATAACCATTTGAAGATTAGAGTAACTTGCATTTCCTGCATGATTTGGACTTCCATGTCCCATAAGTACTACTGCATGTCCTTCTTTGTTTTGTGGAAGTTGTTCTTTTAAACCGTCTACTGCTATTTTATAATCCTCTGGAGTATATAAAATAGGTTTTCCAAGTGCTAGTTTTTTGAAAGTTCCATCATTAAATTTAGAAACTTCATCTACAATATCATTAAATTCTTCTCCTGCAATGACATGTAATGGTTGTACGATTACTTCTTCAAAACCATCTTTTTTCATTTTTTCAAGACCTTGTGCTAAAGTATCTACTTCTATTTTATCTCTTTCTTTTAATTTTTTGATAATAATATTAGATGTAAATGCTCTTCTTACTTCATAATCAGGAAAAGCCTTTTTTATTTTTTCTTCTACTGCATCAATAGTTACTTTTCTTGTGTCCTCATAGCTTGTTCCAAAGCTTGTAACTAAAATACCTTTTTTCACTTTATTACTCTCCTCTTTTGTTGTTTCTGTTGTAGTAGTTTTTCCACAGCCAGCAAAAACTCCTGCTACCATAAGTATTGCCATTAATAAACTTAAAATTTTAATTTTTTTCATATTCCCACTCCTTTACATATAATTTATTACTTTTTACATATTTGGAAGGACCACAAGTCCTTGTTCCCCAGTTTTTTTAACACATATTCCAAATAATTCTTTGATTAATTCAGGTTGAAAAACCTCCTTAGTCAACCCATATTCTACAACTTGTCCATTTTTAAGTGCCAATATATGATCACTAAAAAGATCTGTTAAATTCAAATCATGCATAATAGAAATTACTGTTAACCCCTTTTCTTTGATCATTTTCTTTAAAAGATTTAAAAACTTTATTGTATATTGAATATCCATATTAGAAAAAGCTTCATCTAAAAATAAAACTTTAGGTGTTTGAGCGAATGCTTTTGCCATCATCACTCTTTGTTTTTCTCCTCCACTTAAATGGGTGATGGGAATATGTGCAAACTGTAATGTTTGTGTACTCTCCATACTTTCATACACAATATCTAAATCTTCTTTTTTAAAATTTTTCATTCTTTCTTTAAAAGGGGTTCTTCCCATCATAACTATTTCCATACAAGTAAATGGAAATTTTATTTGTACATTTTGAGAAATGATAGCTATCTTTTGGCTTAATTCCTTTATATCATAATCTTTAATGTTTTTTTCTAAAAGAAAAATTTCTCCTTTATATTGGTCGAAATAACCATTCATTACATTCAAAAGGGTAGTTTTTCCAGAACCGTTTGGTCCAACAATTGTAGTCATTTTTCCTTTTTCAATATGAAAATCAATACCTTTTAAAACTTGTTTATTGTCATAGGAAAAAGATAAATTATTTATCTGATACATAACTATTCCCCCTATCTTAGGGATTTATTTCTCGTCATAAATATGTAGATAAAAAATGGTCCTCCTAATAAAGTAGTCAATACTCCAACAGGAATTTCCACATTCATAAGAGTTCTTGCACCCGTGTCTGCTAAAAGTAACAATTCTCCACCTAAAAGTGCGGACAAAGGAATCAAAATCCTATTATCTGATCCTACTATAAATCTTAACATATGAGGAACAATAAGTCCTACGAAACCAATCACACCACTTACAGATACACACACAGCAGTAATCAAAGATCCACAAATCAAAAATATTTTTTGAATTTTTTGAGTATCAATTCCTAATGCTTTTGCTTCCTTTTCACCTAAACACAAAAGATTTAAATCCTCTGAAAAATATATACATACCATCATACAAAATATAATAATTGGAACACTAATGATCACATGTTCCCAGTTTCTTGCAGCCAAGCTTCCCATAAGCCAATTGACAATAGCTGAAACATTTTCCCCTGCCATGCTTTTCAAAAGCTTAATTCCTGCAGATAAAATAGAACTTACAATAATCCCTGCAATAATTAAGTTGGTAGTACTTAAATAACCTTTTACTTTCGCAATGCTCATGACAATTCCTAGTGTTAAAAATGCTCCTATAAAAGCAAATACAGTTACAGAAACATGAAAAGAGTCTACAAATAAATTTAGATAAATTGCCATAGTAGCTCCAAAGGCTGCTCCTGAGGAAACCCCCATTGTATAAGAATCAGCTAATGGATTCATCAAAAGAGATTGAAAAACAACTCCAGAAACTGCCAAACCACTTCCTACTATGATAGCAATTAAAGCTCTTGGAATTCTTATATTCCACACAATTACTTCATAAGATTGTTCAATGTTTGTATACAGTTGCATATTTCCTGTGATTTTTCCAATAATAATTTTAACTACATCCATAGGATCTATAGATGCTTTTCCTAGATTAATCGAAAATAGAAAAGTACAAAATAATAAAATAATAAAAACAATGGCTACAACTTTTTCTTTATAACGTTTTTTTTGTAATATATGTATAAATTTATTTTCCATTTTTCCTCCAATCTTTCAGTTTTTTATGCATACAAAAAAGAGCTTTTGGAAAAGCTCTCGGATATACATAAAAATGGAATAACCATTTTCAAGCATATTCCACTTTCCCTCCGAAAGATGGATATTATTAAATATTAGGCAGGTCTCCTGGCTTAGCTTCATTTTACTTCTTTTCCTTCCCGGATTGATTCCAGTGGACACTCAAAGTTTCATCTGCTTTACAGTAGCGGGGGCTGCAGTGGCTTTTACCACTTTCTCTTTTCATTCTTTTTAGAAACCTAATATTAATTTATTCAGTTTTGATCATCTAAATTATACAGAATCATTTATGTTGTGTCAATGCGATTTGTCTTTTTTAATTGATATAAAATGTCATAAATTTATAATCTTATATTGATTAATTAATTTGATTCTGTTAGAGTTATAGGAGAATTTTATTCAAAGAAATGGGGCGAAGTCTGTGGACCACATCATTTCAATAAAAGATGTAACCAAAAAATATGAAAATTTTATTGCTGTGAATCATCTGAATCTAGATATTGAAAAGGGTAGTTTTTTAGGACTTTTAGGACCTAATGGAGCAGGAAAAACTACTTTAATCAAAATGCTTGTAGGTTTACTCAAGCCAAATAGTGGGAACATATACATTAAAAATCAAAAAATGTCTAGATCTAATTCCTTTTTAAAAAACACCATTGGAATTGTACCTCAGCATATTAATTTAGATAAAGAACTTTCTGTCAAAGAGAACCTTATCTTTGCTGCTAAGCTTTATAAATTAAAAGGAAAAGTAAGAGAAGAGAAAATAGAAAATCTTTTAGAGTTTTCTGATCTTAAAAATATCCAAAATAAAGCAGCTAAACATTTATCTGGAGGTATGCAAAGAAAACTAATGATTACAAAAGCTTTAATCAATGATCCTGAAATCTTATTTTTAGACGAACCTACTGTAGGAATTGATTTAAATACAAGAAGAAAAATATGGGACATGCTAAAGGGTATGAAAGATATGGGAAAAACGATTCTTCTGACTACTCATTATATTGAAGAAGCGGAATGTCTTTGTGATAAAATTGCTTTAATGGATCAAGGAAAAATATTTTATTGTAATACAAGTGAAAATTTAAAAGGAAACTTGGGCACTTTTACTGTAGAACATTTTAATGATCATAATATTACAGAATATAATTATTTTGATTCTTTAGACGAAGCAAAATTATATGCACATTCTCTTTGTGATGAATACATATTAAGAAATACAAATTTAGAAGATGTCTTTTATAATTTTACAAATAGGAAGGTAATATAGATGGAAATTTTGACAATACTATGGAGAGAGTTTGTTTTTTTTAAAAAAAGAGCCTTTAAAATTACTTCAGCTGCTGTCATAACCCCTCTTTTGTATCTTCTTGCATTTGGGTGGGGATTAGGCTCTAATGTGTCTATAGAAGGATTTAGCTATCTACATTATATTATTCCTGGTGTGATTGCTATGTCTACTATGCATACAAGCTTTAATGCCGTATCTTTAAGAATATCTGTAGCAAGACTGCATGAAAAAAGCTTTGAATATTATATGACTGCTCCTGTAAATATGTGTTTGCTTACTTTAGGATATGTACTTTCAGGAGCATTAAGAGGAATGTATGCAGGATTGATTATTTTAATCGTATCTTATATGTTTGGTGCTTATATTCATATCTCTTTTTCATTTTTATTTATATGTTTTCTAAATAGTATGTTATTTGCAGCTTTTGGATATTTTGCAGCCATGATCATTAATACTCACTATGATATGAATAGATTTACAAGTTTTATTATTACTCCTATGACTTTTTTATGTGGTACTTTCTTTTCTTTACAAAAAATGCCTCATATCATTAGAGGTTTTATTAATCTTCTTCCTCTTACCCATGCTATATCAGGTCTTAGAAATATAGCATTAAAAGGAGAGAGTAGTTTATTTTCTATCATGATTTTATCTTTATATTTTATAGTGTTTTACGCCTTAGGTGTTTATACAAGTTACAGAGAAATATAAAAAATTCGCATATTCCTTCGGAATTGCTCATGGCGCCAACGAAATTCTTTTATTTTATTCAGAATTTCCGTTGCTTAAAATTTGATGAAAATCTAACTTTCTAAAATTATCCACAATTTATTCATTTATATAATTTACTAAAGAATAAAAAGTCTTCTTTAGAAGATTTATAAGTCGACTTTTTTGAAATACATAACGAAAATTATAGACTGATCTATAAGCTTATTAAGTATATAATTTCCTATGTATTATAAATAATAGGAGGGGGGAAATGCAAATACTTAAATAGTATTTGCAAGCGATATGGCAAAATTTTATGGAATTGGTACAGGTCCTGGAGACAGCACATTAGTTACCATCAAAGCAGTAAAAACAATAGAAAAATTAGATCTTTTAGTTACACCAGAACCAAAAGAAGGAGGAGATAGTCTCGCTTTATCTATCGTAAAAGAATATATTCTTCCTACTACGGAAATTCGTCAAAGACATTTTCCTATGAATTTCAATGATGAAGAAAAAAATAAAGCTTGGCAAGAAATTGCTGATGAAATCGAAAAAGAAGTTAAAAATGGAAAAAATGTAGGATTTATTACTTTAGGTGATCCAATGCTTTATAGTACCTATGTATATATTTTGAATCTTTTAAAAGAAAATATAGAAATAGAAACGATTCCTGGAATTAGTGCTTTTTCTAATATTGCATCTAGTCAAAACTTTCCACTTGTCATGGATAGAGAAGCATTAGTCGTACTTCCTTGTACTGCTGATGAAGAAAAAATTGATTTTACTCTCCAACACTATAATTCTATTGTACTGATGAAAGTATATAAAAACTTTAAAGAAATTATTGAAAAACTAAAAAAATATAATTTAATTCAACATGCAATTTTAGTAAGCAATTCTTCTTTAGACAAAGAAGTGGTCTTTACAGATTTAGAAAATATTACACAAGAGCAAATTTCTTATTTCTCTACTATATTGATCAACAAAGAAAATTAACAATTAATATGCTCATAAAAAATGCAGGCTGATTACACTCAACCTGCATTTTTTAATATCCTAATATATTATATCCTCCATCTACATGAATAATTTCTCCTGTGATTCCACTACTTAAATGACTTGCTAAAAATACAGCTGTATTGGCTACTTCTTCTGTTGTTACCAATCTCTTTACAGGTACCTTTTCTTCAAATTCCTTTAACATCATATTAAAATCTCTAATTCCTTTTGCTGCTAATGTTTTAATAGGTCCTGCTGAAATCCCATTTACTCTTATATTATACATTCCTAAATCTGCTGCTAAATATTTGATACTCGCATCTAGTGAAGCTTTTGCAACTCCCATTACATTGTAGTTTTTTACAACTCTCTCTCCTCCTAAATAAGTAAGAGCCATAATACTTCCACCCTCATGCATAAGAGTCTTTGCATATCTAGACACAGCTACCAAAGAGTAAGAACTAATATCTTGTGCCATCTTGTATCCTTCTCTTGAAGTATCTATGTACATTCCTTCTAATTCTTCTTTTTTAGCATGAGCAATGGAATGTACAACTCCATGTAACACGTTCCATTTACTTTTTAATTTATCAAATGTATTCTTGATTTCTTCATCATTTGTAACATCACACGGCAGAAGATAAACATCCATATCTTCTGTTAATCTCTTTATTTTATCTAATACTTTCTCTCCTTGATAAGTAATACAAATATTTGCTCCTGATTCATAAAATGCTTTGGCAATAGCCCATCCAATACTTCTTTGGTTGGCAATCCCCATAATCACAATGTTTTTATCTTTTAATAATTGATACATTTATTTCTCCCCTTTATTTGAGTTTATTCAAGGCAGCAATCATTAAATCTCTTGCAATAGGTGCTGCACTTGACCCTCCAGTTGATCCAATATTTTCAAGTACTACTACTACACAGACATTTGGATCATCAGCTGGAGCAAATCCTACAAACCAAGCATGCTCCTTATCGGATTCATTCTCTGCAGTTCCTGTTTTTCCTGCAACTTTTATATTTCTAATTTTTGCTTTTTTTCCTGTTCCTTGATCTACTACATTTACCATCATATCTTTTATTTCTTGAGATGTCCACTCATCTGTCACACTTCCTAGAATTTGTGGACGAGCATTTTTAATGGTTCTTCCATCAGAACTAAGAATCTCTTTTACCAAATACGGCTTCATTATTTTTCCATCATTCGCAATCGCACTAGCCGCCATAACCATATTCAGTGGAGTCACTAAAATTTTACCTTGTCCAATAGCTGTAGCTCCTAATTCTGGTTTCGTTAGCATTTGTTTTGGAAATATAGAGTTTTTTGTTTTTAAATCAAAAGGAATTTTTTTATTAAACATATATTTTTCCGATGTTTTTTGTAATGTCTCTTCTCCTAACTCGAGTCCCATTCGAGCAAAAGCTATATTACAAGATACTCTCATAGCCTCTTTTAAATCAATTTTGCCATGAACATTTCCTCTATAGTCTCTTAATACATAACCATCAATATTCATACTTCCTCTACATTCAAAATGTTTACTAATATCATTTTCCATCGCTGCCGTCGCAGTAATAATTTTAAATACAGATCCTGGAGTATAAAGCCCCATTGTAGCTCTATTCAGCAATGGACTATTTTGGTTCTCTGTAATTTCATCCCAATGGTCCTTGATTGTAGCTGGATCAAAATCTGGATTACTAACCATTGCATATATTTCACCATTTTTAGGATTCATAAGTATAATAGAGCCTTTTTTACCACTTAAATACTTATGGGCATTATTTTGTAAATCATGATCAATGGTAAGTATTAAATTATTTCCTTTTTCTTTAGGTCCTGTAATTTTTTGTGTAATCTCTACAATAGGATTTTGCTCAATATTTAATAATTCTTTATTGTAAGAAGACTCTAAACCTGATTTTCCATATTCTTTTAAGCTATATCCAATAATATGACTATAAAGATTTCCAAATGGATAATAGCGTACCTGTCCATTTTGAGTTTTTTGGCTATAAGCCAATGTCTTTCCATTTCGATCTGCAATAATTCCTCTTAAAATATGCTCTTCATTGACCCATTGTCTTTTATTGTAATTATTGGTAACCACCTTCGAAGCCTGAAAAACTTCAAAATAACTTAGATAAACTACTAAAGCTATAAAAAGCATAGTAAGTACAATTAATACTCTTATGATTCTTTTATCTGTCTTATCCATTTTCTTCCTCCTGCCTAGGATCCATCTCTTCAGAAGCTACTTGTAAAATTCCTAAAGCAGCAAAACTTGAGATTAAAGAGCTTCCTCCATAACTTACAAAAGGAAGTGTCACTCCCGTTAGGGGAATCATTTTAATAACTCCCCCAATAATAATAAACGCTTGAAGTCCTAGTAAAGTTGTCATTCCTATAGCAACAATTTTAAAAAATAAATTTTGTTGATACAAAGCAATTTTAAAGCCTCTATATACTAAAATCAAAAATAGCATAATCACTCCAATTCCACCAAATATACCCATTTCTTCGCAAATAGCAGAAAAAATAAAATCCGTATGGACTTCTGGAATAAATTCTGGATACCCAAGACCAATACCCGTTCCAAAAAAACCTCCTGATGCAATAGCAAATAAAGACTGAGTAATTTGATATCCTTTATTATCAATATACGTCCAAGGATCTAGCCAAGTAACTACTCTAATCTGCACATGGTGTACCATAAAATAACTTATAACAGCAATAAAAATAGCTCCCACTATATTATAATAAATTAGTTTTCTATTCTTTTCAAATATATAAAAAATCGTCATAAATATAAAATAAAAAATCATAGCTGTTCCTAAATCTCTTTGAATAAATAAAAATCCTATATAAGTATACACAATACCTATGAGTCCATAAGAATTGATCATTTTTTCTTTTTTCCCATAATAAGAAGCCAAAAAAAATACAAATATTATTTTTATAAGTTCTGCAGGCTGAAATCCAAATTTTCCTACTTTGATCCAATTGGTAGCCCCTTTAATTTTCACTCCAAAAATAAGAGTAGACAAAAACAATATAAAACATAAAATCATATAAACTTTTGTCCAATCTTCCCATCCCTTTATCTTTTTAATCAAGCCATAAAATATAAAAAAAGTGGTCATTCCCACACCAAACCAAGTAATTTGCCGAAACCCATAAGAGGGATTAATCCGATAAATCATAATAATTCCTATACTTATAAGCATAGTCATAATCAAAAAAATGTAATGATCTCCAGATGAAGTTTTTAATAGTATAAAATTAGAAATATAGATAATACAAGTAAGAAGTATCCCTGAAATTAAAATAAAATCATCGAAGTTCTCCTTATAAAAATACAAAAGAAATAAAGCCATAATATCTATTAATAAAATTAAATTTTGTGGTGTTTTATAACTCAACAATTTTTTAACCATCTAGATTACTCCTCTATAAATAAAAATTCAATTTGTCCTAGCCTTATACGATCTCCACTTTTAAGTTTTACCACATCTATCATACGATCTCCATTTAAATAAGTTCCATTTGCACTATCTAAATCCTCCACAAAAAAATTTCCTTCATCCCATATAATTTTTACATGTTGATTAGATATGTAAGGATCATTGATTACAATATCATTTTCTTTTTTTCTTCCAATCGTCATAGTTTTTTCAATTGTATACACTTCCTTGACTTTAAATGGAAGCTGCTCTTTACGGTTAATTAATTTCAAGTATGGACGTGACTCTTTTACTTGAGTCATTCCTTTGATATCTAAATAAATCAACCGAATAATTGCAAAAACAAATAAATAAATTACAAAAATAAATAAATATCTAAATATTAATGATAACAAATGAAACATAGACTCACCTACCATATTTTCATTATTTTATTCTACAATATCATGATATAGAATGAAAATCTATAGAACAACAATTTTTTTGTAAGTTTAACCATTTCCAATTACATACATACTCTATATAATAGAAAAGATGCTATTTCTATAGCATCTTCTCCATTTCTTGTACTAGGCTTTCAAAAACTTTTAAAGCTTTATGAATAGGCTCTGTAGTCTTCATATCTACACCTGCACCTTTTAAAAGGTTGATTGGATAATCAGATCCTCCTCCTTTTAAAAACTCAACATAATCTTTTACTGCATTTTTTCCTTCTTTTAAAATTCTTTGTGAAAGGGCAATGGCTGCAGAATATCCCGTAGCATATTTATATACATAAAAAGCATTGTAAAAATGGGGAATTCTTGCCCACTCCATTTTAATTTCATCATCTATTACTACATTTGGCCCATAATACAACTTATTTAAATCTCCATAGATTGTACAAAGTTCCTCTGAAGTTAATGCTTCACCTTTTTCTAACTTTTCATGAATGATCTTTTCAAATTTTGCAAACATGGTTTGTCTATACAAAGTTCCTCTAAATTGCTCTAAATAATGATTCATTAAATATAGCTTTTTATTTTTATCTTCTGTATGATTTAAAAGATACTCCATAAGTAATGCTTCATTTACAGTAGAAGCTACTTCTGCTACAAATATAGCATAAGACCCATAGATATAAGGTTGGGTTTTATGTGTATAATAAGAATGAATAGAATGACCCATTTCATGGGCTAATGTAAATACATCATGAACTGTATCTTGATAATTTAACAAAACATATGGATCACTTGTATAAGTACCAAAAGAATAAGCTCCTCCAGTTTTTCCTTTATTTTCATATACATCAATCCAACCCTCATCAAAACCTTTTTGTAAAATTTGAGTATATTCCTCTCCTAAAGGAGATAATCCTTTTTTTACTATATCTTTTCCCTCTTCATAAGGAATGTGTATTTTTACATCTTTTACAATAGGTGTATACAAATCATACATATGTACTTCATCAAGCTGTAATGCTTTTTTTCTAAGCTCTACATAGCGATACATAGTAGGTAGATGCTCTTCTACAGCATTTATTAAATTATCATAAACAGATACAGGAATATGATCTGTATCTAAAGAAGCTTCTAAAGCAGAAGAATATTTTCTAACTTTTGCATATAATACATCTTTTTTTACACTATAATTCAAAGTAGATCCAATGGTATTTTTTTGATTTTCATAAGAACTATACAAAGCCTTAAATGCATCTTTTCTTACCCTTTGATTGGAACTTTCTAATAATTTTATATATCTTCCTTTTGTCACTTCTATTTCTTCATTATTTTCATCTTGAATTACAGGAAATTTTATATCTGCATTATTAATCATTCCATAAATACTTTTAGGAGCCTGAGCCAATTCTCCCATCTGTGCTAAAATTTGTTCTTCTTCTCTTGAAAGAATATGTTCTTTTTGTCGTAGAAGTTCTTTTAAATAAAAATCATATAATTTTAATCCTTGATTTGTATTTAAAAATTCATTTATTTTCTCTTCTGATATACTTAATATTTCTGGAACCATAAAAGATAAACTACTTTGCACAAAAGTAGCTAAACCTTGAGCTTGATCTGTCATGGCTTGATATTTAGTGATCGTATTGTCTTCGTCTTTTCTCATTTTTGAATATACATATACATTTTCAAGCTTTAAAGATATTTCATCTTGTAAAGTAAGGGCTTTAAATAAAGAATCTGAAGAGTTACCTAATTTCCCTTGGTATTTTACAAAATCATCTGTTAATTTTTTTACATCATCAAAATCCTTTTTCCAAAGGTCATCATTTTCATACATTTTTTCTAATTTCCATTTTAATTCATCAGAAATATCTTTTCTATTTGGAATATTTTTATTCTCTACCATCAAACACTTTCTCCTTTCATATCTTATGATCTTTTTATACACTTATTTTTATTATAACCTTTCTATTCTATTTATCCAATGTTTTCCTTATTTTATGCTATCCTTCCTATAATAATCCATGTCTACCCAACATATAATGATATATCAATATGTTTAGGAGTGTTTTTATGGATAACCTAAAAGAATATATTCCTTTACTTACTCGAATTTTAATTTTATGTATTGCTTTAGGAATCATCTACTTTATATCTACTACTTTAGTTTTTTATATCTTGCCCTTTATTTTAGGCTGGATGATTGCTTCTTTTCTTGATCCTGTCATTATATTTTTCTCTAATGCACTCAAAATTTCTAGGAATCAATCTACTATCATTACTTTATTTTTATTTTTATTTCTTACAGGATCATTTTTTATTTTAATAGGTGGGATTATTATTGTTCAACTTACAAATTTATCTATGTATTTATCTCAAGTATACACTCAAAATCATAATTTGATTCATGAAATTGAACATCTCTATATTCAACTTCCCCCTACTTTTATAAATTCTTTTATTACAAATATTACTGGTTTATTAGAAAATTTTACAATAATCATTGGCAAACTTATTTCATCACTTTTAAGTTTCATCTCAACGATTCCTCAATTCTTAGTATTTCTTTTTGTTACAATTATCTCTACATTCTTTATGGCTAGAGATAAACCTATCATTAAAAAATTTATTGTAGCACAACTTTCTCAAAATGCTATTTGTAAAAGTAGACTCATAAAAAGTGGTCTTTTCTCTGCTTTAACAGCTTATATAAAAGCTCAACTTATTTTGATGCTCATTACCTTTTTAGAAAGTACTATTGGTCTTATGATCATAGGAATTGATTATTTTATTTTAATTGCTTTTTTAGCAAGCATTATTGATGCTCTTCCTATATTAGGTACTGGATGTGTATATATTCCTCTTATTTTGTGGAAACTATTACAAGGATCTTTCATACAAGGTATGGGCTTACTCTTTCTTTATTTACTTATTTTACTAGTAAGACAAATTCTTGAACCTAAAATTTTAGGAAGCCAAATGGGTATTTATCCTCTTATTACTCTTATGGCTATGTATATAGGTCTTAAATTATTCGGTATATTAGGTTTGATGATAGGTCCTGTTTCTGTGGTTATTTTTATAAATTTACAAAATACGGGTCTCATTCCTCCTTGGAAAAAATATTAATTTATCGAACATTTACCTATATAATTATTTTTTTATTCGTATTTATTTATGCATATATATTTTTTTGTATGAATATTTATTTATTTTCAGAAATTTATTATCTTTATTGTATTTTCATCAATAAATAATCTTTACATATTTTAAAAAATATTTTTTTGTTTTTTATCTTTACAAAAAGTTGTATTATGCTATAATTATTCGATATAATAACTTTTTAAGTGACGAGGTGATCTTATGTCAAAAGATATATTATGTTCAGAAACGGATAAATTATTATTTTTACTTTCTCCATCTTCTCATACTCCTGAAGCTATTACTTCTGCTCTTCAAAATCATCCTGAAGTAAAATTTGTATCTTTAGTGGGCGTTGACTTAGGTGGAAACGATACAGACGAAAAAATTCCTGTCGAATTATTTTTAAAAGATATCAAAACCTTTTTAGCACACGGTGTTCAAACAGATGGTTCTAGTGTAGTTCTTCCAAAAATCGCTATTTTAAACAACGCTCAAGTAGATATTATTCCTGATCTATCTGTAAATTGGTTTGTAGATTATAATCTTGATCATATAGATAAAGCTACAAATCTTCCTGTAGGTACCCTTAGAATTCCTTCTTTCCTTGTACACAACGGGAAAAAAGTTGATTCTCGTTCTATCCTTGCAAAAGCAGCAAAAAACTTTAAAGAAAAAATTCTTTCTCTTATCAAAAATAATCCTTATATTATTAAAGAATTGGGACTTACCTCTTTTGAAGAAATAGACGAAGTTGTCCTTACTGCTGCTACTGAACTTGAGTTTTGGGTAAAAACACCTGATGATAAAACAGATAAAGAACAATTATCTACTTCTCAAGTGCTAAAAGAACAGTATTGGAAAAGAACTGTAGGTCCTGTTCGAACTGCTATGGAACAATCATTGATGTGTTTAGATCTTTATGGACTAGAAGCTGAAATGGGTCATAAAGAAGTAGGTGGTGTAAAAGCAAAACTTACAGGAGATGGAAACTTTGATCATATTATGGAACAACTAGAAATCGACTGGAAATATAGTACCGCTTTACAAGCAGCAGATAACGAACTCATTGCTCGTTACATGGTAAAAGATACTTTTATTGCAAATGGTCTTGAAGTTACATTTTTAGCAAAACCTGTGGATGGAGTTGCTGGCAGTGGAGAACATCATCACATTGGTGTTGCCTTAAAACTTAAAAATGGAAAACTTAAAAATCTATTTGCACCTCAAGATATGAAAAAAGATTTTATGAATCCTATGGGCTTTGGTGCTCTCATGGGCCTTCTAAAAAACTATGAAGTCATTAATCCTTTTGTTACCTCTACAAATGATGCATTTAATCGTTTAAAACCAGGTTTTGAAGCTCCTGTATGTACCGTATGTTCTATTGGTCACACTCCTGATTCTCTTTGTAGAAATAGAACTGTTTTGGTAGGACTCATCAGAGATTTAGAAAATCCTTTAGCAACTAGATTTGAATTAAGAGCTCCTAATCCAACAAGTAATACTTATTTGGTACTTGCATCTTCTTATCAAGCTATATTAGATGGAATCACTTCTGTTTTAGAAAATAGTAAGACTTCTAAAGAATTAGAACATATCCTTTCTAAACAAGCTGGAGAAGAAGCTTTCTATCTTGAAAAAGATAGAGCTTATAGAAGTGAAGAAGATGTCTTTGATGACTACACAGAAGAAGAAAGAAATGAATTATTTGGTCAACCTCCTGCTACTGTATGGGATAACTTAGTAAATTTTGATCATCATCCAAATAAAAAAGATGTTTTATTAAAAGATAATGTATTTAATGAAGATATTATTGAGTCTTATAAAACGGCTATATTAACTCAATGGACAACAGAACTTTATAACCGAATTATTCCAGAAAATATGGAAATCGTAAGATGTTGTAAAAAAATTCATGAAAATGAAAATGTGTCTGATTTAGATGTAGTCAATTGGGAAAAAATTAATTATCTACGTTATAAACTCATGAAAGATAATTTAAATAAAAAATCTCTTTTTACACAAATTCGAGAAGCTATAGACGCAAAAGATTATGCTACAGTTTCTAAACTACAACTGAAAATGAGAAGAAAAATAAATGAATTAAGTACATTATATACTCTTTATAAAAGAAATTTATTCGAATTAAAATAAATCCTAGAACCTTCTAGGATTTATTTTTTATAGAATATTTTTTCATATTATTAGATAAATATTGTATCTTTTTTTCCATATCCATAAGAAGCATATTCATCTCCTCAATAGCTGAATTCATTTGCTGCATAGTAGCTCCTACTTCTTCCTTACGACCATCATTTCCTTTAGATACAGTTGAAATCATAACTTGTCCAATCTGTTCCATTCCTGCCCTCATTTCCTCTATTCCCGTTGTAAGTAAATCTCGATCATGATTGATTTGATTGGTAAATTGAACAGTTTGATTTAAAACCTGAGAAAATTGTTCCATGAGCAAAGTCATCATTTTTTCAAGTTTTCCATCTTTATTTTCTGTTTCTTTTATTTCATAAATATGCTCCATCATATCATAAATTTCTTCATAGCTACATCCTGACTCTTTTTTTTTGAATTCATGATTAAATTCCATCCATATATTTTTTGTATCTTTAATAATTTTATTAATAGTTGCTATTGTAATTCCAACAGTAATTAAAACTCCTGTTATACTATTCACCAAAGTATTTTTTTCTATTTTAGATTGTTGACTTTTATACTCACTTAAAATTTCCTTTAATTGCTCCTCTCCATATACGGTATAAGAATTTTCTGACATACAATGATTAATTTTTTCATAAGTTTGCTCATCTAAACTATTCATTAAATTTGTTTTATAAAAAAATAATCCCAAAAAAATAGCCGTAAGAATGAAATAACCTATGAGTAAATAGGTCATCAATACTTTTTTACGCCCTTTCAATATAGGCATATATTCACCTCCTATCCCACCCTCCTTTGTACTACATCATATTCTTGTACAAAAAATATGTGAACTATTTATGAGCTATTCAATTTTAGAATAACTCATCTCCTATTTGTGCAAAATATGAGATAAGTTAAATATTTTAAAGGAAGTGAATCTATGGATCTTACTTTTTTGAAAAATATTCGTATACATTATAGTATTAAGCCTTTTATCACTTCATTGATTATATTAGTGATTTCATTTTGCTTGATTAGATTTGTTATGTTCTTAACTCAAAAAATTATAGAAATTACCAAATTTAATGAACAACGAGAAATGACAATCAAAAGTATAGTAGATTCCTTGTTTGCATATTTTATTTTAATTTTAGCCGTTTTGAACATATTAAGTGAATTTGGATTAATTAAAGAGTCTACCATTGTAACAGGAGCAGGAATTATTACACTTGTTGCTGGCTTTGGTGCTCAAAATTTAATCAAAGACATTATTAATGGCTTTTTTATATTATTTGAAAGGCAAATGAAAGTTGGAGATTATGTAAGCATCAATGAACAATACCTTGGAACTGTAGAAGAAATAGGACTTCGATGTACGGCTATTCGAGAATGGTCTATGAAAAAAATTTATATTCCAAATGGACAAATTAAGACATTAAAAAATTATTATAAAGAAAAATCAAGAGTTATTGTAGAAATTGTAGTACCCTTTGAGGAAAATCATGAATTGGTCAAAAAAATATTGCAAAAAGTTTGTGATGATTTGAATCATCAATATGACGATAAACTTTATAAGATGGGTAATGCAAACTACTCAGAATTTAGCCTTTTAGGGATTGTATCTTTAGACGGTAAATACGGAGGAGCAAAATATATATTAATAGGAGTTGTTCATCCTCACTTTCAATGGTTTTTAAGAAATAAAGCCAATGAATATATATTACAAATTTTTCAGGAAAATAATATTCAAATTGCCTATCCTAAAATTTATACATATTAAAATCCCCATCACAAAGATGGAGATTTTTTATTTTTTTAGCACACATTTTTTATAAAAGCATAGTATAAAAAGAGAAAATCATTAGCCTTGGCTAACTTTTATTTATTAGCCTCAGCTAATAGAAGGAGGCCATTATGAATCAAGGAGAAAAAATACCTCTTTGTAATCTATCTATAGGAATGAAAGGGAGGGTTTTAGATTTATTAAGTACAGGATTACCTAGAAGAAGAATGTTAGATCTAGGTTTAGTTCCAGGAACTATTGTAGAAGTTTTAAGAAAAAGCCCTCTTGGAGATCCTGTTGCTTATTCTATTCGAGGAGCTACTATTGCTTTAAGAAAAGAAGAAGCACTACAAATACTAGTAAAGCCTATTTAGAAGGGAGGATCATTATGGGATCTAATTGTAAATCTTGTGAAAAATGTATATTACATGAAAAATTTAATATCAAGGCCCAGCAAGACGAATTCATTATTGCTCTAGCAGGAAATCCAAATGTAGGAAAAAGTACTGTCTTTAATGCTTTAACAGGATTAAAGCAACATACAGGTAATTGGCCTGGAAAAACAGTTTCTAACGCACGAGGAAACTATACTTATAAAGATAAAAAATTTATTTTAGTAGACTTGCCTGGGACTTATTCTCTTTTGTCCAATTCTATAGAAGAAGAAGTAGCAAGAGATTTTATATGCTTTGGAAAACCAAACGCTACAATTGTTGTAGCTGATGCCACTTGTCTTGAACGAAATTTAAATTTGGTTTTGCAAGTAATGGAGCTTACCGATAAAGTCATTCTTTGTATTAATTTAATGGATGAAGCAAAAAGAAAAGGGATTTTCATAGATAGCCATGGTCTACAAAAAAATTTGGGCATTCCTGTAATTACAACCTCTGCTCGTTGTGGAGAAGGTCTAAAAGATCTTACAGATGCAGTTTATCATATGGCTTTAGGAAATACTCTTACAAAACCTAAAAAGATTATTTATGAAGAAAAAATAGAAATAGAAGTTCAAAAGCTCATTCCACGTCTAAAACCTATACTCAACAACAGATTAGATGCCAGATGGGTAGCTTTAAAGCTTATTGAAGGAGATCTAACCATATTACATTCTATACAAAAGTTTTTATATGATGAAATCTCTTTAGATTCTCAAACGGAGGTGGCTTGTTTTTATGAGTAATCCTGTCCATATATTATTAGATCTTCAAAATGAAATTTCAAACAAAGATCATTCTATCTTTAGAGATAGTATGGTCAGCAGTATATACAAAGAAGCAGAAAACTTGAGTACTCAATTTGTCTATAAAAATGAAGAAAAAAAATATAATTGGGATGAAAAACTTGATAATATTCTTACTTCTAAAATATTTGGTTATCCTATTATGTTTTTACTTTTAGGATTAGTTTTTTGGATTACCATCACAGGAGCAAATGTCCCTTCTTCTTTATTAGCAGACTTTTTGTTTGGTATAGAAGCTCATATTACTACATTTTTTATGGAAATAGGTGCCCCAAAATGGGTGCACGGAATCTTAGTTTTAGGAATGTATCGTACCCTTGCATGGGTTATATCTGTTATGTTACCTCCTATGGCTATATTTTTTCCATGCTTTACTCTTTTAGAAGACTTAGGATATCTTCCTAGAGTTGCTTTTAATCTTGATAAATTATTTAAAAAAGCTGGCGCTCATGGAAAACAGTCTCTTACTATGAGTATGGGATTTGGATGTAATGCTGCTGGTATTATTGCTTGTAGAATTATAGAATCTCCAAGAGAAAGATTGATTGCCATGATTACAAACAACTTTGTTCCTTGTAATGGACGTTTTCCTACACTTATTGCAGTTTCTAGTATTTTTATAGGAAGTATAGTAGCCAGTCAATATAGCACCATGGTTGCATCCTTTTTTGTATGTATTTTAGTCATCATAGGTATTTTAGTAACTTTAGGAGTTTCTTTTGGACTTTCTAAAACTTTATTAAAGGGTGTTCCTTCTTCCTTTACATTAGAACTACCTCCTTATCGAAAGCCTCAGTTTGGAAAAATACTCTATCGATCTTTAATTGACAGAACCATATTTGTATTAGGAAGAGCTATAGTTGTTGCAGCTCCAGCAGGTCTTGTAACTTGGATTTTAGCCAATGTATTTATTGGAGGAGAAAGTATTTTATCTATTGTTGCAGGTTTTTTACAACCTTTTGCCCATCTTATAGGTATGGATGGATTTATTCTTATGGCCTTTATTTTAGGTCTTCCTGCAAATGAAATTGTACTCCCTATTTTGATTATGAGCTATATGTCCAAAGGGGCTATGCTAGAGTTAGATAGTATAGAAGCTATGGGTAACTTATTTGTAGCAAATGGATGGACCTGGCTTACTGCCTTAAATGTAATGTTATTTTCCCTTTTACATTTTCCATGTGCAACTACTCTTTGGACTATAAAAAAAGAGTCTGGAAGCTTTAAATGGACATTTCTATCAGCTATTATTCCTACTTGCATAGCTATTGCTACATGTTTTATACTTACACAATTTGTAAGACTTATAGGATTAGCATAAAAAACACGCTGTTGCGTGTTTTTTTATGTATCAATTTCTTCACTCCAATGCTTTTCCTCTTTTTCTTTGCAAAATTTTATAAAATCTTTTTGAATCTCTTGATTCTTATTCATAAATTCAACTAAATTTTCAATGGCCAAAATCGTTGGCGAACTTAAATAATGCTCCATAGCTTCAGCTTCTTCTTCTTTATTACATTTACTATATATGACAGTTAAAAATTCTTGAAGTACTGTATTTCTCTTCACTAATAAACATCCTAATTTATTTCCTTCTTCTGTAAGATAAATACCTTCATATCTTTTATATATAATATATCCTTGTTTATTTAATTTTCGGAGTGCTTTCACAACAGATGGAGAAGATACATTTAATTTGGTAGCTACATCTAACACTCTTATTTCTTTATTATTTAAAGATAATCTATATACCTCCTCCAAATAATCCTCTAAACTCGGTGATAACATTTTAAATCTCCTTCCTAAAAAAGTCCTTATTGGATTGAAAATACCTTCTAAAAATAATAGACTTATACAAAATTCTATTCAGTACATTCTTTTCTATGTATTAAAATGGATATAAAAAATAAAAAACCATAAAATATTTCTCAATTTTAGATATAGATTGAAAAAAGTCTTATGAATAAAAATCATTTAAATTCACAAAATAAAGATGATTATTAAATTATTATAAAAAATGGAGGAAAAAAGAATGAGAAAACTTGCTGAAGGTGAAATATTATCACTAACAGGATTATTAAAAATGGAAAAAGACGGATTATCTGTTGCAAAGGCTATGCAATCTTTAATTACTGATAAAGACTTAAAGCAACAAGCAGAATCTGCTATTTTGGCAACAGAGGGTAGAATTAAAGGCATTCAACAATTTATTAATGAAAATCAAATTACTACAACAGGGGAGGTAAAATAATATGGCTTCTTTTTTAGGTAATAAAATCAAAGATAATACAGATATTAATGATGAAGTGATCGCAAATAACATGATTGCTAGTGCTACAGCTGGTGCACAAGCTTATCTAAATGCTACTATCTCTTCTGCAACACCAGAGTTAAGAGCAATGTACTCTGCAAGTTTAAATCAGATGGTAGGAGGCCATACTGCAATAACAGAGTTGTCTATTAAAAAAGGTTGGGAAAAGCCTTATAATTCTCCAAGTGAACAATTATCCGATGCTTATAGCAAATCTAAAAATACATTAAATTAATCATTCACCTCTTATTTTGTGGATTTCCCTTATATTGTTCATAAATATTTATAAAAACACCTCTTATACCATTTAACTTATAAGAGGTGTTTTTACCTTAGATGAATTCATATCTTATCATTTATTATTAGTCTCTTCTAATACTCATTCAGCAAATTAGGATTTTTAAGCAATTTTTGTAAATTTTTTAATTGTATCTTCATTATATTTCTGTATTATTTTTTCTATATCATTCCAGTTATATACTCGTGTAATCCCACAGATCAATGGATGCCTATTATAATAACAATCCATTAATAAAACTTTAAAACCAGCTTGAGCTAATTGAATGGCATTTTCATATCTATCTTCTATAAAAATATTACAATTCAATTCTTTTGCTTTATCTACTTTATAATGACTTCCTAATAAATGTATTGGTCTATCTGGTAATCCATTCATCCCAAACCATTGATGTGTTACCTCTTTCATCTTTTCTTCCCTTGCAGTAACATAGTATAGATAATGCATTTTATCTAGTTTCCACAAGATTTCTTTTGCTTGTTCTCTTAAAATTGCATTTAGATGTATTTCTTGCCCATACATTTCATAAAATTTCACATAATCTTGCTTAGGTATTTTTAACACTTGATGAATATCATACACTGTCACTTCATGGGGTTTTACATTTGTATCAAAATATTTATTTGCAATATCCAGCCAATAATATGCATCTGTAATGGTTCCATCAATATCTATACATATATTTAATTTCATTTTGATCCACCCCTTTCTTCATCTTCAATTATAATTATATAGTCACGTCTTTAACTAAAAATTAAAGACATATTAATTTTATGTAAAAGGAAGTATCTTATAAATTTGCACTCCTATAATTTTCAAATAAATCAACAAGGGACAATGAACTTGTCCCTTAAATTTAAAATTCTTCTCGTAAAGCATCTATTAAATTATCTTTTTTAATCCTTCTAATGGGCATTAATACAGAAATATATCCAATCAGCATAGCTCCTATTGTTGCTATTAATATAGCATCTAATGGTAGTTTATAACTTTGTTCTCTAATATCACTAATTCCCTTAAATAATAAATAAGAAAGACCAGAGCCTGCTACAGATCCATAAAAGCTTCCCACTATTCCATAAAGAACTCCTTCTAGAATAATCATTTTCTTTAATCCCTTTTGCGTTAGTCCTATAGACTTTAATGCTGCAAATTCTTTTCTTCTTAATATAATATTTGTAGTTAAGGTATTAATAATATTCACACTTCCAATTAAAGCTACTACCACAACAAATCCATAGAGTAGTATTTTGACCATTAATATAGCTGATTTTGCTATTCTATTTTCATCAATAATATTGATAAGCTTTAAATCATTAGAATCATTTATTATATTTTCTATTTCTTTTTTCGTCACATTTTCAAATTTGACATCTTTAATCTTTATATTTAATCCAACAGGATTTATACTTTTATCAGTTAATCTTTGAGCCATCTCCTTTGTAGTAATCATTTTTATTTTACTTTCCCCTCCCCTAAAATAAAAAGGATTGCTTTTTAAAACGGCTAACACTTTAACTTTATAAACCTTTTTTTGTCCAAACTCAAGTTTTTCATTATTTTCATTGGCTTGAAGAAGTATTTCATCTCCTACCTTTAAATCTGTAATTGGACCTACATAAGTCCTCTGGGTTTTTTGATTATATAATCTATTTTTTCCAATAATGATAACTCCATTTTCCCTATTTAACTCTTCTATATCAATATTTCCTTCTTTTAAATATTTCTTTGCAATTTCTAAAGATGCTTCATCATAAGTAACTAAAGAGGAATCCATTAAGGTTTTATTTTGATTCTCATATTTTATATCCTGATATACTTTTCCTATCTCTTGAATATCCTTAATCTCTTTATTTTTATTGACAACAGCATCAAAATAGTATGGTTGAAATACCTCATAACAATTGTTTATATATGATATGTCTTTGATATGGTCTATGATCGGATCTTCTATACTTATATTATCTTTACTTGCTACAGCAAAATGTATATTTTTAGATTCATTGGTTTCCCCATATATATTTAAAGACATATCCATAAAAGATTTGAAACTTATAAATAATGTTACACTGATTACAATTGAAAATACAGTAATCCAATATCTTTTTCTATTTCTTTTTATATTTTTAGAAGCCAATTCTCCTTCAAAACCAAATATTTTACCTATCATATAGCTTTTTCTTTTTTTGATCTTCTCTTTTGTTATAGAATTTCTAGTACTGATAGCAATTAATGGTGATATTTTTCCTGCAAATATAGCAGGAAGTAAAGCGGAAATATAAATAGAAATGAATCCAATGACTATACTTAAAAAAACAACATCTGTTGAAATAGTTGGAGATATAAATACTATATTTTCTCCTCCAATCCATCGAAAGGTTACATCTATTCCATAAAGTGCTACGATTCCAAAACAAATTCCTATAGGTATACCTATGAAAGCAAGAAAAGTAGCTTCTCTTAATATAATTTTTCTAATTTGCTTTGGTGTAGTCCCTACAGCTCTTAAAAGACCAAATTGCTTTACTCTTTCTACTACGCTTATTTGAAAAGCATTATATATAACTGCTATTGTTGAAATTACTACAATTCCAATAATAACAATTAAGACAGAAATCATACCTTCTGGCATATTTTGTCCTTGTGCCACAATAAGATATTGATTTTCTACTATGGATTCTTCATCCAATAGTTTCTTTAGTTCATTCATATTTTTGTTGAAATTTTTCTTTGGATTCAATTCAACTAATAAATTTGTATTTTGATTACTTATATTAGAATCATTTGTTACAAGCTCTCCTATGTTATCATTTTGATTATTATAGGTATCATTTAAAATTCCTACTAAAGTGTATTCTTTACCTATAAGTTTTATATGTTCTCCAATCTTTCCGCCCTTTTTTATTTGATCAAGAAACCATTTTTCCATAGCTACTTCTTTATTCGTTTTAGGCAATCTACCTTCTTGCATCTTATATGGTAAAAGCTTTAATCCATCACCGCTTCCACATACTTCTCTCACTTTAAGATGATCGTCTACATTTACTTCATTTCCTATAGTATAGGTGCCACTTCTTACAACTACTGGATTACTTTTTATCTTTGTTACCAAAGTATCATCTACTTTTTTATACATAATATGCCATGATCCATAATTATTTTTCATATCTTGTATCTGAGTTTGCTGCATACTCTTAAGGAAAAATCCAATAGATGATATTAATGCTACAGATAATATAATACCTATCAATGTCAATATTGTTCTTTTTTTATTTGATCTTAAATATTTTCCTGTAATTTGTTTATAGTTATTGATCATATAAATCACCCCCTAACTTTGTTTCAAATATTTATCTGAAACCACACAACCATCTACAAGTGTTATAATTCTATCTGCTAAAGACGCTATATTCATATCATGAGTAATCAATATGAGAGTTTGATTATATTTCTTTGCAGAAAACTTTAATAACTCGATGACTTCCTTGGAATTTTTACTGTCTAAATTTCCAGTGGGCTCATCTGCAAGTACTATAGCTGGCTTGTTAAGTAATGCTCTTCCTATAGACACCCTTTGCTGCTGACCTCCCGATAATTCAGATGGTAAATGATTTTTTCTATCTTCTAATCCCAAAAGTCTTATAATATCAGATAAATATTCTTTATCTACTCGATCATGATCTAACAGCGCAGGAAGTGCAATATTTTCTTCCACATCTAACACAGGTAGTAAATTAAAAAATTGAAATATAAAACCTATCTTCCTTCTTCTAAATATAGCAAGTTTTTCTTCTCTATATCCATAAATATCCTCTCCATCAATCATCACTTTTCCTTCTGTAGGTCTATCTAATCCTCCTAAAAGATGCAGTAATGTACTTTTACCAGAACCTGAAGCCCCTACAATCGTCACAAACTCCCCTTTATTGATACTTATATCTATACCTTTAAGTGCTTCTACCTGATTTGCTCCCTTTCCATAAATTTTTTTTAAGCCTTGAACCTTCAAAATTTCCATACTACTCCTCCTAATCTTTCTGTATTTTTCATTATATTTTCTATACATATCATCTTTGATAGCTTTATTATATCCACCTTATTTATAAACCTCCATGACTCTGCCCTTACAAAGAAAAATCTATCTTACACTTTTGTAAGATAGATTTTATTTGTACAAAGTACATTTGCATTATTAAATGAATATATTAAATTTGTAAGCCAATTTTATACCGAAAGGAGAACTTCAATGTCTGAAAACTTTGTATATAACAATCTTCATTCTCCCTGCTCACCTTTATTAATGACTGTGCAGAATTGTGAAGCAAATTATGAACATATGACCACCTTCTTAAAATGTAAAAAAGATGTTCAATCAAGAGTGATTCAGCTTCAATTATTACGTGATTGCGCAGATATTTGTACTTTAATGGCAAAATATCTTGCACGTAATAGTGTATTTTCAAAATGTCTTGCTAATTTATGTGCATACATTTGTGAAGTTTGTGGAACAGAATGTTCAAAATTTCCTGACCCTGAATCACAACATTGTGCGCAAATATGTTTTCATTGTGCAAGAGAATGTCGAGCTTTTGCAATGATGGCATAAAACCTTGGAGCTTACTTCCAAGGTTTTTCTATATATCATTCACAGCATCATATATGCACCATGTTTTTTTAAAAAATAGAATATCTTTTTATACTGACAAAAGGTAACCATTATATTTTTATTCATTGATGCTTATTTATAAAATTATTTAAATATCAAAACTTAAAAAAAGTGATCATAAAGCTTGTCCCTTCATCTATTTTACTTGTAACATCAATATATCCTCCATGTTTTTCAACGATAGACTTTGCTAAGGACAATCCTATCCCGATAGAATCACTTTTTTTAGAATGAGTACCTTTATAAAATCTTTTAAAAATATTAACCAAATCTTCTTCTAAAATAATATCTCCCTTATTATGAATTGTAATTTTTGTATAAGCTTTATTATCCTTTACATCTATTACAACATGACTACCTTCTTTAGCATGTTCTATTCCATTTTTTAATACATTCACAAAAGCCTCTTGCAGCCATAACCGATCATGACTTAATTTTATATCTTTACTTGAAATAAAATCTACTTTTATATTTCTTTCTATAGCTTTATTTTCTAGTATTTCTATTACTTCCCCTATAGTCTTATTTAAACTTTGTTCCTTAATTTCAAGTTCAATGGCATTGGCATCTATTTTAGCAAGTTTCAGTAAATTTAAAATAAGCCATTTCATTCGATTTAATTGATCCCTATTATGGATTAAAAAGGTCTTTTCTTGCTCCTTAGTTAAATCTTTGCTCAGCATAATATCGTTATATAAAATCATAGTAGAAAGAGGAGTTTTTAACTGATGAGAAATATCTGAAAGAAGCTCTACTAAAAAATTTTTTTCCTTTTTTAATGCAAAAATATTTCCCCTAATAACTTCTCCCATGGCATTGAAAGATTGTGCCAATTTAGATAAATCTCCTTCTTTTGTTTCATTGACTTTTAAATTGTACTCTCCCTCCACTATCTTTTTAGCAGCCATGCTAAAACTTCTCATATTGCCATAGAAATAATCATATTGTATGTAGTTTAGTATAAAAAGAATTCCTGTTAAAATAATTCCTAACAACAATATATTCATCATACTATTTCTAAAACTATCTTTTATATATGGAAACAAACTCACTTCTAAGCTTTCATTTAATCCATATTGTCTTAAAATTTCCTTTCCTCTTTCTTCCTCCTCCTTAGTTGATTCTCTTGTCATAAGGGGAACAATCTTAGTTTCTAGCTGTGGGTTTTCTTCAATAAGCTTGGCTGTCATTCCTCCTAAAACCTTTATATAATCGCTTCTGATATTTTCATAACTCACTTGTATCGTTATATAATTAGCAATTAAAAATATCACCATAACCATCATAAAAATAATATAGCTTTTCTTAATCTCTGGATTGTTAAAATATTCCTTCATATTTATACTCCTTTGTCACTTCATAGTTCCATTTATAACCTAAACCCCTTTGTGTAATAATATACTTAGGATCTTTAGGATTATCTTCTAGCTTTTCTCTTATTCTTTTTATATACACAGAAAGAGTGTTTTCATCAAAAAAAACATCTGCACCATCTAATAATTCCTTAAGGATTTCTTCTCTTTTTATTAAAATTTTAGGTTTTGACATAAATATTAAAAGAAGCTTGTATTCCTGTGACGTAAGATGAATCTCTATGTTATTCTTCTTAGTAAGGGCCATAGATGTATCTACTACGATATCTCCACTGATTAATTGATTACTCACAAAAGCTGTTTTAGAGTTTCTCCTTAAAATTGCTTTTATTCTAGATATCAGTTCCTTTACTCTAAAAGGCTTTGTGATATAATCATCTCCTCCTATTTCAAATCCAAGTACTACATTTACCTCCTCATCTAGGGCAGTCAAAAATATGATAGGTACATTACTTGTTTTTCGAATATATTTACAAAGCTCATACCCATTTCCATCTGGAAGATTTACATCTAATATGATTAAGTCAAAGCTTTCATTTTCAAATAAACTTTTTCCTTCCTCTAAAGTTGAAGCTTTTAGCACTTGATAACCTTCATCTACTAAAGTAAACTCTATTCCTAAAGCTAAAGCTTCATCATCCTCCACTAATAATAATTTATTCATTTTTTCCCCTCTCTTATTCTAATGTCTTTATTTATTGTTATTATTTTACATGACCTCCATTTTATTGTCTAGTTATAGAAATATCTCGTTTGTAACATGCAAATTGTTTATTGATCATACATTTAATTTTAAAACAATACATTGTATTACTATGTACTATATGTTAAAATGTAGTTAAAAATGAGAGAAGGTAAATTTATGGATCGAGAAATAAAAAAGGGTATAACAGATATATTGGTACTATCGCTGATTGCTCCCAAGGATATGTATGGATATGAAATTGCCAAGAACATAAAAGAAAAAAGTGAAAATTTGTATGAAATGGGAGAAGGAACATTATATCCTGCCCTTAAAAGGCTTGAAAATAAGAAGTTCTTACAATCTTATTGGGGAGAATCAGAAGGAGGAGGTAGAAGAAAATACTATAAAATCACAGATGAAGGCCAAAAAGAATTAAATAGAAAGATGGAAGACTGGAAAAAAGTAGATTACTTTGTTAGAAAGTGTTACGAGGGGGTATAAGAATGGAAAATTTTGAAAAATACATAGAACATCTATTAGAAAAATTAGAATGTACAAAATCCGAAAAAGAAGATTTACAATCAGAACTACTAGATCATTTAAATCTTTTAAAAAAAGAATACATGCAAAAAGGATATAGTGAGCAAAATGCTATAGATATGGCAATAAATGACTTTGGAGATTTACAAATTATTAGTGAAGAATTAAAGAATACAGTAAAACCCTATAATAAGTTCTCTAGAAGATTCTTTTGTGTCTGCTTTTTCATGTATTCATTAATGGCTTGGTTTTATCTACTAAATCCTTTTAGATCCGTAGCTCGTTATATACATCATCGCGAGGAAGAAGGATTGATGTTGCCAAAAGATGCTCTAGCAAATACAATTCCATTTAAAACGATTACCATGTATATTATTAATTTTAACCATTATAATTTCGATATATGGTTTAATAATATTTTTGGAAATATGATTGTATTTATGCCTTTTGGATTTTTACTTCCTTTTGTTATCAATAAAGGAAATAGTCTAGGACAAAATATTAAGATATCTTTTTTAGTAAGCAGTTGTATAGAAGTATTACAGTTCATATTTAGATTAGGAATATGTGATATAGATGATATTATTCTAAATATAATCGGCTCTACAATAGGGTTTTTCCTATATAAACTATTTATAAAAGGGTTAAAAATAATAAATAAAGAAAAGATTTTAGGATAGAAATCTGTAAATTTAAATATACCTTTAAAAAGTACAACCTAATTAAAATTTATGCTCTATTTAAGAATAATATTGATATAGTAAAATTTTTTAAGGGAACCTCCTTCTAGGTTCCCTTAAAGCCATTTGAACCAATACATATAATTTGAAAGATACTTAATTTATAATAGTATCATTGATCATTATATATTGAACCTTAGAAATATCAAGTGGCAAAAAAGATACAAATTTAAGTTTTATTTCTTCATCTTCACTATAACTCATCATTGAATCAAAGGTTTGAATACTACCGTCTGTCATTTTTGCAGAAACAGTAATATCATCTACATCTTCACTTTCACCTCTCCCTAATAAAGTAATTCCCATGGGTGATAGACAAATACGATTGATCCTCCCATTATCCAATTGAATATTACAATCTTTTTCCTTTGTTTCTCCTACAGACTGAATTTTAAATGTAGTTTCCCAGTTTCCTTCTACATAATTTCCATTTGAAACAAAATACCCCATAAGCTTTAATTTGTCAACTTCTATATCTCCCATATCAAAAATATATTCTATATAATCACTACCATATTTAGTATTTCCTTCTGGATCTGTTCCAAAATGAATATTAGCTGATTTCATATCTATCTGATTTCCTAAAGAATCTGCAAAATACATATATCCATGATCATCTATTCCATCTCCTATACACTTGGTTTGAATATGAAGTTTTCCATCAATATATCCTATATTAGAAATATGCACAAAATCTATTTTAGGAATAGCAATATTCATTTGATCTGTCTTTAAAACATTTATAGATCCTTTTTGTTTAAACTCTTTATATAAAGTCCCTCCTCCCCCTGAAATATGACTCATATCCAGAGGTATCTTTTGTGATGAATTTGCTATTTTTATATCAGAAATATCAATTCTTTTATCAAATGTTTTTTTATCGCTAAGGAATGAACCTATACGAAAGCTTACCTTCTTCCCATTTAGCTTTTCTCCACCATTTGCTTGCATACGTAAAATAGCTGTTTTTGTAACTTCATCATAGTTAATGATTTGACAATTAAACATATTGGCTCCATTTAGTGAGTACTCATAAATATCTAATGTTTTATCTATTCGATTTCCTGTGAGATCCTGCATTGTAAAATAAACGACTGCCATTTCATCATCATTCATAGCTCCTAATACTTCCATTTTTATTCCTTGATCTTCACTAATTTTTTTCACTGGTTGAAGTAATAATCCTATATCCGTACTTACAATAGATAAAAGTTTTTGAAAAGATGGAATTGTCTCTGCCATAACACCCACAGAAAAAATCAAGCATAAACAAACTACTAAAGGAATCGCTCTTTTAAAGTTTATGTAAGTTTTCGGATTATTTATTTTCTTTTCTACTTCCATAGCCATATTATATTTAGGTGTATGAATAGTACTAAGAGCATCTTTTATGATTTTTTCATCAGAATCATAATTCATTTGATCTCCTCCAATTCTTTATAGTATGGATTCGTTTCTTTTAATACCTTTGCTACCTTCTTTTTTGCACGTTCATATCTTTTTCTTAATGTATCAGAAGAAGTATTGTAAATATCTTCTAAATCTTTATAACTTTTTTGATCTATAATCCGACTAAATACCAACGCTCGATCTTTAGGAGATAAAGTCAAGAGTGCTGCTTTTAAATCATCTCTGATAAAATCATCTTCTATGTATAATTCATTCTTATTTGTTTTATATTGTGGCATAAAAAACAATAATTTTTTCTTTCTTAAAAAATCCATACAAGTAGTATATGCAATACGATAAAGCCATGCAGATAAAGATGTTCCTCTTTTGAAGCTTTTCCTTTTTTTATAAGCTTTTATAAATGTTATTTGTACAACATCTTGAGCCTCAAAATAATCGCAAAGTATGTTGTGACAATATTTTAAAATGGAGTAACCATATAACTCTATAGCACAACGTAGCTCATCCTCACCACCTGTATCAAAAGTATCATCAAGATTACTTTTTTCCATTTTCACATCTCCTTTCATTTAAAATCTATATTCACTTCTATAACGTAAATCCATATCATTTTGTGACATAATATGAAAATGAAACTCTAATTTCCTATTTATAAATGAAAAGATTGCTCAACAGATATATCTATTGAACAATCTTGATGGATCTAAATATATTGATTCTATATATTAATCTTTTTTTCTCTTTGCTACTACAACACCCATACCGAGTTATAGTCCATAGAAAAATCTCATGTCTAAGTATATATTATACATTTAAATATTTAATTTCATATAATAATACTTTAACTTTGGTTTTTTATTTACTAAAATTTTTATTAATAGTACGATTATTTATTTTATTTTCCATTTGCCATATTTCACAATTCGTATCCATAAATAGTGAAGGATCTTTACTTTTCATCAATATTTGTGTTGGATAAATACTTTTATGTCCAACAATGATATAGCCTATTACGCATACTATAGAAGCATACATTCCAACTTGTGACCCAAAAAGTTCCATACACATAATAATTCCTGCTAAAGGTGTATTTGAACAAGTTGCCATGAATGCCACCATACCTACTGCAGCATAAAAAGTCGAACTTCCTTGAATTATATTTGCCCATATATTCCCCAATGTAGCCCCTACATAAAGCATTGGTGTAAGAATTCCTCCACTTCCCCCTGAACCTAATGTAGTAGCTGTAGTAATTGTCTTCCATACAAAATCCGTATTTCTTACATGTTCTCCCATAACAGCTTGATGTATAATCTCTCCGCCTATACCTAGATAATCTGTAGTTCCTGTTATTACTACAATCAATATAATAATCACCCCTCCTATGAACCCTTTAGCTGGAGGATAGATATGAATTTTCTCAAATAATTTCTCTATAAGATTTACAATTCTTATAAATATAGCAGAACAAACCCCTATAAGTAATCCAAATACTATCATTCTAGTAATAATTATGCTATTACTAAAAGGACTTATATCGAAAAAATAAGTCACTAAAGGTTTTGTTCCTAAAAATCTTCCTACCGAAAAACTTATAAAAGCTGATATTAAAGATGAAAATAATGATACATAATTAAACGAACCAATATACAATACTTCCGAAGCAAAAACTGCTGCTCCTACAGGAGCACCAAAAACTCCAACAAATCCTGAAGCTACTCCACATATTGCCAATATTTTTCTATCTATGTCTTGTAGTTTAAACAAATCTGATATTTTTGAAGCTATACTTGCTCCAATTTGTGTGGATGGACCTTCTAATCCAACTGAACCTCCAAAAACTAATGTTATAATTGTAGTTAATAATTTTACTGGAGCTATTTTTACATTCATTTTTCCACTTTTTTGATTAATTGCTTGTATTGCTTTTTCTGTTCCATGTCCTTTAGCATCTGGAGCTAATTTTAATATTATAAAACTACTCAAAAATAATCCAAAAGGTATCAATAAATAATAATATTGAAATCCATAAGAAAAGCTCGTACTCATATCTACTAACTTAATAAACAACGATGTAGCTAAACCTACGATCAAGCCAATACATACAGACAATATAAGCCACTTGACCATACTTATTAGCAAAACATAACTTTCTTCTAAATCTTTTTTTAATATAACTTTCATTTTTTCATGACAATTCTCTGTATTGTCACAACACACCTCCTAACTATATCTATCCTACTAACTATACTATCATAAAAAATATTTTTCTCTCAACCTTAACTTTATTTCTATAAGGCATAAACTTATCCATAATTATTTCTTTTTTTAAAATTCCCTTCTCTTATAAATCATTATTGAAAATGCAAAAGATATTATTCCTAATGTAATAATCACCATTATAAAAAATAACCCTACTACAAAATCAGTCTGATTACTTAAAAACTGAATTCCCTTGTCTATCCACAATGGTTTTTGTGTTTCCTTTAAAAGGGTTCCAATAAGCATAGGTACTCCAAAAGCTATGGCAAAAAGTATTAAGTTAAACATTTTAGCCTTTATATATCCATACTTAAAATATATAGGTAAATATAAAAATGAAATAAAACATAATGCAAATATTGCTCCAAACAAATCTTCAAATTCTATCATTTTACTTACATGTAAAAGATGAAAGCTTTTTAATATGAAACCTGCTATCATCATGCTCAATACACCAACTCCAGCAAATATAAATATGGAAAGATATCTTGAAAGTACAATATTGCTTCTTGAAATAGGCAAGCTATTTAAAAGAACTTCGCTATTATTTTTATCATCATAAGCCGTTGTGTACATCATCATTGTATACCCAACCATACAAATCCCTGCAGTATACGCCATTGAATGATCATGATTTCCTTGAGCATTAAATATAAAAAACATAATAAAACCATAAAATATAATAAATTTCACACGTTTTTTTATAAGATAGAAATCCTTTACAAACAGATTATACATTTTGTTCACTCCCCCTAATAGCAAAAAGCATAATATCATCAAGTGTCGCTTGATCAAAAACTAATTCTTCCCCATACTCTTTTTTTAGTTTACTTACTTGTGTTGTTAAAGCTTTAAAACCAAATTTATTATTTTTGATTCCTATTAAATTTTCTTTTAATTTTTCAGTTAAAATTTCTTTCCCTCCCTTTACTATTTTGTAGTTTTCCAAAATTTCATCTTTCATCTTTGAAAAAATCAAATTTCCATCATGTATAAAAGTAATATAATCTGCTATTTTTTCTAAATCTGTAGTAATGTGAGTAGAGAAAAAAATTGCTTTATTCTCATTTTGAATAATCTCCATCAATATATCCAAAAGCTCACTCCTAAAAACTGGATCCAATCCTGATGTAGGTTCATCCATGATAATCAACTGTGCATCATGAGATAAAGCAAGAGCCAAACTAAATTTCATCTGCATTCCCTTTGATAATTCTTTAACCTTTCTATCTTCTTTCAAATTAAATTTTTTCATATATTGGTTATATAAATTATTATCCCAATTCTTATAACAACCAGAGATAGAATTTTTCATCTCCTTTAATGTCAGTTCATCATAAAAATAATTTTGATCATATATAAATCCTATTCTTTGTTTGATCTCCTTCTCATGCTTCACATGATCTAAACCAAAAATCTTTATTTCTCCAGAATCCTTTTTTAAAAGATTCATTATGAGCTTTATCGTTGTACTCTTTCCAGCACCATTTGGTCCTATAAATCCCATAATATAGCCTTTGTCTAAGGTAAATGATATATCATTTAATGCAAAATCCTTGTATTTTTTAGTAACATTTTTTAGTTCTAAAATATGCTCCATATTTACCCCTCCTTAAATAATATCTCAAGAATTTCCTCAATGTCCTCTAGTGTAAGTCCTAAAAATTTACTCTCCTGCACTACTTCAAAAAGCTTTTCCTCTATTTTTCTCATTCTTGCCTCTCTTAATAGTTCTTTATTTTGACTAGCTACAAAGGTTCCCTTTCTAGAAACTGTATTGATCAATCCCTCTTTCTCTAGCTCCTCATAAGCTCTTTTTGTTGTAATAACACTAATTTGTAGCTCCTTTGCAAGCCCTCTAATAGAAGGTAGCATCTCATTTTCTCTTAAATTTCCATTTATAATTTGATTTTTTATTTGACTCACTATTTGTAAATATATAGGGTCCTTATTTGAATTAGAAATGATAATATTCATATCTTTCTCTCCTCTATTTGCAAAAATCCCAGGTGTATATACTGTATATGTATAATATGTACAGTATATACACCTGGGATTTCTTTGTCAATAAAAATAACAGAACTTTTGTTAACTAACTATTTTTTCTTTTTATCATATGCTTTTGTAGTTTTAAAGTAATATCTATAATGACAATTTTCTCTCATGATTACTAAATTTTACCTATTTTTATTATAGCATAATGACATAAACATTTTTGCTCTTAACTTGATATTTTTACATTAACTTCATTAAAAACCCTTTTTTCCCGGGTAATATTCTATCTATTCAAAATTACAATGTATTACAAATTTATAATGAAATATTAATTTTTCTTAATATTTAATATTTGTTTTGATATTTTCATTCTATCTCACATAACAATATTATATAATCCAAATCTGCAAATTGAAAATATATAACTTTAATTTTCTAAACATTTTTTATATTCAAACTTCAATTTTTCCTTTGATTTAAATTTTTATCTCAAGATAAAATTTAAATAATAATTTAAATTAAGAAAGGAGCAATGAAATGAGAATGAAAAAAATGGCAGTATTTCTAAGTTTTATCCTTATTCTATCTCTATTAACAGTAGGATGTAGTAATAATCCATCATCTGGAGGTAATTCAGAACCAAATACTCCTTCAGACAAAAAAGATGTCCTGGTAGTAGGTCAAGGAGCAGATGCTGTTTCATTAGATCCTCATGCTACAAACGATCAACCCTCTTCAAGAATCGCTAAACAAATATATGAGACTCTTGTAACCCAAGATGAAAATATGGAATTACAACCAGCACTTGCTGATTCTTGGGAGTCCATTGATGATTTGACCTTTGAGTTTAAACTAAAGAAAGGAGTAAAGTTCCATAATGGTGAAGCCTTTACTGCAAATGATGTAAAATTTACTCTACTTAGAGGATTAGACTCTCCTCACATAGGCCACATTATCGGTTCTATAGATCCTAATGGTATCCAAATTATAGATGATTATACCATTAGAATATCAACCAAAGAACCTTTTGCCCCTTTACTTGCACACCTTGCTCATACAGCTACAGCCATATTAAATGAAAAAGCTGTCAATGAATTTGGAGATGACTACGGGCAACATCCTATAGGAACTGGTCCATACAAATTTGATAAATGGATAAACGGAGATAAAGTTGAACTTGTAAGATTTGAAGATTATCATGGCGAAGCACCTGCAATTCAAAGAGTAATTTTTAGAAATATTCCTGAAAATACGAATCGAACCATCGAGCTAGAAACAGGTGGGATTGATATCGCTTATGAAATTCCTCCTACAGATGTAAGTCGTGTGGAGGATAATCCTGACCTTATTCTTCAAAGAAATATGAATTTATCTACTACGTATCTTGGTTTTAATTGCAATAAGGAACATTTCAAAGACGTAAGAGTACGCCAAGCTATTAATTATGCTGTTGATATGGAAGCTATTGTAAAATCTGTTTATAAAGGTGTTGGAGCGCCTTCCAAAGGTCCTCTAGGCCCTAACGTTTGGGCATCTAATCAAAAACTTAAACCTTATGAATTCAATGTAGAAAAAGCGAAAAAATTAATGACTGAAGCAGGCTATCCAGATGGATTTAAAACAAGTATTTGGACAAATGACAATCAACAAAGAATGGATGTAGCTGAAATTGTTCAAAATCAACTCAAAGCAATCAATATAGATGCAGAAGTAAAAGTAGTAGAATGGGGAGCTTTCTTAGATGGAACAACTGCTGGAGAACATGATATGTTTATTCTTGGATGGGTTACTGTAACAGGAGACCCTGACTATGGTTTATACCCATTATTCCATTCTTCTCAACATGGCGCAGGGGGTAATAGATGTTTTTATTCTAACTCAAAAGTAGATGAATTACTAGATAAAGGAAGAACTTCTGTAGATCCAGCTGTAAGAGAAAAAGCTTATATGGAAGTACAACAAATTATCAGAGATGAAGCTCCTTGGGTGTTTACTTGGTTAGGAGAAGATTTAGCTGGAGTTAGATCTAATGTAAAAGGCTTTAAACAACATCCTGCAGGACATCACAAAGTATATACCGTTAACTTTGAATAAAATATGGTTACCCTATTTTACTAAACAATAATGTAGGGTATTTACCCTACATTATTGTTTTTAAAAGGAGGCTTATTATGCATAGATATATATTGAAAAGATTGCTTATGTTAATACCTGTAATTTTAGGTGTTACTTTTATCATCTTTACAATGATGTATTTTACCCCTGGAGATCCCGCTAAAATAATGCTTGGAGAATCCGCTCCTCATACTGAGGTACTCAAACTTAGGGAAGAATTAGGTCTTAACGATCCTTTCTTTGTTCAGTTTGGAAGATATGTAAAAAATGCAGTGATTCATCAAGATATAGGTAGATCTTATACAACCAAAAGACCTGTTTTAGAAATGATTATGACTAGATTTCCAGCTACATTAAAGTTAGCCGCATTAGGTGTTTTAGTAGCTGTTTTAATCGGCATTCCCACTGGAATTATATCTGCCACCAAACAATATTCATTGTTTGATAATATTGCAATGGTTATCGCCTTACTTGGTGTATCCATGCCCAACTTTTGGCAAGGACTGATGGGTATACTTGTATTCTCTGTCTATCTAGGTTGGCTTCCTTCATCCGGATTTCATACTCCTGCCCATTGGATATTGCCTGCTCTTACTATAGGTACAAGTACAGCTGCAATTATAACTAGAATGACTCGCTCCAGTATGCTTGAAGTAATAAGACAAGATTATATACGAACTGCAAGAGCAAAAGGACAAGTAGAATCTAAAGTTATTATCAGACATGCCTTAAAAAATGCATTAATTCCAATTATAACCGTCGTAGGTCTTCAGTTTGGATATTTACTAGGTGGAGCTGTTCTTACTGAATCTATTTTTGCAGTTCCTGGTGTAGGAAGATTGATGGTTGATTGTATAAAAGCTAGAGATTTTCCAGTCGTTCAAGGAGGAGTTTTGTTTATTGCTGTTACATTTAGTTTTGTAAATCTTATAGTGGATATCTTATATGCTTTTGTAGATCCAAGAATAAGATCTCAATATAAATAAGGAGGGTCCTCTATGACAGTAAAAATATCCAATGAAAAGAATTCTAAAATGATACAATCTACTAAAAAAAGAAGTCAATATCTTGAAGTCTGGAGAAGATTAAAGCAAAATAGATTTGCTATGATAGGACTATTTATTATTATCATGCTTATACTTAGTGCTATTTTTGCATCTTTTATTGCTCCCTATGGTATAGATGATCAAGATCTCCTAAATACCCTTCAAACTCCTAGTAAAAATCATTGGATGGGAACAGATAATTTTGGAAGAGATATATTTAGCAGGATCATATATGGTTCAAGAATTTCCCTTCAAGTTGGTTTTATTAGCGTAGGTATTGCCATGATCATAGGGGGTGCTTTAGGTGCTATCGCTGGCTATTATGGTAGAAAACTTGATAATATCATCATGAGAATAATGGATATATTACTTGCTATTCCTTCTACATTGCTTGCAATCTCCATTGTTGCAGCTTTAGGACATGGCCTTAAAAATGTTATGATTGCAGTAGGGATCGCAAGTATCCCTTCTTATGCAAGGATTGTACGCGCCTCTGTTCTCACTTTAAAAGACCAAGAATTTGTCGAGGCTGCCAAAGCTGTTGGAGCAAACAATACTCGTATTATCCTAAAGCATATTATCCCCAATTCTATGGCACCTATTATCGTTCAAGCTACCTTAGGAGTTGCAAGCGCTATACTATCAGCAGCAGGTCTTAGCTTTATCGGCCTTGGAATTCAACTTCCTACTCCTGAATGGGGAGCAATGCTTTCTTCTGGAAGACAATTTATCAGAGATTATCCTCATATGACTGCTTTTCCAGGACTTGCAATTATGATCACCATTTTTGGACTAAATCTATTAGGTGATGGATTAAGAGATGCTCTTGATCCAAAACTTAAGAATTAATCGAGGAGGAAAAGAAATGAGTGAAGAAAAAAAATTGCTTCAAATCAAACACTTAAATATACATTATATAACTCACGAAGGAACTGTTAAAGCAGTAAATGAGATGAGTCTTGAAGTAAAAAAAGGTGAAACTTTAGGATTGGTAGGAGAAACTGGAGCGGGTAAAACCACTACAGCACTTGGAATTATGCAGCTTATCCCAACTCCTCCCGGTAAAATTATAAGTGGAGAAATCATTTATAATGATGAAAATTTATTAAAAAAATCTCCATCAGAATTGAGAAAAATTAGAGGAAATAAAATTTCCATGATATTTCAAGATCCTATGACTTCTCTCAATCCAGTCCTTACTGTTGGAGAACAAATTGCTGAAGTCATCAAACTTCATCAAAATATAGAAAGTACTCAAGCTAGGATAAAAGCAGAAAAAATGCTTGAAACAGTAGGTATTCCAAAAACTAGATCTAAAGACTATCCCCACCAGTTTAGCGGAGGTATGAAGCAAAGAGTTGTCATCGCTATTGCCCTTGCATGTAATCCAGAGCTTCTTATAGCTGATGAACCTACTACTGCACTAGACGTTACGATTCAAGCACAAGTAATCAATCTTATGAATAAACTTAAAAAAGAACTAAATACCTCTATGATTATGATTACCCATGATTTAGGTATCGTAGCAGAAGTCTGTGATAAAGTAGCTATCATGTATGCCGGTCATGTTGTTGAATATACAAATACCAAAAATCTTTTTACAACCCCAAAACATCCTTACACCATAGGACTTTTCTATTCTATACCTAATATAGAAGCTGATGAAGATCGCTTGCAGCCAATAAAAGGTTTAATGCCAGATCCTACAAACCTTCCTCTAGGATGTCCTTTTTATCCAAGATGTCCAAAAGCTATGTCTATATGTTCTCAAAAAAAACCAAAGAAAACAGAAATCAGTGAGGGTCACTTTGTAAATTGTTTCTTGTATGAAAAGATAGATCATAAAGATGAGGTAGGTGATAAAGATGTCACAAAAACTGATAGAAGTAAAAAATCTTAAAAAATATTTCAATACCAATAAAGGGTTACTCCATGCAGTTGATAATGTAAATTTTTATATCCATAAAGGGGAAACTCTAGGTCTTGTTGGGGAATCTGGTTGTGGAAAATCTACAACTGGAAGAGTTTTACTTCGATTAATTGAAGCCACTTCTGGAGAAGTATTCTTTGAAGGCAAAGATATACTAAAACTAAATTCTTCTGAGATAAGAGAGCTTCGAAAAGAAATGCAAATTGTTTTTCAAGATCCTTTTGCATCTTTAAATCCTAGGCTTAGTTTGTCAGAGATTATAGCAGAACCTCTTATTGTACACAAAATTTATAAAAACAAGATAGATATGAATAAAAAAGTAAAAAATCTTATGGATACAGTAGGACTTGCTCAAAGATTAATCAATACATATCCTCATGAATTAGATGGAGGTAGAAGACAAAGAATAGGAATCGCTAGAGCTCTTGCTCTCAATCCAAAATTTATTGTTCAAGATGAACCTGTATCCGCTCTAGATGTTTCCATACAAGCTCAAATCTTAAATTTAATGGCAGATTTACAACAAGAATTCAATCTTACTTATCTTTTTATATCTCATGATTTAAGTGTTGTAAAACATGTTAGCAATAGAATAGCTGTTATGTATCTTGGTCAAATCGTAGAATTATCTGATTATAAGTCTATGTTTACTCATCCTCTGCACCCTTACACCCAAGCATTATTATCTGCAATTCCTATACCTTCATTAGATGTAAAAAGAGAAAAAATTATCCTCCAAGGAGATGTTCCAAGCCCTATCAACCCACCTGATGGTTGTAGATTCTATGGTCGATGTATACATAAAAAAGATATATGTCTTTCTAAAACTCCTGAGCTTAAAGAACTTTCTCCTGAAAGATTTGTAGCTTGTCACTTCGCACAAAATTTAAAATAAAACCCATCATTTATTCCACAACAATAACCAAGCTCCTACCAGTATTAAAATGGAGCCTGGTATCTTTTCTTTAATATTTTCTTTAAAAAATATATAAGAAAGAACCATAGTAATAATCATAGATACTTGCGTAAAAGGTTCTGCAATACTAAGTTCTATATGATTTAGAGCGATCAATAAAAACAGATAAGCAAAACCATTAATGGCCCCACTAATAATAGATATTCCTTTTTTAGCATGAAATACTTTATAAATATAATTTTGCTTCTTTTTTATGAATAGAAAAATCCATATATTCAGTGCAATAAAAAAATACAAAACTGTAGAATAAATAATTGGTGAAGAAGATACATAAAAATATTTATCTATTATTCTTCCTAAAGATTGCAATATTACAAATAAGAGCATCCATCTACATGGCTTATTGTGAAGAATAAATAAAATAGATTTAAGTGGTGATCCTATTCTTTTTAATATGGATAATCCCAAAATCATAATAATTACTCCAAGCACTTTCTGGATGGTAATCATTTCTCCTAAAAATAAAAAAGATAATATCATCAGGAACAATGAATTTAAGCTATGAATAGGTGTCACAAGAGAAACTTCCCCTGTAGCTAAGGCAGTTACATACGCTACAAATCCTACTGAATATATCAAACTACTTATATAACAAGGCAGTAAAAATTTAAGTCCTTCTACTTTTACAAATAAATTAAATGGCAGTAAAAATAAACCTCCTATAAAGAAAAACAAAAAACTTGCAGCAATATTGCTATAATTGTCTTCATCATTGTTTCCTAATAATCTTACTACAATTCTTTCAACAGCCATCAAAAGCATTCTCATCATTAATGCAATATAAGATAGACCCATTTGTCCCCTCCTCATCTAACCCATTCACTTCTATTACTTTTTTAACTTAAAAACTTTTGATCGACTGATTATATCTATTTTTCATATTATTGTCAAATTTTTCTTAAAACAAATACTTTAACCACAAAGACTACTCCTTTCTTCTTTTAGGAGTAGTTCTTATAATTGATATTTTATTATTGATACTCTTTAACCGTCCCACACTTTAATGACTTCCACGAATTACTTCAAATCCTTCATTTTTTAAGATTCTTTCATGTTTTTCATATTGTTTACATTCCACTATATCATCGCAAAAAAATAAGCACCTATTTTAGGTACTTATCTCATAATTTCATTTCACAAACATGATCCAGTAGTATTCTATTATTTTGAAATACTTCATCAATTTTAAGATAATACATAACTTATTTTAATTTTTTTAGTATTTGGGTGTGTCTCTATCTCAACATCAACTCCATATAATTCTTTAATCAACTCTGCATTTAAAACTTCATTTGGAGTTCCACTTTTTACGATTCTTCCATCCTTTATTGCATATATCCTATCACAATATTCAGCTGCCATATTCAGATCATGCAAAGATATTACAATTGTCTTTTGTAATTTTTTAAGGAATTTAAGTATTTTGATCTGATAACCTATATCCAGATGATTCGTAGGTTCATCGAGTATCAAAAATTCTGTTTTCTGCGCCATTGCACGCGCTATTAATATTCTTTGTTTTTCTCCTCCTGAAAGCTTTGAAAAACTTTTGTCCTCTATATTCTCCATTCCTACTTTTTTTAATGCATCTTTTGCAATTTCTATATCTTCATGATTGCTTCCCTCAAACAACTTTTTGGTAGGATATCTCCCCATTAAAACTATATCTCTCACACTAAAATCAAATGCTATATTATTCTCTTGTGCTACAACCGCCATTTGTTGAGCTACTTCTCTATTTGAAAGCTTAAGTAGATTATGATGATTTAAATAAATAGTTCCTCTTTTAGGCTTTAGTACTTTATATATATTTTTCAAAAGAGTAGATTTTCCACTCCCATTAGGACCTATTATGCCTACAAATTCTCCTTTCTTGACATAAACACTAATTGTATCGCATATCTTTTTATCCTCTATCTCATAGTCAAGATTCTCAATTTTTAGGTACATATGATTCACTCTCCAAATGAATATTTATTACGTTGAAGTAACCATATAAAAAATGGCCCTCCTGTAAGTGCAGTAACTATTCCTATAGGTAATTCTTGTGGTGCTACAACCATTCTAGCTACAACATCTGCCCAGATTAACAACAAAGCTCCTAAGAGCGCAGAAACTGGAAGTACTTTTCTATGATCTGATCCTACAAAACTTCTTGCAATATGAGGTACTATTAATCCTACAAAACCTATTGAACCACTTATAGAAACTAATGTTCCTGTGAGTAATGCACAAACTAAAACTATTATTGTTCTTATCAGTTTTATATTTATTCCTAATACTATTGCTGTCTGCTCACCAATTAACATCACATTTAATGCATTACTTAAAGAAAATGTAATTAAAATAGATATCATAAGTACTACCATAGGAATAGGAATATATTCCCATTTAGACCCTGCCAGTCCACCCATCATCCAAAATACCGCATTTCTGATTCCGCTTTCATTATTAGAACTATAGATCAAATAATTTGTAAATGCAGAAAAAATTGAAGATACTGCTAGTCCTGTAAGAATAAGTCTAATAGGTAATATTCCTTGCTTGGTTCTTGATAACCAATAAACCAGAACTATTGATATTAAAGATCCTGTAAAAGCACCTATTGGCATAGCAAAGACCCCAAAATTTTTAAGTATTCCCATAAGCGATACCAAAACTGCTCCTGTGGATGCCCCTGATGATACGCCTAATATATACGGATCTGATAGAGGGTTTTTAGTAAAAGCCTGTATGCTCATTCCTCCTATAGCTAGTCCACTTCCAACAATAGCACCTAGTATTACTCTAGGAAGTCTTAAATACCATACTATGCGTTCAACATTGCTATTCATTTGTTGTATATCTATATTTCCCACTAGTCTATAAAATATTATTCTCCAAACATCAATAAAATCAATTTGTACAGGGCCAATTCCAATAGAAAATATCATTGACAAAATCATAGCCACAAACAATCCTGCAATAACCAGATATGTCTTTTCTCTGAAAATGCTTGTCAATTATTTCACCTACCATCTAAAATAAATCCGGATAAAATTCCCTTGCCAAATTTTCTACTGCATCTGCATTTCTAATTCCAGTAAATACACTTGGTAATTGTACCACTACAAAATTGTCATTTTTTATTGCATCTATACCACTTAGTGCTGCATTACTCTTCAAAAATTTTATTTTTTCTTCAGCAGATACCTCTTCATAATCATTTATAATAATACATTGAGGATTTCGTTGTACAACAGCTTCCCAATTAACCTTTTCCCATGTCTTGTTTAAATCAGAAAATATATTTTGTCCACCAGCAAGTTCAATAATATTGCTTTCAAGACTTTTACCCGCTGTATACGCTTGATCGCTTCCACTGTCATATACAAAAACTCTAAGCTTTTCATCTACTTTTGAGGTTTGTTCTTGTACTTTTTTCACTTTAGTTTTCATCTGATTTACTATTTTATCTGCTCTATCCTCTACATTGAAAATCTTTCCCAAGTTATAAAAATCTTCATATGTATCTTCTATTGTAGCTCCTTCTGTATAAGTAGCCTTTGAAACATATGCAATTATTCCATTATCTAACATATCTTGAACAGTTCCCGCACCTTTTTCTTCAAAAGCAGAACTTCTTCCGTATACAAAATCAGGGTTTGCTCCGAGCAAAGCTTCCATTGAAGGATATTTTTCTGCTAGAACTGGTATTTTGTCAAATTTCTTCTGATATTTTGGAAGTATTTCTCCACTCTTAAAAGATGTTCCAATGATCTTATCTTCTAATCCTAATGCAAATAAATTTTCTGTAGTATGAGTATTGAAACTTACTACTTTTTGTGGAACTTTTGTATACTGTACAACTGTATGATAAGTTTCAAGCTCAAAAGGAGTAAATTTGTCATCTTTACTTTCTACAGCTTTCTGCTCATTATTAAATGTTGTTTGATTGTTACTAGAACATGCTGATAGTGACATTCCTAAGATTAATCCTATAACACTTGTTGCTATTACTTTTTTCCAATTTAAATATTTTTTCATATATGCCTCCTAAACTAACTTTTTCAAATAAATAATTGTTAAACAATGTACTCATATTCCTAAGATTCTCCTCTTGCAATAAAAAAACTCCTTAACTACAAGTCGTTAAAGAGTTACATGTATCTCATAAGCTACAATCGACACCCCCTATTACTCGTAGAGTTACAGTGCAAAAAATAGGCAGGTATTCTGGCTTAAGGATCATTATTTTCTTCAGCCTTCCCATTATGAAACAGTGGCATCCTAGAAGAAAACTCCTCTTTTACAGCGGCGGTACCGCGTGGGATTTACACCCAACTTCCCTTTTCATGAAATATCATTCAACCTATTTTTATCTACATATTTTGTCAAATTATTTTAACACAAACATATTTTGATATCAAGCTATACGTATAAATGATTCAATCACTACAGACTTTAACATGTCATCATAAAGAAAATAGGCACCTATTTCAGGTACTTATCTCTTAATTTCATTTCAAAAATATGATCAAAATGATACAATATAAAATAAATTTATTAATTTCCAGTTTAAAGGTGGGAAAATGGATGATCAATAAAAAAAATCATTTATACATTATGATTCTTATTTTACTAAGTTGTTTCATCATGGCATGGATCGATGGTGTACTTTCCCCTAACTATGCTATCAAATCTATTATCAAACTATTTTTATTTTTAATGATCCCTTTTGGTTATTACTACTATCATCAGATTACTTTGTATAATCTGTTTCGCTTTCGTAAACAAAATATTCTTTTTTCTTTACTTTTGGGTATTGGAGTATATTTTTTTATTATTGGTGCGTACTTTACCATAGGGAAGTATTTTGATTTTTCTAATGTAACCACTACTTTAGAAGACAAAATTGGTGTAACTAAAAATAATTTTGTCTTTGTATCTCTTTATATTTCTTTCATCAATTCATTTTTAGAAGAATTTTTCTTTCGTGGCTTTGCTTTTTTAACCTTAAAACAATTCACTACTAAAAAAATTTCTTATATGTTTAGTGCATCTGCTTTTTCTTTATATCATATAGCCATTATGTCAAAATGGTTTACCCCTCTACTATTTGTTTTATTAATTATAAGCTTATTTATTGCAGGACTTTTATTTAATTGGCTCAATGAAAAAAGTAATACTATTTATACTTCTTGGTTTGTTCATATGTGTGCCAATTTTTCCATCAATACCATTGGTTTTATCTTATTTGGAATACTTTAAAATAAAAAATAAAGGACGGTGAATATTGTAGATTCATTTCTACTAATATTGCTTAACCGTCCCTTTTTGGCTCCTTTTTTACAAGTTCCAACCTATTGCTTTTCTCCTGATTTGAATAAATTCATGATAAATTCCATTTTGTTCCATTAACTCTTCATGTTTTCCTTCCTCTACAATTCGTCCACTACTTAATACAAATATACGATCTGCATTTCTAACAGTAGAAAGTCTATGGGCAATCATAATTACAGTCTTTTGTTTTGTCAGCTCTTCTATAGCGCGCTGTAGCTGTTGTTCATTTTCTGGGTCTACACTTGATGTGGCTTCATCCAAAATAATGATGGGAGCATCCTTTAAAATTGCCCTTGCTATGGATATTCTTTGTTTTTCTCCACCAGACAAACTTCCCCCACCTTCACCTATAACCGTATCATATCCATTTGGTAAATTCATAATAAATTCATGACATCTTGCCTTTTTTGCTGCTGCTATCACTTCTTCCATTGTAGCTTCTGGACGTCCAAACTTAATATTATTTACAATACTATCTTGAAATAAATATACATTTTGAAATACCATGCTAATATTTTTGAGTAAACTTTCTCCCGTATATTCTTTTACATTATGCCCTCCTAACAAAACTTCTCCCTCGTCTACATCCCAAAATCTTGCAATTAAATTGCATAGTGTACTCTTCCCTCCCCCAGATGGGCCTACAATAGCCACTGTTGTATTTTGTGGAATCGTAAGACTTATATGATCAATTATTTTTCTTGTGTCGTAAGAAAAAGATACATTTTTGAATTCTATATTATAATTATTGGGTTGAATTTCTGTTCCATTTTCATCCATAAGAGGTGTATGTTCAACTTCTTCAATTTTATTTATGCTACTATCGATCAACTGTAATATAGAAGTATTGATTCCTATTGTCTCAATATATGAATAGGTAACAAAACTTGAAATAATCACTCCCAAAGTGTGAATAAGTAACAATTCTTCTCCTCTAAACAGATAACCAGCTAATAAAATCATCCCACATGAAGCAATTTTAAATATATAGCTATAGATTGCTCCTAATTTTGTAAAAATACTTTCAAGTCTTATATTACGATTACGACTTTCTTCAATAGCCTCATCTACAGCACGGTTTGACTTTTCTCCCAATCCATAGGATTTGATTACAGCTATCCCTTGTATATATTCTAATATGGCAGTTACCAGACCTCTTTGAGCTTGTTGTCTTTTGGGTGAAATAGCCATACTCTTTTTTTGCAATATAGAGTTTACAAATAACCCTAATACAATAGCTGAAATGGAAAGAGCTCCTATTTTCCAGTTAAAAAATGTAATCATCATCGTAATCACTACAGCATGAACAATCCCTACAATCACATTTGTCATGGCATCTCCTGTCATTACTTCTATATCTCCAATAGTTGTTGTAACGGTCGATGCAATTTCTCCCAAACGATTTTTATTAAAATACCCCATAGGCATTCTTTTTAACCTATCGCCAATTTCTATTCTTTTGTCCGAACACATATAAAAACAACCCATACTGATTTTGCTATTTCCAACATATCCAAATACAATTCTACCTATTACACTTATAAGCATCATGAAAAATGCAACCCCTATTGTTTTCATTGTAATATTTGTTCCCTGCTCTTTTGCCATAATAATACAATTTAAACTGTATAAAATGACAAGAATCGGTATCGCTTCACAAATAGAATAAATGACCTGGATTATGATAGACTGAATCAATTTGTTTTTATATTTTCCTGCAAAGTTCAATAATCTCTTCACTGTCTTAAGCATAACATTTCCTCCTTTCTATAGAATCTGTATCTTTAGCATCAATATGAGCTTGCCACATATCTTTATATAAAGGACATTTCAAAAGTAATTCTTTTTGTTTTCCCTGTGCTACTACGCTACCTTGATTCATTACAACAATATGATCTGCTGAAGAAATAGTAGACAACCTATGAGCAATAACAATTAAAGTCTTTCCTTTTACTAGTTTTGATATAGACTCTTGAATAATTGCCTCATTTTCTGGATCTGTATAAGCCGTTGCTTCGTCTAAAATAATGATTGGACTATTTTTCAAAATGGCTCTTGCGATGGAGATACGTTGTCTTTCCCCTCCTGAGAAATGATTTCCTCCCTCTCCTGCTAAAGTATCATATCCATTTTCTAGTGACATAATAAATTCATGACAACTAGCTTTCTTTGCTGCCTCTATTATTTCTTCATCTGTTGCATTTTTTTTACCAATTCGTATATTTTCTTTTATAGATAAATTAAATAAAAAATTATCTTGAGATACATAAGAAATCACATCACTAATCTGACTTAATGAAATATTTTTTACATCTATGCCTCCAATTGTAATTTTTCCATCTTTGCAATCCCAAAAGCTTGCCATAAGTTTAGCCACAGTTGATTTTCCAGAGCCAGATGGTCCAACGATAGCAGTCATTCCATGAGGTATAGTTTCAAAGGATACTTTATGAAGAATTTCTGTATCATTATATCCAAAAGTAACACCTTTAAATTTGATCTTATAATCTATTAATTTTTTGTATTCTATTGGACGATTCATTTCCTCTGCATCAAGTATTTCACATACTTCATGAATTACCGTTCCCATAGATGCTATATTATCTGTATATTTCATAGCATGAATCAAAGGCCCACCCAATCCAAAGGATAAGATAATACAAGTAATGAATGTAGCTAAACTCAAAGTTTGATTCATATAGAAATATAGTCCTGCTGGAAGAACGAAAAGAAGTGTAGATGGCATAATATTCATAACAGCTGTATATTCTAATAAGGTTTTTATGAAAAATTTTGTTATAGCATCACAGCTATGCTTTACAGAATCTGAATATTTTTTATAAGAAGCAGCTGACTGATTAAATGCTTTAATAGCTTCTATTCCATTTACATACTCTATCACTTGAGCATTCATATCATTTCCAGTCTCTACATTTTTAGGATAATAATATGCATATTTTTTCATCAAAGGTATGTAAAAAATAATACTCATAGGAATGGTAATCAATGCAATCAATGCAATTCTAAAATCAAGATAAAACAAATAAACTAAAATACATATTGGTACCAAAAGATTAGACGTCATTTCAGGAATGAGATGCGCAAGAGGTGGCTCTAATTTTTCAACCGTATCTACTATAATCGTTTTCATTTCACCAGATGGTCTATTAAGCACATATCCTAAAGGAACCTTCGATAATTTTTTAGTTATAGAAGTTCGAATATTTTGAATAATACTATATGCTGACTCATGAGATAAAGAAGTAGATATTAAATTGCATAAGACTTTTATGGTATATCCAATCAAAGCTATAAAAACTGCAAATGTCATACCTTGCACCGTATAATGATCTTCAACAAGATCTACTGTTATGTGGGCTATAGAAAAATAAGGTACCATACCACCTGCAATACCTATGATTGCAAATATTACAGAAGCAATCATTTTGCCCTTGCATTGTGATGCAAAGGATAATAATCGTATTAATGGGTTTTCCTTTTTTTCATTCATTTTAAATCCTCCTTTTTAAATGGAACTTATAATCATTCTCAATCACCCTACAAAACAGTATTATAGTCATTTAAGTTTTTCTTTTCCACTCTGGTTTAACAGATTTGCTCCATTTAGGTGATAAGTTTTTCTATATTTTAAAGGTGTGATATTCATCACCGCTTTAAAAGCTGCTGAAAATTTACTAGAATTTTCGTAGCCTACTTTTAAAGCTATAACTGTCACACTATCATGACTATGACGAAGCATCTTAGCCGCCACTTTCATTCGATATGAACGCATATATGCATAGATAGAGGTCCCATAAACTCCTTTAAAACATTGTTGCATAGCAGTCACTGAAATATTAAATCCTTCAGATAATTCTTCTAATGTAAAATGCTTTTCCATATTTTCTGTCATATATTTTTTCATTTCTTTAATAATATCCACTTGGTTTTTTTGAAAATATCTTCTTTTTTCGCATTGATCTTTTAAATCAAACGACATTAAAAAAAGAAACAACTCCATTATTTTAACCTTAAAATAGCCAAATTTTAATTCATTTGGCACAGAGTAAAGTTCATTAAAAATATGCTGTATAGAGTCCTTCGCACGCATAATAAAACATCTATTTTCAAAACAAAGTTTATCTCTAAGTTCATACAAATCAATAGTCAGTTCATTAAGTAAAGGAGATATAAATTGACTCGCTTCCTGAAGATGAATAACAATAGAAACTCCATGATAATGTGCCAAAGGAAAATGTGAAATTTTAGTTATATTACTGAGCATATTCACAGCTAAATCCCCTTCTTCTAAATAAATATAAGTACCATTTAAAAATTCACATTCAAATCTTCCTTCTCTACAATGATTAATTTCCATTGTATCCTCTTCCATACGCTTATTATGAATACATTGTTCCATATGGATGTCATTATAAATGAGTTTTATCCCCGGAAATACTTCATAACTTGTCATGGTCCCTTCTCCATTATGATTTCTCATCTTAAACACAATACTATCATCCATTTTTTCCTCTATCAGAACCTCTGATTCATATAAATCTTTTATCATTGGTGACTTATTCATATACAACACTCCTAAAAATATCTTTTCTCATATGGTATTATATAACATGCTCATATTCATTATAAATCAAAATAGTAGGCACTTGTATTAAATGCCTACCTTTTTGAAGCACAATTCTTTACACTAAAAATTATATGCTTTCTTTATTATCTATTGTTTTCTTTCGTAAATAGATCCTTTAATTCCTGGGTTACTGATTTTATATTAGACTGAGAAATAATAGCAGAGACTACTGCAACTCCATCAATACCTGTTCCTCTAAATGCAGTAATAGTAGTTTTATTGATTCCTCCAATCGCTACAATAGGTAAAGAAATGCTTTTTCGTATTCTCATAAGCTCTTCCATTGGGGTAAATTTTGCATCTGTCTTTGTCCCTGTTGTAAACATTGCTCCAATCCCAAGATAATCTGCCCCATTTTTTTGTGCTTCTATTGCTTCTTCAAGGGTAGAAGCAGATATACCCATAACTTTATCATTTCCAATCAATTTTCTTGCAATTTTTGCAGGTATATCACTTTGCCCAATATGTACTCCATCAGCGTCTACTGCCAATGCAATGTCAATTCGATCATTAATAATCAGTGGTATACCATAACAATCTGTAATTTTTTTGATCTTTACAGCAGTTTCGAAAAACTCTAGAGATGAACAATCTTTTTCGCGTAATTGTACCAGAGTACATCCCCCTAATATAGCTTGTTCTACGGCAGTTTCCAATTTTTGTGTACTCATTAAATTTCTATCTGTCACAAGATATAACGTATAATCAATATTTTGTTTCATCTATTTTCGCCCTTTCTACAAAACAATCCCTATTCATATTGGATAAAGCGTCAATGATTCCAATATGGAAACTACCTGTACCCACTGCTCCTGCTTTTTCATATGCAAGATCCCCTGAAATTCCCATTGATGCAATCCCTGCAACCGTAGCGGTATAATAATCTTTTGTTACACCACAAAAACTACCTACAATGGCAGAGGTCATACACCCTGTCCCTGTTACTTTAGTCATCAATTGATTGCCGTTTGCTATTTTAGCAACTCTAACACCGTCAGAAATAGTATCTACCTCTCCAGTAATCCCTACTACACAAGAGAGCTTGTCAGCTACCATTTTTGCAATATCTGTTGCATCATTTTTTTGATCCTCCTTAGCTGCATCCACACCTTTTGTAGAAACACTTAACCCTGCTACAAAAGATACCTCTGATAAATTTCCACGAAGTACATCAATTTTAACTTGTGAAAGAATTTCTCTTGTAGCTTTGTTTCTAAGTGAGGAAGCTCCAGCTCCAACAGGATCTACAACTACAGGTATCTGTAGTGTGTTTGCTTTTTTTCCTGCTGTAATCATAGATTCTATGGTTCTTTGATTTAATGTTCCGATATTTATAACCAGTGCTGAAGAAATAGATACTATTTCCTCTACCTCTGATAGATCATCTGCCATAATAGGCGATGCTCCCATTGCTAAAACAGCATTTGCACAATCATTTACTGTTACATAATTGGTAATATTATGTATAAGCGGAGTTTTTGTTCTTACATCATCTATCAAGTCCATACACTCTTTTGTTAAATAATTCATGATTATTTCATCCCTTTCTTTTATTTAAAATCAAATCCGAAAAACTACTATTTACTTTGTTTGTAAACCATTTTTATACAAATCATAAAAATGATGTGTAGGTCCATGACCTTTTCCTATAGCAAGAGAATGTTTGATTGCTGTTGTAATATATTTTTTTGCCTGCTGAACCGCTTGTGACATTGACATACCAAGAGCAAGATTAGAAGCAATGGCTGAAGAAAAAGTACACCCTGTCCCATGTGTGTTTTTTGTATCAATACGTTCTGTTTCAAAATGATAAAAATCTTTTCCATCATATAAAACATCTAGTGCATCTCCAATGGCATGACCACCTTTTACCAAAACATTCTTACAACCCATATCATAAATAAGCTTTGCCGCTGTTTCCATATCCTTTGTATTACTTATCTTAATATTTGATATTTTTTCAGCTTCTGGAATGTTTGGAGTCAGTAAATCTGCCATAGGAAGTACAACTTCTATCAATGTTTCTATAGCATTAGGATTCATTAAAGGGCAACCATTTTTTGCATACATCACAGGATCAATTACAACATTGCGTGGCTTGTACTCCTGAAGCTTTTCTACTACAGCCTTCATACAAAGAGGCGTAGACAACATACCAATTTTTATAGCATCTACCTCAATATCCTCAAATACCGCATCCATTTGCTTTTTTATCATATCAGGAGTAACATCCTGTATGTCAATTACACGGCTTGTATTCTCCGCTACCACTGAAACAATTACACTCATACCAAATACCCCATGGGCTGAAAAAGTCTTTAAATCTGCTTGTATTCCTGCCCCTCCACTACAATCTGATCCTGCAATCGTCAGTACCTTTTTCATAAAACTACCTCCTTTTTTAAACTCTTTTGAAATGCATAACAAAAATTATAAGATTATTTACAAATCTATAATTTCCTATGTATTATAAAAAAATAAGGTGCTTTTCCTTTACAGGAAAGCACCCTTTAATCCAATACAAAATAATCTTGTAAATGATTCGCTTCCCTACGTAAGTATTAACCAACAGGTTCAAAGGGTCAGGTTTTAACCTTCTCAACTACAACTAGTTCCCCCGCAAATAATAATATTTAATTTTATGGGTTAAAAAAATAGAGTACAATCCTCTGTGGAAAGCACTCTAATCATATACAAGTATCCTAAATGATTTGCTTCCCTACGTAAGTGTTAACTAACAGGTTCAAAGGGTTAGGTTTTAACCTTCTCAACTACAACTAGTTCCCCCGCAAACATATAAGAATTATATCAGATAAAATATAATTTGTAAATTTTCACAAATCAAATAAATGTGTAAATTTTTTAATACTTACATCTATTCTTTCCTAAAAATAAATACTTTCCTCTTTTTACACAGAGGAAAGTATTTACATATGTTCTTTACGATAAAGTTATTTTGATAATCTATCTGTTTGAATCATCTCATGCTTATTTTGCATAATCCTCATATATATTTTCAATTTTTGACCAGTCTATCAAATTCCATATATTTTTAACATAATCCGCTCTAACATTTTTATATTTCAAATAATAAGCATGCTCCCAAACATCTATAGTTAATAATGGCTTTTTCTTTATGCTCAATGGTGAATTTTGATTGCTAGTTGTAATGATTTCTAACTCTTTATTTTCATCTAGAACAAGCCATCCCCAACCTGAACCAAAATGAGCTATAGATACATTATTGATCTTTTCTTTCATTGCTTCAAAACTACCAAATTTATTATTTATAGCTTCTAAAAGCTTTCCTTCTGGTGCTTTTTTAGGTTTAGGTGATAAAATCGAAAAATAAAAATTATGATTTGCTACCCCTCCACCTTGATTGATTACACCTTGTCTTATCTTCTCAGGAATACTGTCGATATTTGATAATAAATCCTCTAGTGTTTTACCTGATGTAATTTCATCATAGCCTTTTAGTAAGGCATTTAAATTATTCACATATGTTTGTAGATGCTTTGCATAATGAGTTTCTACAGTTAATGCATCTATATATGGTTCTAGTTCATTATATCCATAATTTAATTGTACTTTATCAAATTTCATAATCCCACTCTCCATTCTAATCATTTTTCATTGAGATCTTAACTCTTTTATATCTATACCCACAATGATTATGTTTTAACATTATTATTTATTCTTTTTTTGACTTATAAAAATTTAAAATCTGTATGGGCTATATATCTTCATCTTGCAATACTCCTTTCTTCATAAAAATTTTTATTTAGGGTATTCTATATAAATAAAATCAGAATACAAAATGAAAGGAAGATTAGAATGAACCCAATTCAAATTGGTACAGATGCACCCGAATTTAGTGTGAAAGATAATAAAAAACAAAATATCATCTTATCTGCTTATAAAGGGAAAAAAGTACTTCTTTCCTGGCACCCTCTTGCTTGGACTCCTGTATGTACAGATCAAATGAGGGCATTGGAAACTAATTTTCAAAAGTTTCAGAATCTAAACACTATCCCCCTCGGATTTAGTGTAGATCCTCAACCTTGTAAAGAAGTATGGGCAACAGCTCTTTTGATTAAAAATGTAAGCCTCCCATCTGATTTTTGGCCCCATGGCAAAATAGCCCGTGACTATGGAATATTCAATGAAACTAAAGGCGTATCGGAACGTGCGAATATCATTATCGATGAAAATGGTAAAATAAAATGGGTCAAAGTTTATCCATCCGAACAGTTACCTGATATTAATGAAGTTTTTCAGATTTTATCCAACAGCTAATGAATCTCTTCAAATCATCCATATCTTTATAGAAAAAGGGCTCATAAAAATGCCCTTTTCCCTATAATAGTTATTTTGAATTTTGTTAGCTCATTACGCTTATATTAAGTACCACAAAAGGTTTTATAACAACGTGTAGATGGTGGAGGTAGTGTAGCGTATTCGGCCTGTTCTTTAGAATGTTCATATGGATTCGACAAAACATCAAGAAACTTCTCCATCACACTATAGTCTCCTTGTCTTACGGCAGCTTCTAATGCTTCTTCTACTCTATGGTTTCGAGGAATAATTGCTGGATTGGAGTTTCTCATTAATTGTTGAGAAGAGGTTTTGGATTCTTTTTGTCTACTCAATCTATCCTTCCATAGCTGATGCCACTGATCAAATTCCTTTGTATCAAATAATTTCATATCCTCTAACTTATCAAAAGTTAAGGCTAGAAAAGTATTTGTATAGTCTGCACTATACTTATGCATTATACTAAGGAGGCTTTCAATTAAAGATTCATCCTGGGATTCTTCATTAAATATTCCTAATTTTGCTCTCATTCCTGCAAGCCAATGATCATGATATAGCTTAGTAAAATCTGAAATGACATCTTGAGCTAATTGAACAGCTTTCTCCTGATTTACATGTAATAAAGGCAATAAAGTTTCAGCAAACCTAGCTAGATTCCACGCTGCAATAGGAGGTTGATTCTCATAAGCATAACGTCCATGAAGATCAATAGAGCTAAATACTGTCTCTGGATCATAAGTATCCATAAAGGCACAAGGTCCATAATCGATAGTTTCTCCACTAATAGCCATATTGTCCGTATTCATGACCCCGTGAATAAATCCAACCAACTGCCATTTTGCAATCAGCATAGCTTGACGCTTGATAACTTCCTGAAGTAAAAAAAGATAGGGATTTTCATCATTATTAATATTTGGAAAATGTCTTTTTAATGTATAATCAGCCAAAGCTTTAAGATCATCTATGGTTCCCCATTTTGAAGCATATTGAAAAGTGCCTATACGTATGTGACTCGCTGCTACTCGTGTTAAAATAGCACCAGGTTGTTCCGTGTCTCTGATTATAGACTCACCTGTTGTTACAACTGCTAAACTACGGGTAGTAGGAATACCAAGAGCATACATCGCTTCGCTAATAATGTATTCTCGTAGCATGGGCCCTAGTGATGCTTTTCCATCACCGCCGCGAGAATATGGAGTTTTTCCTGATCCTTTAAGCTGAATATCCATTCTCTTGCCTGATGGAGTCATTTGTTCCCCAAGCAATACAGCTCGGCCGTCCCCTAACATGGTAAAATGTCCAAATTGATGTCCTGCATAAGCTTGAGCAATGGGCAAAGCACCTTCTGGAATTTGGTTTCCAGCAAATACAGCTACTCCATTATCGCTTTTTAATGATTCAACATTTAACCCTAAAGATGTTGCCAAAGAATCATTGAAAATAATCAATTTCGGTGAACATACAGGACTTGGATTGAGAATGGTAAAAAATATGTTTGGCAATCGAGCATAACTATGATCTAAATTCCATCCTGCTTTCATAATTATTTTTTTTTCTATCATCATATCTCCTTTTTTTATTTTTTTATCTTGGTTTTTTCTTTTACAAAAAATAAATATCATAAATATTTTATGATATTTTTAGTATCTACTTTATATCATTTATTATACCCTTTCAAATTGTTTCTAAGAGGTTTATATGAAAATGTTTTTTCATAAAACGACCCCCTCGTTTTTGAATATTCATTAAATATCTATTCAATCATAACATCTTTTTTCCTGGTTACATTTGACAATTGAAATAATTCTCAATTATAATGAATAGGGTAGTAATTATTATATAAAGGAGGCTAAATATGCGGCATCAAACTACGGATTGTGAAATTATTCATGCAGATGTTTTTGATAAAGTAAAGAAAGAGATGCCACAAAAAGCTTTGGCAGATAAACTTTCCGCTTTCTTTAAAATTATGGGAGATGGCACTAGAGTTCGTATCCTTTGGGCACTAGATAAAAACGAAATGTGTGTATGTGATCTCGCCGTATTACTAAATATGACAAAATCTGCTATTTCTCATCAATTAAAACTTTTAAGGGATACCAAACTTGTTCGTTTTCGAAAAGAAGGTAAAAATGTTTTTTATTCATTAGATGATGAACATATTCAAGATATTTTTGAAAAAGCAGTAGAACATGTTACCGAAGAAAAATAATCTTTTCCAACCTACACAAGAATACGAAAAAGCAGACCCTATTATTGAATATAACATGTCTGCCTATTTTGTATTTCTTTTTTATTTCAATATCATTTCCTCATCCATAGTCCATGTTGACTGCAATAAGCATACAGCTTACCTCTATGCATTTTAGGAATACGTACTTCCGCATTTTGTTCTGGGTATAATTTCACAAGTAACACTCTATCATAACCAACATAAGCAATAAATGAAATATAATGAGTTTTACTCATTTCATGCTCAATAGTAATATAATAATCATCTTCTATTTCCGTAAAAGTTATATCATGATCTTTATCTTGTATCTTCGCAACTAAAGAATTTAACTTTCTACCACAACAAGAAACTTCAGCTTCACCTGTACTGTTTATTACATTTCCACAGCTTGGACATACATAAAATTTAATTTTTTTCATATTTCCTCCATTTGCATCGTTAGGATCTAAATCTCCCAATAAAATTTTTTCAATATTTACACCTAATATATTAGAAAGCTCACCCAGCAAAGACACATCTGGACAACCTAGCCCTCTCTCCCATTTTGATATAGTCTTATCACTAATGTTCATAGCAATCGCAATGTCTTTTTGTGTCATATTTTTTTCCTTGCGCAAGCTCAAAATTAACTTTCCAATCTTATTACAATCCATCCCACTCACCTCCATATATTAAGAGTAACTTCTAGCACACTATTTTTCAATAAACGCTCCGTAGAGTTCTATCTTTTGTAAAACCTAAGTATGTATCAGAAAAGGTAAAAACATCTTTGCAAGACCTAAAAATAAAAAGAATCCAAAAACATCTGTTGCTGTTGTTAAAAAAATAGCTGATGCTAAGGCAGGATCTATCCCAAACACCTTTAATAATAAAGGAATCAAAAATCCAAAAAATCCTGCGATTACTAGATTTCCAATCATGGCAGCAAAGATGATCAAACCCAAATAAAGATTTTCATATTTCATATAAAGTATCATGCCTGTTATAGCCCCAGTAGCTGCACCATTTATAACACCTAAAGCTACTTCTTTAAATACCAACCTCCAATTTTTTTTAAGACTTACTTCTCCAAGGGTAATACTTCTTATCATTACTGATAATGTTTGTGTTCCTGCATTTCCTCCCATTCCTGCCACAATAGGCATAGCAGCTGCCAAAGCAACTACTTGTGCGATAACATCTTCAAATAATCCTACAGTAAAAGAAGCAAAAAAAGCAGTTACAAGGTTTATAAATAACCAGGGCAATCTCTTCTTAATAGATGTGATTAATGTAGTATCTACTCTTTCTTCTTTACTGACACCTCCAAGTCTTAACACATCCTCTGTTTGTTCCTCCACAATCACATCAATAATATCATCTACTGTTATAATCCCTAAAAGAGAATTTTTATGATTAATAACTGGAATAGCCTTTAAATCATATTTTGAAACAAGTAAAGCTACTTTTTCTTGATCCACTTCAGGATAAACAAATATTATATTATCATTCATTATTTCAATTAATTTTTTATCTTCAGGTTCTACTAATATATCTCTCAAATCTGCCATTCCAATTAGCTCTGTATTTTGATTTAATACAAATATAATTTCAATCACTTCCGTTTTGGGCCCAATTTCTTTAATCTTTTTTAAAGATTCTCCTATAGATAAATCTCCCTTTAAGGCAATATACTCTGTTGTCATGATTCCGCCAGCGCTTTCTTCATCATAACCTAACAGTTCTTCTAATTGTTTGATGTCTCCTTCCTTCATCATTTTTAATAAATCTTTTCTCATATAGATAGGAAGCTTCCCCAAAATATCAGCAATATCGTCTTTAGACATATAAAAAAACAATTTGACTATAGCCTCAAAATCAAATAATTTAATCATTCTAACTTGTAATTTTTCACTAGCTTGCTCTAAAATTTCTGCCATTCTTTGATTATCTACAAGCTTATAAAATTTTAATAAACTTGTATCACTTAACTTCTCTAAAATGATAGCCATATCTACAGGATATCTGTCATTCATTATCTCATATATTTTTTCTTTATCATTTTCTAGCAAGCTATAGATCAATTCTTTTTGTACTTCGTCAAACATACCTTTACGCCTCTCTCTTATTCAAATCTTTTCACATAGTCCCTAAGATTCTACTCATAAATAGTTTTTACTAACATACAAAAAATATAAGATCCTTAAAAAAGAGAAATTATAATAAAAACACAGTAACATTTCTATCAAAGGCTACTGTGCTTTCATTATTTTTGAATATAAAAATATAAAATTTAATATGGATAAACATACTCTTCTTTCGGTTTATCTGCTTCTTCGATGCTAATTACTTCTATAAACGGTATATTATTTTCTTGAAATTTCTCTTTGCATATAGTTCCCTTTACTTTAACCCACGAATCAACCTCTAACTCTTTAGCTTTTTCATATCTACATAAAAATCCTACAGGAACCATATCCGCTGCACAGCAAACCATCATCAAACGTGCAGGCACAAACTCATTATCAGCAAATTCTTTATTATCTTTAAATACAAATCCTACAATCTCTATCTTGTTTCCTTCATATTTATCAATATTTTCATATATTTCATTTAAATATTGATAATAATTACTACTATCTATCACAATAATGCCATTTTGTAATTCAATTTCTTCTTTATGAATATATTTTGTATTTTCATTATATAATTTATTATTCCCAACACTACTTTCTATAGGCATCTCTTTTTGATTAAGTGACTTAAACGATTCTTGTGTATTTTTAGTAATATTTGTTTCAGATGAAATGTCAAGATCTCCCGCTGTTCCTATACTTGAATCAAAAGTTTTCGCAGGGAAAGTAATAGCCATAATTAATGGAATGATAAAAAAAAGTAATGTCCAAGAATTTTCTTTTATATTTCGTTCTCTAAATAATTCTCCTAATAATACCCATACAATTATGCCCATTATTATTGATGCACATATCATATAAGGAATCATCCTAGGATGTACATATTTCCTTACTAAACCTGTAAATACACTATATATATAAAAATATGCAAATCCAAATAACACAAGTATTTTCAAGCTAACATTTATATTTACTCTATATAGTTTTATTTTCATAGTTCCTCTCCCTTAAAAAAATAAAATCGATAAAAAATTCAAAATTAAAAAATTTAAAATAACAATAAGTAATGAAAGTTTAATCACAAAACTCTTTCTAAAATTAGCAAAGAGCATTAATAAATTTTTCATATCCATCATAGGTCCAAAAACCAAAAATCCCATAATTGATCCCACTGAAAATCTACTTAAAAAGCTTCTTGCAATAAAAGCATCTGATGTAGAACAGGCTGAGAACAAAAATGCCATACTCATCATAACAATAAGAGCAATGCCTCTTTTTGCACCAAGTTGTACAAATACATCCCTTGGAATCATCATTTGAATTAAACTTGTAATGAAAGCTCCCAAAATAAGATATTTACCTACACTAAAGAATTCTTCTCCAGCATGCAAAAACAAATTTTTAATTTTTCCTTTCATTCCTTTTTCATTACATCTTTCTTCATCATGATTATGGCAACTGCATCTAACACTATCATGTTTTGTTGTATTACTATGATTCGAACAATCATCCAAAAATATAGATACACTGTTACTAGATCGTGCCATAACTAATCCTATAATTAAGGCAATAAATAATCCTAATGACACTCTCATAAACATGATTTGAGGATGATTAGGAAAAGCATATAAAGTAGATAAAATTACAATAGGATTTATAATGGGAGCAGAAAGCATAAAAGTTATAGCAATAGGTATAGGTACTCCTTTTCTTACAAGACGATTCATAACTGGAATAATAGCACATTCACATACAGGAAGGAACAGTCCTATAAACATTGCTGTCAAAAATCCCAAACCATATTTTATTGGAAAAATCTTGACTATCCATTCATCTGGTACAAAAAAATGCATTATAGAAGAAACCAGTATACCAATCAACATAAAAGGAAATGCCTGCATAAGTATACTAGTAAAAACTGTGTTAAACACTTCTAATCCTGATAAATCAACTTCAATAGATCTCATAACAGAAAATAGAAAATACATAACTGCAAAAAGAATGATCCCAAAAGAAAATACATTTGATAAGTTTTGTTCTTCTTTTTTCTTTTCTATCATTAAATCAGTCCTTTCATTTAATTTTCTGTGAATATGCAAATAAGATATATCCAACAATTGCAACTTTTTTAATCTTTATTGAAAATGCAAGTCAATTGCATCTAGAATTTTACCTTAGTAATTATCTTTTGTCAATATTGTTATCTGAAAATAAATTACAATCAATTAATATGCATATTGATATTTCCAAAAAATAATAAAAGTACCTATTTAAAAATAATTAATCTAGGTACTTTATTTGTTTATATAAAATTTTCTTTCTTGTAAATAACCAAATAACTACTTAATTTTATATCTGGATTATAAAATACTCCCTGTGGAAGAACAGAGACAATCTTTTCTATAAGTTTAGGCTCATTTCCATCAATCTTATAATCTCGTTCCTCTACGACAGTGCCTTCTTCATTTGTTTTCCTAAAGGTTATCACATCATACCCATCACTGGTTTTAGTCTGTAGGGTTTCATAAATATACCTTCCCCCATTTTCAATCCTCTCTCTTGTTCCAATCCAGTAGGGACAATTATTAAGAAAAGTATCATATTTTGTAAACTCTGTAAATAATTTATTACTAGCCTCAACATTAATATTTGCAAGTTTCTTGTCTACATAAGATTCCCTTACTTGTGCCTCTCTACCAATGCTTTTTAAATATTTTTCTGCCTGAGCCTCCTCCTGCTTAGCAAGCTTTACGTATTCATCTTGTCCAGAAAACACTTTATTATAATATTTTTTAGGAAACATTTTCTTAACGGAAGCAACATAATCAGTTCCATCCATTGGTTCCTTATATTCAATAAGATTATATTCTCCATTTTTATTTATAGAAAAAATCATAACAGTAGGTATTGCTCCAGTTCCTCCAACCTTTGTAAATATACCATTTTCAAAAGCAAATTCCCCAACACTCGCTAAAGTATACACCTTCACTTTATTTTCTATTTCTTCTGTTCCAAGAATAATATGTCCTTCTGTTGTATATTCACCATCATTATAGAATTGACCTCTTTCCCTAATTGCATGACTTACAACATCTCCTATATATTGAGATCTATCTTTCAATAAATCCTCCTCTTTATAAGTAGCATGAGTACTATAGTCTTCATTTCTATTACTTATACCATTTGCTCCACCTAAAACTACTAAGCAAATTATGCCAATCATTATTGTCACATTTCTTTTACTCTTAAAAAAGTCAAATCTTGTTATCATCTTAAACCTTCTTTCTATTATCGATATACGTAGCAACACGAAATTTGTTTGAAACTCCACTTCTGAAATCTGAGGTATAATTTTATTAAATAATTCATCCTCTTTTAGATTACACTTGTAATTATGTTTTAAGATTACATTTATATTCCAAAATTGTCAATAATTTTTCAAATGATTTGTATCCGTCAAATACAGCCCATATATAGTACAAGTCCTATCTATGAGATAATAATCATAAATAGGACTTTTCTTTATTTTTGAGATTTTAGTTCTGATTTACATTCCCTCAGAAGGTTTTCTGCCCATGGAAGAAGGTAATCTAAAGAATCTTCTTTTCTTGTTTCTTTCATAAGTAATCTTTTCAAACTTAGGTCCTCTATTCCAGACCTTTGATTAATTTCTCTTATTGTTATATTTACAAACAAAGCTTACGTCTTATCCATTACTAGTTCTATAAAATATCGTAGCACTGTACTTACTTCTGCACGAGTTGCTGTTCCCTTTGGAACAAATTTATTTTCATTTTTTCCAGAAATAATACCTGCCTGTTGCATTTGGGTTACAGCCTCCTTCGCCCACGTGCTAATATTTTGTTCATCTGCAAAAGAAACCATTTCCTTTGATTTAGGAAGGGTATTTCCCATAACTTTTGCGTAATTATTCATAATCACTGCCATTTCTTCACGTGTAATAGGTCTTTCAGGTGCAAACTGACTATTTCCAACACCACTTACAATGCCTTTTTCATTTGCCCACTCCACATAAGCTGCATAGTAGCTATCTTTTTGTACATCTGTAAAACTATTGGTTTTGTAATTGCTTATATCCACTCCATTTAGTCTACCAAGAGCTGTTACACACATACCTCTTGTCATAAAAAGATCTGGTGAGAAAGTATTTTTACTTGTTCCTGTTAAAATCCCTTTACCCACTACAAAATCAATATGATCTTTTGCCCAATGATCAGCTGTATCTATAAAAGAAGGATCTATAGCTTTTATAGTTTCTTTTACATTTTCTTTTACTTCCTTGTATCCAATACCATAAACTGAAAAATGATCTGCTTTTCCAATGGCCATTTTATTTTTTTCATCATAGTAAGAACCTTCTACAACATGTGCATTGCCCTTTTCATCTATATATGCCATAAAAATGCCATTTGCTTTTTCGTCTTTAGCTAGCTTGTAAGGAATTCCAATTTCTACCTTTCCTTTTCCAAAGTCACTTATATTTAGTTTATTTTCTCGTGTCAATTTAAAATCATACACAGGTCTATCTCTAAGCACTGCTTTTGCTTCATTAGATAAAGACAACTTTGTACCTTTAGACACAGACATTTCAACTTCTCCTACTGCCTGTTTTCTAATTTCTTTTAAGCTTTCTTTATCAAATTTAGCTGAAACATTGTCACTCATAATATCTAAACTTTTCACATCTACATCAATCAAAGATTTTTGTACCTCTATTGGAAGTTTCACTTTCATCGTATCTAATGATTGAGTTTTTACTTTTAATTGCACTACAAAATCCTTATTCGATCTTCCTACTTTTTTTGCTTCTTGAATAGCTGATGTTATATCATCTTTAGAAACACTTAATACCATACTACCATTGTGATTCACTTTTTCTTCTAGTTTTATTGTAGCAATTACAGCATTGTTCACTTTGCTTTCAGTAATATTTACTATGGATTTTGAATTCACACTTCCTTCATTAGAGCTATGATTAGAAGATCTATTGGATTTGCTTGATGAACTAGAATTACTTTTTTTAGGCTTTCCAGTCAACATGATTATATCACTACGTCCAATCACATTTACTGCATATAATTTTAAAGTATATGTTGTATCATTTTTCAATTCATCAATATTTATATGATTACAATCACCAGAAACTCGCATAGTCTTGACAAACGTATCTCCCTCAAAAACATCTACAATATATTCTAATACCTTAGGAGTATTTTCTTGATTTTCTGCTTTAGGCCAACTAAGTAGGATTGTATTGTTCCCAGCTGAAATACTAGGCGAACTTACAGCATTTGCTCCTTTTAAATGTGCTTTTGGTAAAGAACCAAAAAATTTATCAGATCCTGTTACAGTTACGGACAATTTTAAAAGGTCATCCAAAGTCATTCCAGTGACATAAGATTCTCTAGAACCATTACTCCATAAATATGTATAGGTTGCATTCTCAGGAGCTCCTACAACAGAAGCCTTTACAGTATATGTATCTTCTATTTGAATACAATCTAGAACAACACGACCCACCATCTCAATTCTTCCTGTCAAATCTAACATAGCATTTTTTAAATTAGTAGCTGCATTTTGAAGGTCAGAAAGAGCAGGCTCAACAGAAGTTAATACATCCAGAGCACCTTTTAATTTTTCTTGAAATAATTCCCACTTTTCAGAATCATATCCATCCTTATTGAACTCTTGTGCTTTTTTGACTAATTTGTCTAACTCTAATAAAGCCATGAAAACTTCATGTTCGTCTGCAATGTCCCCAATCAACTGTTTAAATGTCCAATCTTTATTTGTATCTGTTACTGCTGCTTTATGATTAATACGTAAATTTTGCTCCATCATAGCATATAAAAAAGCATCTAGCTTTGATTCGCTCAAAGCACTCATAATGATAAATTCTGTATCATAATCATCACCATTATAAGGATTATTTGCTGTTTCATATTTATCTAATTCAGCCAAATACCCTATTGTTTCATTAATGTGTGATTTTTCAATGGTTTTTACTTCAATATTTAAATCTTTAAGAATTTGTCTGACTTTAGAACCTCTCGCACTATCTTCCCCAAGTTGATATAATAATACCATGGCTTTGGTTTCTTTTGTATTTTCACCAATAATATTAGCAAAACCAGAAAGATAATCTACTTCTTCTCCTTCCCATTCTACATGTGGAAGACGAAGCTTAGCTATTAATTTATAACCTTCTTTTAATTCTATATGATTCATTATAGGAACTTCAATGCCTTCACCACGAATAGGCTTTTCTACTGTTCCATTTAATGTTCCAATACGCTCTGCATATGACTCTTCATAGTCAAAGTCCGTAATATTTGCTGGATATTGATATAAAGTTACATTACAATAAAATTCATCCAAAGTATGATATCCCTCGTTGTAACGGATCGTTACAGGTACACTTTTGGCATTTGTTTTGATAGATGCGGCTTCTAATGCAATTGTAGAAGTTTCCCAATCTGGACGTGCACCAACTGTAATTACATTAGAATTGTATTCTATTGTTTTGTTTTCATCTGTTATAACCTTTAAAACAACAACAATTTTTGAACCTGGCTTTAAAGGTCTTTGATCTACTAAAAAATTAATAGGAAAGCGAGTCCATTTTGAAGCTATGCCTAAATTAAGAATTTTAGTAGTCGGTGCCTCTTTGTTTAACGTCTCCCCTTCATATTCATATACTGTATATGTAGCACTTTTTATATTTTTATCATAGGTTACAGATACATTCATCTTTGTATCACCTTCAGTAATTTCCTTTTCATTGATTGTCACTGTAGGAGTTTTTATTACTGGTGCTGTCTGAATTTGAATAGGTTCAGAATACTTAAATTCAGGATTAGGATAATTTCCTTTATCTGTTAATAAAAGAGCAGCCTTTAAATTCCAGCCTCCTTTTAATGGAAGTTTCTCACTATCAAACACAACCTTTTTGCTATTTTTTGAAGGGGATACAGCGTCACTATACAATATTACATTACTTGATTTAGATGGATTAAATTCATTTCCTTCATATTCGTAAATAATTAATCTTCCATTTTTACTTATTTCATCAAAATCACTAGTCACCCATATACTACTATCCCCTACTCGTACATTAGATGTTGCGATTTCAACCTTAGATGGAACTACTTCCCCACCTTCAGAAATAATAGATACAGCTTTTGAATATTTGGTCTTAATATGATCTGTAGCCTCATCATATTTATATAAATAAGCAATTACTTTATTTCCAGCTACTAATGGTGTATTTTGAGTAAATTCATAAGTATTTTTTCCTTGTTTATTAAATGTTGTCTGATAAATACGCTTTGTGCTAGGATGATCTGGATCAAATTCATTTTGAGATGAAGGATATTGGCAAATAATTAATTGCCCACCAATATATTCATCGCATCCATTAATTTGTACAGTTGCGAAAGTAGAATCTTTTTTAAACTCTGTATTCACAATAGAAATACCTGCTTGGGTTTTCTTAGGCTGAATCGTAATTTGTTTTGTTGTATAATATTTGTAAACATCCTCTGTACCAGGCTTACAATAATAAATAGATGCAGCTATTTTTTTACCTGCCACTAGCTTATTTTCACCTGATACCCTAATCTTAACATTTTCACCCTTTTGTAATGAAACATTAGCAATTTGATGATCCAAATTAGGAGAAGAACTATTTGTATCATCTTGATGAAGCAGTAAACGTCCCCCTGTAATTTTATCATCATAACCTACTTTTAAAGCTACAGAGGTATCTCCTTCATAAATATCATCCACAAATTCTAATACAAATGGATCGAATGGATCAGAGGTATGAGATGAAATAATTTCTACTGGTTGTGATTGAGCAATAACTTGGCCACTGTTTAAGATTACAGCAATCAATTTCTTATCTGTAGTCATATTACTAGTATTCACTATAGAAATGTTTTGACCTACTCCATCCATCAATGGACTTTTATTAGCTACAAATACGCCATTCCCATCCGCACCAAATTTATAAGTCTCATCTTTAGGATAGCTTTGAATAATTAGTATGCTTCCATCAGGAATATGTCCAGATATATCTACTGTAATAGCAGATGCCCCTTCTTTTACATTAGAAGATGCAATAGAAACTAAAGGAGTATCCCCTTCTAAAAATTTGCCCTCCTTTTCTAAGGTTACAGAGCAATTCTCTAATATACTCTTTTTCATATTTTCATCATGAGTTTCTTTTGCAAATGCTGATGTGGGCCATATTCCAATCGACATCATAAATACAATTAAAAAGGCAATTGACCTGTTTTTTAGTATTGTCATAAAAAACATCCTTTCTTTTTTACAAATTAGAGTTTAATAACCTACTCCTATTAAAATTACACCCTATTACAAGATGATTGTTTCACCGTTCCAATGTTATTATCAAAACCATTCATCATGGAAATTGATATATATACTTGCATATTCTTTTCTCACCCATACAATCTTCCTTTCTATCTTTATTAAGTTTTTTAGATAATACTTGTCTTTTAATATTGATAATTATTATCATTCAAGTCATATAGTAGCATAAATTTTCCAACTTTTCAACATTTTATTCCAATTTTCAACTTATTATGATATCACCTGACTTGCAAATCTGTTTTATTACAGAAAAACCTTTTTGAACATAATAATGATAAGCATCATATTATATTGTTATAGTAAATATTGTGTGGTGGAGGGATTCAATGAATAGATTAAATCCTGAAAAACTTTCAGTGGAATTTAGAAAAGGAGTTACCCCTACAGAACCTATTATACCTAGACGATACACACTTACTCATTCTGATATAACTGCTGAACTTTTTTTGACTATTGGACTAGGATATGCCTATGATCAAACTAATGCTATGAGAGATGAAGTTTTGGGTGAGTGGATTCAAATAGGAGAAAAATACTTTTATAATGTATATCTATATATAGATGGGATATTCGGATTCTATACAGCAGCTACACGAAACTCAATATTTAGACGTGAATTGCCACTTGCTCTAGAAGCTATTCGTTATGGTGATAAAGAATTTTTCAATATTCATTCTAAGTTAGACCATTCTCCTATCATTGTTTATTTTCATTCATCTATTCCGTATTTTAATAGAATAGAAAATTGGGGAACTTTTTCAAACTATAAACTTATACCGAATAATTCATCAAGAACAGACCATAATAATAGAAATAAGTCCATATCATCAAAAAATAATTGACAGCTAGATGAACTGTCAATTATTAATAATATATTTATTATGTCATTAAATAATATATTTGATCTGAAAAATTTAAACCTCTAGGATTCCATTTTCTTATATTACAATCAACAACTTTATATGGTAATTTTAAATCATAAATAAATTTTGAAAATTTTTCATCAAGCCACGGCGGAGTCCACGCTCCTGACCTACATATATGAATTGCAGGTACATCTACTTTTTTTTCTAATTTATCTATTGACATAAATTCTACATCATATGCACTAGAAATATCTTTAAAATCTATAGGTTTTTCATGAGTAAAAGGACTATAAACAATATATGCATTTTTTACGTAATTGTCCTTTAATAATTTACCTAACCAATTTGCACAGTTCACTTCAAAATCCAATGAAGATATCCCACCATAACCCAAATCAGCATGAGCATCAAAAAGACATACACTATTACAATCATTTTTCTTTGCTACTTCATAAGATAAAGCATGGGAATCAGAAATATAAACATTTGTATCCTTAGAAATTTGAAAATATTTTTTTATCTTCTTCCAAAAGAAACCTACATCCGAAGACAATTTAAAAAACTTTTCAATATTATCTCCCTTTGTCTTGAACTGAATGTAGCGCTTATACCATAGATTGATAATATTTTTTTTGTTTTCTGTACAAGATTGAAAGATTTTTGTGTATATGAAATAATCCCAATCAATAGATAATAAACACCTTTCCATTCAACCACCCCTAAAAAATAGAATTGAATATAAAATGATTGTTATAAATAACCATTGATTTACATTCAATTCTATCACTGAGTGCTTTTTATTTCAAATTTCCAAAAAATGTATTAAATCAACTACAAACTTATATCATTGTCAATATATAAAAATGCGTATTATGTAGAAAAGTATAAGAAAATATAAATTCTCCCTTTTACAATAATTATTTCTTTTTTCCATCTTTATCACTATAATAAGAGTCAAAAGTTAAGGTTGTAATATCTCATTCCATTTAGATCTTTCTACTCTATCATTACTAACATCTTTAATTATAATAGGATTTTTAAATTCTTTAATTTTCTCTCTAGTCATACTTGCTGTTTTTAGCACGTATTTATTCTTCGATGTTGACGTTCCTCTAATTTGCTCATTTAAGGCTGCATCATTAATCACAATAGTTATCTCTTGATCTTCATATTTTTCTAATTCTGCCAATACCTCTATTAATGCAAACAGACTTACAACTGCTGGTTTTTTGTATTCCTTTAGTATAGATTTTTTGCACACTAGCTCTTGATTATCATATATACTATATCTAATCTCTATATCCTCATCCTCATGATACCCTGAAATTCCCACTACATAAGCTGTAATCATTATAGCCCTCCATTTTAATTGAATTTACCCTTTAGTTTATTTTTAACATTTTCAATCATAATTAATCTATTCCATTATCCTTCATAGCTTTAATTTTTTCAATCATTTTTTCTATCCCCCTAAACACATTGAATTTTTAAAATTTTCAATTATTTCTTTTACCTTCTTTTCCACCGCCTTCATCATTTTATCATGGTCTATATTATCACATAATCCAACAATCTCATATTCAATCAACCATAGCATTTGCCAGCAACACTCTCTCAATTTTTGTTGTAATAAAAAATTGTTATTAGCTAAATAATATATCCTCACATACAGGGGTAAGGCAACCATTCGTGTAAAATAGGGCCACTTTACAAAATCTGTAAAACAACCCTATTATATTAAATTTTAAATCTATCTATAATAGACTAATATTAAAATCTAATTTTGGAGTAGCTCTCCCTTTATCCAAGCTATATCTACCAAATCTATTAATATGTTGATTTATATATGGGGAAAGAAGGGATAATATATCACTATCAATGAGATATCCTTTCTTTATAAGTTCTTGAATCGCTATAGACATATTATAAACATTATAAAAGATTACACAATTAGCAATTAAATGATTGTATTTAACTACTTTTCTTTGTTCTGATCTATCATTTTCAGCAATAACCCCTTCTCCTCCAAAGAATAACCACTTAGTAAAACCATTAAATGCTTCACTTTTATTAGTTGATTTCTGTATTGTGCTTCTAAGGTCTACATCTGATATATATTGAAGCAAAAAGCATGTTCTCTCCACTCTACCAAGTTCTCTAAAGGCTTGATAAAGTTTATTTTTCTTACTATAACTAGATAATTTTTTTAGAATGGTTGATGGTGTTATTTTTCCCATTTTTATGGAAAGTGTTACTCTTAACATATCCGGTAAATATGTTTCTATTAGATTCCAATCAATTTCATTTGAAAAAATATCATCTATATGTTCATAAATGTACGTTTTATCTGCTTTAAAAAAGGTTAAATCTTTCCAATTCCTTATTCTAGGCATTAATTTTATTCCAAGTAAGAATGAAAGTCCAAATATGCTTGTGTTTTGCCCTTGTGTATCAGCATGATATGTGTTAGGACGTATATCAGATTCATTTTTGATATTCTCGTCTAATATATAGACTCCTTCCCAAACCCCACATGGTATAAAATTACTAAATAATGCTATATATAGATCCGATACATGATAATAACCTATTCCTCCATATCCGCCATAGCGAATATGGTATTCAGAAACAAGATTTTTTTCATATAAATCCCATTTTGTACCATCAGCTGATGCTCTTTCACCTGTTCCCCAGTATTTAGGTAATGAAAAACAATTATAAGCATTGATTATACGATTATTAGCTTTATCTAGTTTTTCTTCTGTAATGTGTTTTTGATTGATCCAAGCTACTTGTTTTCTATTTATATCTTCTAAAGACCTTGAAGTTTGTGTTGGACCCAGATTACATCCATAACAAAAGCTTGTGATTATATACCGTTCTATAGGATTATCAATCTTAGAATCAAGCCCTGAAATAGGCCCAAAATATTTTGTCCAATTAAGCCATTGTTCAGTGTCAGATAAAATATCAAGAATATTTACTGGTTGTAAAGTGTCTGCCAATAAGGATTCAATTTGTTTTAAGATTTCAGGATCTTTTTTTCTTTTAATTTTTGACAAAATTGGTTCTCCTTTTTCAATTCTAAGATACTGGTTGTCAATAAAAGATTTATCTGCATTTGATGCCGTTTGTAATAATTTTTCTTTAGCAAATTCTATAAAATGTTTACCTTCAATAGGAATATTAACTTGTTCTCCAAATAAAGATATATTTTCTTTATATTCTTCCCACGTTATTAATTGCTCTCTATAATCTGAATATACATCACTATGTTTTATACATAAATCTCCTGATTTTAGATCATACATTATTTGATAGAATAAACAAGCTTCAAAATGCCTTCTATCTATTTTAGCAGGATAAATTTTTCTAGTTGTATGTCCAGTTAATAATTTCCACCAGTTATCAGTTACCCATGATAAATCAACTTCGTCTTTAACAAGGGGAATGTAATCAAGTTTATTTGAATTTTTATATTTTTTTATTATTTCTAATGCAATTTCAATAGTTTTATTTTGGGTAGTTGAATATAGCTCAATGGAATCAAGTAATTTGAAAAGAATCGATCTTTTACCTTTCAGACAAGTCCAAGAAAAGTGAAAGTAATTATTACCGGAGTAAGCATTGTGGTTATCGCATTCTTCAATAATCTCATCAATATCTTTGTTACCCATTACAGACTCAATAGCTTGGATTTTTTCATCGCTTGTTTCTTTACTATTATAGGCAATTAATATTTTTCTAAGTTTAGATATCAAATTGTCCGTAACTTGGGAATTATGTAGTTTATATTCATCCAGTTTATCTTTTGCTTTGTTTTGAGAGCTTTTTATAAATTTTATAAACATTTCACCAAAATCATCAAGAATACTAGAAAGTTTGTGTTTTAAAAAACAAATTGCTAAAGTATATCTTTTATATGGTTCTAATCTTTTCATTTGTGCAGAATTTAAAGTTTTTGCTTCAGATGCAAAATGCTTAACTTTTATATCTGGGATTATAGAAAGTATAGACAAATTTATTTTAAATGCCTTTATACTTTGATAATAAAGAATTATTTGTTTTAAATTTTTATTGGTAGGTTTTCCAGTTTCTTTTTTTAAAAGACTCCAAAATGAATATGTATCTTTATCTTCTACATTAAAAAAAGTATCAATCTTTTTTATAGTTTCTTGGCTTAAATTTTCATAGATATACTTGTAATAGGACTTATATACATTATGCCTAGTATTTCTTGAGATTCTTACTAATGTGCTAAAGGCTGGAAGTTCATATCGGTGTTTTATTAATTCTTCAAGAATTATATTTATAATATCCGCATCATTATCTTTTGTTTTTGATGCTTCCGTTGCTACTTTTATTATAAGGTTACGTGTTTTTTCTCCATAGGAAGTTATTTTTAGATACTCTCTAATTATAACTAAATGTCTTTTTTTAGAACTTGATTTATTATAGTTTTTTAAAATACTATCATTAAAAATCGCATTACAATAAGTAGTAATATGTTTTATAATAACTTGAGGAATAGCTGTAATATTAATAAAATACCCTAATCGCTGAAAACATTTGAGTGTTGCTAGAAAGCATATTTTTGATAAGTCTCCATTTGTATTTGAGTTTGCTAACTTTATTTCTTCATCTGAATGTGTATAAATTTTATATAATTCATCTTCAGTGATATAACTTCTTAATCTAGGGTAAGCAGTTTCAGTAATATTGGCCAAAATAAGTCCTCCCTCTGTAAATTCAAAAAAGTTTTTTTAAATAGTAGTCCTACTTTTAATAAACCGATACAAAGATGTTTTGCTAATACCAGTGGCATCTGTAATTTCTGAAATACTATATTCTTTGGAAGTATACATTTTTATAGCTAATTCTATTTTAGAATTCGAATAAATTTTAGGTCGTCCTCCTTTTCTTCCCCTAGCTCTAGCAGCTATGAGTCCTTCCTTAGTTCTTTGAGATATAAGATCTCTTTCAAACTGACTTATACCAGCAAATATGGTAAACATGAATTTCCCTTGTGGGGTAGTTGTATCAACCCAATTTTCTTTAATCGATTTAATGTTTGCTCCTTGCTTTTCAATAATATCTATTAATCTAAATAATTCCTTTGTACTTCTGCTCAACCTAGTTAAATCGGTTGTAACAATTGTATCCCCTTCCCGAAGCTGCTCAATCATTTTTTCAAGTTGTATTCTATTGGTCTTAGTTCCTGAAATTTTTTCTTCAAAGATTTTTTTGCAACCAAACTCTTTTAGTTGATCAATCTGTCTATCTAAGCTCTGATCTTCCGTACTTACTCGTGCATATCCTATAAACATGATATACTATACCTCCCTACATAGAATTAGTTTTAATAGTACCATAAACGATTAGTTGTGTATATATAATTACTTTGATTATAGCACCAAGTTATGGGACGTCCAAAATACGCATCCATTAGTTTAAAAATCTAGGATAAAAAAAGAACCATAAACGTCCGTTTACAGTTCTTTTTTAGTAAAAAATATTCTAAATTTATTTTGCAAAACTAAATTTTTTACATAAATTCAATATTGTGGAAAATTTAAAAGGGAATCTCGCTTTAAAATAGAATAATAAATAATAGAAACGCTATACATAAAAAAATCTTATATGTGCGAAATATAAGATATAAAACGGAGGTTTACAAATGAAAAAATTCAAAAAAATTACAAGTATGGCTTTGCTGGCAACTCTTTGTTTAGCTTCTAGTGTACCTTCTTTTGCAGCAGAAGGAAATGCCTACGTAGAACAAAATAAAGATAAAAATATGATACAACTTTTGTCTGAAACTAGAGGTATACACTATGAAGATGTTAAAGATCAACGTATAGTAAGAACATATCTAGATTGTGCTTATGGTTGCACAAGTGAATATTATACTTATAAGAGTATACGCTATTCCAACGGATATAAATGCACTGGCACTTCAAAAACAACCAGAACTGGTGAAGATGAAGATGGAAAATATAAAGAAGTTGTATATACATATTCCTATAAAACTTGGTAAATAGGGTATGTTTAAAAATTTAGAATGAATTTATTTAAGTGATCTGTCTATAAAAAATGTATAGCGTTTCTTTAATCATGATCTGCTCTTTTTACAACATTTCCTTTTTCATCTAAACCATGAATACATTCTACTTGTCTATTGTATGATTTAATATAGTGTTTTTCTGTATACGATTTTTTTATATTAGACTTAAAAGACATAATGAAGTAGCCATCTTCGTTCACATCTGTAAAAAGAGGTTCACTTTCAAATCGTTTTACCCTAATTTTTTTGATAGGAGTTTCTATATTCATTACTTTTCCACCAATAACAAATATATCATAATTTTTGTCATAAAATATATGATAGTTAATTCCTTCGCATTTAGCTAAAACTTCACTAGGCCAGACTTGTTTAGTGCTTTGAATCATATTGTCTTTTAGATTGATGTCGCATATATCTGTATATCCTAGTAATTTATCATTTATTTCTTCTAGAAACTCTTTTCCACAATATGTAATTAGATGATCTGTGTTAAATTCATATGTTGCATAGAATGTATCTTTATATTTCATTACTTTACCAATTTTAAAATCTGTAAATTTACAATTATATTTATCGTTGTATTTTTTTTCTAATTCATTTTTTAAAAGCGAAGATTGGATACTAGTGATATTTGTTAAATTATCTGGTTTGTTTTTGAATCCACAAAATGTTATTATAATACATACTAATAAAATTAGTACAAAGCAATTCTTTTTCATAAATAGCTTACCTCCTAAAGAAAGTGTTTTTATAGGATTAGTCTATATATTGCTATTATATTCATATAAACTATAATATATTCATCATTTTACCAATATAGGTAAATTATATAAATGTGTAAAATAGGGCTACTTTACAAAATTTGTAAAGTAGCCCTATTTTACACGCATGGTTGCCGTACCCCATACATACCATTCATATGAATTTAATCACTTTCTATATTAACAAAACATATTATATTATAAAGTTTATGAAAGGAATGAGTAATATGAATAATTATTATAGATCATATCCATACCCTTACTATGTTAACACACCCTTGTATAATGATTATAGAATGTATCCATATCCTTACTATAATAATGACCCAAATCAATGCATTCCATTGAAGGATTATGGACCCCAGCCCTTTGTAATAAATATTGAAGAAGCTACAAAACAAAACAACAATTTCCGTCTCGCTTTATGGACAGGTGATCATTTACAACTCACCTTGATGAGTATCAATGTTGGAGAAGACATAGGTTTAGAAACTCATCCAAACCTTGATCAATTCATACGTATTGAAGAAGGTCAAGGACTTGTAATGATGGGTGATAGTAAAGATCATTTAGATTTTCAAAGAAGAGTGTTTGATGATTATGCCTTTATTATACCCGCTGGAAAATGGCACAATTTAATCAATACAGGTAATACCCCACTCAAATTATACTCTATTTATGCACCACCTCAGCATCCATATGGCACAATTCATCCAACAAAAGAAGATGCAGAAGCTGCTGAATAGAAAGCCCCTACTGCAAATAAAAAATGCTTCATGCACCCTGCACTAAGCATTTTTTATTTGCTAGCTTTATTATGAGTATATTTCTTATTTTATTCAAAACTTCTACAGCACCTTAGATTCAATATTTATATAATAATCATTTTTATTAGCATATTCTTGGTAACATAACGCCCTCTAATGGTCCTATAATTCTTTTCCCTCCAATAAGTGTTTCCATAAATACTATAGATTGAATACCACTGTTAACAAAGCTTCCAATTATCGCAGCATCTTTACACCCTTCACATTGTCTAATTTCTTTTAATATATTTTTAGATTCATTTTGATCCACTACTAATATCATACGACCTTCACATGCTAGGTAAAGGGGGTCTAGTCCAATAAGTTGATTAACAGAAACAACTTCTTTTTTTATGGGTATCTGTTCCTCTAGTAAGCGAATTCCCATTCCAGCAAATTCTGCAACTTCATTTAATGATGTGGCCAGTCCTCCCCTTGTTGGGTCTTTCATTAATTTAATTTTATTTGCGTATTTTGAAAGTTTTTCAATCACCTTATTGAGTGGCATACAATCACTCTTAAGATCTCCTTTGACTTTTATTTCGTATCGTTGTATAGCTATGGTTGTACCATGCTCCCCGATGCCTCCAGTAACAATTACTCTATCTCCTTCTTTGATTGGTTTTTGTTCATATTCTCTGTTTAATACGCCAATTCCCGAAGTATTAATAAACAATCCATCTACTGCTCCCTTTTCTACTACCTTTGTATCTCCGGTAACAATTTTAACTCCAGTTTCTTTACACATTTTACCCATTGATCCAACAATATTCTCAAGTAAATCTATACTAAATCCCTCTTCAATAATAAATCCACAACTAAGATAAAGTGGCCTAGCTCCAGATACAACTAAATCATTTATAGTTCCACACACAGCTAATTTACCAATGTCTCCTCCTGAAAAAAATAGAGGATTTACTATAAATGAATCTGTTGTAAAAGCCAGTTTACATTGACTCACTTCAAATACAGAAGCATCTAGTGAATTGATTAATAAGTTATTACTAAAATGCTTATAAAAAATTTCCTTAATTAATATACTTGTATCCTTACCACCATCGCCATGTACTAATTTAATATTATTACCCACTCTACACTTCCTCCCTATATCGGTAAGCAATAGCACAAGCTCCTTCTGTAGATACCATACAAGGCCCATGAGGAGTTAGGGGATTACATCCTCTATGAAAAAGTTCACATTCTCTCGGTGTCTTATTTCCTAATAAAATGTCACTACATACACATTTGGTGATGTGTTTTTGGCTTTTAATTTTTACTATAAAGTTTTTTTCAGCATCAAGATCCTCATACTTTTTCTGAATTGTTAAAAAAGAGTTCTCAACCTCTCCAATTCCCCTCCACTGTCCATGGGAAACTTGAAATACTTCTTCTAACAATCCATTTGCAACAGGATTTCCTTGATGTTTTACACATCTTTTATACAAATTTTCAAAGTGTCTCTTTTCATTATTGCTAATCTGTTTGACTAAATAATAAATGCATCCTAAAATATCAAGAGCTTCAAATCCACATACAGTAGCTGGAACATTGTAATCATCTACTATAAACTTAAAGTAGCTAGCACCTTTTATAGAAGCTACATGTCCTGGACAAATCAATCCTTGAATTTGACTTTTTGGTTGTTTTAATATGTGATGCAAAATTGGTGGCATTAACTTTATGGATGTAAGAAAGAATAAATTATCAATACTTTTCTCAAAAGCAGTTTTAATAGCTAATGCAATAATTGGTGCAGTAGTCTCAAATCCTACCCCAAGAAATATAATTTCTTTCTCTTTATGGTCTTTTGCCATTTCTATTAAATCTAAAGGAGAGTGAATGATCATCACATTCTTTCCCTTACTTTTCTCATCTAGTAAACAATTTTTCGTTCCTTTGACTCTTAATAAATCTCCAAAAGTCGCAATAGTAACATCATAATTATTTAACATTTCAATTGCTGTATCAATATATTTCTCATCCGTTACACATACTGGACACCCCGGACCTGACAGTAGTTTTATTCTAGGAGACAATAATGACCTAATCCCTAGCTTAGATATCATTTGTGTATGGGTCCCACATACCTCCATAATTTTAATTTCTTTCTGAGCCATTTTATTAATCTCATTCACTAAATATTTTATTAATTTTTTATCCATATTTTCTTTCATCCTTCTCCAAAATACATTTAAAAATATTAGATAAATCATTAAAGTATGCTTGATCCACCTTCTCAATAGCACAGCCTGCATGAACTAATACATAATCTCCAACCTTTGGCTTATGAATCAATTGTATATTCACTGTTGTTTCTACATCCATTATATTTACTGTAGCCTGTGTATTAGATATATCAATAATTTGGCCAGGAACTGCTATACACATTCTACCCCTTCCCTCCTATTACATCTGCTATAGCTAATTGTCCTACTGAAATACCACTATCATTAATAGGAATCTGCTGATTATAATAAACAACTAAATCCCTTTCTTTTAATTTTTTTGATACATATAATAATAAATAGTTATTCTGAAAAACTCCTCCACTTAAAACAACTTGTTTTATGTCATACCTTTTACTTATTTTACAAACTAAATCTACCGTTGCATTACCAATTGTGTTATGAAATTTAGCTGAAATAACAGAAGTGGGGATTTCCTCTTTTAGATCTCTTAAAACACCCAGTATAATACTGTCATAATCAATTTGATATACATGATCTTTATGGATAATGCAATACTCATAATCTTCTTCTATAGAAGGGTTTACTATATTTTCTAATTCAATAGCTCCCTGTGCATCATAAGTAATTCTATGACATAAGTTAAGTATAGATGACACACAATCAAAAAATCGTCCCATACTAGATGTTTTAAAACAATTTATATTTTTATCTAAAGCCTGTGTTACCATATATATTTCTTCTTGATTGATCCCTTTTAATACTTTATTTGCATCATAATTCATTGAATGTAAATAGCTTAGAGCAACTCTCCATGGTTCTTTGATTGCTTGATCTCCCCCTTGGATTGTTACATATTTAAGATGTCCTACCCTATCAAAGCTTTTCCGTGTGCCAACTAAAAATTCTCCACCCCATATGGTTTCATCTGTACCTAAACCCGTTCCATCAAAAACCACTCCAATTACAGCATCAAAGAGATTATACTCTACCATACAACTTACCATATGGGCATGATGGTGTTGTACAATAACTTTTCTCTTGAATTGATACTTAGGGTCTTGTAAACACGGATACCGTGACTGTAAATCAAAGGCTAACATATTTGGTGTAGAATCTAATAGTTCCGTCAGATTATCTATTGCTTTTTTATATGTACTGTAAGCATCAAAATCCTTTAGGTCACCTAAATACTGACTCAGATAACCATAGCCATTTTTAGACAAACAAAAGGTATTTTTCTGTTCTGCACCAAAAGCTATTATTTCATTATTTACCTTCATATCAATAGCATAAGGAGTATATCCCCTAGCTCTTCTTATAACAACTTCCTTATTATCTATAACCACTGCTACTGAATCTTCAACAGGTATATGAATTTCACGATTATGTACTAAAAAATAGTCAGCAATATTTCTTAAATAATCTACAGCTTCATCATTCTCATACTGAATGGGTCCTCCACTCACATTCCCACTAGTCATTACCATAAAGGAAATACCATCCTTAAATAACAAATAATGTAAGGGTGTGTATGGAAGCATAATACCTATTTTTTTTGTATTAGGAGCAATTATATCTGGTAATATGCTAGATTCTTTTTTATTTAAAATTACAATAGGACTTTTATTACTTAATAATACCTGCTCCTCTTCTTTACTAATATAAGCTAGTTCTTTGGCAGTCTCTATATCTTTTACCATAATAGCAAAAGGTTTATGGGGTCTATTTTTTCTCCTTCTCAAGACCTCTATCCCTTCTTCATTTTCTGCTTGACATGCTAGATGAAACCCTCCCAATCCTTTGATAGCAACTATTTTTCCCTGCTTAATAAAATGAATCGTATCTTTAATTTGATGCTCACTTAATAAATCTTCTCCTTTTGAATTTAATAATTGTAAAGAAGGTCCACACTCAGGGCAACAATTAGGTTGAGCATGGAATCTTCTATGATTTGGATCATTATATTCTTTTTCACATATAGGACACATTTTAAAAGACTTCATAGTAGTATTTATTCTATCGTAGGGTAACCTTTTAATAATAGAATAACGTGGACCACAGGATGTACAGTTTGTAAAAGCATACTGATATCTTGGATTTGAAGGATCAAGAATATCACTAAGACACTCTGAACATATAGAAACATCCCCTGCAACAAATTGAGTCTCATTTTCACCTGATGAGCTTTTTACAATATTAAACTCTTTATATCCTGTAAGTTTTGTAGGTGTTATTTTAATCTTTTCTATATGAGCAAGTTTAGGAGGTTCTTTTATTATTCTTTTCAAAAACTCTTTGACGTTATTTCTTTCTCCCTCCAAATCCACCACTAAAGCACTTCCCTGATTACTTACCCATCCCTTAATATTAAAAATAATTGCTTGATTATATACATAAGGTCTATATCCTACCCCTTGGACAACTCCCTGAATTTTAAGAAAATATCTTTTTTTATTAGGTTTATCCCTATGCTCCAAATGTCTCACCTTGAATACTTTTAATAATCGCAGTCTGTTCTTCTATTTCTTCCCTTTGTATTTCAATTTTTAGTTCATTGGCTATTATATCTAAATTATGAAGTTTTAAATGCTCTAGTAAGTTTTCTTCATTTATATGACTATCATGATTTACAACTAAAGTAAATTTCTCAATTCTATTTATTTTATTTTCATTACATATTTCCTTTAATGAATGTGAAATCTTGTTCAATAAAAAAGTATCATGCATCTTAACTCCCCCTTATAACTTGATAAATAAATTTATGAATTTCTTCACATATACTTAAAAACTTTTTTCTAAGTGTTTCACTTAAATCTAAACTAAAGTGTATTTTTTCTACTTCAATTCCTACAATATACCCTTTGACTGACTTCTTATATGTGTTTAATAGGTCAATTAAACTAGGCTGATGTTGAGAATAAATTTGTCCCTGCCTCTTCATTGCTTTTTCAATAGGAGTAAATGTTACTGTTCCAGGAGCTATATTAAAATAAGTTGAATCAATAATAAATAGCAAATCTTCATCATCTATTTTACTTAGAGAATAATCAATATCTGTCTCTCCAAAGATCACTTGTATTTTTTCTTTTTCTAATTCTTGTGAAAGATTCTCTAAAACTTTAATCCCTATGCCATCATCTCCCATTATTCTATTCCCTATAGCTATACATTTTATCTTCATATTAAACAACCCTAATCTCAACTGAAGAATATCCATCACCAAATACATGGGTAGCACAGGAAACACATGGATCAAAGGATCTAACGATTCTTCCAATTTCCACTGGATTCTTTATATCTTTAATAGATGTACCTATTAATGCTTTTTCAATTACTCCTTTCATTCCTCTAGAGTCTTCTGGTGAAAGATTCCATGTGGTCGGGGTAATAATTCCATAGTTCTTAATCACTTGATTATCAATAGACACCCAGTGTCCCAGTCCACCTCTTGTTGTATCTATTAATCCTTTCCCTCTAGCCTTTTGAGGGAATTCATATCTATCTTGCTGTGCTGGTTTTAACTCTACTTTCTCCAATAATCTTTCCATAATTTCTATAATTTTTTTTGCTTCTAAAACTCTAGCAATCGTTCTATCCATTGTTGAAATTCCCCTAGTATACCCACCACTTAAATACATTCTAGCTAATGGTCCAACTTCCATAGGGTATCCTTCATATCTTGGGGCTTTAATCCAACTATATGCTTCTTCTTTATATACATTCTCATCTACAGTTGGATCAAAAGGCCTTTGTTCCACCTTGTTTGCCTCATACCAAGCTCTATAGATATTTTCTGTTATATTATCAGGGTTAAATTCATGTTTCTGACCACTAATCAATACTTGTGGTGCAATATAGAAAAGATCTTTTTCTGTGTAGGTATCAAATACACCATAGGACATCAAATTTTTATATCCTACTCCATTATGAAAATAATCCTGATAATACTCTGATATTATATAAACATCTGGAATCATTCTATTGATTACAAATTCTTTTATAGATTTTAGAATAGACTTAACCTTGATAAATTTTGAAACATCTAAATTTACCGTTACTCCACCTACAAATATTCCATGATTATGGGGAGCTTTTCCTCCAAGAACAGCCAACATTTCATGGGCTAAACGGCTATACTCAACAGATTCAATATAATGATTGGATAATTTTAAATTTAACTTTTCAGGTAGTCTGTAATCATTGTGATTTTCCCTATACAATGGTTGAATTTCAGGACCTTTCACAAAGTCTGGAAGCGTATATTGGTAAAAGTGCCTTAAGTGATTCTGTATAAATTCACATCCATGCATAAAATCCCTGATCATTTTGTCATTTTCGTTTGGAACAATATCTAATATATTTTCTAAAGCTAATGTAGATGCCATAGAGTGTGCTGTAGAGCATATTCCACAGATTCTTTCTGTAAAATATATAGCATCTATAGGGGGTCTACCTTTTAACATTTTTTCAAATCCCCTAAAAAGCATTCCACTACTTTTAGCATCAATAATTTCATTTTTCTCCACTTCTACTTGTATTTCTAAAAATCCACTAATACGAGTAATTGGATTGATTGTAATTTTATTTCCCATAATTCCCTCCAAAATACTTAATATCTTACAAAGGGTTCCATCCCATCTGGAAATCTTTCTTGAGCACATCCAATACAAGGTGTATTATCCTCTATAGGCCAATTGACATAGCCATTCCACTGCCTTACTGGACAATCAGTTCTCGTCACAGGTCCTCTACAGCCTAGTTTGAACATACACTCCTGATCCCCTAGTTTCGTAGCAAAAATCCCTTTATCAAAATAAGATCTTCTACTACATCTATCATGAATAGTGATTCCATAAAAAATAATCGGTCTATTTTTTGCATCTAAGGTAGGTTTTCCAAAAGCAACAATACTTGCTATAGTTCCAATAGCCCAATCAGGATGACTAGGACATCCTGGAACCTTAATTACTTCTTTATCTAAAAACTGACTCACACTTACACTTCCTGATGGGTTTGGTTTCGCAGCAGATGGCCCTCCATAGGAGGCGCATGTTCCTACTGCAACAATATATTTAGCTTTTTCTCCAGCCATTTTTACTGCTTCCATAGCTGTGATTCTCTTTCCTTTGTAATTAGCAATAATATTATAAAGACCGTTATCCTTTGTAGAAACTGCCCCCTCAACCACAAGGATAAAATCTGTATCTAAAGTATCTAAAAATTGTTTAAAAGCTGCTTCTCCCTCTGCTGCCATAAGACTGTTATTATATTTTAACGTGATTATCTCTTGTAATAAATAAATCACATCAGGGTTTTCTGCATTTAAGAGAGATATAATATTACCAGAACATCCAGTAGCTTCTAACCAGATCAAATTTAATTTTTTATGCTTTGAACTCCTTACTTCTTTTATTGCAAGATGAATCATTTTTTTAGCTGTCATATCCTTAGAATCAAGGATTGGACATCTGGTAGATATTCTATTCAAGTGATTACCTCCCAAACTATTCTTCTAAAACACCTATTGGATCAGATCTATATAAATAGACACAATTTAATCTTTATAATCTGGCTTTAAGTCCTAGTAGTTACTTTTTTGCAATAATCACAAACATTTCATCATTATCAATCTCAGTAGTTGTCTTTAAACCTAAATTTTCTAAGTATTCCTTAATCACATTCATTTTTTCTAATTGATCTTTTGATACTGCCTTAGAAACCTTTTTATGAAAATTATTAATTTCTCTTCTACTTTGAGAATGACAAATTGTAAACTTACCATCTTTTTTTAAATACTTTACTATAGTTTTAATTGCTAATTGCTTATTTGAAAGGTGTGGAAAAACTGAATAACAAATGATCGACTCAAAGTATTCTATTGGTAAAGAAGTTTCTAAAATATCACCACAAATAAAAGAAACATTGTCATTTGGATATTTTTTCTTTGCAATTTCAAGCATTTTATCTGAAAAGTCAATGGCTATGATTTTGCCTTGCTCTCCAATCTTCTCTCTTAGATACGGTATAAGAATACCTGTTCCTGTGCCTACATCTAATACCTTTGATCCCTTTTCAATATTAAGTAGGTTTATAATATGCTTAATTTTATTCGTATCATGCTTACAAATCAGATCCCATTCTTTAGCCATAGAATTAAAAAAATCTTTTTGAGTAATCAAACTTAATACCTTCTCTCTTTTTATGAGATTCCTATTCAATCAAGATGATTCTTTAAATACCCCTACTTTCGATAAATTTCTTAAAACTTCTAATCTACCATTATGACATCCATTAAATTGGGCAGTCAAATCTTTTCCAGCATATAACCCAAAATGAGTTCCTCCTCCCCAGGTTGGCTCTAAGCTTACATCATAAACAATTCCATTTACAGCTACATAAGCAGGTTTTCCATTTGACCCATCATACTGTGCTAAATCCTCAACGGTAAATATTCTTTCTTCAGGTAAATTTCTTTGACTTGGCTGTGTCCTTTGATTTAACTGATTTTCTCCATTGTTTATATAATGATAGTAATAATTTTGCCAATAATAAAGATGCATTCTTTCATTATAAAGCTGAATTTCATAAAACATCCTTTGATATGGGTTGTTGCTGAATGTAATCATATCTTTGTAGTATTCTATATTTCTATATATGGATGATAATATTGAATAGTAGCCATTTTTATTATTCATTTCATCCCTCCAATATGCAATTCTCTAAATTATATGCTAGTAAATAATGTATGATTAGATAATATTTATTATGATTCATTTATGGATCATAATAGATTTCATATAATCCTTCAATCAGCAGACGAATTAAGAAAACCTTATTCTTTGGGTAATCACAAACAATCAATCCATGCATAATATAAAACAAAAAATATTATTTATCAGTGTAAATATTAAATAGGTTAAAGAAATTGTCTTCAACCTCTTTTTAGAGGAAATTTCTAAATAAGAAAAAGAATTAGAAATTCTTAAAATAAGTTAGTTTGCAGATGCAATATAAGATCAAACTTTAAAAGACAACTTCTATTTGATGAGTATTTGAAATTGATTAAAAATAATGTATTCTATATATGAAAAGGACAGCACCAAAAATGCTGTCCCTTTCATATTAATACAAGCCTAGTAATTTGCTTACTATTAAAAACCACTTTTATTTCTTTTCTACAAGCTCTACAAAACATTTTAGCACTGCACTAACCTCGGCTCTAGTTGCTATACCTTGAGGATCAAATCGATTGTTATCCTTTCCTGCAAGGATACCTGCCATTTGCATTTGCTTCACTGCTGTTTTTGCATAGCTTGAGATTTTTGCATTATCTGCAAAGGTATTTTCTTTGTTTACTTGTGGTAATTCAAAGCCTATTGTCTTTGAGTAGTTTGCCATAATTACAGCCATTTGCTCACGAGTGATAGATTGGTCTGGTGCAAAATTAGTGACTGATATACCATTCACAATACCATTTTTATTTGCCCATTCTATATATGGCATATAATAGGTATCTATCTTCACATCTGCAAAACCGCTATCTTTATAGCCACTTACTTCAGCTTTAGCAAGTTTTCCAAGTACTGTAACAAACATTCCTCTTGTCATAGACATATTTGGAGAAAATTTTCCTTCTCCTGTACCGCTAAAAATTCCTCTTGCAGTTACAAACTCAATATCGTCCTTTGCCCAATGATTTGCAATATCTTTAAAAGTAGTTGTTGTAGAGATCATTGTTGTATCTTCTTTATATCCTACTGCAAATTTAGAGAAGTGGTATGTCACAAAAGACAATGTTTTTCTTTTCTCGTTATAAACAGAGTTTGGCATTTCATGAACCTTGCCATCATTATCAATGTAGTAAGCTATCACATTTTCTGCCTTTTCCTTTTCACCCAAGGTATATGGAATAGAAACAGAAATCTTTCCCTTACCAAAATCAGTTACTTTCTTGCCGTTTGTACCTGTAATGGTAAGATCAAATACAGGACGATTGCCTACAACAGCTTTTGCTTCAGCAGAAAGTGTGCTATTATCTACCTTTTTCGCTGACACATTAACATCAGCACCTATTTCCTTTTGGATTGTTTGTAATGTTTCAATATCTAGATTCATTGTTACCACACCACTGTTAATACAAAGTTCTTTCTCTTCTTCTTTAACCAATTTATCTATCGTTGTCTTTGGTAAATTTGCAGAAAGATTACTTGCAGTACTATTGGAGGAAGAACCACCTCCAGACGAACCGCCTCCAGAGTTGTGCTTTGTAACTGCCAGCTTCCCTTTACCTATTTGAATGTCATAGTTTTTCTCAGTATTACCACTTTGGTTAAAGATAGGTGCTGTAGTAAACACAATATCAAAAGTACCTACCTTTACAGCCTTCAATTTTGTGTTGTTTTCTTGTGCTTCCATCTCAACACTTTCTGCATTGATTGATGTGATAGTTTCTCCTATAATCCCTGTATCAATACTCCAAGTAAATGTAGGAAAAGAAGCATTGGATTTGATACTCATATCATTAGGTTTAGCCATGATTTGCTTCTTTGTGATTTCAAAGCCTATAGTAGTTGTACCCACATAGGTATTAACACTTTCACCGCTAACAGTCAGTATAAGGTTATATTTTCCTGCATTGGTTGGTGCGTTTTCACTTTTGTCATAGGTTGTGCCATCTCTGCCTATATATTTTGCTGTATATGTAATCCCTGACACGGCTTCTGTACCGTCTTTGAAAATTGGTGTACCTGTATAAGCATACGGCTTTCCATTATACATTCCACCTGAAAATACAGCTTCAACATTAAGCGGTATCTTATCTATGGTTTTTACATTCAAATCAACAGTAAATTCTTTGTAATTCTTAGATGCTACTTTAATTTGTATGGTTGCTGTTTTGTCCTTATCAGATACCTTTGCAACCTTTAGGGTAATTTTACCATTCTTTATATCCCCGTCTGTAGGATTCTGTGCCAAAACTTTATCCGTGTTGGTTACTGTTCCTACTGTATAAGTAATATCTCCAAAGCTTTTACCCTCGAAAAGCGCTGGTAGTAGTTTAGTTAAATCAAAGGAGTATTCCTTTTCTAAACCGTTTACAACCTGCATTTCTTGATTTACTCCTGTAATAGTTGCCTGTGTGATAGATACATTTCCGCTGACATCTGTTGCTGCAAGATTATAATAGTCCTTATGGTCACCATCCAAAATAATGCTAGTTGCAGTAAAGGACTTTCCTGTGCCAACATTGACGTCTGTGACTGTGCCGCTTGCTGTTGCAGTTACGGTGTCACTGCTTTTTACACCTATCAAAGTTGTAAGCGCAACATTTGTAAAACTATTTGTTCCATCATATTCCTTGCTTGCAGAAGCATCGGAAGTATTCACCACTGCAGAGGTGATAGCCTTTTTATTCAACGTAACAGTTACGTTTTCATTGTAATCAGCCATGTTGCTGTTGCCTACATATTTTGCAGTAATGATATTATCTCCAATTACAAGGTCTTTTTCTGATGTATCATAAGTCATAGTGTAAATGTCGTTTGTTGCATTAACTGGCTCTGTAATCTGCTTGTTTCCTACAAACAATGCCATCTGGTTTGCTGTTGGTGCAGAAAAACTACGAGCCATCTTCAAACCGTTTGTTGCAGGTTTAGTTCCTGTTGCTTTTGGTGCTACTTTTACAGTAATGGTATCCCCATAGTTAAAGGTATTAGTTTCAGTATTATCCTTATAGGTTTTAATGCCGCCATCAAAGGTTGTATCAGATTGGGTGATGGTAAACGGAACATAGGCTGTCGTTGCCGCATAATCATTATCTGCTGAAACACTTACCTTTGCATAATAAGTTCCTGCATTCTTCGGCGCACCACCATTAGTTGTCGCACCGCTGTTTGTTTCGTTTGTCTGAGTACTACCAGTATTGTCCGTATAGTAACCGTCAATGTTTGCAGTTCCTGTGCCGCTCCACGTAAAGTACTTTCCTTTTATTGTAGGCAATTCAAATGCAGTTCCATCGTAGACTCTGGAAATACTTTCCCCTACCAATGTCAAGCAGTTTTCTAATTTTACAGGAACGGATACAGCCACACCATCATCACTTGGCATAGTAAAGCTAAAGGTGCAGGTATTCTGTAGCGAAGTATAATCTCCCTGTGTCTTTTCCACGCTAAGAGGTGTACTGCCTTTTGTTACTGATGCAATGTCAGAAATCACATACCCTGCCTTTGCTGTTACAGTAAAGCTTACTGTTTCGTCTTTTTTTCCATAAAGCAAGTTATCATATTTTGGGGTATTATCCCCTGCAATAAACTCTATTTTATTATTGTTGACAGCATTTTGGATCGCATCGGTATTGATTCGATACCATGTATTTCCTGTGGTGGAAACACCGTCATTTGCCGCATTAAAATAAATATTAGGTGCCTCAATAGAACCCTCTTTCATAATCACACCAGGCTTATTGATAACAACATTTCCATCTCTAACAAAAATAATTTTTTTGGCAGTATCATTCTGTAAGGTTCCACCATCTATGATAATATTACTGCCAACATCTTGAGCAAAAACAACGGTAGACCCATTAGATGTTATCAGTTTCGCATTCCCTTTGATGTGTAAATCAGCTCCACCCCCAAGATAAACAACTCTACTTTTAGTTGTGACAATTTGAACATTATCTTCAATGGTAAGCTTTCTATGTGGTGCACTTGAAAAGTATGTAATTGCGCCTCCAAGATTGTTTTCCTCACTATAGCTAATGGTTCCAGCCCCTGTTATAGTAAGGGGATAACTTTGACTACCATATGGCGCTATGACACCATTACTTCCTGAGCTTGACAAGGTCTTTCCATTTAAATTTAAAGTGATATCTCCTTTCATATTATGATCGGGTACAGAGCTAGTTCCCAGGTCAATATCTTTAAGCAGGGTGATGGTTGATTTTTCACCTTTCGGTACTGCTGCAAATGCAGAATTCAAATTATCATAATAGCTATTATTTCCGTCAATCACTACACCTGCAACTGCATCCACTATTTTCACTGTGGCGATACCGCTGTATATAGAATAATCTCCGCAAGTAACATCACAATAATAAGTATATTCTCCTGCTACCTTGCCTATAGGTATGGTATAGGAAGCTTCTGTAGCTGATGGAATTTTTTTACTGTTCTCGTACCACTGATAAGTAATCGTGTCAGTAGATTGAGCTAAATCCGTCTTTTCTGCCGTAATACTAAATTTTGGTGGATTGGTATAGCCTTGAGGCAGGGCAGCATTGTAAGAAAGATCAGATATAATTTTCACAGTTGCATCTGTTGTAGAACGAAAGGAAGAGGTTACCACATCCCATTTGTATTCATAAGCAGTGCTGCCAATTGTAATCTTTTGGTCATAGCCGTTTCGAATCCAAAGGGTAATCTTCCCATCTGTCTTTTCAGAGTCTGCAGTGTTCCAATCCTGAGTACCAAAAAAGGTATTCTCTATACTAATCTTCTCTCCCTCCTGATAAGGAAGCTGAATCTTTGTATAGTCGGTAACGGATCCGTTAATTCTTCCACCCTGGATTTTGATTCCGCCATCTGCCACATCGCCATTTAGCACACCACCATTAATTCCGTGAGACTTGGTGCTCAACTTTCCAACTGTTACTGTGCCACCATTCAGAGTTAGGAGCATAACCCCCCTGGTAGTGCTTAAATTTCCAATCTCTGCTCCCTCCCAAGTGAAGGAGCCAGCGTTAATGGGGATACCGGTAGATGTGAAAACCTTTCCCGTTTGTGGAGAATACACTTCTCTAGGAATAATCACATCTGCTCCATCAATGGACATCTCTCCGAAATGGCTAGGATCTCCATTTATTCCAATGAAATTTCCTTTGGGATCGATGGTAATCCTGCCTTTTTTGAATTTAATATTTCCATAAGGCGCCTTTCTCCCTTCAGCATACAATCCGCCGTTAATGGCAAGGGACCCTCCGCTTTTAGAATCTGTGACTTCCATATTCGTCAACACAGCTGTTCCAAAGTATTTTTCCAAATCCGCCGAACCAGTGTAGGTGAGGGAGTTTGCCTTACCATTTAGATCTACAATCACCTGTAAGCGATTCTTATCTTTATAGTTCGTGTCTTTTGCCTTTAAACATTCATTGGCAGTTTCCACGGTAATGCCGTCTAAAATTAGGTTTACTGTACCCTTTTCAGCTGCAACCAATATTCCTGTGCTAGAAGAAGCTGCCCCATCCATACTTAAGGTGTAGCTTCCGCTTGAGGTAATGGTAATCAGTCCTCCATTATCTGTACTTGTTTCAAAGTTACCATCTGAAGATGTAATCTTAAGATGATTTACTGTTTTAGTATTACTACCTGTAGCAAGTTCCCCTACTTTATCTAAAGAATATACCTGTTTCTCCAAAGAATCCACAGATTCTTTTACAACAGTTTCTTCCTCATAGACAGTGTGTCCCACCGTTGCTGCTACATTTTTGGGTAAAAGCAATTCTTCTTCCAATGTTCCCATCGGAGTGGTGATAGTTTTTGTTTCTTGTGTTGAGTTACTTTCTTCAGCATATGCCACCGGAATACTCATCTGAAGCATTAAGCTAACAGATAGGATTCCCGAAAGAACTTTCTTTGCAATTTTAGATTGCATGTTGTCTTCCTCCTTTTTCTTAAATCCATCCTAAATCTATCTTGCTTAAAGTAAAAATTTTTTTAAATTCCAATTCCTAGCCTCCTTTCAAGGTGTGGAACAATGCTTTTTGTTTGTCAATATTATTTTAGAGAAAATTTATATTTCTTTCCAGTACGAAACTTGCATCTATTTGCTTCAAAATTCGTACTTGACAAATTGACGCATTCGTGAATTTATCTTATAATTAAAGAAAAATAGCAGAGAGGATTATAATATGGAACAATTTCAAATTGCTATCTGTGAGGACAACATTGAGGAACAAAATCACCTCCTCTATCTTATTGAAAATAGCGATTTTCCCACAAAAATCACTATTTTTAATAGAGGAGAAGAATTACTTAAAGAATACAAGGTAGGAAAATTTGATCTTATTTTTATGGATATTTATATGAACGGTATGTCGGGCGTGGACGCTGTTACCTCAATTCGGAAGATTGATGAAAATGTACCTGTTGCCTTTACCACCACCAGCACCGACCATACCTTGGAAAGCTATCGCTTAGAGGCACTGAAATACCTTGAAAAACCTGTAAAAACAAAGGCAGTCCATGAACTTTTGGAGTTGGCACGATTTAAAAAAGAAAATACCCCACGGTTAATACTTAAAATAAAGGGAAAAGATATCTTTGTTTCCTTTAATCGAATTTTGTATGCTGAACAAAAATCTCATACCCTTTCTCTATTTTTAACAGGTGGCGAGGTATTACATGCAAATGAAAAACTGGATAATATTGAAAAACAATTTGATGGACAGAATTTTTTCCGTTGTCACAAAAGCTATCTAGTGAACTTTTTCTATGTAAAAAATTTAGATAAAGAACTGATGGTTTTTACTATGAAGGAGGGCAAGAACGTACATATTCGCAGAGAAAGTATGTCAAAAGCACGAAAAGCCTTTGAAGCCTACCTTTTTGACATGACAAGGAGGATGGACAATGAATAAAAAAAGAGTCCTTTCTATTTGTATAGCCGGTATCTATTTTGTTTTATTAATTTTACTTAATATAGATACTTTTCAATTTGATAACACGATGTCAACAAATATTCCATCCGCAGAAATACTTACAGAGGTTATAGCAACTATTGAGGGCAAGGAGCAAAAGGTATCTCTGCCAAACAGTTTTCAAACCTTATCTCCCAGAACACCGGTCACCATTACATCAAAACTTAAGGCAAAACAAGAAGATTGTCTATATATCAAAAGCGTGTATGCACCACTGAAGGTTTATGCAAATGACAATTTGATTTACGAATACGGGCAGGAAAACACCTACCCTAAATTTATGCAGGATCCTGCTACAGCAGTAAAAATTGTACAACTTCCCAATACCCAGCAAAATATTAATCTAAAAATGGAATATTTATCTCCTATTGCTCGTGATGTTCTAACTGTGCATCCTGTTCTAGTAGGTAGCGAAACTGCCATTATGAAAAATCTTTTCAACACTATGGGATTTTCATTTATTTTTTCAATTATTCAGATATTTATTGGTGTTTTTCTAATTTTGATAGCAGTATTTGTGGTTTCCTTTGAGCGAAAAGGCATTGCTTTTTTTTGGCTAGGGTTATTTTCCATTGCCACAGGCGGATGGACATTTGGAGAATGTAATCTGACAGGTCTTTTTTTTCATAATTATACCGCACTTTATCTATTGGCATTTTTGGGATTGTTTTCATTTCCTATCCCTCTGATTTACTTTGGTCTTAGTGTGGTTAATTTTCATAGCAAAAAACCGATTGTGATATATGCTTTATTTCTTAGCTGCACTTGCTGCATAACAATGTTTCTACAGCTTTTGGGCATCGTTTCTCTTTCAAAAAGTATGTATTTGTTTCATATTCTAGTACCCTTGTCACTATGCTTTTTTGCAGTTTTTATTTTGCATGAGAGTATCAAGTATAAAAACAAAGCTGCAATACGTTTATTTTTCCCTGTAGTTACACTTCCGATATTTGCTATATTGGAAGTTATCAACTATCAGCTGCGTTTTACCAATGTACTATCATTTTTCTTTCAAATGGGGATTATCTTTTTCATTTTTATGACAAGTATGATAGGTGGTATTTTTATTAGGGATTCTCTTGTTTTGAAGGAAGAAAAGCAACGACTTGAATATGAAGTAAGCCTTATGGAAAAGCAGGTGGAGGCTCAGAAAAAACATCATAATCTGCTTTTGGAAAATGAAGAAAAAATCAAGGTACAAAGGCATGATTTACGTCATCAACTTGCTGTTATACGTAGCTTGAGCGAAAATGAAAATAACAGCAGACTTACAAGCTATCTTGATACGCTCATTACAGAAATTCCGTCAGAGTACGGCACAATATACTGCAAAAACATAGCTGTCAATGCCATCGTTTCTCATTATGCTGCTTTAGCAGAAAAATATAGTATCGAGCTAACCATTAAAATGAATATTCCGGAACATACAGAACAAATCAGCGACAGCAACCTCTGCGTTATCCTTGGCAACCTATTTGAAAATGCCATTGAAGCCTGCAACCGTATGACAGATGGACATAAATTTATTCGTTTGCACAGTCGTTTGCAATATGAAACTCTGACCATCACCATGGATAACAGTTTTGATGGTAAATTTATCGAAAATGATGGTAAATTTGTTTCACGAAAGCGTGAGGATATTGGAACAGGACTTACTTCTGTAACGGCAGTCGCAGAAAAACACGGTGGCGGCTCGAGGTTTGAAGTAGACGGGCTAGTATTTTTGTCCTCGGTTTATGTGAGGGTATAAAATTTTCAGTGCTATTAGATATATCATTCTTCTCTGCCTATAAATAATTCTTAGGGTGATATTCAGACTATTATCAATAAAAAGGGTTACGTCAAGTTAGTACCTAAAAACTCAGTGTAAGTTTAGAAGTTCCTACCCTTTCTAATCTAAATAATATATAATCACTTTCTGTATCAACAAAACATATTATATTATAAAGCTTATGAAAGGAATAAGTAATATGAATAATTATTATAGATCATATCCATACCCTTACTATGTTAACACACCCATGTATAATGATTATAGAATGTATCAACAATATTGGGGATTCCTGTTTTAACCATTTCAAACAATCTCTTTTTCGATAAAGTAAAATACCTAATAGATATTTTGATACTGCTTTTATTACTGCAAAAAATCTCACCAATAAATATGAAATTTATTTTTTTATAATCTTAACAGCAGTTCCATTAACTATTACTCCTATTCTATTATTGCTAAACTCTACATAGTCTATATCTATACCAATAACTGCATTTGCTCCTTCCATATACGCTTTATATTTTAAGTTATTTAAATTTACTTTTTTTGCATAAGAAAGCTTTGTTTCAAATTCACCTGATCTAATGCCAAAAGTATCCTTAATACCCGAAGTTAACTCGCTTATTACACCAGTTCCTATTACATATTCAGAACTTATTACATCAATATACTCACTAATCATATGACCATCTATATTGTTGGTAGTAGTTAATATTATAGCTGTAATCTTCTCCAGCGTTTCTTCAGCCATGTAATTTTCTGGTACTATACCTTGTTCAACCATTTCATACATTTGAATTTTATTTTTAGTAAACTGACTATTATCAGTAATTTCTTCACCTGTATTAGAAGTTCCACAGTTCCAACATGAATCAAAAACATCCTCTAAATCTTCTCCACATCTTTTACATTTCCACATTAGCCTTCACTCCTTGTTCTGTAGCTTTACAAACTATTTCTATAAAAGTTCAATATTTCCTTTTCAATAATTTATTCCATGATCTCCTTCCAAATCTTCTTTCTATACTCTATGCACTGTTTATCTAATTTTTATTTCACAACATCTATACATATAACAGAGCAACTAAATATCAATACTGTCTATTTGAATGTAAATTAGAACTAAAATCCCAAAAATAAAGAAAGTCCTATTTATGATTATTATCTCATAGATAGGACTTGTGCTATATATGGGCTGTCTTTGACAGATACTCCCAACGATAAACATGACAAGGTTAAATGCTATCATTAGTGACTAGAAAAATAAAAAACAGGCTGTGAGCTTTTTAACTCGCAGCCTGTCTTTTAAACATTTATATGACCTACTTTGCTAACAAATTATACAACACCTGTGCCATTTCCCCTCTGGTAGTGGTGCGAGTGGGAGTCAACATTCCATTATTTCCTCCGATAGTTCCAGTTTCAACCATTCGCTTCATAGCATCCTTAGCCCAAGAATCAATCTGTCCTGCATCGCTGAAGCTAGAAAGCAATTTGTCAGAATCGCCCTGCGGAAGTTTCCCAATAGCTTTAAGGGCATTGTACAGTAAAGTGAACATCTCCTGACGGGTAATGGCCTGCTCCGGTGCGAATTTATTGTCGCCAACGCCGTTTGTGATACCAAAACGCTTGGCTGCAGCTAGATATCCGGTATAGTAGGTGTTAGCAGCATCAGAGAAGTTATCCATGGGATTTGCGTCCGGCTCAATACCGTAAGCACGCATGAGCATTACGATAAATTGTCCACGCGTAAGCGTTGCCTCAGGACTGAATTTGCTGTCACCTATTCCGGTGGTAATGTCCTTTTTCGCAATAAAGCTCACAGCATCATAGTACCACGCACCAGGAAGGACATCGCTAAAGCTCACAGATGCAGCGGAAGTCTTATACCCCACAGCGTAATAGTTGAAATGGGTGGTGGTGAATACAATACTCTTAGTCATCGGATCATACTTTGCATCCTTCATCTCAATCATGTTATTATCCTTGTCAATGTCCCAAGCTGTGATACTATCGAGATTTTTCAGTTCCTCAGCAGTAGGAGTGTAAGGAATACTTATCGTTACCGGAGCATCAGAGTTGTTCCATACGGTGGTTTTTCCATCGATAGACAGACTGAGGAAAATAATTGGGCGATTTCCCACTGACGTCTGTGCATCCCTAGGCAAATCACTCGTATTGACAGCACCGATATGTACCTGTGCCTTACTTCCTAAGGTAGCATCAGTTCCAGTAAGCATATCAGATGGCAACGTAATATTGCCGTTATCTGTGTTTAGTGTAACGGAACCCTTCCCTCTTTTCGTAGATAAGCTGGATACGGGAATTCCAAGGTTATAGCTATTCACACGAAAAATCTTTGGCATGTTGATTGTAATATCCTTATCACTAGTTATCTGTGCAGATGTCAAGTCTATCGATGCCTGGTTTTCATCCACCTTGATCTCGACCTTCCCAGAACTATTGCCACAGATCACATTGGCTTCATACTTAGGAGTGGATGGAGTACTACCACTACTACTACTGCTACCTCCATTACCGCCACTATTGCCGCCTCCCGTCCAGTAAGCATATACGGTTATGTTGGAAGTAACTAGCGTGGAAACGTTAAAACTTGTTTTGCTGCCACCTGTACCTGTATACCATCCACTAAACATATACCTACCATTAGTTGGATTCACAGGCAAAGTGTCTATGGTTGTAGCAGGTGAAACAACGGTTTTCGTTGCGTATACTGAGCTGCCATTCATAAATGTAACAGTATAGGTATAGCTCGGCTGTAATTGTGTCACCGTTACAGTAGCCGTGTCATATTTTGATGTGTCAGCCACCGATGTAGCTCTAACCGTGAGTGTCGTTGCCGTTTCATTGTCTGCAATCGTCAATTTACCGTCAGTACCTATAGCAGTTGTGCCATTGCCGCCTTCAACTGTCCATGTCACGCTCTGAGAGGGACTGTTGTTTCCGTCTACAATTGCGTTTAAGACGTAGCTATCGCCCTTGTTCAAAGTGATTGTGTTCGGTATCACAGTTACGGAGGTTACTGTCGGATTGGGTGGTGTACTATCGCTTACTGTCACTGTAGCTGTACCAGTTTTTGTGCTGTCAGCCACTGATGTAGCTATAGCAGTAAATATTGTCGCCGTTTCTTCAGCTGCTACTGTCAACAGACCAGAAGAATTGATTGAAGTACCTCCATCATTATTGCCATACACGCTCCATGTCACTGTCTGGCTTGGATTGTTTGTTCCATTCACCATTGCTCCGAACTGGTAGGTTGTGCCTTTTTGCACTGTCACAGTAGCCGGATTGACTGTCACACTGTCTACAAGGATCGGCGCATATTGTTCAAAAATTGCTTTTACCGTCACATTACCTGCTGGCATCGTAAAGCTCGTACCACTAATATCATGATCTGTTCCATCATTATATTTTAATGTACCCGCTTTTAATCTCTTTCCACTGTCAGGTGTAATTGTCAAGTTAACTACTTCTCCTGCCACTGCAGTTGATGGTGTAGCTTCTATACTCCCACCCATAATAGTCGTATCAATTAATACTTCATATTTCACACCATTTGCTGTATAGTTCTGAGCTGTCTGGTCAGCAATAACGTTTGAATAGGATTTACTCTCTGGCAGAAATGTGAATCCATTCTTGCTTATTGTTACAGCTCCACTCCAGTCATATGGTACAGTAAAGCTATAAGCTCCGGTATCATCTGCTGTAACTGTTTTATCTACTCCATCGGTATATCTGAGGATAGCTCCCGCCACTCCAGCATTGCCCGATATAGTTCGACCAAACTGTATCTTTTTTACCAAATGATTAATATCAGAGATGTATAGATGACCTGCACTATCAACTGCTACACCCTCGCAGTAAGTACCATTATCTATAACTGTACTTATAATTCCATCTGAATCAATCTTTCTTATGCGTTTGCTCTTATCCGAAACATAAATATTATCTTTACTATCAACCGCTATTCTGTAGGGTAAAACCATTGCTGCAAATATGGCAGGGCCTCCGTCACCGGAATACTCAGAAATACCATTGCCTGCTATGGTATTTATAATTCCTGTAATAGCATCAATTTTTCTTATGCGATGGTTATTCATATCTGCAACATAGATATTACCAAAGCTGTCAACGTCTACTCCATATGGCATATCCAATTGTGCCGAAGTTGCAGGGCCTCCGTCACCTGAATACCCAGAAGTACCATTGCCTGCTATCGTATTTATAATTCCTGTAATAGCATCAATTTTTCTTATGCAATGGTTTTTAGTATCCGCAATATAGATATTCCCGCTACTGTCAACCGCCACTCCGCTTGGTAAGCTCATTTTTGCCAAGGTGGCAGGCCCTCCGTCACCAAAATACCCTGAACCATCTCCTGCCACTGTTGTGATTATGCCCTTGGTATCGACCTTTCGTACTTCGTTAAATCCACTATTTACTATGTAAACATTACCATTTGAATCAACATCTACTCCATAAGGCATATACATCCCAGACGATGTAGCAGGTACATTGTTTTTCCAATTTAGTGTACCATCCCCTGCAAATGTACTTATGTTTCCTAATGTGTCAATCTTTCTTATCCGTCTGTTAGCAGACTCTGCTATGTATATATTTCCATCACTGTCAATTGCAATATCTCGCACATAATTCAATTGTGCTGAAACAGCCGGTCCCCCATCACCTGAAAATCCTGCAGTCCCATTACCTGCAACAACAGTGACTGTGTCGCTATCAGAAGCATATACAACGTCTATCAGAAGAATACCCACCGAGGTAATTACCAAACATACCGCAACCATTATTCCTAATATATCTTTGACTAATACCTTTTTTGCATTTTTCACTCTACATATCCTCCTTATATTCAATAGTTTTAAGCAAAATAATTTAATATTGTGTTAACAGAAATCTCTAATTGAATATTAGAATCTTGCCAAAGCAACGAATGTTCTTTCGCTTGCATTGTTTTCCACAGTCCCTTTTGATAAAGCGGCGCAAACACTGAAAATTGCAGAAGCTGGCTCATATCCATATTCACCTGGTTTCCGTTGTCAAGTTCAAGATGCAGCAGCCAGTTTTTCTCCGATACAACCTTGTCTATTGCCGCATCTTTGCCAAATTTCAGCCCCATTTTGAATAATCCCAGCAACCTGTCTATGGAAAGCTCAACGGGAGATTTACCAATCCACCTAAGAAAAGTATCTTGCATCTCTACACTTTTCCATACTGCCTTATCCTTGAGCGGACAGAACTGCACAGTTTCCAACTGCGGTACCATATTCAAAAGCAGGCGGTTTCCATTGGTCATGGTAACGTCTAGCTTATAATCCTCTCTTGGTACAACACTTTGAAAGCAAACAATCATAAAAATCCTCCTTTCAAAAAAATCCCTATACCTAAGTATAGAGAATTGATTCTAAAAATGATATTGGCCAAAAGGCTAATTTTTTAGGATATTGAATTCCTGCGCTTTTTGTACCGCCCTTATTTTATTGTTGACATTAAACTTTTTGTAGATATTCTCCAAATGCTTTTTGATGCTTGAAACTGAAAGACAGAGCCGCTCTGCCATCTCTCGCTGTGTCAGTCCCTGTGCCAGCAAATGCAGCACTTGTATTTCTCTATTAGTCAAATGAACCGTAGAGGCTTGTTCCACCTTCAGATTTTCAGTGTACTGCTCGCAAAGCTGTATCAACTTCTCCAAATAGCACAAGTCTAGCTTTTCACTTTTGTGCAGTTCATAGAGCATTGGCAAAACAAAGTGGGCGTTTTCAGCAAAAGGCATCATTATCTCGTCCATTTGTGCCTCACAAAGCGCCGGAAGAATTGCGGTCACTCCTGCCTCCATGCCATAAAGATTTAATTTTGCTATTGCGGTATAAATTGAATTGTACAGCAAACCGAGCTGATTATGGAAGATGGAAAAATTTGCTTCAAAGCTCTCGCAGAGAATTTCAAGCTCAATCCAATTTTTTGTCAGCAAGACCGCTTTTCCATAAACAATATAAGGATAGGCCATGCCATGCAACATTAAAGCTCTAGAACCGAAATTGCCAGTGCGAATCCATTCCGGTATCAAATCAGGAGTGTTCAGACAACCATATAAATAGCCTTCACACATATCAATTGTAACATTATAGATGATGGTATTTTGAAGATTCATTTCCTCACCCAAATCTAATAGTAAATTACGCATAGTGGTAATCTGCTCCTTTGCAGTGGAAAAATCTCCCCGAAGCAAACAAAGCCGCATAATAGTAAAATAGGCACATAAACTGATGCTTGTTTGTCCCATAGTTTTCGCCTTATAAATTGCCTTATTTGCAAAAAATTCGGCGTTCTCCAAATCACCTGTCTCTAAAGAGTATTCAGCATGAGCCACGAATTCACAGCCAGTACCGCAGCCGTCAAACACCTTGGGCGGAAATCCTGATTGAATGCAGTTAACGGTTTCTTTGAGCTTTCCCGCCTCACGATAGTAGGTATAAAGAAAGTGAGGTATGCCGAAGGAGAATATATTGTTGCGCAAAACAACAGTGGACACTTCACCCCCGAGCAGTTTTTCAGCACTTTTTGAAAACTTCACCATTTTATCTGCGTCGTTGACCACTAGAAATATCTTAATAATCTCGACCTCACCAAGTATCCGATTACGCAATTTCTCTGGAATTCCTTGTGTCTGACTATAATATTTCTCGAGGACAGTAATTATTTTTATACTTTCATTGACTTCAATTTTATAACCGCTGAGTACAAAACTACGAGCAAAGTGGAGCATTGGAAAAGGATACTTAACATACCACTCACTCGGCAATTCCTGATAGATTTTTCTCAACAAATTAATTCCCAGAAACCAGCTCCCTATATTTCTAATTCTATTAATACGATCAAGAAGCTCCTCAAGCTGTCCAGCACGGTAATAATAATCAAAAGCAGAAATCGTTTCCCCATGCTCAAAAAACCATTTCCCTGCATGATGACATACACTACGCATGTCCATATTATTTGTTATAACCTTATCTCTTAAAAAATCCAGCAGAACATTATGCAGTTTATAAACTCCTGTTTTTTTATCATATTCAACAAAAGCATTTTTCGCAATCAGCCGTTCAATAATTTGCGGCACCTTTGGATTTTCCAGTATTTTCACCGCCTGTAGCAAAGTGAAACTATCCAAGATGGAAAGATTTAAAAGAACTTCCTGAACTGAATCGTCGAAAGTTGAAAATAGATTGTCGCTTACAAGCTGAGTAATATTCGAAACCTCTGTCAAGGGCAACCCTTTTCTTATTCCCAGCATGAGCAGATAAACAGCGGAGATCCAGCCTTCAGTATAGCTGTATATCTTTTCAATATCTTGTGGAAGGGCACAGAAATCCATTAAATCTAAATAGTCCTTGATTTCCTGCATAGTAAAAGACAACGTATCTGTTTCTAGATAGTAACAAAGCCCTTTTGATATTAAATTTATGTGATTAAATTTCGGTCGAGTACGGGTGAGCAGTACAATATGTAAATTAGGAATTTCCTCTTCTGCTAGCAGCTCTATCACTGTCCCAAGCTGTGTACTCTGATTAATTAGGTGATAATCATCAACGACTATCACCATTGGTTCTTCTTTGTTTAGTTTCCAAACTAAATCTATCATTGCTGTAGTCTGCCTTGCATCCATGGGGAAACCCAGCCGTTCAAGACGCTTGCCCAATTCCGGATACATTTTTCCAACAGACATTGACAGCTTATGCCAGAACACCATTTCGTCACCGTCACAACCAAGCAATGGAATCCATATGGTTTGTAAGTTTCTTGCATTCAAATAGGTGCGCACAGAAGTAGTTTTTCCATATCCCATGGCAGCTGAGACTATGGTGAGGGGGTAGTTTATCAGATTGTCCAATGCTTCTTCAACCCGTTCGCGCTTCAATATTTTGCTGTCCTTCAATCCAGTTTCCCCTTTCCTTTATTGAGTGTCCCTTTATATAATCATTATACTGTTCTCTCAAAATAACAAGATTTATTTTATTATACATCTTTATCTCTGTTATTTCTACAAAGATATAAAGCAAACCATAAATATGGATATGATCATTAAAAAGTAATCTTCCAAACTCATCTTTTCATCCAGAAACAACCCTATTTTTGAATATTTCTGTGTCATTTTTTCGTTCACCAATAGTTTTATCTTCGTCATATAACTCAATTAATCTTTTTAAATGATGCAGTATGTACCTGGTGGTTCCAAGGATGATTACAAGCAATTGCAGACAAAAAACCTTACATCAAAGTTATATGACGGCTCTGTAAAGAATTTAGCTGTTTCCCTATTCAAAGCAGGAGAGATGTCCGCAGATGACATTGAAGAAATCAAAAAGATGTTTAATCTTTAGGGGGGGATAGATTTATGTTATTACTTTTCAAAGCAATACTTATAACATCGGCAGTAGGAAGTGTTTTAGCGGCATTATTGCTGTTATTAAAGCCTATAACAACCAGATGTTTTGGCTCTACATGGCAATATTACGCATGGGCAATTGTACTTATTGTTATGATGTTGCCTATTACTATACGTCTACCACAGGTCACCACTAATATAGCACCCGATGTTTCGCTAAACACGGAACAGACTTTCACAGAAACAACAGTACCAGGGGAATTAGAAAATGTACAACAAATACCCATTCCAGCAGTTAACACGAAATCTCTCGGACAAAGCACAGTAAATGTATTAAAGGATATTTCATTTGGAATAACAGATATGATGTGTTATGCGTGGCTGGTGGGATTGATGTTGATATTGGGAATTAACCTGATTAGATATTTAATATTTTTGCGGGCAATTCACAAAAACTCCGTCATTATTTCCTGCCATGGAATAGACGCTGAGAAAATTACAACCCGAAAAACAAGCATGATTGACGCACCGCTTATGGTGGGGATTTTCAGTCCCTTGTTACTCCTTCCCGATATAGAAATTTCACAGGAAAACCTAAACTATATACTGTTGCATGAGCTTACCCATTACAGGCGACATGACCTTTGGTATAAATGGTTTTCAATGATTGTAAATACTGTGCATTGGTTTAATCCTTTCGCCTATATCGTATCGAGACAGATTGATCAAGAGTGCGAAATCTCCTGCGATCTATCTGTTGTGGCAGATATGGACGAAAAGGAGCAAAAAAACTATATGAACACAATATTAGCACTTGTTTCGCAAACAAAAACAAATACTAAACTGTTTAGCACGGCAATGGCAAGCAATAAAAATGAGATTAAAAGGAGATTTACCATGATTAAAAATGCTACAAAAAAAAGTAAAATAACAATTCTTTGCTCAGTAATTACGGCTTGTATAATACTTGGTGCTTCTATTTTTGCTAGCGGAGTTTTGAGTGATAAAACCCAGTCACAAGATTTACATAAACCTCTGGAGATTGAGAGCGTGACTGAAAATCAGACGAATATACTATTAATCGGCGTTGACGGTGGTGAGCAAATGCGTGCAGATACTTTAATGTTGCTCTCACTTAATAAAACAAATAACAATCTAGCGGTGTTGTCAATTCCACGAGACACCCTTATTACATCAGATAAGCAAGATAATAAAATATCTACTTTAATGACTGATGGTGATGCCCAAAAAATAACTGACGCAGTTACTAATAATCTTGAAATACCTGTTAATTATTACGTAAGGATAGATTATGAAGGTTTTAGAAATATTATAGATATTTTAGGTGGAGTAGAGTTTAATGTGCCCGTTGATATGCTTTATGATGACCCTGCGCAGAACCTACATATATCTTTAGAAAAAGGATTGCAAATATTGGATGGCGAAAAAGCAGAGCAATTAGTCCGTTATCGTGCGGGTTATCCCAAAGGCGATATTACAAGAGTACGAATGCAACAAAATTTTATTACGAAACTAATAAAGCAAAAATTTGACACTAAATATCTTACAGAAATAAGTGGATTGTCTAACGAATTATCAAAAAACGTTGTAACAAATTATCCTTCTGTGAAAATTGCCGAAGATCTAAAGGCTTTAAATAAAATAAACATCAATGATATTGAGACTTTTATTTTACCTGGCACAACAGAATTACGTCAAACAACATCATATTTTGTAGTTAATTATACAGAATTAAAAAACCTAGTAGAGAAAAAATTTAATAAAATAGATTGAGTGATTATTACAGAACTCCACAAATCCATTATAGTAGTAAAGCTTATCAAGGAAAGTTATCTAAGGAGGGAGTAATTTCTAATATGAGTAGACCAGGAAATCCTTATAATAACGCTCTTATGTAATCATTTTATAAATTATTGAAAACAGAGTTATTAATTGATAGTAAATTTGATACTATACAAAAGCAAAGAATGCAGTATTTGAGTATATAGAGATGTTCTATAATACCAAAAAGCTATATTCTTCATTGAGTTACATTTCGCCAAATTAGTTTGAAATGCAAATTTAAAATACATACATTACCATGTATGATTTAAGAAGTCTACTACATATTTCTGACACAAATCAAATGAGATATACTGTAGATGAGTTGTGATTAGGCTAAACATTACTAAGGGTCATCAATATCTGTTTATGCAGCTGCAGACTGGGGATCATAGATAAGAAGTTTGACTTTATGCGCTTTACTATGTTATAATCACATTGCTTACTCGGAGGGTGAATCGTTCATTAGAAGCGACGAGCTGGATAAGGTAGCAGGCTGGAATGCCTGCTGGTTTATCCAGCTCGTTTTGTTTTGTAGGAGGAGAAAATATGGATTTACTAAATGGAAATGTAAAACAAATCTACCTAAAGTACTTAGCAGCATCTTTTGGAAGTGCTTTAATCACATCAGTCTATGGAATGGTCGATATGATAATGGTTGGACAATATCACGGTCCGTCCGGTTCTGCTGCCATGGCGGTAATTGCGCCTATATGGAATATATTGTATAGCTTCGGTTTGCTTACGGGTATAGGTGGCTCTATTTTGTTCAGTACAAGTCGCGGGAAAAGCAATAATTCCGATAGCGGAAATGAATATTTTTCAGCAGCTATTCTATTCACGGCATTGTTTGCTACAATACTCTGGGTTTCTTTAATTTTTTTAGAGGATCAGCTTCTGCTTTTGTTCGGTGCAGATTATACATTGCTTCCTTTGGCAAAAAGATACTTAATTCCAGTTAAATTTGCCGCACCAGTATTTCTTTTTACTCAACTGTTTTCTGCTTTCTTACGCAACGATTCCAATCCTGCGCTTGCTACAAAAGCTGTAATGCTTGGTGGCGTTATTAATGTAGCGGGAGATTACTTACTTGTATTTACCTTTGACTTAGGCATACTAGGGGCTGGCATTGCGACTGTTGGCAGTGCAATCATATCAGTTCTTGTCATGCTAACACATTTTTTCAATGCCCGAAATACACTTAAACTTAAACGTCCAACCCATTTGTATGCAAAAGCAAAGCAAATTCTTACGACTGGCTTTTCGACATTTTTTATTGACATCGCCATGGGTATATTGACAATGCTGTTTAACCAACAGATTATGAAATATTCAGGATCAGATGCGCTTGCAATCTATGGCATTATTGTCAACATAAGTACATTTGTCCAGTGCTGTGCTTATGGTATCGGTCAAGCAGTTCAACCGATTTTATCGATTAATTTTGGTGCTCAAAAACTAGACAGAATTCGAAAACTGTTACGTTACAGTTTCATTACTGTTGCAGTTGTGAGCAGTGTATGGGTTTCATTAACCATGTTACTTCCTAATGCGTTCGTCCACTTATTTATGACACCTACGCAGTCGGTTCTTAAAATTGCTTCGATGATAATACGTTGTTACTGTTTATCATTTTTGCTTTTGCCATTTAACATCTATTCAACATACTATTTTCAGTCTGTGATGCAACCTCGCATTTCATTTATAATCTCACTTTCTAGGGGAATTATCATCAGCGGAGCTCTCATTCTACTCCTTCCGGTATTTCTCGGTGGTAATGCTTTGTGGATGGCTATGCCTGTGACAGAATTAGTTGTCGCAGTATTTATCGTACGTTGCATGATCAGCACATCAAAAAATCAAGCAGTAATTTATGAGCGTGATTGTAGGATACATCATTAACCAAATTATCGAAATTATTCTATAATTTTAAAAATACAAAAGCATGGAATTATTACAGTCATTTCTGAATTATCTTCGTTTTCGTGAACGTGTCAAACAAATTCGTCTTTGAATTTTGCTAATTTTACATATGAATCGTTTGCTTCATCAATAATCTTTGGTTCCCACTAATTATCAATTAATCTCACTTTTTCTTCTATGTTAATTTTATGCATTTATACCTCCTCATTCAAAACTTCATTTGCCTTTGCTCGACGTTTTTCCACTCGTAATTCAATTTTTTCTCTATAGGAATAAATAAGCAGTCCCACGATTATTATGACAATTCCTCCGATTTGTTTATTCGTAATTCTTTCATTAAGTATCAATATTGACAATAACGTCGCCCAAATAACTTCTGTTAAAATCACAACAGATACCGTTGTTGTATTCAACCATTTTAATACCCAATTGATGAGCATTTGACCAAATATGGTTGAAAATATAGCCATACATAAAAATAGAACCCATGTTTCTCTGGTGTACCCAATAAACGTCGTCTGCTGCAAGATTCCATAAGCAAATAGAATCATTGAGCTACTAAAATATCCAAGTAAAGAATACCCTAAAACACTTATGTGCCGACGTAACGATTGACCAACAAAAAAATATCCTGTTATGAGTATAGCTGCTAGAAGCGCTAAAAAATCACCATACAAAGCTAATATGCTACTTTGAAAATCTTGCCACCCAATAAAAGCACTACCGAAAATTGAAAAAAGTATACCTATAATCCCTATATGATTGACTCTCTCCTTCAATAAGAGATAACTAATGAGTACAGCAAAAATAGGCTGAAGCGTTACAATCACAGTCGAGCTTGCTACCGATGTATAGTTCAATGATTCAAACCAGAGCACGTAATGACTCGCTAATAAGAGACCTGAAATACAGCCCAGGAAATACTGTTTCGTGGTAAGGGAAATTAACTCATTTCTCAAACTCTTATTGAATAAAACTACTGGCAACATCATCATTCCAGAGAAAAATAGCCTATAAAAAGCTATGACAGCTACAGGAGCATCTAATACTTTGACAAATATTGCAGATGTTGATAGAAAAAATACACCAATCATCAATATGATTATTTTGAATTTTAATTTATTCATAAAAATCCCCCTTTGTTAATTATAATAAACATGTTACAATATATTGTACAATCACAGTTTAAACCATGTTAAAAAGTATTTCAACCATGTACACAGGGTTACAACAAAACAGTAAAAATACATATTATTCTAAACAAGAGGAGAATGAAATGAACACTTACTATCTAGGCCAAACTGTAATGAGCTACAGAAAGAAAGCTAATATGACTATAAGACAATTTTCTGACTATTCCGGTATAAGTACTTCTCTAATCAGCCAAATTGAAAGAAATCAGGCCAACCCTTCCTTAAGTGTATTAGAACTCATCAGCAAAGCATTAAATGTCCCTTTGTATACTTTATTTATAAATGATATAGATACTGATACATTAATCTCAAGAAAAAAGAACCGAAAAAAAGTCTATAGAGAAAATCCTGAGCACATTGTATATGATGTCCTCACTCCTGATTTTATGAAAGCACACATCGAAGTATTAATGATGGATATTAACGGAAACTCCTGTACGACGGCATCACATTACTCACATCTCGCTAAGGAAGAACTCGCAGTAATAATGACTGGTGATGTTAGTGTTGAACTTAACGGTAAAATCTACGAATTGAACGAAGGAGATGTAGTACGAATCCCTCCTAATGTCAAACATAAATTCATTAACAATAACAAGCATGGTGCCAGTGTTTTATTCATTTTGACACCTGCATTAATTTGATAACCGACCATTGTTGTTCAATAAAGTAAAAAAAGACCTTTATCATCTTGTTTATACCACCAAAAGTACCCGCCAAACTCATGTTTTTTTATTTGGCGGGTATACTTTTTATCTGTATTCAAAAAACTATTGATTAAGCTAACTAGCCTTTTGCAACATGACTTTTTTGTACATGTAAAATCCTAATAAGTCTGACAAAAACCATCCTACAACAATGGCCCAACAAACACCCGAAAATCCTCTGATAGGTGCAAATGAATAAGCTAACAATACTCTTAATCCTTGTGACACTATGGTCATCAAGATTGATATTTTAATGACTCCAAGGCCTCTAAAAAATCCATAAAACATAACAATAAAGCCTAGCAATACATAAAATACGGAAACAATTCTAAGATAACCAACACCGACAGCTATTACCTCTGTTGCATCTTTATTTACGAAAAGAGTAATTAAGTTTGGGGCGAAAATAAATGCGACAATGCTGATTACTGCCGACAGGATTATGATAATCCTTGAAGTTGCCCGAAATCCCTCCCGAATTCTTTTTGTTTCTCCAGCGCCTTCATTCTGCGCAGTATAAGTAGAAAAAGAATTACCTAGATCTTGCAAAGGAGCATTGGCAACAGAGTCGATTTTGGAGCAAGCTGCAAATGCAGCCATGACAGTTGAGCCAAAGGTATTCACCAACCCTTGAATAAGCATCATTCCGAAACTGGAAATTGACTGTTGCAGCGCTGTCAATACGGAAAAAGTAGCGATCTTATTAAAAGAAGACATACTGAATATTAAGTCTTTCCCCTCGAAATTCAAAAATTTCATCCGTTTTATTGTATAAATCCCGCATCCCACAGCAGCGAAAGCTTGAGTAAGAAGAGTAGCAATCGCTGCGCCAGCAGTCCCCATGTGAAGCACCACTATAAATAGTAAGTCTAAAATGAGATTCGATATGCATGAGGCAATCAAAAAATATAACGGTGTTTTTGAGTCTCCAAATGCTCTTAGTAGAAATGCAAATACATTATACATACCAACAAAAATAAAACCATAAAAAACATATTTTAAATAGTCTGTAGCATAGACGGCTACTTCCTTTGGCATTTGATAAAGGGTAATAATCTGCGGTAAAAAAACTGATGTTACAATCGTAATCAACACGCTTATACAAAATAAAAATATTAAGGCAGTAGAAATCGTCTTTTTCAGTTCATCGTACTGCCTGCCGCCATAGAGTTGGGAAAAAATTGCCGAAGCACCCATAGCAAGCCCTAGTAAAATAGAAGTTATAAATACAGTTACAGCACTTGAAGAGCCAACTGCTGCAAATGCATCTGTTCCTACAAATTTCCCTATTACAATTGCATCAATAATACTATAAAATTGTTGAAGCAAATCTCCGATAAACAGCGGAATGAAAAATTTTAGGATAATCCGTGAAGGATTTCCTTTGGTCATATCAAGTTCCATTTTTTTATTCCCTCCTAGTACCTATTATTAGAGGACAAATATGCGATTGCTAAATCACCAGTAATGGGATTAGAGTAAATCTCACAATCTATTTCATAAACCTGCCTTATAAGTTCTTTCGTTAGCACTGCTTTTGGAGTTCCTGAAGCTATGACCTGTCCGTCTTTAACTACGTAAAGAATATCGCAGTAAACAGATGCCATAGACAGATCATGTAGAGCTGCAAGAACGCCGATATTTAATGATTTTACAACAGATAAAATCTGAAGCTGGTATTTGATATCCAGATGGTTGGTCGGTTCATCGAGGATTAGCAATTTAGGCTCTTGAGCAATTGCTCTGGCCAATATTACTCGTTGTTTTTCACCACCAGATAATGTTAAATATCTTCTGTCCGCATACTCCCCCAAGTTAACTCTTTCTAACGCATCGGCTACTATTCTATAATCCTCTATATTGTTAGATTCCATTAAGTGTTTGTGTGGTGTTCTCCCCATCATCACCATCTCGTAGACAGTAAAATCAAAGCTCAATTCATTAAATTGGCCTACCACACCCATATCTTTTGAAATAGCACGCGCAGATGATTTTAAAACATCCTTATCTCCTAAAAAGACAATGCCTTTTTGCGGTCTGATAACTTTATAAATACTTTTCAGCAAGGTGGATTTTCCACACCCATTTGGTCCAATGATCCCAACAAACTGTTTATTGTCCACTTTAATGCTGATGTCTTTTACAATATCTACACCCGATAAGGTGACTGATATGTGATCTGCTTTTAAATTCAATTTATCTCCCTCCAAACCCATAGCTTTTTTTAATCAACATATACATGAACACAGGTGCACCAAGAAGTGAAGTAACAATTCCAATTGGCAGTTCTCCATTTGGAATTACTGTTCTGCCAAAAACATCTGTCCACATCATAAATAAAGATCCGAAAAGAATCGCCGTAGGGACTAGTCGTTTATGATCTGACCCCACAACACTTCGTACAATATGAGGAATGATAAGGCCTACAAACCCAATAATTCCGCAGGTAGAAACTAAAATACCTGTTACCACGGAGGAAATCACCATGTACAACCGTCTGTAAAAATTTAAATTCACACCCAAGGTGATTGCGGTTTCTTCTCCCATTAGCATAGTGTTCATCACTCTTGATTGGAACAGGAAAAAGACTATTGCTGCAATTACCACCGCAGACACAAGAGGCAAAGTATCCCATTCTGCTGATGCCAGACTTCCCATTGTCCAAAAGGATACAGAACGTATACCCTCTGAGTTTTTGGCAAAATAAATGATAAAGTTTGAAGAAGCACTGCATAGGGCATTGATTACAGTTCCCGCTAAAACTAGCTTGACAGAAGATGTTTTCCCTCCAATACTGGCAAGTCCCAAGACAAGTAATGCTGCACCCAACGCACCAATAAATGCCCATGACGCAACCCCGAATTCTCCTAGTATTCCTCTAGCCCCAAATCCAAGCATAATTGAAAAGGTTGCTCCTAAGACACCTCCAGATGAAATTCCTAATATATAGGGGTCTGCCAAGGGGTTTTGTACAGAAGCCTGCATTACTACTCCGCAAAGTGCCAGCCCTGCCCCTATAATCATTGCCAACAAAACCCTAGGAAACCGGATTTGCCAAATAATATCCACAAACATATCGTTTACCAACTCACTAGCATCACCAATTTGACACCCAGTCAGTTGATGTATCAATATCTTAAAGGATTGCTGAAAGGGTATAGATACTTGTCCAATAGATACTGAAATTACGCCCGATACAACGATAGCAGCTAGCAAAATGATACAAATTATTGAGAACGCAGACCGCTTTTGTGAACTACCTCTAAAAGTTTGAGTGATATTCTTTTTTTCTCCTTTTTGTGCTGAAACCATGATTATTCCTCCTTAAACAATTCGGGATGAACAAACTCGGCAACATCCTCATATAAATCCGCAAGATCAAGGCTTCCGCGAACGGCATTCGTATAATCAGCCACCATTACATTACCTTTTTGAATAGCAGTAACGTTTTTTAGGCTTGAATTGTCAAGTAATAAATGCTTTGCTACATGGCTATCAGATTTTTGGAATTCGGTGACAATAATTTTATCAGGATTAATGGAAAGGATCGATTCGGCAGACATTTCTACATAAGTATCCTTTGATACTTTTATGTATTCACCGCCTGCGCCTTCTACCATTTCATCAATGACACAGAGGGTAGGACCATAATAGTAGTAAGTATCATTTTGACCACCAGCAAACAGCAAAACCCGTGGCTTATTTGTTGCCTGTGAAACCTTGTCCTGAATAGCTTTAATTCGCATTTTCTGATCCTCTATAAAGGTATCTGTTTTATCACTAATATTTAGTACCGCTCCCAAATTGTTGATGTCGTCAAAAAAGCTTTCAATTGTACGGCCCCTGGTATAGTTAATACCTGAAAGAACAGGAATTCCTCTTTCATTCCAAAATGAAATGTCACCAAGGCGTTCATCGGTGAATGCCGAAGACATAGCAACAATTAAATCCGGTTTTAGAGCGATAATAGATTCCTTAGAAGGCCACATATCTGTGATCAGCGGAAGCTGTCTGACCTTCTCCTCATATTTGGAATAGGAGTTGTCTAGATAGGCCAGTCCTACAATCCTGTCTTTTTCTCCAAAGTGAATCATTAACTCTGCAAAGCCCTGCCCAATTACGACAATTCTCTTTGGCTCCTCATTAACAGTTTGCTGAACTTCGTTTCCTGTATTGTCATAAATAGTAAACCTCAAGGGATAATAACTGTCCTGTTGTAAGATACTAGTCTGGCTAGTCGATACCGGATTAGAAGCTTCATTTTCATTTGTTGACTGTTGCGAGCAAGCCGCCAATGAGGTAAAGCAGATAATTGTCAATAAAATAGATGTTGTTTTTTTAAGCATGTATGCCCTCCTGTATTAAGATTAGTTAGCTTCAACTAACTTATAGTATATTGTACAGCATAAACTCTTATGGACTATATTGCTTACGATGCTGTTTTATGTTGAGAAAAAGGCTATCTTTAAAAAATAAAAAACCACAAGTATAAACCTGTGGTTAAAATACATCGTATTTAGATCATTGTAAGAGTAACACTTATTCTGCATTACGCAGTAAAGAGGATTCCCGATATTTTAATGGGGTAATACCATATTGCTTTTTAAATGCTGCACAGAAATTGCTAGAGCTTGAATAGCCAATTTCATAGGCAATTTCATTAATTGATTTCTCTGTGTTCAACAGCATTAAAGAAGCCTGTTGTAAAGAAAACTTCCTGTGATAGCTGAAAATAGTATCTCCATAAACAAGCTTGAAACCTTTAGTCAGTTTTTTAGGATTAATGACCAACTTTTTAGATAGTGAACGAATGCTTGGTAATTCAAACGGCTGTTCAAGCAAGATTTGGGGAATTTCCTTGATTTTTTGTAATTCATAAGGGGTGAGTGCTGTTAAGTCATATTTTTCATGCTTCATAACTTCGTTCGATGCGATCATTGATAATATTTCCATAACCTTACTTTCGTAAAATAAAGTGCGAGTTTTTTCAGGAAGGCGGCAATTAAATATTTGCAAAAAAGCAGCAGCTATTTCAGGAGGAGTGTTTAAACCTAAATAATACTCCGGGCGAAGTTGATCTTCCAGTTTTTCTATCGTATCATTCCATACACCGACTCCGGCACTTCCAAAATAAGCGGAAAGTACATGCCTGTTGGCTGTTATCGAAACTCCCTGATACTTTTGACCCGCACAACGCTTGATTATACCTTTCATATCCTGTGATAAAGAGAGGGATAAATTATTTGGGCCAAAGCAAGTATCTCCTGCTTTTTCTTCTTCTATATACATACATCCATCTATACAGTATTCAATTTCAAAATAATTGTTGGTTAAATCAAATACCGTTACTATATTCTCAGAAAACACAAAATCATAGATAAGCAGCATAACATTGCCGAGCAAACTATATATTTGTATAGTTCCCTTACCATACTCTGGTTTTATATCATAAACGATGCCCTTGCTCTTATCGTGGTTAGGCAAGAAACGAGCATTCCCAATTTGCTCATGCATAGCTCTATATTGCTCTAGCATAGCATCATACCTATTTCTTGAATTTATATAGAATTTATGCTCCATTTACACGCTCCTTTCTTGTCTTAATACTATCAAAAAACTATATCTGAGCAACCTGTTAGAATAAACTAACTATATTACTTATACTATACTGTACTATTTATTTCTAATCAAATTTAAAATACATATGTTGTTTTATAGTTTCTTCTCTGTTATTTTACTCTTAATTATTTCAATTAATGTTTTAAAACTCTTTGTTTGAAATTTATCTTTATGAAATACAATATGATTTACATTAACTAATTCAAAATCATTTATCTTTATTTCGAAGATTTCACCACTCTCAATTTCTTCTTCTACTAGTATTTTAGGTAACACACTTATTCCTAAATTTTGTTTTACTGCGTAAATAAGAGCTTGTGAATTTATACTTGTCCACTCTGGATTTACTCTTAAATTATGTATTAATAATGCACTATCAAAGACATCACGAATTGCACTGCCTTTTTCTCTAAGTAATAACCTTTCTTGTATTAACTTATTGATATCTATAGGTTCTTCTAAAGCTAATTTATGTTTAGGTGAACATATTATTGCTAATTTATAGGACGAAAATGGAATTTTTATTAATTCTTCATTATAGATAACTCCTTCAATTAGACCCAAGTCAATTTCATTATTATATAACATCTCTTCAATTTTTCCAGCATTTCCAATTATAATTTTTGTCGGAGTATTATTATAAATTGTTTCAAAATCTACTATTGCTTTAGGTAAAATAAAGTTCGCTATAGTTATACTTGATCCAATTTTGATAGTTGCATTGTCTTCTAATTCTTTAACATTTTGTTCTAAATCATCATACAAATCTAACAACTTTATTACCTTTGTTAAGAATAACTTGCCTATTTCATTTAAATAAATTCTTCTTGAAATTCTATCAAATAAATACACACCTAAATGATTTTCTAATTCACTAATTGCACTAGAAACTGCTGGTTGGGTTATGTATAATTTTTCTGCTGCTTTTGTAATACTTTCTTCCTCACATACCTTTTTAAAAATACGGAGATGTCTTATTTTCATATCTAACTCCTTGTTCATAACAATTTAGTTATGTATTATATAAAACTATACTATTATACTTATGTTAAATCAAGGTGTATAATGAACGATGTTGAAGATTAATCTATTGGAGGTACTACTATTATGAAGATTAAAAAATTCAAACTATACTTTTCACTCTTTAGAGTCACATTTTATATCAATACTTTTACTTTTGGAGGGGGATATATAGTTATTCCTATGATGCGTAAATATTTTGTTAATGACCTAAAATTAATTAGTGAGCAGGAACTATTAGAGATGGCTGCTATCGCACAATCCACTCCAGGTGCTATTGCAGTTAATATTGCTGTATTAGTAGGTTATCGCATTTCTGGAATTGCAGGTGCAATTATTAGTTGTATTGGAACAATCTTGCCTCCCTTGCTAATATTATCAATTATATCCTTTTTTTATAAAGCTTTTAGATATAGTAGGGTTATTTCTGCAATCTTAAAGGGTATGGAAGCAGGAGTTGCTGCTACAATTGTAGATTTCGTAATCGATATGGGACAAGGAATTTTAAAAGAAAAAAATTTGCTATTAACATCAATGACTCCTATTGCATTTTTAGCTAGTTTTATTTTTAATATCAATGTGTTAGTTATTATTATTTCCTGCTCTATTCTATGTTTTGTCCAAACTTATATAAAAAGCAGACAAGGGAAAATCCAAGATGAATAAAACTATTATTGCATTATTTATTAGCTTTTTACAGATTGGCTCATTCAGTATTGGTGGTGGATATACTATTATACCGTTAATACAAAAACAGGTGGTAAATTATCACAACTGGCTTACGCTCCAAGAATATACAGACATTATTACAATCTCCCAAATGACACCTGGACCTTTAGTTGTCAATACTGCTTCTTTTGTAGGAATACGTATCGCTGGTATACCTGGAGCTATAGTGGCTACCTTAGGAAGTATTATATCTGGATTTATTATTTCTATATTTTTATACAAATTTTTTAAAAAACATAAGAATATAGATAGCATTTCTAACATATTAAAAGGATTACGTTCTAGTTCTATGGGGCTTATTGCATCTGCTGCATCTACTATTATTTTGATTACGTTTCTTGGAACTTCACCATTTAATGTTAAAGATATTAGCATAAATATTACCGCTATAATTGTATTTTTAATTTCTCTATTTTTATTGAGAAAGTATAAATTAAATCCCATATTTGTTATGATTATAACTGGTGTGATAGGTCTGTTTTTTTATTAATAACACACACTAAATAGGCCTACCAAGATTTCTCTTAAACTATCGACCGTGAGAGCATAAACACACAGATGGGACGACATGAAAGTCGTCCCCTATAATTACATTTCAACCTATTTCTTCTCTATCCTCACAACTGCCTCAGCATGTGTCGGAACTACTATAGAAATGCAAAGATTGAACCTCGGTCTTATCAAAGGTATCTTCAAGCCGCATATCAACCAGTTTGCTTTTCTTTCCTTCGATTGATTCAATCTCTTTATCTAGTTTGAAAAGCTGCTTATTTACGATGCTTTTTCAAAGACTTCCTCACTGATCATCGGCTCATAATGTTCATGAATGTAAAACTGATCTTCACTATCTGTACTAACCCTGCAATATGCCGCCACTCTCTGCCGTTCAAGAATTTTTCCCATTACCTGAGACGTTTTTTCACGAGTAAAAAAAGAAAATATCGGTTTTGAATTAAGTCATGTCATCTCGAAGCGCGTCAATAATATTTTCTTTTTTTATCTTGCTAATGGCGTACAGCATTGTAATGAACACCACAAAGAGCACGCTGAACACACTAATTCCGATACTGTCCCACGGGAATATAAAACCAATGTCCGCCCCGCCGACGACCATCCCTTTGTAAATCAGCCAGGAAGAGATTACCGCTATGGGAAGCCCAAAGAGCAACGCCCTCATACCATAAAAGGCACACTCGAAATTCATCATCTTTTGGAAATCGCGGTCAGACATCCCCACAGAGCGGAGCATGGCAAGCTCTCGCCTGCGCAACTTGATATTCGTGGAAATGGTGTTGAACACATTGGCAATCGCAATCAGCGAAATCATAATGATAAAAGTATAAGCGAACACGTTGATAATAAATATATAATTGTTGTTCTCATCAAGCATTTTGTGCGTGTTGTACATGGTATATGTGGATTTAATTCCTGCACCTTTAATCATCGCTTCCATTTTAGCCACCGATTGCGATGGAGTCTTTGAGCGAAAAGTCAAGCCCTTAATAGCCACATGGGTATCGGGGGTTTCAAACTTCTCTTTGATCGAATAGGGAGCCATCACCCTAAAAATGAACGGATTATTCGACTCGGACTTTTCTAGGATCGGGAGTGTATCAGGCGGTACGATATTGACAAACTTAATGCTTACATTTCGCCCCTGTTCCATCTTAAGCTTGCCATTTGTTTCGGGAGCAATGGTAAAATCCATGGAAGAACTTTTGAACATATCAATAAACTTGTCAACCTCCTGATTAGCTTCCATGTGGTTTGTTATTTTGGCAACGGCGATCATTTTCGCATTTTGCCCAGTATATTCCTCTGCGGGCAAGCCCAAGCCTTTGATAATATTCAGATAGGTGCTGTCATCAAGAAACTGAAGGTCCATTGGCAGATTATCCTTTTTATCCGTCGAATGTAAACCTACGTATTTCCGATAAGCGTCTGAAAGATCGCTTGCTTCGACAGCGCATGAATACTTCATAAGTGCTTGATACGAGCTTTCATAAACACCATCGGCAGTTTTTAGTTTGTCGTAAAGCTGCAACATTTTGCTATCCTCCATGTCCTGCGTGGCCAAACCGATATCATAGGTAGTAAATACTACTGCCCTCTCCGACAACTGTTTCAAATTCGTTACAAAAGCACTGGTTGATATAAACAACACTACGCTTAAAACAAGTGATAGCACAATGCTGCGATAACGTTTCTTATTTCTTTTAAAATTCTTTAGTGCAAGGGTTCCCTCCAAACCATAAATACGTTGCGCCAGTTTTGACGTTTTCACAGCTTTGGATTCAACTTTGACCTCGTTTGTCTGGCGAATACTCTCCATAACGGGAGTGCTTGCGGCCTTTCGAGCCGGTATATAGGCCGAAATCAAAATCGTAACCATGCTGACCGCCGCCGCACCGACAATCACGGGAATGGACACCGTCAAGGTTAAAGGTACGTTGCTGTACATAACGTTCCCAAAATTCTTGGCCACAACAGAAATCACAAGCCTGATACTGCCTATGCCGACAATAACGCCAATAGGTATGCCGACCGCACCTATACAAAGTCCCTCAAACAGCACCGAATTTCGCAGTTGCTTTGCTGTGGCTCCCACCGACGAGAGAATCCCGAACTGGTGTGTACGTTCATTCAGCGATATGTTGAATGAATTATAAATCAGAAAAATTGAGCCTATCATAATCAAGGCAACCAAAATGCCACCAACCGAGTACAGAAACGTGTTGAAGATCTTATCCTCCGAAAGACCCATGAATCGCAACACATTATCGTTAAAAACATAGCTATGACTTCCGGATGTGCTGCTTACGTAAGCATGAACTTGTCGCGGATTTTTAAGCGTGACAAATAAGTTTAAGCTGTCCGCTTTGTCTTGTTCATCTGCTTTCGTTATCAAGGTACATCCCGGCGCAGAAGATTCTTCAAAACCGGGTAAATAGCAGATACCGACAACCGTGTAGGTTTTCTTGGCTTTTGGCACAAGAGTCTCTTTCCCTGAAATGTAAGGGTCGTGTTGACCAAGATTCTTGTTGCCATTTATGCGGCTTCCGACAGCAAGTGAAAGCGTGTCACCCACCGCGAATTTAACGCCGCCTTTTACTTGAACGTTCATCGAAACAAGAATCTCCTCACTATTTTTCGGCAATCTGCCTGAAACCAGATTTATAGGCAAGGTATTAAAGGCTTCCTTGCTAAATCCGGCTATAAAAAGATACGGCTTGTTAGGGTTTTTCCCTCCGTCAAGTTTAGCGTAGCCGATATTTTCAAATGTTGCGGTGTTTGCAACTCTATCGTCATGGGTTCGCTCTTGTACAAAAGAGGAATCAACGTTCAAAAACTGGACGTGCCAACCGCCGTATTTCTGGGCCGCACCGTTTGCCAAATAGTTCAGCAAGGAAACACCAAAGGTAGCCACTCCCGTAATCATGGCTGCGGATAGGATAACTCCGATAATTGTTACAATTGTTCGTGTACGGCTTTTTTTCATGCCTTGCAGTGTAACTTTGTTGAAAATATTCATGGTCTCACCCTCTCGTCTCGCACTACTTTTCCGTCGGATATGCCGATAATGCGGTCTGCTTGTAGTGCGATATTTTCGTCATGTGTGACGATGATAAGGGTCTGCCCATATTGTTTATTGCTTAATTTCAGCAATTTGATAATCTCATGTCCATTCCGGCTATCCAAACTGCCTGTGGGTTCGTCGGCAAGCATGACCGCCGGGGCGTTCATCAAAGCGCGTCCTATAGAAACACGCTGTTGCTGACCGCCCGAAAGCTGATTGGGTAAATGCGTTCTTCGGTCTTTTAGCCCCAGCAGTTCCAACAAGTCATTCAGTCGTTCCTTGTTAACCTTCCGTTTGTCCATCAGTATAGGCAAGGTCATGTTTTCCACCACATTCAGAGTGGGAATGAGGTTGTGAAACTGGTAAATAAGCCCGACCTGCCTCCTGCGGAAGATGGCGAGTTTTTCATTGCTTTGGGCATATACATCCTGCCCATTCAAATACACTTTTCCGCTTGTGGGCACATCCACACCGCCGATGATGTGAAGCAATGTGGATTTGCCGGAGCCGGAGGAACCGATGATTGCGGTAAACTCCCCTTTTTCAATTGTAAGCGAAACATGGTCGAGGGCGGTAACTTGGTTTTCTCCCTTTCCGTATACCTTACATAGATTTTCAATTTTTAAAAATTCCATTATGTAAGTCTCCTTTCTTATAGTTTACCCATATTATAGAACCTTCAACTTACATCTCTGTGACTTTCCGATGAGAGATTCGTCACTTTGGGAAACGAATGGCAAATATCGCGCCACCCTGCAGGTGATTTTGGGCGGTAATCGTCCCACCCTGCCGTGTTATAATCATCTTGCAAAGAGCCAATCCGATCCCATATCCTGTCGCATCTGCGTTTTTCCCACGATAGAACCTGTCAAACAAGCAAGGTAAATCTTCTTTTTCAAAGCCCGCGCCGCTGTCGTGGATGGCAATCTCGGTAAACAATGGGTTGTCCGTGCAAACAATCTCAATCTTCCCGTTATTGCCTGCGCTTTCTATGCAATTTTTGAGGATGTTTTGAATTGCTTCCGAAAGCCAACCAGAATCGCCCTGAATGATTATCCCTTTCGACACGTCTATTTGTAAAACAATATTGTGCAGCTCTATTGGGATCAAAAATGGGTGAAGCGCAGCGCTTATCAAAGTATTCACATCTATCTGCTTGCTTTGGAACACCACAATGCCCGCGTCCAGGCGGGATAATTTCAACAGGGAAGTAAGCAGCCAATCCATCTGTACAAACAATTCCTTTGTTTCCCGTATCAATGCTTTCCGTTCATTTTCATCAGAGTTATTCTCTAACAATGACAGAATAAGGCTCACGGATGTAAGAGGGGTGCGGAGTTGGTGAGCTATGTCAGCCAGCGAATCGGCAAGATGTTCTTTTTCTTTTTTCAGTGCATCGTTTTGCTCCCGAATACGTAGTGTCATTTTTGTTATCTCACTTTGCAAAATAGAAAGTTCTCCCTCTTCCGATTCACCAATATACAGATGGTCAGCGTTATGAAGTACAAGATCGATTTGATCTGAAATCTGCGCAATACTTTTATATCGAGCTTTGGTAAACGCAAAAAACACTGTTCCAAAGGCGACAGCAGAAGCAATAGCAAGGATTCCAGCTGCCGTATTAATTGCAAATCCCAGAGTTACAGTGGTGGCAACTATTAAGGAGAACAAAATTGCAAGCTGACAAAGCTCTCTATTCCGAAGCATATCCATGCCCCAATCTATATCCTGTCCCGCGAACGGTCAGAATTATTTGCGGGCTTGCTGGGTTGTTTTCTATCTTCTCCCGCAAGCGTTTGATGTACACGGTCAATGTATTGTCATTGACAAACTCGCCCGCCGCTTCCCACAATTCGTCAAGTAGCCTGCCCCTCGTGATAATACTTTTGGGGTTGCTAATAAACACCAGCAACAAGCGGTATTCTAATGCTGAAAGAAAAACCTCATTGCCGTTTTTTTTCACAACGCCGCTTGCCGTATCGACATGAAGCCCGCAGATTTCAAAAGCCGATGGAGAACGTCCACTTTTTCGCAGGGCGGTTCTGATTCGTGCGATTAATTCACGCGGACGAAAAGGCTTGGTGATATAGTCATCCGCGCCCATGTTCAGCCCGGTAACAACACTTGCTTCATCACCAGAAGCTGTCAAAAAAATGACAGGAATATCTTGCGTTTCTTTGATTTCCGTGCAAACCGTAAAGCCATTTCCATCAGGCAAAGAAATATCAATCAATGCCACGTCAAATTTATTCCCGGCAAGTGCGGCAAGGGCTTCACTCCGCGTAGGGGCGTGAGTGACTGTAAATCCCTCTGAGCGGAGCAAAAGCACAAGGTTTCTCGCGATTGCCTTATCGTCCTCAACCAAAAATATCCGTTTCATTTATTTTCACCATCCTTTACTTTACTGCTCCTGTATCGTCTGTCAGGCGGTTTTTCAGCGTCAATCGGAACAAGCCATGTATTTCCCATTTTTTTAGCTCCCTTAATCCGTCCAGCAGAGCAATGGTACACTACCATTCTGTCTGTAATTCCCCAATTTTTCGCTGCTTCTTTTGTCGTTATATAATCCACGCATAACACCTCCATCATTTTATTATATTTCTTTTGACAGAAATATACAAGCTGAGGTATAAAACAACGCAGGGCAGACAACTTGAAAGCCTACTTGTCAATATAAGCGATAAGGAATTGCGAATAGTCACCGGCATGGAACATGCGGTTATTTCCCTAGGTTCTATAATAAATGTTGGGGTAAAAAACTCCAACATTTAATTTTTTGCAAAAAAATAAAGCACTTATCGAAAATGCCTGCTAAAATATAGTTGCTCAGACCAAATTAAAGGAGGCGTTCAATAAGTGCATTCTAATTTTATCAATAAATTACTAAATTTAAAAGGGGTAAAAGCAAATAAAATTTCTCATGGAGATTCTTTTGTAAAAATCTATATAAAGACTAACCCACGTGAACATACCTATCCTATTTGTGGAGATAAGACTTCTAAATTTGCCAAAACGCTGATCTTGTTTTTGAGCAGCTCTCACTTTTGTTCATTACTTTATTTTTTCCTGTTTTGTTCCTGGCATAATATTGATTCTGCTTATTTCAATACTATCCATATAAATAGTATTAATAGGATATACTAGCTCTAATCAAATCAGCCTTTCTATTTTCTTCATTATATATTTTAAAATTCAGGTCACTAAAATCGTCTTTAGGTGTTATCAAAACAATATCGCCTTCATACAAAGTAATCATATCATCAGCCGAAATCTTTATTTTTATTTGTCCATTGACACAATATATAGCTTGAACGTTTTGTGAAAATTCCTTCTTATTATCAAAAGAAATGATATTAGATTGTTCTTTCTCCAGATGTATAGCCTCTAATTCACCTTCACAACTTTCATTCATCATCAAATTAAAATCTATCACTTTTCCAAAACTTTTTGTTTTCCAGCTCCCACTAAAGCGATCTTGATTAAATGATTTTAAAATACTTCTATGATGACCTTCATGCTCTAATATCAGCTCTCCTTCAATAATCATAATAATCCTATTAATATTAGGAAGTGATGTGAAAACAGATTCTTCTACCTCCACCTTTGCTGAGCTTAAGCGCCATTTAAAATTGCGTTCACTATATATGGCATCCTTTGGAAAAATTGCAAGTTGAGTTGTAGTCCCACCTGACCATTTTGAAACTTCAAGCTGATCTCTTCTGATTAATTCAATTTCATATGACATGTTATCAACCTCATTCATTTAAGTTTAGTTATTATAACCTATTTGTTTTACTATTTTCAATATATCTACTTCTTATATATCCTTACAACTGCCTCAACATGCCCTGTTTATTGATATTGTAGACTATTCTATATTTAATTATATATTTTTATACTCTATAGCAATATAGAAATGTGTAAATATCAGAAACATAAGCTTTGTTTATATATTATCATATTTTTTTGTAAAATAATAAATAATATGGATGGGTGGAAAATAGGTGGCAAAAATCAATATTTCCACCCGTTTCCTCTACCCTCTTATTTCACTTAGTCCTGTATCTGTTATTTTGATTGATCGAAATATAGTACCCCCCTTGGTTATAAACCCTTGACTCTCTAGCTCATTTAAGTAACTATCTACTGTACCTTTTGATTTTAAACCTAATAGATCACAGAGATTTCTAACAGATGGACTAATTCCATTTGCATTAATGTAATAATAGATTGCTTTTAATACTTCATTCTGTCTTTTAGTTAACATACCCATTCCCCTTTTGTAAAAATTTTTGACTATTATATTATATCAAAACGCAAATTGGTTTTAAGATGCAAAAAAAGTGGCGTTTGTTATTACTTTATGTATTCTTTAAATCTTTTTACTTTTAGTTTATATGCTTATGTAACATATTTCCTTTAAGGTACATAATCTATATTGAGAAAATAGTAATTTACATCTTTAAAAAAGGGAGGGGGTTTTTTCATGGCTGATGCACAATGTGGTGGTATTGGTGGAATCTTTGGAGGAGGTTGCGACAGTAGTTTGCTTTTCTTCTTCTTGTTGTTAGTATTAATATTCTGTAACTGTGGTGGGTATAGTCGTTACTAACTCTTAGAAAAAATTTGGATTTTTCTAATTTTTATACATGATTGTATTTTTTATTGCTATTTCCTTTATTTCATGATGGTATCAATAAAGATTTTGCGTCCTCTATTATAGAACACAGGTGGTAGTATTCCATCTGTGTCTTTTCTATTCTTTACCTTCTAATAACTCTCTAATATTAATTTTAATAGGGTACTCTATAAAATCTTTATCCATAGGTTTGAAAATTTCTTTAGGATTAAAACCTTTCTCCCTAAGAATATCAATAAGATTTTTTAAAGCTTTCACTCCCATATTCCTAGATAAATATATATCCTCTATAGTAAATTCCTGCAAATCTTTTGCTTGTTCTATATGGAGTTTGTTGTACAAAAAAGAAATTTCGCACTAACCACACGGTTTTTGCATAAAAAATACCACACAATTCATTTCTGAATAATACGGTATTTTAAATAATTATTTATTTTTATCGTTGATACATCTAATAAGAATGGTGCGAATCAGTTCAACTCTATACTTCAATCATTTTGTATTGTTTTCTACTGCTGCTACCGCTTCAATTTCCACCAATTGATTTGTATATCCTAATACTGTAACTCCAAATAAAATGCTTGGAACATCATGATTATCAAACTTTTTTCTTATTGTTTCCCATGCAGTTACCAAATCTGACTGATCGTGAGATGCTACAAGGACTCTGGTATATACTACGTCTTCCAAAGTAGCCCCACAGTCTTTCAGTGCTTCCTTCAAATTTTCTACACAAAGTTTTGCCTGAAGCTCATAATCACTCAAGCTAGGTACTTCTCCGTTTTTATCAATAGGACATGCCCCTGCCAAAAATAATAAGTCCATTCCTGAAGGTATACGTCCAGCATAAGCATAATCTACTGGAGCTAAATTTGTAGAATGAATTAATGATATTTTTTTATTCACTTCGATTCTCTCCTTTTGTTATAATATCTACGAGATGAATTTTATCTTCAATATCATTTTAAAACTTCTACATTTTTTAAGAAAGATAATAATCATTTCTATATCATTTTTTACACAAAAGCTACCACACATTACAAGAGTGGTAGCCTTAACCTACTTATCTTTTTTATATACAATTTTCTTAATACTACTATCTGAAAGAAAGAATTCTTCAGCTAGACTGCTAATTGATTGTCCACCTATATATTGGTTCAGAATCTTTGCATTTCTGGCTTTTAGATAATCTCGAATTTTAGATTTTTCACCCCATCTTTTTCTCTTTTCAGTAGGGGTAGGAATGTATACATATTCACCGTGGATATACTTTTGAATTTCTTTAACTAAATCATCTGGTAATATTCTATCAATTCTTACATATTTCAAAAAGCTCACTTCCTTAAATTTATTATTTAATTAAGGAAACAAAGCCTGTATATGTATGAATTTATTTATCAAAAGCGACTAAATATCTATCCCTGTGCAAATTATCGCCCAAATCATACCTACAGACTTTGCACAGGGCATTTTAATCATTTTTCTATCCATGAGATTAATATTCATGATATCACACTCCCTATTTGTATTAAATCAACTATATTCTTTATTAAGAATATAGGCAATTCATTACTAACCTGACTTATCACACAAGAAGATTATACCATATTTCTTGCATTGTAGAATAATGTTTCCATTTTCAATACAGTATTATTCAGCTTTCAAAGAACATTATTCGTATTTTAAATCTTAATAATTACGTCGCATAATAATCAGATTGTGCAAAACTAACATTTAGTATGTTTTTGATTCTAATTCTCTTTGATTTTACTATATAAACACAACCACGGAAATTACATTCTCCAATCAGGACCGAATAAACCTCCAAACCGTACCCATCCTTCTTTTTTTATGCCATCAACTTCATATTCTATTCTATAAATCATTCGCCCTTTACCCACAATCGTAAATGGGCCAATCCCTGAAAAAAAACCACGTTTTTCATAGTTAATTAAACGTCCTCCAATAGAATCAATCTTATTTGCAATACTATCTTTATGACTTTCAATTCTTGCAAAATATATTACTACACCAATTATTACAACAAAAACTAAACCTAAACCTTCCATACTGATTTCTCCTATATAATATATTTTTTATTCATATTATATCATATCTGTTTTTAAAAGATATATTTCTATCCATCCACCTACGCTAACTTAAGTTTCTGTCCGAAAAATAAAAAAACAGGAGCATTTAAGCCCCTGCATCTATTTTAATATCTTTATTCAATTCTAAAACTGCTGCTTCTATTAATGGATCTAATTGCTCTATACTAATTTTAATACCTTGTGTTTCTAGAAAATTAATTACATATTGCTTTTTCTGCTGCCCTCGGTTCTTTTCTTGGAAGATTTGTTCTGCTGCATTTACTGCAATTTTTACCCAAAATTTAATATTTTCTTGTTGCTCTGCTGTAGTTTTTGATTTGATGTAAGGAATAATCATATATGTAATTATTGCTCCTATTAAAGCGATTACTGCTGTTCCTATCTTTACGATAGTATGTGCCCTTACAAATCGCTTTTCATACTGATATGAGAGCATCTGAGGTATGTGGTTTAACGTGGGATTGTGTAGACTTAGAAAAAAATACTATTACTGTAGAAAAAATTATAATAAAAAAAGAAAGAGAATGGGTCTTTGATACTCCAAAAACTCCATCCTCAAATAGAAAAATATTAATAGGTAATACATTAATAATGTATACTAAAAAAACATAGAAAGTGGCAAATAGAAAACAAATTAAAATACGGTAAATACTATACTAATAATAATTTCGTATGCACCAAAGAAAATGGTGATCTAGTCACTACAAATATTTAAGTCGCATAGTCAATTACGAACTAGGCATAAGATTTAATTTTCATTCCCTTAGGCATACTCATGCTACTATGCTTTTGGAAGCAGGAGCAAATATAAAAGATATCCAAGAGCGACTTGGACACTCTCAATTATCAACAACCATGGACACGTATTCACACGTAACTAGCAACATGAAAAACGATAGTGTAAATATATTTGAAAATATCCTTTCCACCGAGTAAATTTTTAGGTGGAAGAATGGTGGAAAACATAAAATTTCCTATTGATAAAACGTTTATAATTGAGTTATTTCAATGATAATTTTACAACACATTCAACATGTGTATAGACAAACCGTAAATACAAATACTCATAACTTTAAAAAAGACCCCTGGGTCTATTTCGCATGAAGTGAGAGCCCCTTTTTAAAAGATATGCATTAGGTTATCACCATAGCTGTAAACTGCCATTTATCAAGACTTTTAGTTAAACTATTGTACATTTTGATACAATTTTTGCCTTCATATGCTTACTCGCCAATAAACCCTTATGCGTTTTAAAATTTTTTATACCCCCACAAAAACTTCTCTATTCTTCTAAATTAGAAAGCAATAACTCCTTCAACCATTTTGGTATATGTTCGACTTTTTCTCTTTTTAAAATCTTTTCAACAATTTGAGCTGCATCTTCTTTTCTCCAGAACCTATCCCTTACATAGCACTCATGACTACAGTATTTACGATTTTTATTACCTAATGACTTATACTCTTTTCCACAATACTCACATTGAAAAATATAAATTTTGCGATTAGTTTTTTCCCACTCACTTTTACATTTTGTTCCACAAAATTTTTTCCTGCGACCTCTATTATTTTGTTCTAGCTTTGCACCACAGTGTAAGCAAAAATCATAAACAAATTCATCTACCATTGATTGTTGATGGATTGAATTAGCCTCTGAAGCATAACCATCTAATCCATTTCTTTTGCAATAACCCCTAACTGAATCTCTCGATATACCAACAGCATTTGATATTTTCTTATAACCCCATCCTTTACAACGCAACAATCTTATTTGTTTCTTTTGATCCTCTGTCATTTTTATATCACTCCTTGGCAAATAGTAATCTAGTAATTACTCTAAATTAGCTATTTGTCAAGGAATTATTTATAAGATAATATTCAACTGCGTTATCATAAAATGGTAAATACAATAGTTAATAGAAAGATTTCCAAGTATCTGATAGTTTAAATCCATTATATTTTAAATACTTAGAATGTAAAATGAAAGGAACTCTCCTTTTGGAATACAGTACAACTAACCCTACTTTTCCTTTAAATTTTCCTGATACCCACGAACAATCAATAACCCTAAACTTCTTTTACCATATATCGCAATACTGTTTTCAGCTTATCTTTTTCCACTTTTCTTGCATCATTAAGATAAATCTCTCTATGAATCATTGATTTTATTTCAAGGTTACTCTTATCGATAAATTCTTTCATCTTTGCAAATATTTCTGGTTCATCATTATAAGAACCCTTGTGTAGCATTTGAACACTTAATCCATCTTCTATATCATCAAATACAATCTCATCTAAAAGCGGATGTGGTTTTTTCTTACGAACAATTTCAAATGCCTTTTCTACTACATCTTCATTAACAAAATCAGGCTGCCTAATCATAATAGTATACAATAGCTCATCCTTACTGAAAGCTTTTAGCTTCCTTCCTTCTTCTGTTAAATCCCACAAACCTTCTAGTGGATATACTGTATATTCAAAATATCCATCTGGTGTGAACCCTTTTTTAGGCATCATTCTAACAGCATATGCCATAGTATACAATACACCTATTCGTTCTACAAAATCTTCATTGTTAGGATTTCCTTTTCCTTTTATCATAAAGAATTTATGTCTTGGAACTTGAATTAATGTAGGAACTTCTTTAGGTAAATATACTTGCTTTTCACTTTTTCTCCATTCATATTTCATATTAACTCTCCTCAATTTCCTTTTGAATTTTTTTAGTTAAACCTTTAAATACCAATTGGTATGATTGTTTTGTAATATCCTTCATAAGATCATCAGGTACAGCTCCTTCTAAATTAATAGAATTCCAATGTATTTTATTCATATAATATCCAGGTTTAATATCTTGGAATTGAGTTCTTAAAAAATCACCATCTGCAGGATTTAGTTTTATAGTAATTATAGAATCTTTACCTGATTCATCTTTACATATAGCTGCAAACATTTTATTTCCTATCAAGTATCTAGTCCACTGCCATTCTTCTTTAAAATCTTTTGTAACACCTTTCATAGCTAATAAATATTCATCTAACCATAAGTAATTCATATTATTTTGCTCCTTTACACCAACATTTACATTGCTTTATTCTGGCACCATCATCTCCTTGTTCCTCATCATAAGAAAATTGTTTTAATATATGGCATGGAAAACTATTACAAAGTCCGCAATTTGCAATACCTTTATCCTCACAACATGACTTTACAGTACAACTGTTACCCCAAAATGGCTTTTCAATATTAATGCATCCTGTGCAATTTATTTTTTCTTTATACTCACATACACTGCATTTTATTCCACATCTCGATTCTATCATTATAATAATCTCCTTTTCTTTTTATATAGTATAGCAAAAGAAACACGACAACTGTATGTCATGTTTCTAATATATTCTTTTAATATTTTCTATTATTTTTATAAATTCTTCTTTAATTGATGCGGGGCTAATTATTTTAACTTTATCACTAAAACTTAATATTCATCCGAATAAATTATCTTTACTTGCAAAATCAAACTCAAAATGTATTTTCCCATCTGCAAGTACACTAAAACTATCTATTCCATATTCCTCAATCAATCTCCACTTTACTGAAGTATCAAACTCTGCCACTAAATGAATTTTATTTTCAAAAACTTGCTCTATCTGCTTTTGTATAGAAGGAACTTTTCGTTTTGTATAAATTTCTGATATACTTCTCAAATTCAATAAACGGTTAAGTTTAAAGAGTCTGAAATCTTTTCTATTTCTACAAAACCCCCATATATACCAACTTGACCATTGAAAAACTAATAAATATGGTTCAACTACTCTAGTACTTTCTCCGGAATAACAGTAATAGTCAAATTCTATCAACTTACTTTCATCTATTGCCGCTCTAATTAGTTCTATTTTAGGAGCAAGTGTCCCTTTATAATGAGATGCTAAATCAATTAATATATGTCCAAGCTTCCATTGTCATGGGTATTTTTCTTTTTGCTTGGTTTTCAGCATAATCAAGATACATAGTTACTATTCTATTTAATGAATCTATTTCATCTAAAGTTAGATAATTTTTAGCAACATAAACATCTCTCTTTACTATTTTACCTTTAGGTGCATTTCTCCAAGTAGTTAATCCCATATTTTCTTTTCCTGCATTTGCTCTATCCATTATAAGTTCTGCTGCTGTTTTACCATGTATTGCAAAGTGTAATTTATTTTGAACAGTTTTAAAAAATGTTTTTGTTGTTAAAGCATTAGCCGAATAATCCATTGCTGTTGCATAAATATCTGTTATTTTTTGATAGAATCTTCTTTCACTTGCTCTTATTTCTCTAATTTCTTCAAGCAAATGATCAAAATAATCTTCATTTAAAAATGTTCCATTTTTTAACCTTTCCTTATCCATAACATAACCGCGAATAGAAAAATCTTTAAGTACAGAAGTTGCCCACTGACGAAAAACTATTGCCCTCTCAGAATTAGTCCTAAATCCAATTGCAATAACCGCTTCTAGATTATAAAATTTAATTTTATATTGTTTTCCATCAGAACCAGTTCGTCGGAATTTCCGACATACTGAATTTTCATCTAATTCACCATCTAAAAAAATATTTTTTAAATGCTCTGTAATGGTTGAACGACCTTTTTCGTAAAGGGTTGCTATCATTTCTTGTGTTAACCACACATTATCATCTACAGCCATAACTTCAATGGAATTTGCTCCTGCTTGTGAAGTAAAAATTAAAAATTCTGCTGTACTGTTTCTTATTTGAAGTTTATTATTATTTTTATTCATAATCATTTTCCTCCTCTACATCAGGTATATAATCAACTATATCTCCAATATTACATTCTAACTCTTTACAAATCCTTGCAAGGATCTGCATATTTACAGACTGACTTTTACTAAGTTTAGCTGGTGTAATATTAATCGCATCTCTAAGTGCAACCTTATTCATATTTTTATCTATAAGTAATTTCCAAAGTTTATTATAATTAAATGCCATAACATTACCTCCACTCTTTCATTATTTAGTAATTATATATGTTCCTATTAAACATTTCAATACCATTAATACACATTTATGTACCAATAATATATTTATATTATCAATTTTTTTAATTTTAAAATCTAAAAAAGCTAACTAAGAAAATGAACTTTCTCAATTAGCAGTCAGCTTAATTTCTATTCAATTACAACCTCAATCTCCGTCTCATCAAGCAAGCTTACAATAATCTTCTCACCATCAAACACTTCCATCTTCTCCACTATACTAAAAAACAAATCCGTATCAAACTTTTCTATCGATTTTGCATTTTAAAAAATCTTTATGAACTGCTTTGCCTTATACCTTACTAAAACATTGTCACTTTCTAAATTCTTCTTCCACTTCTCCATAAAATAATCTTTGTTTTCAATCATGGCATTAAAAGCATTTATAAAGGCTTGATATAAAACCTTATCATATACATGTTTATTATTACAGCCTTTCTTCCCTTTTACTGCATACCGTTTATTACACATCCAAACAACTTTTCTAAATCTTTCATCATTAGAATTCCAAACCTTTCTTCCAAAAACACTACCACAATGTCCACAAATAACTTTTCCTGCAAAAGGATTAGTGATTGTAGCATAATCCACTTTAACTATTCCATGTTCTCTTGCAAAGTTTCTTCTTCTCTCTATTTCAAGCTGAACTGCTTCCCACATTTCTTTATCAATAATTGCAGGATGACTTTCCTCTACATAGTATTGTGGAACTTCACCGTTATTTTCCACTCTTTTCTTTGTAAGAAAATCAACAGTATATGTCTTTTGCAGTAATGCATCTCCTTTATATTTTTCATTCTTTAATATTCCTAAAATGGTAGTATCATGCCATTTTCCTTTTCCTATGGTAGGTATTTTATCTTCATTCAGTTCTTTTGCTATAGTGAAACTTCCTTTTCCACTTAAGTATTCATTTTAAAAATTCCTCTAAACTCAATCCGACTAAACAGCTTTTCCCAAAGTTCTGAAAATGGACATGAAAAAGAAGTAAAACATATAGTTCTACTCCCCCACAAATGGAATATTTGGATTCAGGCATTAGCCTTGCTTTTCAAGCTTAATGATTTTGACGCAAAATAGAGGTATTTTACTTATACTTCTTCAGAATCTATCTTTGCTTGCTTCTCCATATATTCTTCTCGTATCTGTGCTAATGTCTTGCCACTTTCTTTATGTACTGCAAATACATAAGTCTGAACGCTTGACCATCCATACAGCTCTTTTAACCATACCTGCATAGACATTGCTTTTCCATCTACCTTTACATTTCCATTAGCCAAAAGAGTCCCTTCATCGTCTCTATCTTTTGCAACAATAACATCTCCCTCTTTTACAACTCCCCAATCAAGCATAGCATCAATTTTAGGTAGTGATCTTCGTGTGATATTTTTATTTTCCTTCACAATAGAAGAAACTGATTTATCCATTAGATTTACATAATAATCATCGTAATTAGTCACTGGTAGTAATTTTTCTGTATGTAAATAAATTTGTTCATTTATCTTATAAGGAGTAAGCTTATAACAGCTCATATCAACATGGTTACTATTAAGCCATGCCACAGCTGAAAGAGTCTGTTCATCAAAATCAGATGCTACAAGAATGATCTTTTGCTTTTTATTAAAAGTATTTTCTGCCTCATTGACCTTTAAAAATTCATTTAATTTCCTGATTCCTAATTCATATGAAGTAAGTTCTCCAAGTTCAAATTCACTGCGGTATTTCTCAATATAAGGAGCATAAACTTTTTTCACAAGATCATCGGTACTTTCAATCGTTGCATAACTTGCAGCATAACGAATAGCCTGAAATTCAAAAGCCTCTTTCCTATTTTCAATATCTCTACGATCTCTCTTAATTTCTATCAATACGATATTTCCGTTATTATCAACAGCAGTTAAATCACTTCGTCCCAATTTTTCATTTTGAACTTGTCTACCTACAATAAGCATTGATTCTTCATCGTCACAAAGCATATCAATACTACATCTTAAAATCTCCTCTATATCATTTTCCTGCATACCAAGTTCATAAAAAGTAACTGATTCAATTTTCTCCGCTTGTTTATTTTTGATAATGTACATATTACCTACATCCCCTGTCTTATTGCTTTTGATAATACACTGGCACCTTATAAATCCATATTATTTAATACATCTCTAAGCTTCTTTAATTCCTCTGTCCAACCTTTTGATCATTCTAAAATTGCTCCTATTGTTTCTACTATTTCATATTTAATATCTTCCATTAATTGCTCACTTCTCTTTCTTTATAATATTATCTATTTGCCTCATCATATATTCTTGCAGCTAAATAGTGAACCATAAAGTTTTGAAGATTTGCATTAGTTAATATTTCTTTAACTAACCTGTCATTTCTATTTTTGGCTTTGACAATACCTCTTTTAAAATAGCTCTTAGCAAATGTATTTACTAAGTCTTCGTAACTATTCGCCTTAGCTATATCCATAATATTTTTATCCTGTTTAAACATTTCTTCATAGTGGTCTATAACTATTTTATCTTCTTCTGTAAGTCCTATTCCAAATACATCATTGATTCTTTTTATTATATCATCTAAATACTCTTCTTGATCTTCTTTAATACGAGACGAAGCATTTTCTGATATTCCAACTAATTCACCATCACCATAAGTTAATGATATATCTGAACCTATCTTTTCATCCTTACCCAACTTTTGCAATTTGTAATAATCTAAACTTAAAATATCATCAAGTTTTATCCTTTCTTTACCTTTCTTAGGTAACTTCTTCAATAAAGCTACTAAATACACCTGTAATCTTAAAAGATTTAGGTTTTTTAGAGGATATATTTGAAGTAAGAAATTATAAAAAGTTATGTACTTCTGGGCTTTTTTCTTAAATTCATCTGCTTCTTTTTCATCTTGCTCTTCTAAAAAGCAGTATCTTTCAACACCTTTATCTATTATGTTGTTCATTTTTCCATCCTGAGAATTAGTTCTTTTATCTTTATAAAAAAGAATTGCAAAATCATTTACTTCTTCATCATGATATATTCCATATTCGTGTAACTGATACCATAAATCATTTACTACATTTGGATCTGTAACTCTATCAATATTAGTCATTTCGAAATAAGGCTTGTATGCTTCTTGAATATCTTCTACTGAATTCTGAAAATCTAATATAAATGTTTGTTTATCAGGATAAATTCTATTTAATCTTGATAAAGTTTGTACAGTTTTTACACCATCTAACTTCTTATCTACATACATAGCACAAAGCTTTGGTTGGTCAAATCCCGTCTGATATTTTTCTGCAACAATAAGAATCTTAAACTCATCCTTATCAAATATTTTAGGTAAATTTGTTTCCGTAATATCTAAAGCTACTTCTTTATTCATAGATACTTCAGTATATTCTTCCCCTTCATCATTAACAGTTCCTGAAAAGGCCACTAATGCTTTTATATCATATCCCTTTTCTTTTATATATTTATCTATTGCTATTTTATATCTTACAGCATGAAGTCTACTGGCAGTAACAAGCATTGCCTTAGCCTTTCCACCTATCCACATCACTCTGTTTTCCACAAAATCATCTACTATAGTTTCAACCTTTTGTCTTATATTATGTGCATTTAAGCTAACAAACTTATTAATAGCTCTTTTAGCTTCACCCTTATCAAATTCAGGATTATCTTCTATTTTCTTTCCAACCTTATAATAAACACTCACTGGCATATAATTCTTTAGGACATCTAATATAAATTTTTCTTCTATTGCTTGCTTCATAGAATATAAGTGAAATTCATGGGGCTTTCCATCTTGTCCAATTCTTCCGAATATCTGCATTGTCTTATTTTTAGGTGTTGCAGTAAATGCAAAGAAACTGATATTTTTCAAATCTGTCCTTTTTTCAATTAACTCAGACATCTTATCCATACTAGATTTTTCATTTTTTTCTTCATCTGCCTGCTCTCTAGCCGCTTCATCTAAAGTCTTACCAGCCAAAGTTTCTTTTAAAGCACTCATATTTTCACCTGCTGTAGAGGAATGAGCCTCATCAATAATCACAGCATATTTTCTCTTTTCTAATTCTTTAATCTTTTCAAGGGCATAAGGAAACTTTTGTATTGTAGTAATGATAATCTTAATACCACTTGTTATAGCATCGGCTAAATCTGTTGAATTTTTCTTATCATCTATTTTAATAACTAATCCATTTTTATGCTCAAGCTGATATATAGCATCTTGAAGCTGTTTATCCAGTACCTTTCTATCCGTAACTACAATAACTGAATCAAATATTGCATGATCCTCTTCATCATGTAAACTTGATAATCTATGGGCTGTCCACGCTATTGTATTGGTCTTGCCACTTCCTGCACTATGCTCTATAAGATAATTTAGTCCTGCCTTATGAACTTCTAAATCAGCTACAATTTTTCTTACAGCATCTAGCTGATGATACCTCGGAAAAATAGCCCTTTTATTTTTCTTTGAATCCTCCTGTATAAAATAAAATCTCTTAATAATATCTAGCAAACTATCCTTTGTTAATATATCCTCCCAAAGATAGCAAGTCTTTTCCTTGCCTTCTACTGATGGATTTCCTTTACCCCTATTATATCCTTTATTAAAGGGCAAAAAGAAAGTCTTAGCTCCTTTAATCTGTGTAGTCATATATACTTCATCCGTATCTACAGCAAAATAAGCTAATACTCTTTCATTAAATCCAAATAACTTTTCCTTTGGATCTCTATCCTCTTTAAACTGTCTTATGGCATTATAAACATTTTGTCCTGTAAATTGATTTTTAAGTTCCATAACTATAATAGGAAAACCATTTAAAGATAACACTACATCTAAAGTATTATTATTTTTAGTACTATATTTAAGCTGCCTTGTAATTTTAAATATATTTTCTTTATAATTCTTCAAATCTGTTTTATTGGAACTTAAATTAGGCTTATTATAAAATAGCTTAAAATTACCGTTCATCATGATATCTTCAATACCATTTCTTAAAACATGAATGAGTCCTCTTTTATTTATATTTGAATTCACTAAATCTAAAAAAGCCTTCTTCCAGTTAGTTCCTCTATTAAATCTAAACTCCTCTAATAATTCCCTTTGAGTCGCTTCTAAAAATCTGAATAAATCCTCAGGAAATAAACAATATTGTAAATCAAACTCCTGAGAATGTCCTTGTTCATATCCTGCTGAAACTAAACAATTCTCAATGCTTTCTTCTAAGTTTCTTTCCTTAGGTAACATATTATCCCCCTTCTACAATTGCATATATAATTTTATTAAACTTGGAAAGTTATGACCATCATCTAAAAAGAATTGTAAATACTCCTTATATTCATCATAATTTTCTCTATATACCTCTAGTATATCTATCAAAGCTTTTCTAGCTTCCTTTAACTCATAACAATTCAAGTTTAAAGTATTTATTGTATAGTCTGCCCTTATATATTTATTACTGTTTTCATCATTGATTTTTGGTATTAGCTCTCCATTGGCAATATTGTAATTAAAATAATCCTCTGGATTTTCTATAACTGGATTTATAAACTCATCATCATACTCATTTTTTTTATACATTCCACAACTATTTTTTTGATTACATGACACTAAAAGATTATCATAATTCTGAAACTTATTTGGATATTTATCTCTTGGCATAATATGCTCTATATGACCATCATGATTGTCATATATTCTCTTTTCACAATAAGGACAATATTCTTCTTGCTCTATAACTAATATATTTTCCTTGATTTGATTTCTAATATTGTCCTTATCGTAATCTATCCATGATTTAGGAGTATATTTTTTCTTATATTCTAATAGAAAGTTTGGTTCTTGTTCTTTATTAACCTTCAGCATTTTTCTTATTCCTAACAGATATATCTAGTCTTATTCTCATAATATCTTTATCTAAATCTCCTAAATATTTTCTTAGATAATTAAATATTTCATTAAATTCTTCTGTATCATATAAATTTTTATTTAACAATTCATAAGCTTTATTTAGTTTACTAGTAATATCCTCATTTCTTAAGCTATCCACTCTCATAGTTGTGCTTAATATATCACCTATGTTTTTTCCATAAGTTTCATTTAACTCATTATTGTCAACAAGTTTAATACCCTCTTTTTCTTTCTTTATAACACGCAATTGTTTTGATTCTATATCACCAATAATATGTGGAGAATGTGTTGCAATAATTAATTGATTGTTCTCACCTATATTTTCATATACATCAATGATCTTTCTTTGCCACCCTGGATGCAGAGATATTTCAGGTTCATCAATTAAAATCACCGAATTATTTACCTCTAAAAATTTTAATGATAATGCACGTAAAAATAATTGTTTTTCCCCTGAAGATAATCCAGTAATATCAAATTCAGTTCCTAAGCTATTTCTAAATATAGGCTTTGTTTCATTAGTTTCAGAAAGCCCTACTAACTGAACATCTAAATCCATAATAGAAAATATGCTATTTATGTCCTTACAAACTTTATCTATAACCTCACCTATGGTTTTATCTCTATTTTTAAATATTTCTTTATTTATTTTAGTGGCTATGAATGATGGTATATTTTGAGTCATATTTTGATCAATTATATTTCTAAAATCTGGTGTGAAATTTAACGTATTATCCACTTTATTAATCTTTTCAAAATTAATTTCTGTTGGCATATATACAATCTTAGGATCATTTTCATTAGCATCTATTCTAGATCCTAGTAAATTATTATATAACGTTCCAAATTCATTATCCTCTAACTTCACAGTTGCTGTATATAATGCAGGAGTTAATTCCACTTTATTATCTTCTAATTCCTTATAACCTCGTTCATCTATATCAAAAGCATCATAAATGCTTTTTAATAAAGTAGTTTTTCCAGCTCCATTTTCACCAATAATAACAATGGTATTTAATATATCTTCATTGGAATCTTTAAAATCTATCTCTAAATTATTAAATAATTCATGCCCATTGTATTTTATTTTTTCTACCTTCATTCCCATACCTCTCCTTTCCTTAAAACTATTATATCAATAGATTTTCCATCAAATACAAAAGAGATTTAAATATATATAACTAATCTAGTATTTCAATTTTTCCTGTAACTGCTTCACTTATTAAGCTTTGTTTGGCTTCTTTTAGTTTTTTTATTTGACTTTGAATTTTTTCTACTGCACGTTCTATTTTAAGTATTTTTTCATTTAATATTTTTGAAATTATTTTTTGTTCGTCGACTGTTATAAAGGGAATTCTTAAATTTTCAATCATTCCAATGGCTAATCCTGGTTGAGCTGCAGATACGGAATATTGATTTAAATTCATACTTCTAAATAATTCACCCAACCATATGAAATCAACTCCTACTAGAGGATTTACCACAATAGCATGTTCTGATGCCCAAAATTTATTATAAGCATAATTAATATTTCCACATAGTGCCCCTTGTCTTCCTATCAATATATAAGTTCCATCATGTGTGTATTTATTTGTGTATCCTCTTAAACCATTTCCACCATATACAGGATACTTACCTATATCTTCAATATCCTCTGATATAATACTATCACCACTTCTTAATGATGTTACATGCTTTATCTTTTTAACTTGCCACTCCTTAGGTATCTCTCCCAGCCACTCAACTCCACTATCCTTCATTTCTTCTTTTTTTCTTTCCACCAGCTCATATCCATCAGAAGTTTTAACGACCTTAACCTTACCCGTTACAACCTCACTTATAAGACTTTTTTTAGCTTCTTCTAATTTTTGAATTAAAGCTTCTTTTTTTGAAATTATAGAATCAAATTGAGCTGTTTTTTGATCTAGAAAGTTTGCTATTTTAATTTGTTCATTTATATTTGGAATAGCAATATTTCGCTTAAAGTAAGCTTGTGAATCTAAGTTCTGTATACCTGTAGTTTGATTTATTGAATCCAAATGCACTCTTTTAGAATAAATATCTGAACACATATATTTAACAAATCCAGAATTAGCTAATTCTTTATTTAATGATACTTTAGCCATAAAATTAGCATATACTGCTGGCAATTCATAATCATACTTAGCAACAAATCCAACAGGACTTTTTTCTCCTCCACCAGATTTCTCTATTAACAAATCACCTTTTTCCAATAAATATTCCTTCCGCTTATATATTGGAATATTTCTGAATGTAAGATCATCAAGCTTTATTTCCATTTTACTTCTATCAAAATTTAATATTCTAATACATGGAATATCATCTCCATTATTTTTAGGTTCATCACCCCATATTCCATTTTTAACACTTTCTATAACTCTTTTAAACATTAAAACATTCCAATCAAAAGATATCTTCCCTATCCACTCAACCCCACTATCTTTCATTTCCTTTTCATTTCTATATCTGTACTTCATTAGTCTAACACCTTCTTTATTTCAACTGCTATTTCCCTTTCAAGCTCCTCAACCTCTTTCATTATTTCAGCAAAAGGTCTTAGTTTTTTATATTTATAGAAATGTCTAGTAAATGGTATTTCATAGCCTATATTATTAAAAGTATGCTCATCCATATAAGCATCAGGAACATGAGGTTTTACTTCTCTTTTAAAGTATTCATTTATATCTTCTTTTAGTGAAATTGATTCTGTATCTCTTAAAGTCGAATCACTTTCTATATTTCCTTTAGAATCCCTACAAATATCTGCTTTTTCATTTCTTTCTCCAATAGCTGTCCATATAGCTTTTAAAAGGGCTGCTCTAAGTATAACTCCATATTCTTTGGCTTTTTCTTTTAACTCTTTTATAAATATTTCTCTATTTAAGTATTCTTTATCATTATCAAAGCTTTCTAACATTCTTATTATTTTTTCTTGTTCATCTTTTCCGGCTGCTTCTTCCTCTGCCTTAATTTTTTCATTCTTTTTCTTAGATACTGCAAGGTTTATAAATTGAGTAGTTTCCTTTACTCTTTCTATTGCATCTTCATTTACTTTAAAGCTTAATTTAAGTGGTCTTTCTATAGTTATTTTTCTATATCCAAAGTCTTCGTTATCAAATATTTTACAGTTTTCATTTTCTTCAAAGCTTGCATATAATGCCTTAATTTCCCTCATTTGATCTTTTGATATTTCTTTTCTCTTATTACCTAAGCTTTTTCTCATACTTTGGTAATATTCTATTGCATTAACAAGTTGTATCTTCCCTTTTCTTTTTTCTTCTTTTCTATTAGTGAGAATCCATATATAAGTTGCTATACCAGTGTTATAGAACATATCTGTAGGAAGTGCTATAATTCCTTCTAATAAATCATTCTCTATAATCCATTTTCTAATGTTAGATTCTCCACTACCTGCATCACCTGTAAATAATGGTGAACCGTTAAATATTATAGCTATTCTACTTCCTTCTTCATCATCATACATCTTGCTTATCATATTTTGAAGGAATAGTAATGAACCATCACTTACTCTTGGAGTTCCTGCCCCAAATCTACCATCAAAGCCTAAATCAGCTTCTTCTTTAACCCTCTTTTCTTCATCCTTCCAAGTTACACCAAAGGGAGGATTACTTATAAGAAATCTCATATATTCTCCCTTAAATCTATCTTCTGTTAAAGTATTTCCAAGTCTTATGTTATCTGGGTTTTGTCCTTTTATAAGCATATCCGCCTGACATATTGCAAAAGATTCATCTAATAATTCTTGCCCATATACGTTCACTATTGCTTTTGGATTTAATTTCTCAATATAATCTTCGCCAATGGATAACATTCCCCCTGTTCCACAGCAAAAATCTCCTATAGATATTACCTTCCCTTCCTCAGTAAGAAAGCTCTCTTTGCCTAAAAATAGCATTTCCATACAAAGTCTAATAACTTCTCTTGGAGTGTATTGCTCTCCTGCTGCTGAGTTTTCCGTAAATCTTCTAAGCATTTCTTCATATATGTATCCCATTTTATTATTAGATACTGCATGTATGTGAAGATCTACCTCATACATTTTTTGAAGCACTGCATATAGTTTATTCTTTCTATCCAATTGAGCTATCTCATCTTTGAATTTAAACTTACCTATTATCTCTTTTACATTATTAGAAAATCCATTAAGATACTCTTCAAAATTTGATCTTATATTTTCACTATCATCTATAAGTTTCTTCCAAGTAATATCAGATACATTATAAAATTGTAAATCCATACCATGATTTTCTTGTAAATCTGCTATAACTATTTCATCTTTTTCTTCTTCTGGCAAATAGTCATATTCCTTATACACTTTTTTTATTATTTCTCTATCATAATTATCTAAAAGACAATCAAATCTTCTTACTACTATCATTGGAAGCATTACTTTTCTGTAGTCTTCTTCTTTATAAGTTCCTCTTAAGCTTTCTGCTATATTCCATAAAAATGAAACATGATTAAAATTATTATCCATTGCTTGTTCTCTCCTTTAACTTAGCTATATATAATTATTTCAATAATTCTGAAGTATAGACCGCTGTATCAACATTTTTAGTTTATCAAATTTAAAGCTTTATTTATAGATTTTTGCTCTTCATTATAAATTTTTTTAGCTTCTTCTAATCGATTATTGTATTCTTCATTAGATTTTCTTATTTTATTTACTACTTCTGTTTGAACATCCATATGAATTTCACTCTCTAAATAGTATTTTAACACTTCAGGAATATATTTGTCCTCATAAGCCCTTACTATAAATTTCTTATCAATCTCTTTATTCAATTTTTCTAAAATGAAAATCTAAATATCTCTTTCACAAATACTCTCCATTCTGCATATTTGTTAGACCCCCTAACCCAAAATTTCCTCAAACCGTAGTCTGAGGAAACATAAAACACACATCCATATTTAGTTAAAATCTCTCTAACCCTTTGATTTCAACCTATTTCTTCTCTATCTTCACCACGCACTCCACGTGCCTTGAGTAGACAATAATGATGTCGTGAGGAACTGGTGGTTCCTTGGTGGAACAATATTTCTTTAAGAAAACACCAAATCCCCAAGATTTTCTTCCAACATCTTATCTACTTAAGCCATAGTAGTCGTAAACAATCTTATCAAAAGTAAAATTGTACGCAATAAAACTTTTAAATGATGATACTGTAATTTAAAGGCTTTATTCTGTGCAATTTATTAAATTGTTATCATAAAGTTTGGTCTATTATTAGGCCTGATTTAAAGTGGATACTTATTTGCTCTTTATCTAGCACATCGATTGAACTTATTATACTATTTAACTTTACTTCTTCAATTGTTTCTATGTTAATTTCAGTACCATTAAATAGATTTACGATAGAAGCTTTAGACCGCAAAAACAGGGAAGATGCTGTTTGTATTTTATTAGCAATAATTGTATTTAGCACTTTAGAAACTGCATTGAGCAATGCAGTTTCACTTACACTACTTGCATTGCTGCACTGTGTGGTGTCACTTTTTTATTGCCGTTTACATCTCCAAACGATTGTATTATGGTGCTTGTTATACCAAGTAACTCCTTCAAGATATTTTTGATTTTATATTTAATATCCGTGAAAAAAACAAAAGCTTTAGTATTTTTAGGTATTTTCAATAAAATTGTAAAAGTGCTTGATAATCTTCCATTGTGTTTCGATTATAATAAAAAGCTGTTGAATAAAATATTTTTAATAATTATTCAACAGCTTTTTAATTTTTTAATCTAGCTTTTACAATTAAAGTAGTAATTAACCTTGTTGTCCTAAAATTGCTCCCAAATCTTGTTCAGGTGTCGAAATAGGTTTTAAATCAAATTTGTCAACTAATACTTGCAGTATATTTGGTGTAATAAATGCTGGCAGTGTTGGTCCAAGTCTAATATCTTTTATTCCTAAAGATAATAAAGCAAGAAGTATTCCAACTGCTTTTTGTTCATACCAAGAAAGAACTAAGGAAAGTGGCAATTCATTTACTCCACAGTTAAATGCTTCTGCTAATGCAATTGCAACCTTAATAGCTGAATATGAATCACTACATTGACCACAATCAAGTATTCTTGGGAAGCCTGCCACTGTTCCTAAATCAAGTTTATTGAAACGAAATTTACCACAGGCTAAGGTTAAAATAATCGTATCTTTTGGAGTTTTTTCTGCAAATTCTGTGTAGTAATTTCTGCCCGGTCTTGCCCCATCACAACCTCCAATTAAGAAGAAGTGTTTAATGTCACCATTTTTAACTGCATTTACAATTTCATTTGCATGACTTAAAATAGCATTATGTGCAAAACCAATTGGTATTCTCTTTTCAGGTTCATCTTCCTGCCACCCACCTAATTCCAATGCTTTTTCCATAATAGACGTAAAATCTTTTTTTCCACTATATTCGTCTATATGTGGGCAGTCAGGCATACCAACAATACTTGTTGTAAACAATCTATCTTTATAGCTTTCTCTTGGTTTTTGTACACAGTTAGTAGTCATCAATATACATCCAGGGATTCCATCAAATTCTTCCTGCTGTTTCTGCCAGGCTCCTCCAAAGTTTCCTATTAAGTGCTTATATTTTTTCAATTCAGGGTAAGCATTTGCAGGAAGCATTTCACAGTGAGTATATATATTTATACCTTTGCCTTCTGTTTGTTCTAACAGTTCTTTTAAATCTTTTAAATCATGTCCTGATACTATAATAAAAGGGCCCTTTTTCTTAGTAATCAATACTTCTGTTGGTTCAGGATTACCATAAGTACTGGTAACTGCAGAATCTAGTATTTCCATGCATTTTAGATCTATTTTTCCAAGTTCCATATTTAGATTAAATAAGTCTTCAACCGTTAAGCTATCATCAATAGTCCCAGCTAACCCTTTATAAAAGAAATTATTCACTTCATCATCAAATTTACCGAGTATATAAGCATGATGGGCATAGGCGGCCATTCCTTTAAATGCATATATTAACAGCTCTCTTAAGGAACGTATATCCATATCTAAACTTTCATCAGACATTATACCTATATTCTTCGCTTCTTCTACCATTTCTTCCATAGTTTCTGGTGCTTTGTATTTTGCCGCTTCAGGTACATTTTCAATCTCACCAACTGCATTTTTAAGTTCTTCTTTTATTTTCTCTGCCTTTTTAATATACTCTACAAATCTGGTTGGGTCAAAATTAACATTTGTAAGTGTAGAAAACATACTGTCTACTACAAATTTATTTATTTCACTTCTAATCTTTAGACCTTTTTCTAAATTTTTTTGACCATAGAACCCAATACCTTTTAATTCATGAATCAGTATGTCCTGCAAATTGGCAACAATTGGATTTTTGCCACAAACTCCTGATTTCACACAACCTTTTCCACCTAATGTTTGCTCACACTGATAACAAAACATTGAATTTTCCATTATTAAACCTCCTTAGAGTACTTTTGCTCCGCTTGTATTAGTTTTTCTAGCTGAGTGAAATTTATTCCAAAATATATTAAAAAATTAATAATCACAGTGAGATTTATTTTCAAACATAAAAGGCAAAGATTCTGATTTCCAACCAGAATCTTTGCCTTTTATCTAAAACATCAATATCAATTATTAACCCATAAATAACTTAATATCATCTTCAACTTGTCCGATACCTGCAATGCCAAACTTTTCAACAAGGACCTTTGCAACGTTCGGAGATAAAAATCCTGGTAAGGTAGGACCAAGATGAACATTCTTCACACCTAAATAAAGTAACGCAAGTAAGACAATTACCGCTTTTTGCTCATACCATGCGATGTTAAATGCAATCGGCAGATCGTTAACGTCCTCAAGTTCAAATATCTCTTTCAGCTTCAATGCGATTACTGCAAGAGAGTAGGAATCATTACATTGGCCAGCATCAAGAACTCTTGGAATACCACCAATATCTCCTAACTCAAGTTTATTGTAACGGTACTTGGCACATCCTGCAGTAAGGATAACCGTATCCTTAGGTAGTTTTTCTGCAAACTCAGTGTAATACTCACGAGATTTCATTCTGCCATCACAGCCTGCCATGACGAAAAACTTCTTAATTGCACCTGATTTTACTGCATCAACTACTTTGTCTGCAAGAGCAAACACTTGGTTGTGAGCAAAACCACCAACAATATTGCCTGATTCAATTTCTACAGGAGGCTTACACTGCTTTGCCATCGTAATAATTTCAGAAAAATCTTTTTTGCCATTTTCATCAGCTGTGATGTGAGGACATCCGGGATAGCCTGATGCACCGGAAGTAAAGATTCTTTTTCTGATTTCCTCGCTTCTTGGAGGTACGATACAGTTTGTAGTAAACAGAATTGGTCCATTGAAAGTTACAAATTCAGTAACTTGCTGCCACCATGAACCGCCGTAATTTCCCGCAAAATTGTCATACTTCTTGAAGAAAGGATAATAATGTGCAGGAAGCATTTCACTATGGGTATAAACATCAACGCCTGTACCTTTTGTTTGCTCCAGTAGTTGCTCTAAATCAGTGAGGTCATGACCTGAAATCAGTATTCCGGGATTGTTTCTTACACCAATATTAACACTAGTGATTTCAGGATTTCCATATTTAGAAGTATTGGCTTCATCTAACAGTGCCATGGCTTTAATACCAAACTCACCTGTCCTTAATGTTAAAGCTACGAGATCATCTGCCGACAATGAATCATCAAGGGTTGAAGCAAGTGCTTCATAGATAAATGCATTAATAGCAAGATCTTCTTTGCCGATATTAAGGGCATGATGTGTATATGCCGCCATACCTTTCAAACCATAGATAATCATTTCTCTAAGAGAACGGACATCTTCATTTTCGGTTGAAAGAACACCTACTTTTGATGCTTTGTCTAACATAGATGCTCTATCGCTTACTTCAAACTCCGCTGCATCACCAAGATTAACACCGGAAACCTGTTTTTTTAGCTCGTTTCTTAAGCCAATCATTTTATAGATTTGATTTTCAATTGCACCATCATCAAAATTAGCATTTGTAATGGTGATAAAAAGGCTTTTTAGGACTTGATGATTTACTTCGCTTATGGATTTAACATCCAGTTTGCCTTTTATAACAATTTCAGAAATCCCTTTTGTAACATAAATCAGTAAGTCTTGCAATTTTGCAACTTCTTCATTTTTGCCACATACGCCTCTTACCTCACAACCGGTACCTTTTGCAGTTTCTTGACATTGATAACAAAACATACTCATAATCGTTCCCTCCTTCAGATTATTCCTTAACGGGTTCGAATTCATCTTTACCCACAAAACAAATTGGACAAACCCAATCATCAGGGATATCTTCAAAAGCAGTTCCCGGGGCTATTCCACTATCTGGATCACCTGTTTGTGGGTCATAGATATATCCGCATGGGATACATATATATTTTACCATTCTGCGTTTCTCCTTTCAACATTTTTATACAATATTTTACTATTTTAGAGGTGCAGGTGCTTTTACAACTATTAACTCTAATATGTTATTAGATGAATTTTTTACATTCATCTTCGTATTAACAGGAATTTTTAAAAGAGTTCCTTTATCATATTGGTGAACCTCTTGGTCATTTAGCCCAATAGATAAAGTCCCTCTTACCACTGTCATGTAAACGTTCGAGTTAGAAAAATGTTCTGGGAGGCCTTCATCCTTATTAAAGACCATATGAATATAATGAATATTTTCATCCTGAATAACTCTTTTAACCGCTTTTTCATCTCCAGTTGACATTTTAAAAATTTGCTCAATCATTTTATACACCTCCATAAATTTGTGCCTACATATTAGATAGCATAACCAGATAATCCCATCAAATTTGTTATTTCGATTATATCTTTATAAAATTGGTTTGTATGTTGCATTTACAACAAAATCAAACTATTTAAATTTTATTCAATATAATCAATGGCTCTGACAGGGCAAGCCAATATTGTTTGACTAAGCCTTTCTTTGTCTATTTCAGCATCAAAAGATTTTATATATGCTTTTTTACCTTGCATACCAAAAATCTCAGAATATTTCTTAGTACACAATGTGCAGCCCATACATGATTCCCTGTTTAATGTAAGTCCACTTGTTTTTTCTTCTTTCTGTACTATATCCTCGTCCTTAACAATTTTTGCAGCAATCCACGAAAATACTACGATAGCAATTACAGTTAATACCCAACGGATTGCCATAAACTTCATGCCCAAAAATTTTGCTTCGTTTAAAAGCATGGGAACCTTTATTACCGCCCAGGAACTTAAAATAATAACTAAGTTTCGTACAGAAGCCCCCTTTTTGTGGAGCATGACACACATGGGAAATGCTGCATATATGGGTCCAGCAGATATGCTACCGAGAACAAACGACAATACGATACCTTTAATTTTGGATTCTTTTCCTAAGTACTTGGTGATTTTTTCTTTTGCAACCCATGTATCCAAAAGCGCCGTAAGAACAAATATCACCGGCATTATCATAAACATTTCTTTAATGTAATAAGCACTGTTTTTAATTGATGTAACACCCATACCTGGTTTAATTACAAATATCAAGGTATAGGCAACAGCTACCACTATTAAGAAAGCATTATCTTTTGCTTTTTTTAAGATTTTCATACAATCACCCCCATTACCATAGCGATAATTATGGCAAATAAAAAGCTTAACCCATTTCTGATAGCAGTAAATTTAAACCCAAATTCTCGCTTTTCAAGCGGGAATGTTACGACCCCTACCATGGTAAGTGTAGTTAAAAATGCTACGGAAGGAACAATACTAACCCCGGCATCAACCAGTGTGCCGACAAGGGGAAAAGCAATAAAGGCAGGAATCAGAGTTACTGTTCCAAATGCCGCTGAACCCACTGTTGCTATGAACAATGATTGACTTCCCACAAATTTGGCAATATTCTCTGGCGGTAATATTGTTAGAATTAAACCAATCAAAAAAATAATTGATAAGATGCTCCCCAACATACCCTTGCCCATACCAAATGCCATTTTAAGTGCTTTCAATGTCTTAACTTTATCCTTTTTTAAGGAAATCAAAAGGAATATGATCGTTCCTATCCACATTGCTACTGTAAAAATATCCATACAAATCCTCCTTTTCTTTTTGTAATAATACAATTATAAAGTAGTTTATCATTCTCAAATAGACACCAATGTTTCTTTTTGATATAATGTTTTTAGATGGAGGAGTAATTCACATGAATATTGACTTTTTACGAAATATTTCATTATTTTCAGCTGTAAAGGAATCTGACTTAGAAAAACTATTGGCAGGTAATCATATTTATAAAAAACACTATTCGAAGGGTGTAACCGTTCATAATGCAAATGAAACTTGTAGAACATTGGATATTGTATTGTCAGGAAGTTTGGTTGCGTATTCTTTATCAACTAATGGTTCATCAACTACAATGTTTGAATTTAGCAAAGGAAGTGTGATAGGAGCAAATTTATTATTTGGTGAAAACCACAGTTATCCTCTTAATATCTATTGTCTTACAGATTGTGAAATTCTCCACATTGACACAAATGCTGTATTAGAACTCTTGCACGACTATAATTTTACATTGCATTATATAAAGTCAATCTCACAAAATTCGCAAGGAATAAATCAGAAGATAGCAATGTTTACTCAAAGAACACTTCGTGAAAATATTATGTATTATTTTAAACAGCAAGCTATCATACAGAAATCCTCGGTAATTCTGCTTCCAATGAGTAAAAGGCAACTGGCAGATTATTTAGGTGTACAAAGACCTTCTCTCTTTAGAGAGCTTAAAAAATTAAAAGAAGAAGGTATTATTGAGATTGATAATCGTACAATTGTAATAAAATACTACAGATAAATCCCAAGTACAAGAATGACTTTAGAAGAACAGTAAACTAAATATGGAAATCAATACTAAAAAAGGAATCAAACAGCAAGATATTATCGCTGGTTGATTCCTTTTTTTAGTTTATTAAAGTTAATTTAGAAGGTAAATTTCAATATTAAAGTAACTAATCTCGCGTCATAATCTATTGACGCACTTTCCACTCATTATTTATAAACCTCCCGTGACAGAACTTTGGATGTCAATCCTCTTCCCACTAAATAAATGCCTACAGGTTGCACTTGCAACAAGTAAAAATTTCATTTATACTCCTTTCAAGGAGGTGCTCTAAGTGCATACCGTTTATATTAAACTACTTCAGAAAATGCCGTTACTCGAAGGAATCAAAGAAACCGAAATTGATTCTGTGCTTACTTGTCTGGGAAGCTATTTGCGTTCCTACAAAAAGGGGGAACTTATTTTTCTTGCAGGTGAATCAATAAAATCTGTTGGCGTCATTTTAAGCGGATCTGTTAATATGATTAAAGAGGATATTGGGGGCACCCAAACCCTTATCGTTTCTATGAAAATAGGAGAAGTTTTCGGAGAAACTTTTGCCTGCGGAAACCTTCCTGACTCCAAAGTTACTTTTGCTGTAGGAACAGATTGTTTGATTTTATTTCTTCCTTATAATAAGGTCTTACACTCTTGCAGCATGTCCTGCACCTTCCATCATCGGCTAATCGAAAATATGGTAAGGCTTATTAGCAACAAAAATATCCAGCTGTTAGAAAAAATCGAAGTGACCTCAAAGAAAACTCTACGAGAAAAAATTATGACTTATCTTTCCATTCAAGCCCAACAGCAAGGTTGTGCATATTTTGATATTCCTTTAGGACGTCTCGAGTTGGCTGCTTATCTATGCGCAGATCGCAGCGCATTAACACGTGAATTATCACAAATGCGTTCCGAGGGCTTGCTGGACTTTGAAAAGAATACATTTCATCTCTTAAAATTAAACAATGATTAGCCCTAAATTTTCGCAATAGGTCTTTTTCAACGGTTTTACCTTACGCTTTCTGATATGACCACAATTAATACACAGCGCATTCTGTTTCATAAAGAGCAAAAACATCATTTAACTTTCCTGTCAAAATTACACCATGTCCAGGTGCGACACATTCCAATTCCAAGTCTGCCAAGCCCAAAACAGCACGTTTCTCATTGGATGTTGCTTGTGCAAACACCTTATCAAAATATGCTTTTGCTCCCTGTAAAACCCTGTCAGTGGTGTAGTCTTTATCCAAGGGCGGTTCGCATCCCAAATATTGCCCAAACAAATCATTGGAAAACAAGATTTGTTCATTTTCAAAATAAGTAACCATATTATCATCCCAATGCAATCCTGGCGTATGGGTAAAGCGAAACTCAAATGTTCCAACTTTTAATGTTGATAAATCTTCCACTTCTATAAAATTTGCATTAGGATAACGGGAAACCAAACGATGTTTGCAGGCTGCTGTGCAGTAAATTGGAATATCCGCACTTTCAGCCAACAATAGTGCAAGAGCTCCGCTATGATCTTCTTCAGAATGATTAAGGATGATCGCATCCAACTGGCTAAGGGGAACTAACTGTTTTAACTCAGCCATGAACGTCTCTCCAACTTTTTCGGGAACAGTATCAATAAGCACATTCTTTTCTCCCCGCAAGAGATACGCTAAAAATGAAAAACTACGATCTGGTTTTTGTATAACTTTTCCCAGAACTGTACATGAATCTGAAATTGAATAATACATAAATTTTCCTCCTTTTATCCATATATTTATACTTTGTTTCGTATTGTTAATGTTAGTAATAATTTTAGTTTAACATAAGTTTCTCTGTTTCATGTTGCGTACGCAGCATGAAATTACAAAATTAATTATCTATAGATAGTAAACACTCTGGAAGCTAAAAGCAGAAAAATAAATTAAAAGAAACAGGTCAAATCTCAGCCTAGATGAAGATAGCTATAGAACAACAAAAAAAGTGACTCTTAAGTATAGGCTCACGATGAAGTATACAACCACACCACTATTAGGAAAGAATGACTGCTCCAACAATATAATTGTGTTGTGAATGGATTAAAATTTTTTATACCAAGTCGGTTTTTATTAAAAAGTGGTTTCTATGAACCGTAAACAACCCTTCCCGTTGCATTTTACCTAATTCATTTGAAAGTGCACTGCGGTCTACACTTAGGTAATCGGCCAACTGTTGCCGATTAAAAGGGATATCAAATTCATGCCTGCCCTCACGAGTCGCCTGGAAAGAAAGATAAGATAGCAACCGCCCCCGAATAGACTTTGCTGAAGTATGAAAAATACGCCGTGATAAAGTTAAGTTTTTTTGGGATGAGATTGTCAGCAGGTTTCGAATTAGTTTTCCATGATATTCGCAGGCAGATGGACACGGTTGCAATGTTTTTGCTACATTCAGAAATAAAACGAGTGTGCATTCTGCCGCCACCGCACTAACCATCAAAGGTTCCCCAGGTGCACAGGCATAGGTTTCCGCAAATACTTGACCATGTCCAATTTTATCTAAAACACTTTTATTCCCCCAAATGTCGTCGTGCTCAATAGAGACGTTTCCAGATAATACCATGCCTAATTTATGAACAGTATCTCCTGCACGGTAAATCACTTCATCTTTCTGGTAGCATTTCTCTTCCGCCATCAGGCAGCCCAGCATAGAAGTCACTTCTTCTGGTGTAATTCCACGAAACAAACTTGTATTTGATAAAAAAAGAGCATCCATTTATATTCCCACCATTTCATAAAACAACATAGTTTAATGAGATAAGCCTATTATACTATGCATAGAAGTTCAAATTGAAAGCTAGTGTTAAGGCAAAACCTCTCATTTCTCGGCTGATGCCTTTACACCTATCTGGACATACAGAATTCGTGCGGTATCACCCGCATTCCCAGATAGACTTTTACCGTAATTTTTTAGTAAAAAAACAGGGTTACTGCACCTTAACTTCGGGATTCTTTTCTCCAAATTTCTCCTTTAATTCATGTTCAATTTCGCTGCGCTGCTTACCTGATTTCTCACGAGTCTTGATTAGTTTGTATGCCTGAAATAGCTGCGATGGTCCGATTTCCGAACTAAAATAACCAATTCCCTGATTCCACGCCAGAAGTTCAAAGACATCGTCCAGAGCAGCAGAATCAAGCCCATGGATATACGCCTTTACCAATTCTCTCGTTGCTTGACGCATTCGCCCCGCACCCACTGCATTCGTCAGAGAAAGCAGCAAACGCATCTCATAAGGCAACGTTCGCTTTTGATCATTCCATGTAAGATCCCAAAAGTCCACAGCTATTTGGCCTAGTCTTTCATCAATCATGGGATAGTTCAACAAAGCTAGGGGGCGAAAGGGCGCCACTTCAGCCGTCTCAGTCTCCTGCACACGATAGAAATAAATATGAAACTCATCTTCCCCCACTTGTTGCGCAAAATGTTCAAACCCAAGAGCTTCCATAGGGGCATAAAGAGGTAGGGGCTCAAAAGTTTGTATAATTGTAAATCCACAACCTTTATCCAATCCAGCAGCACGTTTTTGTAAACCAGGGAAAAAGTTTCCTTGTAAGTGGCGAACATCAATGCGTTCAAAATTCGAAATTTGTTCCTTCCATTGTTCGAAACTCATAATCATATCCCTTCTTTCTTTGAATTAGCAATATTTTTCCGTGAGCTGTTTCAACAAATTCAAAGCAGCCTCCTGAACTCCCTTCTCTTCCGCTTGACTTTCAAAAAGTTCCACTTCACTGTTTATGCTCTGCAACACATCATCCGTAAGGCTACGTCCTGCAAACGTATAAACTACATTATTCTCTTTGTCAATATGACGTTGTAATAGGTTCGCCCATGCACCGGCGTTTACCAAAATTTCTAGCTTGTCCAGAGTATTTGGAGCAGACTCATAACGTTCCAATGCAATTTCAAGCTCACCCAAGTGAAACCTCCCCATATCATGCTCAACCAACATACCATGTTGAATCAGCTTTACGGCAGCAGGACCCAGCCGCCCCGTCATCTCTCGGAACAAAATCCGCTCCTCTTTCCCATGATGATGTTGATCCGCATAGGTTCGTGCAAAGGTAATCATATCCCTAAAATCATTTACTTCTATGGGGGCACCCTCCAATATGCGGCAGCCGGCATTACGGATTACCGCTACAAGGGCAAGAATATTTTTATGTTCCTGTACCATTAATTCAATAGAATTCATCTTTGCACCTCCTCAATGAGAAACTGCCCGTCTATCCGCTGAAAAGAAAAACGACTGCCAGAGAGACTCCCTGAAACAAAAGCGTCTCGTAATAAATAATAGTTTTCAATCTTTCCACCTACTGCATCCCAAAAAGGTAAATGCAAATCCACAGTCTGGTGCCAGCGAACACGTTGCTCACTCTGCTCCAAAACTTCATTGACGTGGTCACAGGGCATGCCTTCCAGCAGTACATCATTCAAAGCTCGATAGATTTCCTGAGCATCATTAGAATCTAACAAAGGATTATGCAATCCCAGTTGAAATGCCCGTTGTTTAAGCACTTCAATTTTTGTTGGATCGCCATGTAAAATTTCTGTAACTGTTGCTGCAAAGCGCTTCTCTGCAATACCGATTTGGCCTTGCAACCAACCGTGGATGTTACCGTTATCAATCACGTCTTCCAACGGGCGTCGCTCAACAATTCCATAAGTTGTATTTAGCTTGTTTTCCAAGGTATTACGCTCTTCTTCTGACGGAATCGAAGACAACATTGCTTCCGTCAATCCCTCCTGCAACTGAATTTTACGATAAAGCCAGTAATGAATTGGCCCTAAAAATGCACTCATAATCTCAACCCTTTCTAAAAATGTGGTCATGGAATAATAAAGTATTCCATGACCTTAATCTCAACGTTAACCGTTCACCTTACGATTTACAGCTTTTAATACATCATTCACATTTAAGCCATGAACCATACATGCATCTGCTAAAGTCTCCATCTGAGAGGAAGGACAACCTAAACAATGCATTCCACACTCCATCAGTGCAGGAGCAGTTTCGGGGTATTTACGCAAAATAGCGCTCATTATCATATCACCAGTAACAAGGTCGTTTGTAGTATCTTCGTCAAAAAACAGCTTTATGTCGTCCTCAACATTTCCAATCCCTGCAATGCCAAAGTTTTCTACCAGTACCTTTGCTACATTAGGACTAAGGAAAGCAGGAAGTGTTGGCCCTAAATGAATATTTTTCACACCCAAATACAACAGAGCCAGAAGTACAATCACTGCTTTTTGCTCATACCAAGCAATGTTATAAACGATAGGCAAATCGTTGATGTCCTCCAATCCAAAAACCTCTTTCAACTTCAGTGCGATAACAGCCAAGGAGTAGGAGTCATTGCACTGTCCTGCATCCAATACACGAGGAATACCACCGATGTCACCCAGTTCCAACTTGTTGTACTTATACTTGGCACAACCTGCAGTGAGAATAACCGCATCCTTTGGCAAAGCTTGGGCAAAGTCAGTATAATAATTACGGCTCTTGGCACGACCATCACAACCTGCCATAACCACAAACTTTTTGATTGCACCTGATTTTACTGCCGCAACCACCTGATCGGCGAGAGCCAGAACTTGGTTGTGTGCAAAGCCGCCTATAATTTCTCCAGTCTCGATTTCTGTTGGAGCTACGCAATGTTTTGCGTGTTCAATGATTTCTGAGAAATCCTTTTCCTCTCCAATAGCACCGGAAATATGTTTGCAACCAGGGAAGCCTGCTGCACCGGTTGTATACAGACGGTCTTTATAGCTATCCTTAGGAGGAACAATGCAGTTGGTAGTCATGAGAATTGGGCCGTTGAAGGTTTCAAATTCCTCTTTTTGTTTCCACCATGCATTCCCGTAGTTTCCTACAAAATTAGGATACTTCTTAAATGCAGGGTAGTAGTGTGCAGGCAACATCTCAGAGTGAGTATAAACATCCACACCAGCTTCTTGGGTCTGCTTAAGCAGCATTTCCAAATCCCGCAGGTCATGGCCGGAAACCAAAATCCCTGGGCGAGAACCCACGCCAATACTCACCTTAGTAATCTCAGGATTTCCGTAGGCTTGCGTATTTGCTTTGTCCAGCAGAGCCATACCGGAAACACCATACTTTCCTGTTTCCAGTGTCAGTGCAACCAAATCATCTGCGGAAAGACTGTCATCCAGAGTCGCCGACAGAGCACGCTGGAGAAATGCATCAACTTCACCATCTTCTTGCAGCAAAACGTTAGCATGCTTGGAGTAGGCGGAAAGTCCTTTTAAGCCATAAGTAATCAGTTCACGCAATGAACGAATATCCTCATTTTCTGTAGAAAGCACACCCACCTTGGCTGCCTTTGCTTCAAACGTAGATGCATCCCCATCCCAGTGTGACGCCTCGGGCAACGTTTCCCTATTTCTTACCTGTGCAAGCAGTTCACGCTTTGCATCCAATGTTCCACGGATACGAGCTGTGATCGCTTCTTTATCAAAGTTGGCGTTGGTAATTGTTATGAAAAGATTTAATGTAATCAAGTGATTAATTGTGGAAGAAACCTCTCCACCCTGGGCACGAAGGGCAGTGGTAACAGCTGACAGCCCTTTAGTTACATATATTAACAGATCCTGCGTCCCAGCAACATCGGGCTTTTTGCCACAAACACCCATCTGGGTGCATCCTGTACATCCTGCAGTTTCTTGGCATTGATAGCAAAACATTTTATTTTCCATGATTATTACTCCTTTATTTTACTTATATTTTTTATGTTATTTTTCTTGTTGTTCTATCAGCTCATTGAGGGAAAAACAACTGTGAGCAGCATTTTGAAGTCTTCTTTAGCAAATACTGCATGAGGTTTCTTTGCAGGCATAATTAAGGTTTCACCCGCACTCAAAACGTATTCAGAACCATCCACGGTGAACTGCCCTGTGCCTTCCAGTACCAAAACCATTGCATCCCCACTAGAATCATGGGAGCTGATTTCCTCCCCTTTTGAAAATGCAAAAAGAGTAATGCTGACATGAGGATTCTGAGCTAGGGTTTTACTTACAATTTGCCCAGCCTGAACAGAAACCTCATCTTTTAAACACAATGCTGATTCATGTTCTATATTTTTTATGTAATTCATATATAACCTCCTTAATCATCGCTTTCGATGGCATTCACAGGACAACCACTTTGTGCCTGTGCTGCTGCATCCAGTACGTCTACGGAAACTTCTTCTTTGGAAGCAATTGCGACCCCTGCGTCCGTCATTTCAAAAACCTCTGGACAAGCAATTGCACATAACCCACACCCGATACAACTTTCGTTTACAAAATACTTCATAAGAACATCTCCTTTTTAGAATCACTAGTTATAATGTTGTATATTTGTTTGTTTACACAATATTATCATGAATTTCACAACATTTATGTTGTTAAAACAACATAAAATAAAATAATTTGCAAACAGCTAAATCTTCCTATGGCATTGGTGGTATGCCTATTCATAGTAGTCCACTTCTTGTTTTACCACTATTCCTGAGTGGAACTGTATTTCTAGCTTCATGCCCTTATGTACCCTGATGGCAGATATCAGACTTTTCACAAGGTCTTGATCAAACTCCCTTACCTGTGGGTTAACATTGCCTATCGTCTTGTCTAATTCCTCAACTCTTTGTACATAACTTTCTGCATTTTTCTGTGCTTGCACCGTCTTTATTTTCGCTGTTTTCAGCCCATTTATCTTCTCAGACAGTTTCTTATATTCTTCATCGAATTCTTCGCTGACAGCTCCTTGTTTTGCGTTATTTTCTATGAGTGTAAGCATCTGCTGTTGCAGTTTTTCTATCTGTTCGTCATATTCGGTTGTAACACCTTGGGTACTGTAGTTACCTATAACTCTTATTACGTTTTCTCTGAAGGTCCCTATAAATTCACCTGTATTTTCTACTACAGTATTTATTGCTTTCATAATTGCATCATGGAGCTGTTCTTCCTTTAGGGTAGGTGAGTTCTGACATCTTGATTTCTTGCCTTGCTTCAGCCTGTCCTCACATCTCCATACTGCCGATTTTTGACCATACTTGGACCATATCTGCCTGCGGTAGGCATGGCCGCACTCTGCACATACCATCAGATCCGTAAGTACGTATTTAGAACTATATTTGCTTTTCTCCTTTAATTCCTTGTTCTTTTTTCTTGTAACTGCAGCTTTATTTAAACTTGCTCGCCTTGCTTTTTCTGCCTGTACTTGGTGGAATAACTCCTTTGGAATGATTGCCTCATGGTTATCTTCTATATAGTACTGTCTGACATATCCATCATTTTTCACCCTTTTCTTGGTTAGAAAATCTACTGTATAAGTCTTTTGCATACGAGCATCACCGCAGAATTTTTCATTTGAGAGCATTTTGTTGATGGTTCCCGGATGCCACTGCTCAAGTCCTGTGACAGTCTTAATACCATCTTTTTCTAAGTCTTTGCATATCTGAACGATACTACTGCCCTCAAGATACTCCCGAAAAATCCTTTTTACAATAACTGCTTCTTCGGGTACTATTACAAGGTTGCCGTTTTCATCTTTGGTGTAGCCTAAGAACTTTTTATGGTTTACCGATATGATGCCGTTTTCAAATCTTCTCGTCAAACCCCATCTTGTATTTTCACTGATGTTTCGGCTTTCCTCTTGTGCCTGACTGCTGAGTATGGTGATTAGCAGTTCTCCACCACTTTCCATGGTGTTGATGCCCTCTTTTTCAAATATGACAGGAACATTTTTCTCTTTCAGCTTTCTGATATTTTGTAAGGCATCTACTGTATTTCTGGCAAATCTACTGACCGATTTCGTTAGCACTAAGTCTATTTTACCATTCATGCAAGCATCAACCATGGCATTAAAGTCATCACGTTTACTTGTCTGCGTTGCTGATTTTCCATCGTCAGCAAATATGCCGGCGCATTTCCAATTTGGGTTGCTGTTTATTTTATTGGTGTAGTAATCAACCTGTGCCTCGTAACTGCCTTCCTGCTGTTCCAGCAAGGTGCTTACTCGGCAGTAGGCGGCTACACGCAGTGTTTTCTGCTCTACTCTTAATTGTCTGTCATATTTCATTTGTGGCGGTATGATTGCCACTGTCTTTTTGGCTACAGCCATTTTTCTCATCCTTTCGCTTGTATTCTAAAATCTCGCTGATTTTCAGTCCGTTTATAAATTGTGTTTCCACTTTGCTGTCTTGATAGATGGTAATTTTGCCTATCATACCTTTGAATAATTCCTCATCAAACTCTGTTAATTGGTTTTGACCGATTAACAGCTCTTTTATTTTTTGTGTCTGCACTTCGTAGTCATCTACCTTGGAAGTGCTATAGGTAAGTTCTGCTCTTTTAAATATTAGATCTGCCAACTCTTGAGATGAAAATTCCTCATCTTCTTCAAGCTGATGTATTTGATCTTCTATCGCAAGCAGTTCTTTGCTCATTTTCGGTAGCTCTTTTTTATGGGGTTTGTCTAGTAAGCGTTGATTTTTAATAAGCTTATTTACTGCACTAATAAATATTGATTTTAATTCCTCATCCGTATAAAAGAGGTTTTTGCATAGTACTCGATTCTTAAATATATATTTTTTACATTTCCATCTGCTCTTTTCCGATGCCTTACCCGAATGTTCCGTGTACTTTCGATATGGCTCACCGCATTCACCGCAGAATATCTTGTTTGCAAATAGGCTTTGGTTTTTCATGCTGTTTGGCTGTGCTGTACGTCCAAGCTGATTTTCTTTCTGTTTTCTCTTAATTTGAACCTTATCGAAGGTGGATTTGTCAATTAATTTGGGATAAATTTCGTCACCCATATATTTAATGTTTTCAAGTATTCTTCCTATAGCACCGTGTGTCCAATTGGTCTTGTTATTTGCATTCGGCACTTCTTTTTTACTTAGTTCTTTTGCTATCGCTAATAAGGATTTTCCTTTTAAGTATTCTGAGTAAATCTTTTTTACGATTTTGGATTTTTCTTTATCTATCTGTATTTTGCCATCCACCATCTTGTAGCCAATGGGCATATGTGTTTGCATATTTGTGCTCACCTCTTTGCTATGTATTCCGTCAGTTCAAGATTATTAATCAGTCTGAATGTAATATCATCATTTTTCCCGATTAGGACTTTATCTACCGTATGGATAAACAGTTCTGCTTGGTAATCGTCCATGATTACAGGGTTATATTTTATAATCTGCAGTATCCTGTTTGTTCCCTCAATCTCTTTTTCATAACCATTACTCTCAAGGAGAACATTTCGTTTTTTCTTGTATTCCTCAATTTCAATGTTAATGGCATTCTGCTTTTCCATAAAAATAGCAGAGTCCATATATCCTTTTAGCATGACTCGCTGTAGGATATGGCTCTGCTCCATTAACTCCGATATTTTATTGTTAAGTGTAAGAATTTCTTCTTCCTGTTCTTTATTCGCCCTTAATCTTTTCAAGGATTCCAAGAGGGGATAGAGGATTTCACTGTAGTTGCTTACAAGCTTATTCCACATGGTTAGAAAGGCATCTTTGATAATATCCTCTCTTACGGCTTTCATAGTACACTTTTTACTATTTTCAATATGTGTGATGCAGCACCATTGTATTTTCTCGTAAGGCTTGCCGATATAGATTTTCTGTCTGCGGAATGTTCCACCGCATTCTTTGCAGATGATTTTACTGCTGAATTCATAACGGTTTTGGTATTTACTGCTGTCATCCATGCCCATCTGCACTCTTCGGTACTCATAAATTTCCCGAACTCTTTCTGCTTGTTCCTTTGTAATAATAGGTTCATGACTATTTTTCACGGAGTACATGGGTAGCTCTCCATAATTTTTCTTTTTTGTGAAGGGGAGTACATCTGTTGTATATGTTTTTTGTAGCAGTAATTCTCCCTTATAAATTGGATTTTGCAGAATTTCCTTTACTACACTATCATTCCATTTTTCTGCTGTTCGGATGGTTGGTATATTGTCACGAGTTAAGTCTCGGGCAATTGCATAACTGCCTTTTCCGCTTAAGTATTCGTTATAAATTCTTCGGATAATCTCCGCTTCATCTTCTTTGATAATAAGTTCACCATTTTCATCCTTGGTATAGCCATATGCTACACAGCTTGGTACGTAGCTTCCATCCCCGAATCTTTTTTGAATACCCCAGCAATTATTTGTGGAGATGCTTTCCGATTCACCTTGTGCAATTGAGCTTAGGATTGTCAGCATCTGCTCACTCTGTTCAGACATCGTATTGATATTCTCTTTTTCAAAGTATACCGCTATCCCAAGGGATTTCAGAGTTCGAATTGTTTCAATGCTGTCTATGGTATTTCTTGCAAACCTTGTGATGGATTTTGTAATGATGAGGTCGATGTTTCCTTTTTCACATTCCGTTATCATTCTCTGAAATTCATCACGATTTTTCACCTTGGTTCCACTTGATTCATCTGCAAATATTCCTACAAATTCCCATTCCACTCTTTTTTCAATGTATTCTTTATAATACTCTGTTTGAGCAACATAGGAAGTATGCTGTTTTGCACTATCGGTGCTGACTCTGCAGTAAGCACAAACTCTTTTCTTTGGTCTTAATTCCTGCAAAACTTTCTGTCTTACAGGTTCTATGGTTTTAACCTTTTTAGCCATGTAGTTTTCCTCCTTTCCCAGAAGTAAGCCTTCTGTTAGTAACACACAATACCCCAAAGCAATTATAATAGCAAGTGTTTTTACACATATACTTTCGCAAGGCATGGAGAAAAGGATTGGCGGTTTAATTCATCTATTTGTGCATACTCAACATCAGAAACAATTCCTTTTCTCTTTAGAATATCAAGAAACTTAATTGACATTTTATAGTGCACCTCGTTTTGAGATTGTTCTATTGTCATTTCATGCTCTTTTGCAATTTCAGAACCTATTTTGATTAAATCCATATTCTTTACCTCCATTCCTGAATAATTATCCTTAATACCACAAAAATAGGGATTACCGCTGTCTAAGTTTGCAACTGCAAAAGCAGATAAAGCATAGGTAATCCCCATTGCTTCTGACATTAAATCAGTTATACTTTTGTTTCTGTACTTTATTCGACACTACTTCCCAAGTACTAGGCGATTTGCATAAACTGAGAGTAGTTAATTCTCATCATAGGAATCTCACCTCCTGCAGGATCTCTGCAAGCTGCCCCCATTGCGTGAGTCTGTGGCTGGACAGAAGTATCATTATAGGCTGATAAAGTTATGGCAATACAATCCACTACAAATTGTTTCATAATCAGACGGACCCGCTCGCTCCTTATGTTGGCCGCATTTATAAAATTCAGAAGAAACAATCCATTTTCACGGATTGTTCTGATTTTACAGGAGGTTATCGCGCATCTATCAAGGTTGCTTTTCCGATCAAGGCTCATCAGCTAACGTATTTATGAAATCGGATATTCAGTTTTCAAGGTGCTAACCTTTTTTCAAAATAGAAAACAGGGAAGAGAAAATATCCCTTCACCTGTTTCCACACTTAGAAGACTTTTTTGAAGTCTAATCTTGAATTATTTTTGAAAATATTTTTTTAGGTTTTCCTTTGCACAATCTACACTGTATTTTATTGCTCTAAAGGAGCACCCCTCAATTTTGGCAATCTGCTCATAAGTAAAGCCTTCAAAGTAGTATAAAATCAATCTTCTTCGTTGAATTTTAGGTAATGTATCAATTGCTCGCCATAGCTTTTCTTTTTGCAAATTCAAAAAAGCTGTATCTTCCAATGATTCTGGTTTATGTAAGGCTCTTTGATATAAGATTTGCTCATTTAGTTCAGAATGCTCAAGATTTCTTTCATCGGAACGTCTTAAATTTCTTTCTTTTCTAACAAAAGTCTGAAATAGCAATTTCGCAACTGCTACACTTATTTCGACTTCAATTTTTTTACCTTCCTCATCAACAAAAGCTGCATAGTATCGCTTTGTATTTTCATCTGCATGAATTTGCAAATAGTAAGGGTTTGTGTTATCAAACATTTTTATTTCCTCCGTTTCTGAATTTTGAAATGTTTAGAATCAAAATCAGAAAGGCGGAGAACGACACCGAAACCAACGATTTGGCTTATCCATTTTTCCTCCTAAAAATGGCGCAAAAAAAGCCGAGAATAACATTTCTGTTACTCCCGGCTTTCTTACTGCCGTATTATGAAAAATGGGTATAAAAAAGCCCCGACTTTTTTATAGTCGAGGCTTATCAGTTATTTTATTTCGTACCCATCCCACAATACACATTATAGAATATGCAATGTCCAAAGTCAGTGCGTGATTAGTTCGTATTTAGTTCGCATTTAGTCTGCATGTTTGCAAAAGTAATTATAATTATCTTCTTCACTGTGATTACCAATAAAAACAGCCTTGTATCTTGGAAGTGCATACCCCCAAAGTGCAACTCCAAATAATTTAATGGCTTCTTTTTTTCTCACATAAAAGCTTGTCCTTTCCATAGATAAACATTCAAGCAGTTCCTGCCCATTGAATGTTGCGGAATTTATATAGCATTTGGATAATATTTCATGATAAAGCTTTCCATTTGCAGGATAATCATATATTTTAATCATTGCGGTATCAATAAGTTCAATCATCCAAGATGTTTCAAATATGTAGGAAACCTTATTCTTAAATTCTTCTTTTTGCTCTGTCGGTGCAAAATTAGCTAAATAAGTTAAGGCAACATTCAAATCATTGCTATAGTAAGATTCACATATTTCTTTTATGTAATCAGCCTCTCTCAGAGTTTTCCATACAACATCACGATAGATATCTAACAACAGTTTAGCCTTATGAAAAACTTGTTCTTCATTGAGATGCATGCCTTCATACATAAGCGAAATATTTCTCATTGTTCTGGTAACTCTCATAGCAGTCCTCCGTTTTAAATATTGGGTTGATTCAAGATAATGTAATATTTTCCATACCATTAAATTCGTTGACAAAATGTGAAGATTGAAGTAATATAAATATGTAGTTTATCTTCACATTTATATTATATGAAGATTACCTACTTTTGTCAATATGTAGTAATGTATTTTGTGAAATTTAACTTCACATTCAAGGAGGACTATATGAAGTTTGGAGAGAAACTCAGAGATCTGCGAAAGGATAAAGGACTTACACAGACGGACTTAGCGAAAGAAATCGGTGTTTCACTGCGTACAATCATCAGTTATGAAACTGGTAAAAGCTACCCCAAAAAAAGAGAAATCTATTCTATGTTGGCAGATTATTTTCATATCGATGTGAATTATCTGCTTACGGAAGATGAAGAATTTATTGCAGAAGCCAAAGAGAAATACGGTTCTCGAGGTGCAAAGCAAGCTCAGGAATTAGTATCTGAAATCGGCGGTTTATTTGCCGGTGGTGAGTTATCCGAAACAGATAAAGATGCTGTTATGCAAGCATTACAGCAAGCTTATTGGGATGCAAAAGAAGATAATAAAAAATACACACCAAAGAAATTCAGACCTTAAATCATCTTCTGATAGTTTATTATTCCTAATGAGATAAAAAACTGCCCTTTTGTTGGAGGTGTTGGCTTGATTAACTCAGTTGAAATATATAAAAAAGTTGAACTTCTGAAACGCAAATGCGGTTCTCACAAAGTTCAACAAATTGCTAAAAGTCAGGGAATAAAAGTTTATTATGCTTCTCTTGAAGATTTACTCGGTATGTATACCTATCAATGGAAACAACGAATTATACTTTTGAATAATAACCTTGACGAGCATATGAATAATATTGTTCTTGCCCATGAACTCGGTCACGATCATTTACATAGACAACTCGCCACAACTGGATTAAAGGAGTTTAATCTTTTTGATATGCGAAGCATTACAGAATACGAGGCAAACGTCTTTGCGTCCCATCTTCTTCTTGATAATGAAGAAGTTTACGAGTTAGCAATGGACGGATATAACATTGAGCAGATTGCTTGCATGCTCAATTCTCATATGAACCTGCTGCTCATTAAAATGCAAGAAATGAACCGCCTTGGATATGACTTTAGACTTCCCGATTATCCTAGAGGGGACTTTTTAAGGAAGGTTAAAATATAAAAAACATACCTTATTATCTCTTATTCATGTTAAACATTATCTTTCTCATACGAATTATGTTTATTGCTTATACTTCTTTCTCTGCCTATAAACTTCCTTAGAGTGACTCCTTCTGGGTGGTCCACTATGAACGCAGACTTCGTTCACAAACAAAGCATATTACCCTCTTGGCGGAAAGCCATATTTTTGAACAAAGAGCTAAAACACAATTTTATTATTTTAGTTCTTTTATAAAATATCGGTTTGAAGTATGACTGCCGTTTTCTCTGTAACGATATTCCTTAATTAGTAAGCCATAACGGATTAAATCCGCTATGGCTCTTTTTACTGTGCTGATAGATAGTGAGGTGTCCTTTGCTATGGTTTTGACTGCGGGCCAACATTCACCATCCTTATTGCTGCGGTCTTTTAAGTACATATAGACAGTCTTTGCCCTTGGTGGCAAATCCTCACGATAAAGACTTCCAAAAAAACTCATATAAACACCTTCTTCCTTACGGTCTTAATACTGTTTTACGCTTTAATGCTGTTTCTTCAGCCTGCTCTTTTATTGCAGTATGATTTATACCTCCATGTTTTTTATTTGCAGAGGATATAACCTCATCTTCTATCTCACTGTCAGAAAAAGATTTAATAATGTTCTGCTCTAATTCTTCCTTATCTGCATAGTAAACTTTACGATGAGATTTTTCCTCTATTTCATGTGACTTTTCAAAGGTAATACCCCAATCAAGAAATAACCTTAACTTAGTCTGCATAGGATGGGCACCTGTTTTCATGACAACAAAGCTACCTTTGGGCAATGATTTCAGTTCATCTGCAGTTAGGAGTGGGCGTTCTATCATCTGCAATGATTGTGAAGGATCGTTTTTACCTCGGCTGATACTGCCACTCATGACAGTTCTGCTACCCAAAGCTTTGGAAAGCACCTGTGCTGTTTCAGAGTTAGGTGCAAAGCCACCGAATATCGTCAACTGACAGTTATCTGTGATAATCTCTGAGCCTTCTTTACCATAATTCTTATCAAGCTGTGCAAAAGACTGAATGATAGGTACAACTGAAATTTTTCGGGAACGTCCCGCTGACAGCATCATTTCAAATGACTCAATCTTTGGGATAGTTCCAATTTCATCGGCATAAATCATCACACGGTTTGGGAGCTTACCACCGTGTTCATCCGCTACCATAAGCATTTCACGATAGAACTGCTGTAAAAATAATGACACCATAAAATATTTTGTGTTATCTTCCTCTGGAAGTATAAGAAAGATTGCCGACTTTTCTTTGCAGAAAGTTTCAGCATCTATGGAGGAATGAAAACAAAGAATTTGCTCCATCTCCGTGTCCAAAAAAGCATTGAGTCTTGACAGTACAGTGGAGAGAACAGATGCCATTGCTTGTTCTGCTGAGTTAAGAGCCGCTCCCGCAAACCACTTTGCTTTATGGGTTAATGGCAACTTATCCATCAACAGCTGAAACTGACTCTTTCCTTTCACTTGACTTGGCGCCATCAAGTCTTGTACCATTTTGAACACCGATACAATGTGTCTTTTATCTACTAATTGTCCATCAATTTCAGTAGGTGGTAGGTATTCAGCAATGAGTAATATCACCGCTGTGAGAAGTCCCTCTGCAGCATCATAGAAGAATGCATTTTGTCCCATTGCGGCATTATTACCATCGGGAGATACAATAGTTTTTGCAATAATCTTTGCATACTTTTCAGCTTTGGCTTTAGCATAAAATTTTTTATTGTCGGCAAGATATATGTCCATATACTTATTAACTAGGTGCAGTAAGTTGTTTCCATCACTTCTTGTAGGGTTACGCAAATCAATGACAGCAATATTGTAGCCATAGTTTTCTTTTGCGATAGTTCCATAATTCCTTGCTAAATCACCTTTGGTATCAGTAGTTATAAAACTCATACCACTGGCACAGGCATATTCAAGATTCGGGTATAAAAAGAATGCAGTTTTACCAACACCTGCTGCACCAATCATTAAGCAATGAACATCACCTGTATCTACAAGTGCAGTGACAGTTCCTTTTCTTCCCGTTGATCCGACAACTAAGCCTTGCTTCTTTGGAAGATTTTCGCCCTTTCGCCAATCGGCAACTTGGAAGGTTACAGGATGATAAACTTGAGTAATTTCTTTTTTAGTTGCAAACCTTGCCACACCGTGCTGACCGTCACCAACAGTTTTATTTTTAATTCCGTTGAGGGTATAAAAGTGGGCAATCATAGAAAGACCCCCAATGACAAAGAACATCAGAAGTCCTACTCCTAACAAGGTTATAACGGGTGAGTTGAAAAGCATATCCATGTCTGGGAAAAAGGTCATAAAAAACGCTCCTTTCTATTTGTAATTTTTAGTAGTATAATATACAAAAACTGGTCACAAATGGTAATGTTCAATCGGTACTCAATGTAATATTCATTTCGCTTAACAATACATATAAAATTTGAAGGAGAAGAGAGAATTTGATAAAAAAACTATTTAGCTATAATTCAGATATTAATAAAAATGCATATATGAATTGGAGAACTAATCAACATGAACCAATTCAAAATATGAATGTAATTGCAGAAGGATATTTCCAAAGTGCAATTCTATTAGCAGAACAATGTCTAACAAATAATGATGATAAGAAGGCAGATGCCATTATTTTCCCTATTCTATTTGCTACTAATCATGCAATTGAGTTATATGAAAAATCAATTTGCTGGAGTTTAAATATTTTACTTGGATACAATTCAAAATTCAAAGAAAATCATGATATAAGGGGCAATTGGCTAACAATAAAAAATAAAATCATAGAGTTTGGATTCGGGTATGGACGAGGAAAAGATGAGTTTGAAAAAATGATAGTTTGTTTGGAAGCCTATATTGATGAAATTTCAACTAATATAATGGATGATGATATTAACAAAGCATTTTTTAACATTGACTTTAGCAGATACCCTTTAAACAATCGTAATGAGTACCATTTCTACTTAAAAACATATGATAACGTGGTTGTTGATATAGAAAATTTTATAAAATTAGCAGAAAACATTAGTAATTGTTTAGAGTGTTTAGCCAATTACTATTATGAATTAGTAGTAGAAAGTTGGCAAAAAGAATAAACTATAATTTGCGGTGCAGTTTATGAGCAATACACTTGAAATCGTAAGCGAATAAAGATTTTGTATACTCCCAAGAGAAGATCTCTCGGGAGTATTATTTTTATGCCATGTTAATTTCAAAGCTTTGAATCTGTTCCTTTGCGTTTTCCTGTAAATCCTCGTTGAAATCTTTAAGCATAGGGGAAATACGAGAAGCCAATATACCTTGTTCATATAACAAATTTTCAAACTTCTCACACGCATTAATTCCAGCTTTATCATTATCTAAACACAAAACTACTTTTTTAATTTGAAGGTTAATCTCCAACTGTTTGAGCATTGCCTGTTCCGAAAGTCCACAGAGGGAAACATAACTGTGCTGTTTCCAATCGCTGTCTTTATGTAGGCTGATAAAAGACAGCATATCAATGGGTGCTTCAAACACATAGAGCATGTCACTTGTTCCACAGAAGTGGAAACTGTAACAAGGATTACTGCTGTAAATATTCCCTTTGTAACCTTTACCATTAGTATAGATGCCACGCTTATGCGCATGACGAGCCACACAATTTTCATCTAGCCCAACAAAAATTACATTGTGATATTCTTTTGTTCCATTATTAGACTTTTCACAGCTTTCATACAATAATTTTTCTTTGGCAAAAAAACTAACCACATCGCTATCAATACATCTGTGCTTAATGAGATAGGCAAAGGTTCTCCGCATATCCTTGTTCTGTGGTGGAAGTTTAAATGGCTTTTTAACTTCTTCTTTCTTTTCAGCACAATGATAAACTTTACCCATCTCACCACCAAGGAGCATGGTTACCGCATCGGGAAAAGATAAACCGTAAAAGTTTTGCACAAAATCAATAGCAAGACCACCCTTTTCCGTTGCATGATCGTACCATTCATTGCCTCGAACAGTAATGCTGTGATCACTCTTTAATCTTTTTTCTCTGCCTGATGGTAGCAATGTTTCACCTTTTTGGCGGAGGAAATATTCAAGGTCAACGTTATTTGCTTGCCGTTTTTCTTCTTCAGTAAAATGAATATACTTACCCATACAACCCCTCCTTATGCTTTTTTACCAACTTTACGATGAAAGGCTATCCTTTTAACGGGATAGCCTTTCATGTTTGGTTTTTGATTCTGTTTTTCAAGTACATTGGAACTGGAATGAGTATTTTTCTGCTTGTTTTTCATAATAAAATCCTTTCCATATTGTTTTGGGGTAAAAAAATAACAGTCTTTCCGTTTTGAAAGACTGCATATTACAAACTCATATTTTGCTCATGGTCATCTTGCTTATGGCCTTGCGCCATTTTCTTTTGCTTTAACTTCCTAAGAAGCTTACTGTCTACCGTAAGACCGATAGGTGATTTGTGCTTTGGCATGTTATCCTCGAAAATTCGGCTCATATGATGCAATAACCTTGAAACTGCAAAACTTACTGATGACTCATGCCACTTATCCATATTTTCAAGAAAAAACTTTGCATACTCGTTACCTTGTTCTGCCGATAGAGTAAACCATTTTACAGCAGTTTCTTTATCCTTTGCCACATCTTGACCGATTAAATATATCTTGCCAAGAATGTACTGTGAAAACTGGTTGCCTTGTTCCGCTGATGAAGTAAGATACTTCAATGCTTTTTCAACATCTTTCGGAATTTCTTCACCTTTGAGATATAGTTTTCCGAGAACATACTGAGCAAATTGATTGCCTTTTTCTGCGCATTGTTTAAGCCATCGAGTGGCAGAAGTAATATCTTTAAAGTTTTCTTCTGTCAAATATATTTTCCCAAGTTGGTATTCTGACCACTCATTTTCCTGTTCGGCTGAATGTGTAAACATTTCAATCGCTTTTGATATATCCTGCCCTATATATTTTCCCTCGTAATAAAGTTTAGCAAGAGCATACTGTGCAAATGGGTTGCCACTTTGAGATGCAGTTTTAAAATACTCGATTGCTGATTTTATTTCTTCCTCTGTGGGATTTTCTTCTAAAAGAATAATTTTTGCAAGAGAATAGCAAGCAAATGTATTTCCAAGTTTTGCGGACTTTTGGAAATATTCTTTTGCTCTCACAATATCCTTTTCAGTTCCGATTCCATTCTGCAGCATCCAACCAAGACGGTATTGAAGTTTATCATCTCTGCTTTGTTTTTCTAAACTTTCAAAGCCTACAAATGCTTTTTGAAAATAAATATTGCTTTGATTTTCATCTTTTTCTGTGCCTGTACCGTCACGAAACATTTTTGCAACTTCAAAATCCGCATACGGAAAGCCTTGCTTTGCAGATCGCAAATAAAGTTCAAAGGCTTTTTCAAAGTTTTGATCTACACCTTGCCCACAATAGTAAAGTCCACCATGGGAATACTCGGCAAACTTATATTTCTCCGCAGATGATTTTGAAAGCCAATCCGCAGCATTTTCATAATTTTGTTCTGTCCCAAGCCCTTGTGCAAACATTTTGCCAATGCGGTACTGGGTGTATTTCCATGGTTTTTTATTCTCAACAAATTGAAAGCCCTCAAGAGCCTTTGTATAATAGTTCTTTGCCTGTTCTGCATTTATTTCAACACCAAGACCGTCTGCATACATTCGTCCTATATCAAAAACAGCAAGCACATTGCCTTTTTCGGATTCTGATTTTAAAAATTCCATTACCTTTTCAAAGTCGGGGTCTTCATTTTCTGTACCAAACAAAAACTTTCGAGCCTTTTTATAATCTTCAGACCATTTTATGTATGATGTACAAGGTTCGTCTTTGCTGTCATCTTCTGTTTCATCCATTATAAAATCAGACATCTCACTGGGTTCTTCAGAATCTTTATCAACGAAATATTCAGTTAAAGTATTTTCATATTTTTCTCCATCAGCTTCAATTTCTTCAAGTTCTGTTAAGTTGATTTCACCTTTCGATAGTTTATCTGCCTCAGAGATAATAAAATTTTTAATTGACTTAAATTCCTTTTGCTTAGAAAGCGGTATAGGGTCAGTAAGCTTATCGGAATAACTTTTAAGCACCTCATTTCTCATTTCATACCACAAGCTATATGCATCTGAAACTGTTTTTTCTTTTGCAAGCTCATCTACAATACTGTCCACGATATTTTTTAGTTTTGGGGATAAATAGCCGTAGACTCGATTGCCTTTGGTATGCTTAAGCTTTTCAGCAAGTTCAAGGAGTAACAACTCTATCTTCGGATTTTGAACATTTCCGTTTTTCATTTCTGTAATCAGCTGAAGCAATATTTTTTTGCTTTCTGCTTTTAAATCATCTCTTCGGTGACTTTGCTCCGTATAGATTTCTTTCATCTCATTTTGAAAGATATTTGAAACCAATCCAGACTTTATATTTTTGATACCATCCTTTGTGAGATATCCTCTGCGAATATCTGTGGAGTAACAAATCATGTGAACATGAGGGTGGTGGTTCTCATTATGAAAAGCTGCGTACCATTTAAAGTGTTCAATCGGAATTTTTAAGTTATCAGCAATGGTTGGTACGTAGGATTCAAGAAAGTCTTTCCACTTTTCTACGTTATCAAATCCTGTGCTTATAGCATCCTCTCGCCTTAATGAGATAATTGGTGTCCAAACATTTCCCTCGTGATGAGCAACTTCTTCCGCAACCTTTGAGAGAACTATTTTTTCTGTTCCGCTTGTAAATAAACCATGGGAAGATAATTTTTCTACCCTTGGACGATTTGCAATGTAATCCACGTAATTTTCTTTCTTCGCTGTTACATCAAGGTTGTGTTCTAATGCTATGGAAATAAAGTCTGATGCATTTTCAATTGTTTTGTTTTGAATATAATCTTCATACTCAAATAAGTTTTTACTGTCAGGAAACTCCTTCAAGATATTTTTGATAAGCTCTGCCTGCTTTTTTGTCGCTGGGAGATTTTTATTTTCAGCACTAAACTTTTGCACACCACTTCTTGTTGCAATGTATTTTACAAGATTGGATAGATGTGCTGTATTATTACCGCCTTTTAGATAAGGACATTTAAAAATTATCCTTGGCATATAAATCTCCCTTCTTTCTTATTCCCCATTACCCATTTGATACTTTACTGCATCCTCCATATTAATTCTGCCTTTATTTCTTTTTACTTCGGCAACACATCTGCCACGAAGTTTTCGCAAATCTTCATCACTGATTTCAAGTCCGGCGGCAAGAATATTCATCATCATACTCATTTCTACCGACAAGCGAAAGAGATTTGCTGATTGACGATTTTCCGTTTCCCTAAGTGTACCTTGAATTGCTCCCAATAGAATTTTAGAAAGATAATCTGTTGTTTGATTACTAACCAAATATCCCATATAAAAAGTCAAGGCCTTTTCAATAAACTCACTGCGGTTATTACAATTATCCTCTTGCAATAAATGATCCATCTTTTCAAATGTTTCTGGATACAGCCAAACCGCTGTTCTTTTCTTATTCTTGTTTTGTGGTTCTTTCAAAATATCACTCCTAATCATCGAAACCACCTGTTTGACCACCTTGAAAATGCCGTAATCACGGTCTTTTCATTGATTGCTGACCACCTAAGCATCACAAAAGTTGTTTTCCGACCACCTAACTAAAATGCGAGAAAAGCTCGGCACTGCCGAGCTTTGTGACCGAGAGGCGGTCGCTTGCGACCACCTCTCTTTATCCCGCACCTAAATCGAACGGTGGGTTCACATCTGATTTGATGTTGAGTGGTGCTTAAGTTTATATCTTATTTGGCATTTCGCAAAACCTTGCCCAAATCGCCCTCAATTCTTCCAAGGGGTATACTTATCCTATCTATGGTGTTTAAGTCGCACAAAAGGGCACACAGGTGGCAACGTGGTCGATTATCTGTTTCTTATGAATTGTCGTTATTGGATTGCGATGTAGTTATCGGTTTTTTAGCCTTTGTCGGCTTAGTCTCCTTTGCAATTCTGTCTTCGATATACTCTCGGGTAGGCTGTGGTACATATTTCTCATACAGCTTTTGAACAATATCGGAGAGTTCGTTTTGCAATTCAGCATCCTTTTTCTCCATATAAAACTCAAGTGCATTCAGTTTTTCCTTTTCAAACGTTAAGGTTAAAGTTGCTTTTTTCATTCCACTCATCCTCCTAAAAATCAAAACTTATAAACGTCATTCGTGGCTCCAGTTCTGGTTCTTCTCCTGTAAAAGAGGGAACATCAGAAAACATCTGGGTATATTGTTCTACCTGTTTGTCATCAAGTGATACAAATTCACCATCATCACTATCGCCACAAATAAAAAATGGACCACAGATAATATCTGAGCCCAAGCGTCTGTTTGGTTCCATTTCGTTTAGTTTTCCTTCCTCATTGACAACAGCAAGACATCCATCATCGAGGTAAACACATTCAATGAGTCCACCAACTTCTGCTTGTAATGCCGCAAGAGTATTCTCAATTTCTTTTACCACTGGGGGCATACCTACATCCATTTTTACAACTTTTATTTTATTTTCTGTAATTACACTTTCTTCCCATGTATCATTATTCTCCAAATCTTGCTCATTTTCCTTTATCTTATTACAGTACTCAGAATCAAGAGTTATATTAAAACAGTTATCCTCCACCACAATTTCGGCAAGTTCTTGTCTTTTACGAAGGGCCGAAATCAGCATGCCACCGATACCATTGTTCTCCTTGATATGGATTTCGTAGCATTCACTGGCATCTTCAATGTCAAAAATCCATCTACCGTTCTCTGCATTTGTTATAGCATCTTTTATAATTTTGTCTGCTGTAAGAGCAATCTGATCATCCAGATAAGGCTTGATATTGGGCATGAATGCACTGTATCTTGCATAGTTATATCCACTTGAATCAATTAGAATACCGTCACCATCCTCCACATCAAGAACAAGCAGTCCGTGAATTACACCATTAGAATCAACAAACATATCCTCTTTGTGGTCTGCAATAAACTGTCTGTCCTCAAGCAAGCCATTAGAAAACTCTTTAAATTTTTCATGTTCCATTTGCTCTACAGCTTCAATCACACAAGTCTGCGTTTGAATAGCAGAGCATTTTCTTTCGAAAGTTGCATTTGTTTTAAGCATAAAATCTCCCTTTCTCTTATGGTAAATAACTTCTTGGATTTTGTTTTTCTCCGTTTATGCGGATTTCAAAGTGCAGATGATTCCCTGTACTTCTGCCTGTAGTACCTACCTCGGCAATCTTTGTTCCTGCTGATACCTTTTGCCCCTCACTTACAAGTAACTTTGAGCAATGCCCATAAAGGGTAAGAAACCCTCCGCCATGATCCACCATCACATGGTATCCGTAGCCTGTATTGGAGTAGCGTACAAGCATAACCGTTCCGTCAAGAGCAGAATATATCGGAGTACCTTTTGGCTTTCCAATGTCGATACCCCCATGCCCTTTCATCTGTCCTGTGAATGGGTCTTTACGATAGCCGAACTCACTGGTCACCGAACTTCTCCAATTTGCCACAGGTTCGGTAAATCCATCTACACCTACGAACGGAACATCAGAAATGGGAAGTCCATTGGTAAAATCGTCAAACCCCTTCCCATAGGTAGGCGCCGGTCTGCCGTATTTAATACGGTAATAGATTTCTGTAGCATTGGCTCTATCATCAGCTGTTGCGGTTATTCCCATTACTTTAGCAATGTTTTCATAAATAACTGACAGTTCCTTAATGGGAACAGCTACAGTGTAGGTTTCTTTACTGGTACTGCCATCTTTATTTGTAACTGTGCGAGTTCTTTTTTCGTAAACAACAAAGCAATCTGCAAACTGCAAAGTATTAATAAGGGATGGGCGTTCATCGCCGAAATACAGAGCATAAAAAATAGCCTTAACTCTTACCGAATCAAGGCTTTCGTCATCTTCTGTTTTGCTGTTGATACTTTTAATATCATAGTCAAGAAAGCCAAAGCTGTAACGCATATCTTCAATATGCGTTCTGAATTCCACGGGTACTTTTTCAGATATAGCACCACCGTTAAAGGATAATTCCAATGCTGTGCTGTTGTGACTTGCTGTTCCTGAAAGAATTGCAAGAATTAAAGCTATTGTTACAATGATAGGGGAAAGGATTGCCACGACAATCCACCCAACCCCTTTTCTGATTTTGTCATTAGATAAAACCGCAGTGGCTGCTTTGGCAAGAGCTGCTCCCGAAATAGCCGCCATCTATCTACCTCCTGCCTTTCCAAACAATTTTTCCTTGTATGCCGGAGCATGAACAACAAGGTTATATCGCTCGTTACCGCATTTATAGAGGCATACTCCACGCTGAGGAAACTTAATAAGATTGTACTCACTTTGTTCAAGCTGTAAGGTATCCATATAAAATTTAGAATCTACAGCGCCGGCATTAAACAAGAATTGATGCGTGGGGATAGAGAACAAAGGCTTTGTCATCTCACGAATGCCCTCAATATTAAAGTCCTCCAAATTCTGACTGGACAGAATTACGGAGGACTCTTTCTTTCGCACTCTTTTCATAAAGTTCCTGATGTACTCAATGGCAGTCATATTTGTAAGGAATAAATACAGTTCGTCAATGGCGGCCGCCGTATTTCCCTCGGTAAGAAGTTTGTCACTCATGAAGGATAAGACATTGAAAAGCAAAGCATTTTTTACATTCTTACTTGCATTTAATAAGCCTTTTACACCAAACACAATAAATCTGTTTGAAGTAATATTGGTATAGCCATTAAAGAACTTACTCTCTGCACCCTTACACATAGAATGCAGTCCAAGTAGAATTTCCTGTAACAATTCAGCGGTATAAAGCTGATATTTTTCTTTATCATAGTCTTTATATTCTTTCTCAATCAGAGTATAAAGGTCAGACAGGATGGGATAGTCCTTAGATTCAAGGGATGCAAAGTCGGTGTTATCACTGATATTCCAATTGGAATACAATTTGCCAAGCATAATTTCAATGACATCAATATTCCTGTCATCAAAGTCTTTATAGCAACGAAAAAAATCTTTTAAAAAGCTAATATGCTGACTAAGCTTTGTTGCTTGTCTGAATGCAATGGGTGCATCCTTATCCTGTGGCGAACCGCCGTCATCCCAGCTTTTCGGTTCTAGTGGATTTATCATATACTCCCCACTCATTAAATCCACAAAACAACCGTCTGTATTTTCTGCAAGTTCACCGAATTCATGTTCTGGATCAAGGCATATTACACTTTTACCCGACTCTAAGATATTGCATAAAATCAGCTTAAGAAGATAACTTTTGCCTTGTCCCGAATTACCCAAAATCAAGATACAAGGGTTGGTTTTGTCATCATCTCGCTTATCGAAATCCACAAGAATGTTACTGCCAAACTTATCTCTGCCTAAATAAAAACCGTTGCTATCTGTCTTTCCCGAATAATTAAAGGGATACAGATTTGCAACGGATGAGGCGGGGAGGACTCGCTCAAATTGACTACCAAAAATATTTCTACCCGATGGGCCAACGCAGAAAAAGCCTTGTTGTTGACGGAGCAACAGCCTATCTACATTCAGCTTACTTCGAACAAGTTCTGTCAAAACATCAGTTTGTAATAGCTTTAGGCTGTCATAGTCGCTTGCAGTCAGTTCGATATATACTGCACAATGTAAAAGTGGTTCGCGGTTTCGATGCATGGTAGATACCAAAGTAACCACATCCTGCAGATTGCTTTCAGCAGTGACGCTTTCTTGCAAATCGTTGGTATTTGCAGTATTCATTCTGTTCTTATTTGTGGCATTATGAATGATTCTTTTTTCTTCTGTTGGTGTTACCTGTCTTGTATAGATACGCAGTGTCACACCATCTTTTTCACCTAAATGACGAAGGATTGCCTGTTCTTCAGTTACTGTGGGATATTCACGAAGTGCCCACACACATCGAAATGTGTTTCCACAAATGAAATGATCCACATTAAATTTAATCACCGATGGAGCAATCATGTCTAAAAATGTTTTGAGTTGGAGGCTCGGCTCGGTTGCAATGCTTTGAGTTTTCATCTATTATCATCAGTCCTTTCTTAGTTTAGGGTATAAAAAAACAACCTCTCGGGTGAAAGGTTGCTTTAGGATAATTGAATTTTGTTTTGTTCAGTTAACTAAGCTACATAGAAAACAACTTATTTTCTTACCGCAAGGCAATAATTTACATTATCGAATGCAGTCATATAATGAGTAGGGTTTGCTTGATTATAGGTTTCAAAGTATTGTTGTGTCATTTCCATTGGGGTTAAATGCTCATAAATTAAAAATCCATGTTCTGAAAGAATTTTCTCCATATCTTTGTACGAATAGCTACCAAGCATCTTTTCGTTTGCCGCACCTGCCAACAAAGCTTGTTTTTTTGCACGTTCTCCTGCTTTTTCGGTATAAGTATTTTCATCGGGATAATCAAATACAATTGAACTTCCCTTTGGTAAAATTAAGCTGAGCACGGTAATCAATTCACTAAATGTTTGTCTGGAAAGATAATATGCAACTCCTAGGATACTGCAAAAGCTAATTTTATTTCCATTAAATGAAGTATTTTGGGTTAATGCCGTTTGCCACTGTTCATTGGTGAAATCTGCTTCAATAAAGTGAACATTATTTGGTATTGTAATATTAGCATTTTTAAGATGTACTTGCTTATCATTTGCAGTAAAAGGATGATCAATCTCCAAAATCTGTATCTTTTCAGCCCAACTCGGTTGACGGTAGGCAAATGTATCGTATCCTGCACCGAAAATTAAATATTGTTTTACACCTATAGATACAGCAGTCTGAAGTGCTTTTTCTGCATAAGCTGCTCTGCCAAGTTGTGGAGGAGATAATTGGTTGTCTACTACCCATCTCAGGGCTTCGTCCTTTGTCCCTTTAAAATTAGGATTAAAGAAGCCAATACCGTCCGTCATGCTTTTTGAAATATTATGGTATTCTTCATCGGTCAAGAGCATCCTAGCAATACTGTCATCAAAAATTTTAACTTTATTATTTTGAGAGTGGTACGCTCTTGAGAATGCACTAACAAGTGCTGTCATGCTTTTTTGTTCCATTTTAAATCACCTCTTATACTTAATACACCCAAAGCTGGGCAAGTACAAGACTTGAAATTTTGCTCATTTTGTGGTAATATAAGTATATAAAATCAATAGAATTTACATTTCCGTCACATATTATGTGACGGATTTTTTATTATCCTTCATAGAATAACAGATAAATCTCGTTGCTTCATTTCCACCAATATTTCTTTGAATATTAAATTTCAAAACAAACTTACAAGCACAATATATTAAATATCCCCAAACACAATCCACCTCTCACCGTCAAAATCTTCGTACCTATCAGTTGTGACATTCTGTTCAAAGTACACTCCCAAAATTCTCTTAATATCTGCATTATCTGCTCGTCTTCCTGTAAAACCTTGATCCTTTAGGCTCTTTTCTATACGAGATAAATACGGAAACACGTCACTTTCTTTCTCATTTTTCAATCGAATGATTATCAGAAATTCACGAGCAGTAGCCATCTGCACTTGCATACGGTCAAGATTGGTGCTGTCTTGCATCAGAAGTTTTCGGATAATAGGATTTTCCTCTTCCTCCATACGCTTTTTTAGATATTCCTTATTGTCATCAAAATTCTCTTTGGAATTAAGGCAGAGCATTTCAATTTCAGCAATACCTTTCAGCACCGTCATCAATGCATATATTCTACTGCTTACACTGCTTTCTGAAAGTACAGAAATATTGGTGGGGTGGATGATGAAATACACCAACTCTCCATAGGAAGTGACAAGGCTGTAATCAGTGATTTCCGTAATTTCTATCAGTTCTCTTGTGGAATTTCTATGTTTTGTCTTTTCTTTTCTGCTCATAGTTTACAACCTCCATTCATATGTCTGTGGCTTTAAAATAAAAAAGAATACAGCATATCGAATAAAATCCAAGATACTCATATCCTCAAAGCGAATGCTTAAAAAAGCATATGCCGCAGTTATTACAACAGGGAATAGGATACCTGTTTGGGCAAGGGCAAAAACAGAAATAAGCAATCCAATTCCGATAATACCAATGTCACGCAGTTCCCACAGCCACAGTGTTGCTTTTGCTTTTAAGTTATCGGGATACATATACATTTTAACTTTCCTCTCTTTCTTCCTTGAATTTTTGCAAGAAAAAAGCAATCCCACGGAGAACAAAGTCTACGCATGGAATTGCCACACTGTTTCCAAGTGCCTTGTATCTTGGCGAATCTGAAGCTTTTGCTATATTCGTCCAACCATCGGGAAAGCCTTGCAGTCTTTCGCACTCAAGAGGTGTCAGCCTACGGACAAGATTTCGTGATACTGCAAGATTTTCACTTCCTCCACCATTGTCACCGCCTTGGGCTCTTAAAGTGCTACAACCTTCCTTGTAATCTGCAAATGCAGATTGCCCATAGATGTTGCTTTGGTTGTCAATAATGCACTTATCTTGGCTGACATATTGATTACCGGCACCTTTCCAATCACCATTGCACAATGCTCCAACAACATCCTGGTATGGTTTATCTACAATGCATTTGTCTTGATTTACATATATAGAATTCACTCCTTTGTAATCACGATGACACAAGGCTCCAACTACATCTTGATATGGCTGAGGCTTATAAATAGCATGAACATCTGACGTTGTAAGCGTATAACTAATATCTTTCTGCACCCCTTGACCGTTGCCTCCATTGTGATCTTGGCGGTTAATCGTATTGCTGGCAATGCAATAACTTTCCTGTACTATGGCAATACCACCTTGATTTTTACTTGGATCTGGGTTTGTAGTATCAAGTGTTCGTGATTTATCTGTTTCCCGACACCCTGATATTGGGTTATTAGATTTCATTGAATTGCTGTCTTTGCTATCCAAACTATATGCAATAGGCTTTGAAACAAGAGGAACGTTATTGCCACCTGTTCCATAGACTGCTGCCACTGTCGGTGCAACTTTTAGTGGTCCGTTATATCTGCAGTCCTTACCGTGATTATCAAACAGTACAGGCTGATTATTTCCACTTGTTCCAGCAGCTGATGTAATCGTCGGGCAAAGATTTTCACAAATTTCCGCACCACCTTGCTGACTTCCCATAACAATGGGAAGATTTCCACCCATACTTGCTCTTAATGTAGATGTTATATTTTCAGTAATATCCATGCGGTTTCCGCCTTGGTCATTTAAACATATCATTGGTTCTGTAACAAAAGTCTGCATCTGCATATTCTGTGTTGCCATCAATGCACCCGAAAGATTTTCAAGGTCAATACCTTCATTCCTTTGATTAATGTGATAGGATTTCAGTTCTTTCATATTTGATAGGCTGCTGTTATCTATCTGTGTAATTCCAGCTTGTATTTCCAATGCTGTTTTTAATTGTTTTGGCAACTCTTTACCCCTCGATTTTGCTCGTCTAAGTATTCCCAAGCAAGCGGTCTTGCTCAAATAGTATTTTGGGAGCGGTGTGTCCTCCAAAATCTGCGACAAGAAAGATTCTTTTGCGCCTTTGGGCGACACCCCAGTATTGAGCATCCAGAACTCTCCAAGCAAGGGAGAATTCTCTTCCCAAAATGCACCCAGCAGATTTCCATACCCCTCCCGCAGGTCGAGGTACAGATACGGTGTGGTCTGCAATTCGTATGCTCTCTTCGAGGACCGCTTTGAAATCTTCTCCGTTTTGAGATGAGAAGGCTCCGGGAACATTTTCCCAAACGAAGAATCGAGGTCGAATAAGGTCATTTGCTTTTCCGTCTTTTCCATCGGCATACCTCATTTCTTTTGTTATTCTAATCTGCTCCATAAAGAGTCCTGAACGTTCGCCATCAAGTCCTGCTCTCTTTCCCGCTACAGATAAGTCCTGATTATCCCGATGTCGGGATAATCAGGATTATGCCGAGGAAATAGTTATCCCGAAGTTTAAGCCACAGCCCTTGTAGATAAAGGGTCTGCGGTCAAAAACCTCGGGATAATAAATGGTGTCCATCGTTTATTCGTATAATAGAAAAGGCAGGTTTTAACCTGACTATCTGAAAATACGAGGTAAACGAATGGACACATTTAATCTGCAAGAAGTTGCCGAACAGTCGTTAAGGCTGTTGAAGCAAGGTGACGCAAGTGCAAAGACGGTGAAAGAGTATCGAACCACAGGTTTTGGCGCGGTTATCCGTCATTTCACCCGCCAGGGTGTTCTGAACGTGAGCGCCAAAATGCTTGACGCGTTTGTGCTGGAACAGCGCGAGCTTTTTGAGCGCAGAGAATTTTCCGAATGGAAATGGCGGCTGGTTCGCCGCGGGAGTGAGTTGCTCAAACACTTTGCACAAACCGGTACAGTAGAATTGACAGAGCTCAGACCATGGGAACCTGTTCTGAGAAAACCGCGCCAAAGTGTTGAGCTGGACATGCCCACACCTGAACAACTGGCTGACCCCGATGACCTTTTCGCACTGATTTGGCGAGTTAAGCAAGAGCTTCTCAAAGCGGGCCTGACGAAGCGAACAGTGCGGCATTACACAGCCGAAGGAATGACAGTCATTTTGCGCAGGCACACAGAGCAAGGGCTGGTACACTATTCTGAATCGCTGGTATCCGACATGGTGGCGGAAATACGGAGCAAATATGAGCAGGGGCTCACTTCGCGGGTTTCATACCAGAACCTGCGCAAAGCGAGTTTCCTTCTGGCTGAAATGCACCGAACCGGAGATATTACTCTCTACAAGGTCCCAGATTGGGGACAACGCGAACCGGCTCCCGAATTTGCAGCCTTGCTTCTCCATTTCTGCGACAACGCCAATCGCACGGGCATACTTGCGGGCAGCACGGTCAAGGTGGCCCGAAGCGCCATACGCACCTTTTTCTTCGAGCTGGAAGCACGCGGCCGGAAATCCTTTGACGGCATTACTTTGGCAGAGGTCAGCGATACCATAACTCGTATGGCAGATAGGTACACCGGAGGACTACACTCGGCTATCTTTTCCGTTCGGGTATTTCTTCTGCATTTGTATGAAAACAATTTTACGCCGGAGAACCTGAGCCTTGCGGTTCCCGAGATGGTCGCGTGCAGAACAGTATTCCGAGAGGGCTTTACTGGTGGTGAAACAGCGCGCTTACTGGATGAGCCAAATTTAGAAACGGCCTTTGGCAAGCGTGATTACGCCATGATGCTCTTGGCTGCCCAAACCGGCCTGCGCGCCTGTGATGTTGTCAACCTCAAGCGGGAGAATATTGACTGGCGGGCCGGGGAGATTCGCATTGTTCAGCAAAAAACGGGAAAGCAGCTAAGTCTGCCTCTTGAACCCGAAAGCGGCAACGCAATCGCGGACTATCTGCTCCACGCCCGTCCAGAAAGTGATCTGCCGTATATTTTCCTGTGTCACACTGGCGCACTACGCCCCATCAACAATCGTAGCGCCAGCGCCCTTGTGACAAAATATCTACGCCGTGCGAACATTGTTTCACATATTCCCCGCCGGGGATTCCACAGCTTCCAGCGGTCGTTTGGAACCCGGCTGCTGCAAAACGAGATACCGCTTGAATTGCTCCGACAACTTTTGGGGCATTCAAAGATTGATTCGGCGAAACCGTATCTATCCGTAGATGAGCAGGGCCTGAAAACCTGCGCGCTGGGGCTTGTGCCCTGCGGAAAGGCGGGTGATTTGGTGTGAAGCATACGTTTAAGAGCCTTTTTTCCGAGCGCCTGCGCGGCTTCGCACAGCAAAAGAATGCCGTCGGTTTTCCGTATGACGAATCGTTACGACTGCTGCTCGACTTTGACCGGTTCTGCCTTGACAAATTCCCCTCCGAAACCACTCTAACCAAAGAGATTTGTTTGGCGTGGGCAGTTCGGAAAGATACAGAGGGCAACAACACCTTTCGCAACCGTTTAATGCCGGTCAGGGAATTTGCCCGTTACCTGAACCGCTGCGGGGAACCGGCGTTTGTTCTCACACCGAATTTCGCGAAGAAAGGTCCGCGGCATATCCCGCACATTTACAGTGAAGAAGAAATCGCCGCGCTGTGGAATGTTTTAGACCATCTGCGGCCCCGCAAGGGGTATCCTATCCGCCACTTTGTCTTCCCAACACTTGTCCGCTTGCTATACTGCTGTGGTTTACGCCCTTGCGAGACCCGAAAGCTCCGTACCGCTGATGTGGATTTGGAAAAGGGGCGGCTGGATATTGTAGAAAGCAAAGGCCACAAAAGCCGGATCGTGATGATGGCGGATGATGTTACGGAAATATGCCGGAAGTATGATGAAACAGTTTCTAAAGTCATGCCCGGACGCGAACTGTTTTTTCCTGATTCCAACGGAAATATTTATGGTAAAGTAGGACTCAACAAGACTTTCCGCATTGCCAAAGCGAAAGCAGGAATTGGAACGTCCGGCGAGTATTCCCCCAGGCTTTACGACTTCCGGCACACATTCGCGACGCACCGTCTGTACCAGTGGATGTGTGATGGCAAGGACGTAACCGCCATGCTGCCGTATCTCAGCGCGTATATGGGCCACGCGCAGTTAAGCGACACATATTACTATATCCACTTGGTTCCGGGCCTGTTTGAAAAAATGACGGGGTTCGATTATTCAGCGTCAGAACATCTTCTGCCGGAGGTGGAATGCGATGAATGATTTTTTTAACACCGTTAGGAGCTTCCTGCTGGAATATCTGCCCAACCAAAGATGTTTCAGCGAAAACACGATTCGATCCTACCGCCAGGCACTGAATCTATTCATTCTGTATTTGCGGACGGAACAAAGGATGTCCGTTAAGCAAATACGATTTGATACCATGAACAGAGAAATGATTCTGAATTTTCTTGATTGGCTGGAAAATGACCGGCACTGCGGCGTCAATACCCGCAACCAACGGCTTATGGTATTGCGCTCATTTTTTGATTACGCCGGGGAGCTTGACTGCACGCAGATCGCATTAAGCGTAACCGTCCAAAATGTTCCGATTAAAACGCCGCAAAGCAAGGTGGTAGAGTATCTTTCGGAAACAGCGCTGGAGGCATTGCTGAAACAGCCCGATCCGGCAAAGCGAACCGGGCTGCGCAATTCCTTTTTCATGGTGCTGATGTATGATACAGCGGCGCGCTGCGGTGAACTTTTGGACATGAAGGTTCGTGACTTACGCATTCGTGTTCAGCACCCCATTGCCTATTTACACGGGAAAGGAAGCAAAACTCGCACTGTACCTTTGCTTTCCAGAACAGTTCAGCATTGTGAGCGATATTTGCGCACATTTCATCCCTGCGAACCGATGGACAGCGAAAAACCTTTATTCTATACCATTATTCACGGAATACAACAGCCGATGTCCGCAGATACGGTGGCACTGTTTCTGAAAAAATACGGTGATTTAGCTTGCCGTGCCTGCCCTGAGGTTCCACCGCATATTCACGCCCACATGCTCAGGCATACCAGAGCAATGCACCTGTACCACCAGGGAATGCCGATGATGCTGCTTTCCGAATATCTCGGCCATGCCAGTGAGGAAACAACCAAAGTTTACGCCTACGCGGACACCGAAATGAAACGCGCTGCAATTGACAAGGCCGATGTTGTTCGAGGCAGCGCTTCACCACCTGTGCCGATTTGGATTAATGATGATGAAATGATCCTCAAGCTCTCTGGCTTAATCTGATGAAATACCCAATATTGTTATCCCGAATTTTTTGACCACAATCCCTTTATTTACAAGGGCTGTGGCTTAAACTTCGGGATAACTATTTCCTCGGCATAATCTTGGCAAGGCGAACCTCCACAAATAATATCCACAACAGGAAGTTTGCTCCCATCAAGCTTTGTAATGTCACCAACATGGAGCATCTCGGGAAATCGTATTTTTGTTACTTCGATGGGAAAACTTTCGATTTCACTGGCCCATAAAGGCACAATTCCATTGTGAACTGCAGCAAGGGGGAATCCGCCAATCCCATCAAAAAGGCTTCCCATTGTAAATATTTATATCATCTCCATTCCATAGGCACTTTCCTTTCTACTTCGGTACCGCTTGCACAATGGTCCGAGTTGTATTGACTGCTGCTTGAGCCGTATATACCGCACTCATCACGTTCGCTTTTGTCGAGGTATCCAAACCAAATGCACCCGCAATTCTTGGAACTTCCCCCGCAGATAGCATAAGTCCCAAACCAAGTAATGCATGGTCTTTTAACACCATCAGGCCTGCTGTAAGTATGGTTGCTTGCAGAAAAGTAGTTAAGCAAAGTCCTATGATTTGTTTGCACCACCCTATAAATCCATCCAAATAACCTCTTGGAACAGAGAACATATATAAACTTCCAACCGCTATTTGAATGAGCAAAATACCACCACGCTTGAGATTTGCAAAAAACACTTTTATCACCGCATATCCCATAAGGATAATAATAAACAGTGCCATAATAGGTGAAGTGATGGCCGACAATCCTCCAAATATATTAGAATGTCCAACGGCATCAAGCGTTCCTACGTTATTTAATTCGGTAATAATACCGTTAGCCAAGTCACTGATTCCATTTGCATGACCTGTAATTCCTGTAGTAAGGCTTGCTTGCAGATTTACCGATAACTTATACAGTTCTATAGGGGCAACGGTAAAAAGGCTTACCGCCATAAATCCTTTAATAGCATTTATTCCTGTATCCTTAAGATTTCCTCGACCATACTGATATTCAATTCCCGTTTCAAAACATGACACCACAAGTCCTGTAACATAAAGAGTCCATGCAAGATAAGAAAAAAACAGTACAATGCTTTGAACCCAATTCATCTCAAATAACTCCACACCCATATTACCCATCTGGGCAAAGAAGTCACCGAGAAACCCTACAAGATGTCCATAAAACCAATCAATGATTTGATCCATCACGTCACTGAGCAAAAAATCCCATATAAACAAAAGGTGAAACCTCCTTTCTTTCCAAGTAAAAAGAGCATACCGTTTTCACGATATGCCCAAGCTTTGCATAAAAAATGACGGGGTGCTAATCCTTCAAAGATTTTAGCTTTCCGTCATCTTCATTCATTATTTCCAATATCAGTTTTGCTCCCATACGAAAGCCTTGTGTAAAGCGTTCCTCAGCATTTATATAACTGAGTTTTCCTTGTGCTGTGACAAAGTCTTGCAGTTTTTCTTTTCCTTGTGCATCTAACAGCTTGTTGAGTTGTTCTTCAAGTTCAGCTATTTCATTCAGACTCTTTTGGTATTCACTGCCATGAACCACTTCCTTTGCCATGGGACACAGATTTCCGTTGTACAACTCGCTAAGTAATTTTTCTTTCTGCATTTTCTCCACCTCCCTCAAGCACAACACAATAGCACAATAAATTGATTTAAGCTATACACAGAAACCAACAAACTTGACATTAAAAAAACAAGGACATTTTCTATCCTTGCTACTGATTATTATCTTCTTGCAACTCAGCTTCATCTAGTGCTTTTATAATTAGTTCAGTGATAAATGCCTTTTGGGTTAAGTGTGGGTTCTTATCAAGGTGTTTTTTTATTCTCGCAAAGATTTCCTCTGATATTTGCAGTGCAAGTGTCCTTGTTTGTGCCATGTTTTTCATCTCCTTCATTTGATAGTATTCAATAATCAGCTTTTCTACATATTGATTTAGGGTAAGTCCGCTTTCTTCTTGGCTTGCTCTTACTCTATTGTGCAATTCTATCGGAATTTTAGCACATAAACTTTTGGATTCCTCCATAGCTTTTTCTCCTCCTGTTTTTAATTTTGCAAGCAAAGCATACCCTAAAGTCTAAGTTTAAGCTATACCCAATACCAACAAGAATTGAAGTAAAATTCAAACAATATTTACTTTGCTACATACCCAAAATAGTCCAAATATAAAGCGGTGCCGTTAAAGTAAACACCAAACATGCAAAAAGGATTGCCGGTGCCGCCCACTCAAATTGACCATGTTTCCTATAATCAAAATAGGCAAGACCTAATTTGGCAAAGAAAAACACCGCAAGAATTAAATCAATAGCTGGGAAAATAACCTTGTTAACCACCGTTTTAATCTGACTTGATGCATCTTTCCATGTACCTTCAATAGCTCCGGCTACATCTCCTGTTCCAGCTGCAAAAACAGTAGTGCTAAATAACAGACAAATAAGCAGTGCTACTATGAGAATGAATGCAATTTTCTTGTGTTTATTCATATATTTATCTACCTTCCTTTTTCTTATGGTTTTAATGGTGCGGCGTGCCAATCATCCCACAGCGAACCATGAATCATTAAACTGTCACTAAGATTTTTAGACATCATTCCTACAGGGGTCCAGCTGTCTATTATCCACGTGTTCACTTCATATTTTCCGTTTGGCATCCAAATTGGTGTAAAGTGAGTTCGATTTTTATAGGTAGAGTACTTATTTTTTTGAAATTCAAAACGAGCATTACTACCATTCTGAACTTGTTCCAATAGTCGCCAATAGGTGTTGTAATTAAATTCTGGAAAGTAGCTCACTGCGTTTTGTGGGTTGGTCACTGCCGAGAATTGATTACTGCTTACGGAAGCAGATACTTCTTGATTAACGCCATATCCAGATTTCATTGTCTTACCATTTGCAGTTGGATTTTTACCATCGCAAAGTAACTTCATCTCTGCCGAAAAGACAGCATAATACTTGTTCAGTTCAAACTCCCACCATCCATGGTCGCACCAATACCCACTATTTTCACCTGTGCTATGCCATACCCAATATTCATGCCACCACGGGTCCCAAACAGTCCATTCAGCCTTTGTTTTTTCTGCTCTTTGAGGAATAGGTGATAATGAAAAGTCATCATCTCTATCATCAGCAACAGGGTTTGGTGGCGGATTTTTATCAAGGTCAACAATTTTGCAATGAATGGTGGTTTTATCTGTTCCTCCCGGACCTTTTACAGTTACATCTATGTTCATATTCTGTTCTATGTTGGGAGTAGTCCATTTTACCCACGCAAGCTGACTGTCACCTTCGGGATAATATATATTACCTACATTATAGTTTTTACCGTTAATATGAAAGCTGACACGAGTCGGATTGTCGGGATCAGACTGCCCACCGCTGATCATAACGGAGGTAATGACCTCTGTGCTTACACGGTATTCATAATCATACGTTGAAACAACAGGTGGTTCCGGCTGTTCTGTAAAACGCACAACCCCAAGTCCAAGCAATGATTTAATATCCGCATTGGTTGCTGCCTTGGTTGTACTGCCATTCCACGCAGGATAGCCTAAGTCAGATACTTCCAAAAACATTGCAAGAGGTAGGTTTTTGTGAGATAAAGAAACCATTCGCTTTCGCAGCAATCCACTGACCTTTTCATCATACATGGCCGCCTCAGTTGCAGTGGTTGCAATCATAACACCCTCAAACTTGTAATAAGCAATTGGTTCAAGCAGTAATTTATACTCTCCACCAATTAGCACATCGTAGTTCATGCCTGTGTGATTGGCTATCATCTGCACTGTATACTCCGAGCAGAAATATTTTTTTATAGTTTCAATATTGTTACTGCCATTCGTACTTACGATTCTGGGTATTGCTTTGGGTGGCTTAATACAGTTATATCCACCTTTTTGTGGGAACAAAGCTTTACCATTTCCATATTGAATCTTGCTTATCTTACCGAAGTTATAGATAGATGAATCTGGAGGTTTATTAGTTATATCTATGGGAGTAGTCACTATCGCATGATCCTTGGTTCTAACTACGGTCACACGAACACCATCATTGCCTGGTGACCATACATTGTTGCTTGTACCACTGCCCATTCCTCCACCTCCACCATCAATATTTCCATCCCCAACAGCAAAAACAGATATGGAATAACAACAGACAATGATTAGAGAAATACATATTGTTGTTAATATCTTTTTCATTAAGGCTCCTTTCCCCAAGAAAAAATGCACTGCTTTTGCAGTGCACTAACCTTGATTATATTTTATTCTCCCATATTTCCTACTTGCTTATTGATATCACCATCACTTACACCATCAACAACTTCATTCTCACCACCATTGGGTACATTATCGAATCCAGGTAACCCACCAGATGTATTTTGCGTTGGTGCAGTTGGTTTTTCCACTTTATCATGTTCAACAGGCTTATCATCTGCTGTTACCTTATCACCATTTGGTTTTTCATTTGGATTTGTAAGCTGTTCTTCTGTATATGTAGGCTTTTCAGCATCTCCTTGAATTTTCTGTTCTGTACCTGTATCTACCGCTCCGTTATCCGTTTCCATCTGCTGTGGAACTTCAATAGGCGGTACCTTAATTTCATCTTCTTTTTCTGAAGTAGTGGGTGTTTTTGTCACTACATCTTGAACCTCACTACTTTGAGAGGAAATATCGACATCCTTAACAGGAGGTTTCTGAAATCTTACTCCTATCATAACAATCAGTGAAATGCTTATTACTATACCGCCTGTTATGATGAGCCACTTTTGGGTTTTATCATTTATGTTTTTCATAAACCGAGGCCTCCTTATATATAAATTCTTCTATTAAGTCAAACCGTATCACAAGATTTTTTAAAAGTCTACTAAAGATTTAAAAGTTATCATAAAGTTAAAATTTAGGTGTATATCCCGCACTGTTTTCTACCTTGATATGCATCGGCGGCAACAGTTTTCCTCCAAAGGATACAGGGACTTCTAAGTTCACAGAGCTATTTATTTTAAATCTTTGGCTATCCAGATCACCGCTTGCAAAAGGTGCATTTTTAATATCCACATCAAGATTCCAAATTTTAAACTGGGTATTGTTATTATCCTCTGTTACTTTTTTGTGATAGTCATTTTCTACTGTTAAACCAAGTATTGTATCCATTTTATCATAAATATCGCCATAATCAATGGACTCTTTAAAGTCATCAAGGTTTGGCTGATAGCCGCCCGAATATCCTTCTCTAACTCCGTGATACACATCATCATAATTCTCTGTAACCGTAGAAATGACTGCATCTTGCATTGCATCACGAACTCCCTGTGCAACGATTAAAAGACGAAAATATTCAGAGATGCCTGTAAAAATCATTACAAGACAAAGAGTAATAGCAACAGCTAAAGGATAACCGTTGCCATGATTGTTTTGTAATGGTTTTATTCGTTTTTTCATCACTTCCAATACACCTCACTTTTCCCCATTGCTTCACCTCGTAGCGTAACAGGAAATGAACCAAAACCACCAAACAACCCGATATCCATATCATAAGTGACTATAACAGAAACTTCTTCGTTTAGCTGTATTTTGCCTGTTGTTGACCATTTAACCTCTGGATGAAATCCTGTTTTTTCAATAAGCACTTGCTCTCGTCTTGCCGTTTCTGTCCCTACTCGACCTGCAATTTCTGCTTCACGTACAAGTTCTGTCGCAAAAGTATCAACCTGCTGTTTGGCAATATAGGCAGGGAATACCTTAACCGCGACAGCAATTATGAGCATTGCACAAAGGACAAACACTACTACATCAATGTATCCCTCACCACGATTGTTTCGGAGAGATTTCAGCATTTTATGCATAAAAAGCACCTCCCTTATAACATTGCACTGAGTGAATGAATGATTTCAGAAATGATAATGACGATATAAGTCATTAGAAAACACATGAGCATCAAAAAGCTAAATATACGGATTTTCGAAGGTATCTTCATCGCCTCTGCTTTCAGCCTTTGCAACTCCAACTGTTTCATGTCATGACTCAGCATTTGAAAATACATCGCACCATCATCACCACGCAGCACACCAATTAGTCCACGAGTAATATCAGACAGCATTGTTGAATTGATTCTCGCCTCAAACCTTGTAAGTGCCGCCTCATAAGATGATGACCGCATGTCCGCTGTTACAATATCCAGCTCTTTAGCAAAGTCTGTACCTGCATTTTTCTTAAAGTTTTCAAGGATTGAAAGCACGTCACGGCTTGCCTTTAGTTCCTGTTTAACAGTTGCCACAAACCTTGGAAGTTCTATTTCAATTTTTTCTCTCTTTGCATTTAGCTTTTCATCAGCCTTGCGGATTTCTTTAAAATAAACAATCACGGCAAGAATTAAAACTATAGGAGCAAGCAGAGGAAAAAGAATAAGCGCAGGAATGATTCCAAAGAGAATGACACCTGATTTCACAAGTGCATTTGCCATAAATTCTTCGGGGGTTTCTTTCATTCCTGCAGCATTCAAGGTATTTCTCATACGTATTTTCTTGTACTCATCTATAGGCAAATATTTTGCAATCCTTACTGCAAATCCGTTAAGCAGAACTTCTATATTTTTAGTTTTTTTACTGCTTTCCTTAGCCGCAGAAAGCATTGCTTTTTCTGCGGCTAAGCTTGGGAGTTTCAGAAATTCTGCAAGGATAAAGAATAATCCCATTGCAAAGAAAACAGCAAAAAGAATCATTATAATTTGCATATGCCTTTTCACCTCCTATACTCAACTGGCTGAGTCAGCTTAATCACAAATGCCATAGATACAAACATGATGATAAAACAAACCGCAAGTACAATCTGCCCTGGAATGGTGTGCATTAGAGTGTGATACCAGTCTTTGTTTAAAAAATACAGCAGAGGAATATTGCAAAGCACCAACATCTGCATCGTAATAAACTCTTTTCTCGGCTCAAATACCAAGTTTTCAAGTTCACCGTTTACTACCCGCATATCAGAAAGTTTTGATACAATTGGTGTCAATGTGCTTTTAAGACTTCTATCCTGCTGACACGCAATCAACGCATCACACCATTCTCGAAAGACAGCGTTATCTATCTGCTTTCTTATGCTTTGCAACCCTGTATTAATGTCTGGATTGATCATCTTAATTCGATAAACAAAACCTTTGAATACGGAAAGCACAGGCGGATTTAAGTAGTTTATATTTTCCTCCACCGCTGTCAAAATGTCCTCATTTCTTAGATATGAGGTGGTAATGATAGACAGCGCTGTTTCAAGTTCTGCGGCAATATCCTTTTTAAAATGAGTTTGAGTGAGTCGAACATACCAAAAAGGCAAAAGCATCATTCCTACTGCAAGAACCGGTACAAGGAAGAAGTTGCCCATCATAATTGCTATGGATGTTCCAACTGCAAACAATGCAAGTGAAATTATACAAATCATTGGGAAACGGCTTGCTCGACCAGTTATTTTTAAAATTTCCTGTACCTCTTTTATCTCTCGTTTAAAGAAAGCAACCTTTTTTCTATTCGTTGTTTTATTGATCTCTTCCTTTATACTTTTTGGACCATTTAAAAAGGATTTGAAAACTCCATCTGTAAACTCCGATAGAGATAGGGAAAATAAAATAAAAAAGCCTGTTATCATTCCGATATAGGCAGTTAATAAAATTATATTCAATTGTTACTCACCTCAGCTTTCTGTAAGGTGTTAATCATTTCAAGAGGCATACCGTTTTCCAGCAGTCGTTTTGCTAAGCTGTCGGAAATACCATGTATTCGTTTGTGATGCCCCTCAATGATGAAATTACCATTTTTATCAATTTCATTTTCTGTAACAATATACTGATATAAACTGCGAAAATTTCTTGTCCCATCGGGCATAATTTCACATTCCATAATCTCCATCATGCGTCTTTGCTTGTTTTCAAGCTGTTTACAGAATACCACGATTGGGTATGCCTCTGTTACATATCCGTATAATGTCTTATCATCCATATCCACCGCACGTTTGCAAAGGGATACCATTCTTGGATACACTGCAACAGCTGAATTTGCATGAAGAGTTGTTATAACAGCAATACCTGTCCTTGCCGCCTCTTGTCCTGCATTGGCTTCGGGGCCTCGCATTTCTCCGATTACTGCAATATCAGGATTAAAACGAAGTGCCATATCAAGGAGTGTGATTTGGTCAATTTTTTGCTTATCATTATCACTATCTCTTGTAATCGTGTGAATGACCGAATTCACGGCTTTACCATTTTCATATCGTGCAAGATCAAGCTCTCTTGAACCGTTTTCGATGGTATAAATTCGTTTTCCGTTTGGGATTGTTGTCAACAGCCATCCAAGCACTGTGGTTTTACCGCTTGAAGTTGCACCTGCAATACAAACGGAAATACCATATCGAACAAGCTGTGACAGCATATTCAGCATTTCATCGGTAGCCGTTCCACCTTGTACAAAATCCTCTTTCTTCATACTCTGTGGATTTACAATACGAATGGATGCCGCAATGCCAACATCTTCATCCACAAGAGGTGTCTTTAATGTGGCAATACGGATATTTTTTGAAAGGTGCCCAAGAACTGCAGGACTTGCATTGTCCAAAACCATTCCCGATACATGGAGCATTCTCCGAACCACATTGACAGCATGTTCCGGTGAATCAAAATGCTCATCAAGCTTTACCGTTCTGCCATCAGAATATTGCACCTCAATATCCCGCCAAGAGTTGATATCTATTTCCTCAATGTTTTTTCCGAAGATATATTTTGTTAAAAAACCATACTCCGCCATTTCAGTGTATAGAGTATCAATTAGCTCATTCTCATTCATCCCATTAACAGCAATTTTCTCATCCATAACATACTTGCTAATATATCGTTTCATCTGTTCTTTGGCATCTTCTAAATTACTGTCGGTAATGAGGTTCGCATAGTTTTCGGATATATACTCCTGCACCTGTTTTAGTACTTGTGAAAACTCCCTATACTCGCACTCTTGAGCAAAAAATAAAGAGTGTGTATTCTTCTTAACCCCCAGTTTCACAGGACTTGTTATTTCATTTGGTACTGCAAGCAGTTCATTGACTCTATTACATATCGAGGTAGTTTTATTGTCTGGTTCATAAGCATCATTCTTTGGACTTTTCTCTTTCCTTTTGAAAAAGAATTCTATAATCTTTTTCAACATCCGAACACCTCCTTTACGATTTTTTCAATCTTTTTGCGAAATTCTCGGCTGTCTTTTAAAGTCAAATCTGCAAAGAGATTACCCTCCAAGTATTGCTGTTCTACCTCATTGGAATGAGGTATTTGAAAAGTAAGACTTCCCATAGCACCCGCCATATGTTCAATACCGTGATTTGATTTCATATTTGATGCACATTTATATTGTTTCTCAAAGTCAAGTCCTGTGGTTTGCAAAATAGATAGCTGACTGGATAAATAACTGATGGATTTTAAATCACAATTTGCAAGCCTTAACATAGAATCACAATCTATCAAGGCTACAGCAGAGAGAATATCACTTGCAATATAACTTCCACAGTCAATTATGACAAAGGGAGCGATTTTTCTAAGACTTGCAATCAGTTCTTTTGCCTGTGTTTCGTTATAAGGTGCATAGGAATATTCGTTTTCTCCTTTTAGCATGCCAAGAATGGTAAGGTAATCCATCTTTTTATGAGTAATCATATGATATTTCACCAGTGATTCGGTAACATGTTGTGCGGCTAAGATGCTTCCCAGTGATTTTTCGCATTCTAAATCTGATGGCGAGCAGATACAGGGGATCATGGGCGCAGTCGTATCACAAAGCACCAGTACTACATTTTTCTTTTTATCTGCAAGGTATTTTGCAATCTTTACAGCAACAGTTGTTTTACCACTTGAAGGACTTCCCCAAACAGCAAGAACACCGCCATGGAGTGCCTGTTCTTTTGGTACTTTCTGCGTTTGACCTCGTGAAAAAATGGAGCCTTTCATAAAATTCATTACTGCACCACCTCGTTTTCTTGCGTAGTCTCTGTGCTGATCTCTGAATGATAAAGTTTATTAAGCACTTCTTCTTGAATAGAAATAAACTTTTCTGCTTGTTTTGAATCCCCGCGATAAACAAGAGAAACATGGCTTTTTCCGTCTGACTCAAGTTCTGCTAAGATATTACTTTGTTCTGCTGTGGCAAGAAGTGTAACAGTGGTAGGTAGTTCTCGTTCATCTTCATTTTCAATGACTTCTCCTGTATTAGCATCATAACCGCTTGGTGCAGTAACCGAAATTACTTCCACATATTTCAGTTCGGGCGGAATAACGGTCATCCCTTGTTTTCTATAATCGGGTGCAATCACCGAAACAATATCTCCGCTTTGAAGTTTGCCCGAAAGACCGCTTGCAAAGGTTTTCAGTGTAAGTGAAATTGCCTGTTTCTCACCATTTAATCGATATAGATATGCATTATCTTGTGCGGGTGTTTTAGATATCTTTGTGTTTAAGATATAATCCCCAACAGATAAATCAGCAGCTGCAAACGCGCCAATAACTGTATCTTTGTTTTTAATAACATTTTCGGGCAGGTTATATCCACCTACTTCCACAGTCTGCACCATATCCTTTGCTATTTTATCGCCCAACTTGATTTCCTTTGCAACTCTCACAATTTCTGTCTTCTGACTGATCGTTTTATTGAAAAGCGGTGTAATTCCAAAGCAGATAAGCAAAGATATTACAATGCAGAGAATGCCAAGTGTTGTTCTGTTTTTGAAAATTTTCATATACTAAGTCCTCCCAAGTTTATAAAATATGTGGTTAAAAAACCGATGGATAAAAAAGGAGCAAGGGGCATGAAGTAATTCTTTGCCTCTTGCTCTGATAGCTTCTTTTGATGCTTTATCACTGAAAAACAAATGAGTTCCAGTGTAAAGCCAATAATGATTCCGTAAGCCGTGGCTGTAAATCCAAGAACAAGACTTACAGCGGCGGTGAGTTTAATGTCACCGCCGCCAAGCATATTGGGACATATGAACGCTGCACATATCCATAAAATAAGAGCAATGCCTAATCCCAACAGATTTGCCACCTTAAAATCAAGCACCGAACAAAGTGCAACCGCCACACAATAAATTGGTGGGATTTCTCTCTTTCTGACATCAATAACGGAAATGATTATAAGCAGAATGCTAAATAATATAGCTTGTATAATGTACTGAAATGACACAAAAGCCTCCATTATTCAAAGAAATATTCTACGCTGTAAGTAATGTTTGACTTGTTGTAGGGTAGGCAACCAACGCCTTGCCATATTTCTATGGTAGGTTTTTGTCTGCCCCCCTCCGAACCGTACGTACACCTTTCAATGTATACGGCTCTCCAATTGTTTCTAAATCAGTTGCCTCTATGGATATTCCAGTGGCAGTTTTTACAGACGATTAAGGTTTTTCTATTCATCTGTGACATAACCAAACTCCAGTTTGGAATGCGTGTGCCACGTTTTTTATACTTGTCTTTAATATCCTTTAGTTTTCTTACATGATGAACTTCCACATTTTCGTCACTGCCACACAATTCGCATTGATTTGCATTTAATCTCGTTATCAGTTGTGCACGAAAAGGCACACCATAACCAAAGCTATCAAGCACTATTTTTTCAGCAAAATCTTTTCTAACAATACTGTCATTAAAGTATGTCATTACTTTTTCGCCTTTCTTGGTCCGATATTTCATACCCACTACTCGGCGAGTTCCTGTGCCATCTTTTATTGGCACATCAATACCATACTTTTTGATAACCTTTTTAACAGATATATTTTCTTTTCTTGCGATTGTGTGGAGCATACTAAAATAGTGATAATATTTAAACTTGTACAGCCTTTTGCTAACATTGTGAGCTAAGCAATAATAATTGTATAACCCTCTGATTTCAGCATTGTATTCACTGATAATATCAAGAACAGGCAATTTTAATCTTGGTTTGAAAACACTTGATTCTCCATTGCTCGTAAAGTCCTTGATTTTCTGATTGATAACCTTATGGGGTACTAATAGTTGAATTTGACCATTAATAGAACGCTTTTTGTTGCCCTTTTTATCCTTAACCATTTTTGTGTTGTTGTGTGCTTTCATAAATTCATAGCCTAAGAAATTGGCTTTTTCCGTTGCAAGATTTGTAATGAGGGTCTTGTCCTCATTTAGTTCAAGGTTTAAGTTGTCTTTTAGGAACTTTGCAACATCCTCCCTTATGCCTTTCGCCATTTCCTTACTACCAATGACGGCAATTACAAAATCGTCAGCATAACGCACATAACGCACTCTTGTAAAATTGCTATCCATTGGGTCGGTGGTGGGGATACTTTGCAATATGCTTGTCAATCGTTTGACTTCTTCAAGGTTGTTATTCCTCATTGCAGTATATCTTTTTCCACGCAATCTCTCGTATTCGGGATTGTGCTTTCTATTTTTGCCCTTGGTGTTTTTGGAGATAATCTCGTCCATGTATTTGTCAAACTCGTTTAGATAGATGTTAGATAAAATAGGACTGATAATGCCACCTTGTGGGCAACCAGAAATGGAGTTATGCATTTGCTTAAACTCAATATATCCTGCTTTCAAAAATCTTCTAATTAACTCGATAAATCTCCCATCACCAATCTTCTTAGATAAAATATTTAATAGGATTGTGTGGTCGATATTATCAAAGCACCCTGTTATATCACCCTCGATAACCCAACTTGTTCCTCTCATTGTATCTTTGATTTGACACAGTGCAGTATGACAACTTCTATTCGGTCTAAAACCATGAGACTTATCATTGAAAATTGGCTCATAAATGGCTTCAAGGATTTGTCTAATAACTTCTTGCAACAATTTATCTTCAAAAGATGGTATTCCAAGAGGTCTTTTCTTACCGTTCTTTTTTGGGATATAGGTTCTTCTTACTGGTTTTGGATAATACTGTTCTGTTTTTAGTTTTTCAATCAGATTATCAATGATTTCATACTTGAAACCATCAATGGTTTTGCCGTCAACACCCTCTGTCATATTCCCCTCTTTGGAGTAGATTTTGGCATAGGCATTAACATAAAACTCTTTGTTGTACAAGAGTCTATATATTCTTTGGAATACATAGTGTTCATCAGTATTGGATTTCTGATTTAGTATTGATAAAATCGTATTAGCATTTTGCATTTCGCATACCTCCATTCTTTATCAATCAAACAATCTGCTTTCCTTCGCCATGTACAAGGCTTTCCCTTGCTCGGACTACTATGAAAGCTCCGTTGCCATATTAGATATTCAATGTCATCTCTCTTAGTTTTATCCTTGAGATTTATCACCATAAAGGCATTACATATAGCCATAAAGACGGCATTCTAACTTAGGCAATCTCCGTTTAAACTTAATAGTACAGTTGGTGTAACTTAGGCTTCCTTTTCGTTTCTTTAACGTACTGATTGTACGTCGGAATAAATCAAAGAGTATGAAAACAATGTACAAATATTTTCATAGATTTATCCTCAAACACATAAGTCAGTGTGTGTTTGCCCACCATGTTAAAGCGAAGAAACTGGGATTAAAACAGTATAGTCTTAGCCATATTACGCTGTGGTCTTGCATATCTTGCTTATCCCTGACTTCAAAACAAATATGCTTTTCCGACGTGCTTTGTTCCCATTGACCTTTCGGCTACTGGTAAGTCGGCTGACCAATTAGATTTCTCTTTAATCTAATGCCCACTCATGGGCGATACTAAAAAGTCCTTACGGACGCACATACATGCAATTATGATTGGTATAGTAGTAAAACTCCAGTTTGGAATAAAGTCCACTTGTTAAGCTTCGCTCAAAGGTGATTCCATTGCTTGTAGTTCCGTAATCAAGCTGTTCCCACTGCTTTGTTAGAATGTTGTATCCTTTTACTCTACCAAAGTCATTGCCGCTATGCCCACTGACAGGTGGAACAGTAAAGGTATATTTTGTGATAGTTGCACCCTCAATTCCGTTTTCCAAGATAGTAGAGTCGGGGCCTGTTAGTGTCATTCCACCTGAGCCGTTTGAATCGGCAACAAAGAATACAATTGCTGACCATGGGGATTCAGCACCAGTACTGTCAACCGCTTTTACTCGCACTACATTTTTTCCTAGAGAATAAGTGCCTGTTTGGCTCGGTCTGTTCTCCCAGACATAGGTAATGTTATCACCATCGGGGTCAATGCTTTGTGCTGTAATAGTAACGAGTGTACCCGGTGCTACACTGTTACCATTTGGTGTTCTGGTAATGACAGGTCTTGTAGGTGCTGAGTTTGCAACTGTAAATGACTTTTCTTCCCATTCGGAATAAGTCCCTGTCGTATCTTTTGCACGAACTTTAACCGTATATGTTCCTACCGTATAGTAACCGTCTGCATTTTTGCCCTGCCATTCAAGTATGGTTTCATCTCCATCTGCATCGCTTGCTGTAGCAGAGATGTTTACAAGAAACTTACCATCTTTTGCAGTTCTTGTTGGAGTTGCTGTAAAATTTGTGATAGTAGGTGCTGAGTTTGCAACTGTAAATGACTTCTCTGACCATTCGGAATAAGTCCCTGCCGTATCTTTTGCACGAACTTTAACCGTATATGTTCCCACAGCATAGTAGCCGTCTACATTTTCACCTTGCCATTCAAGCACGATAGTATCTTCATCTGGATCACTTGCTGTGGCAGAGATATTTACTAGAAACTTACCATCTTTTGTAGTTCTTGTTGGGGTTATTGTAAACTCAGAAATTTGGGGAGCCGTATTGGTTACAGTAATTTTCTGTGTGCATCTGCTTTCTCTTCCCAAACGGTCGGTTGCAACAGAAGTAAGAGCAAATTCACCTGTATCGAAAATCGAGATTGAGCCCCCTTATCTGTCAGCACTCCGGTATAACTTACAGGAGCACCGTTTTTGCTGAGCATCCAAGAAACCTTTGCGTTTTCGATATGTTCGGATTTGCTGACTTTTACATTGAACTCCTTGCCATAATGAATTTCATTTGGCATGGTAAAGCCAAAATCCAATACAGGCATAATCGTAATGCTTTCACTGTGAGAATACTTTCTGCCAAGTAAATCTGTCATATCTGCGGTTAATACAAATTCTCCATATTCTTTAAATCTTACCTTACCACCAAGTGCATTGAGGTTGCCGTCAAGAATCGTTTCAAGAGATTTTTTTTCACCGTCTTTCGTTACTGTCCACTCCACGGGAAGTGTGTTATTATGACCGCTTGTGCGAAGATCTATTTCCGTATCGGTATAGGCCACCTTTGGCAGTTCGAAGCCAATTGCAAGAACAGGTAGAACCTCTGTTGTTTTCTTTGGTTCAAATAAAAATACTCTGCCTGTTTCATCGGTAACTCGACACACAAGTTCATAAATGCCTGCTCTCTTAAAATAGATTGAACCACCACTATTATTAAGTTTTCCATTGACAAAAGTGTTCCAATCTTGATAACCAAAGGCATTATCTACAAGCCACTCCAAGGTAAGATCATCTAAATCTGTACCACTTACCGTAATCTCAATCTTCGTATCGGTATGAGCATACTTTGGCACGGAATAAGTCACAGTCGGCACAGGGTATACTTTGACATTTTGCTCATAGGAATAACTCCTGCCGACATCATCAGTAAATGAGGCTTTTAAAACATAGTTTCCTTTTTCTTTAAAACGAATATTGCCACCATCATTTGTCAAGCTGCCACTTATACAATCAGCAAGAGCAACTTTCTGTCCATCTTTTTCGAGTGTCCATATGGCAGTTTTGTCGCCGACTTCTCCTAAAGTGGTTTCTACCTTAACCGTATCATCAGTATGAAGAATAGTCGGAAGATAAAATCCTACAGAGCCTACGGGATAAATCGTAACTTTAGCGGTATCGGTGAATTTTCTGCCTGCTTTATCGGTTAATGTAATCGTCAGCTGATAGACACCTTTTTCTGTGAAACCAATGTCGCTGTCACTCAGAGTAAGGTTTCCTTTGATATATTTTGCAATCTCAACTTCTTTTCCGTCTTTTGTTAGGCTCCATGATGCCGACAAATCCTTACTGTTTTTATTCTCTGTCGTAAGAATAATTGTTTTATCGGTATGTGTAACATTCGGTAAGTTGAGTTTTACATCAGCCACAGGATAGACCGTGATTTCATGAGAAACCGTCACAACTTTTCCGATTTCATCAGTAATAGTGGCGGTTAGAGTGTAAATGCCTTTTTCTTTAAACTGCACCGTTCCTCCAGTATTTCCAAGTTTGCCTACAAGGGAATCTGCTATTTTTGCTGATTTATTATCTTTCGTAAGAGTCCATACAACAGAGTTACTGCCAAGGTTTTCAGCTTTTAAATCTACTGCAATACTTGTATCGGTATGTGCTGTATTCGGCAAAGTAAAATCAGCTGTCATAACAGGGTAAACGGATACAGTCTGTTTATATGTAATTTCTCTGCCACGGCTGTTCTTAGCTGTTGCGGTAATAACATAAGTACCTGCATCTTTTGCTTTGATCGTACCTCCGTCAGCTTTCAGCTCGCCCTCAAAAGTCTTTGAAAATTCAATGGGAAGATCATTCTTACTGACAGACCAAACGACAGAATTTACATATTTGCTTTGCGGTACAACGGTAATAGATTCTCCTACATAGATTGTTTTTGGAAGAGTAAAGCTAAACTGTGGTTCAGGAACATAGAAGGAACTTCCGCCACTGCTATTTCCATGCGAAGGTTTTTCATCCGGTTTTACAACAGGTGGATTTTGTTCCTCTTTTTTTATCTGTTCTTTTGCTTTTTTTTCTTTCACAAGCATTTGAAAGGCTTCCGCACGGGTAGCTGTATCATTTGGCTTTACTGTTTTATCAGGGTAGCCATGGATAATGTAATACTTTTCACCAATGCAAAGATACAGCTTATCCTCTTTGTTCAAAAGCTGAATATCTGTAAAATCAAGATTACAAGTACAATCTTTGCTGTGGCAGTTCGCACCTAATGCACGAACCAACATCTTTACAATTTCCATTCTTGTGATTGGTTCATCGGGTTTAAATAAATGATCCTTGTAATCAGATTCTTCAATAATGTCTTTGCTTACAAGAAATAAAATATTATCCTCCGACCAATGACTTTCAATATCCGAAAAAGAAGAGGATGGATATTCCTTATCTTCAGATATCTTTAACGTTCTTGCAAGAAGTGTAGTAAATTCTCCACGGGTAATGGTTTCATCGGGATGGCAAAGACCATCGGGAAAACCAGTAACAATACCTTGCTCTGTTAGTTTTTGAATTGCTTCTTCTGCCCAATGTCCTTTCGCATCCTCAAAGTATAAATGCATAGCATAGGCACTGCCTGCAAACATTGAAACGATAAGGCAGACAATGAGCAGAAAAGAAGAAGTCTTTTTAAATTTCTGATTCATATTATCCCTCCGTTAACCTTGGTAGTTAAACATTTCTTGGATTTTGCTTTTGAGTGTCGGCATTACTACATCTCCGAATAAAGCATAAAGTCCTGCAAGAAGCAGTCCGCCAAGTACAACTGCAATCAAGATTTTGACTGCACTGTCCACATAATTTTCACCTCTGTTATTTAAAACAGCAGATCTCATTTTCATTCTCTGAACCATAAAAAATGCTTGTGCCTTATCCATCTTTTCATTTGCAAAACAAATAATTTTCTTCATAATCAAATCCTCCTAATTTACATTGTCATTGTTGGAGCAGAACTTTGCTCCTGTTCTACTGATTGTTCTTCTTTTTGTTTCTGCCCTTGCGTAAGAAATTAGTTATATTCTTCAATTACAGCATTTTGCAGTGCCTTTCGAGCATCCGCAGTAATTGGAAAGCAGATATCTTGGTACTCTCCTTTTTGATTTTTTTGACTTGGCATAGCAACAAACAATCCTTTACTGCCTTCAATCAACCGAATACCACGTACAGCAAAAGCACCGTTAATATTTACGGATGCAATCGCTTTAAGTGCACCCTCTGGCTTAATACTTCCAATTTTCACATCGTACTGAAGTGCGTTGTTTTGTTTCATATTCTTCTTCCTCCTGCTTTTTAGTCATAAAAAAAGGAATACAGTTTTTACATCTGCATTCCCATTTCTTGTTGTAATTTTGGCTCCATAAAGCCTATTTCTTTAAATCCAAATCTGTCCACATAATAAAAACTACTGCTTGTATCATCGTAAAGCTCCACTACATCAGACATGGAAAGAGAATGCCCATTGTAGCCTTTTGGATGATCTATATTGCATATGGTATAGATAGATTCCAAATCATTTGTATCGAGTTCACCATCAAATACAACTTTGTAATGATCAGCGGCCGGCTCGCCGAACTTCTTTTGAAATTCCTCCAATGAGATAAAACGCATAGAAAAATCCGAATCAGCATTTAACTGCCAAATTCGGACTTTTTTTAGTGGCTTGTAATCTTCGTTTAACTCAGCAATCTTTTCGCCTTTGGAAAGCTTATCAAAGATGCCCTCCATAACATTGATTTCATAATTCCTCTTTTCGCACCATGATTTCAGTTCCACACAATCAAACATGGTATCTACTGATGCTTTGCCGTCCTTTACATATCCCGCAGGACTACCATAGTAATAAATACAGCCGTTTTTCAGTTTAATGCTATCCATAAAGTCCTCCTCATTACTGCATTTTCATTCCTCCCATATCTTGATTTTCCTCCATGTTCACTCCTATCTCATTTAGTTTTTCCAATGCCCAATCTGGGAGATGCTCGGTTTTCAATTCTCCGATAAAGTCGCTACGTTCATATTGGCACTTTTCGCCATCGGAAAGAAATCTGCCGAACACCTTTCTTCCACTTGCCGTAGGAGAGCAGCCAAAGCCGCCCTCACACAAAACAAGCTGGTCACGAGGATTTTTATACTCATCTTTGAGGTTTGTGGGACGAAGCACCATCACCTTACCCTCAAAGTTAAGCCCTGTCGGATCATTGCAGTGTTTTGGCTCCCATAAATTTAAAGCTTGGTAGGCTCGTCTTGCCTGGTTGATAAATCCATCCAGTACAGCAGGGTGGCTGTCCACTGCAAACTCCAACCGCTTATCAAATCCTTGAATCTTATCGGGAGAAATATAAAAGCTTTTTGCCCATTCCTTATTTTCACGAGAAAATCTGCCGTCATGACTTTTTTGCTGTACAGAGTTGGCAAGGACAAAATTAACTCTGTCATATCCAAACTGTGAAATCACTTGTTCTGCTGTGTTTTTTCCAAGCCTTAAGCCATCAAAATTATGGGCAATGACTTTTTCAATGGCATTTTTACACTCTACATTTACTTTATGTGACTCCTTATATAAATCAAGTTCTTGATTTTCCTTTGCAAACTGAAAGCTGTAAGGATATACATAATTCTTATCCATGAAGAAGTTCCCCCTTTACAAGCAAAGCATCAAGTTCGCCCATACAAATTCCATAGTTATAAAGTAATTCACGAATTTCTTCGGGAATATCTGCAATATCATGGTCGTATTCTGCTTGTTCCACACGCACAATTCCGCTGTCTTCCTCAGCATATGCAATCAGTTTTGCATCTTTTGGAATTCCTGCGGTTTCGAGCATATAGTCGGGAAGTTTAATATTATCTGTATCCATTTCTTCACAATGGCCACAATCCTCACAAGTACCACAATTTTTTGCTAAGACTTCAAGCAGATTTTGAGTGATATCCGTAAGCGTTCCAATGGTTTTCACCATATCCATTGCCGTCATCTTTGCCTTTGTCAACACAATAAGACGGTCTACTGCGGTAAGAACTACTTCATCACCTAAGTTTGCAAATTCTATCATTTCATTTTCAACAACCAAGCCTTGCTGCGCATTTAATTTTTTCATGTACATATTCCTCCTAATCCTCTTTTAAGTAATATTCAAACTGTTCGTCCTCTTCCTGCAAATTAGAGAAAAGGTTCATTTGAAAGCTCAAGTCCTCCATAATCATCTTCTTTGGATCATAATTTGTAATAATTAATTCACTGTACTCCGCACCTCCTTCATAACGCTGAGCCAAATTATTGATACGAACAGCAGAGCGAATATAAAAATTCTTATAAAGTTCTCTAATGTACTCGCAATCGTTATATGACACCATCCATAATCCCTTGCACTCTGAAAGCGTATCTCGAAGTCTTACATGGTTCTCTTTTGCAAATCCCACAGCATAATGCCCTTCTGTTCCAAAATAAGGCGGATCGCAATAGATGAATGCACCCTCTCTGTCATACTGCTTGATTAAGTCCTCAAAGTCCTTGTTCTCTATGACAACATCTTTTAATCTTTCAGAGGCTTCCCATATAATTCTGAAACACTTTCGGATGTCACAGGGTTGACCTCCAAAGGATGTTGTACTGCTGCCATAGCTGTACTTGATAAGCTTGAAAAAAGCTGCTGCTCTTTTTACTTCGTATAGCTCTGTTTTCTTTTCATATAGAAGTTTCATTTCTTCAGCAGATGGTGGAGCAATATATTTTTCTGCCAGTTTCAGTTCCTCAGCCATATATGCGTCAGTAAACTCTTCCTGCTCAATAAAATTTCTAAAAACTCCAAATTCATCTCTTGAACACAGAGGTAAGAATCCAATTTCTTTTAAAAAAGCAAGTGGACGTTCTTTCACACATAAAAAAAGGTTTACAAGATTTGAATTAAAATCGTTGTAAACCTCCATACAGTTTTTTCTCTGTCTTTTCCCGAAAAGTACCCAACCACCACCACCAAATACTTCTATATATCGAGTATGTTTTTTGGGAAACAGCTTATATAATAACTTCCTTAGAGCCTTTTTTCCGCCAATCCATGAAATAAAGCTATTCACTTTTCTACCACCTTCTTTCTGAAAAACAAAAAAAGGCCAACTGCTTTACTGCATTTGCAGTGAAACAATCAGCCTTTTAGTCTGCGGTAATCATATAATCTCACACTCAATAAGCAGTTTCATAAAATACTGTCTGCCTTTTGGAGTGATGAGGGTTTGTGTGCCACTGTGTCCGTTTCTGCAAAACTCTTTGATTTCAAAAAGTCCGCTATGAACAAATGGCTGCATTGGGTGAATGACTTGCTTTGTGTCACGGAACACAAACTTTTTATCAAGCAGAAATTGGGTGAATCTCATTGGTTTAATACCAAGTTCCTTTGCGGTAGTTCGGAAATTAACAAGCAATTTGTTATCCACCAAGGTGTCAAAGTAATCTGCTTTGGGTTCTAAAGTGTCAATTTCATCTTTCAGTCTTTCATTTTCTTCCGCTACCTTTAACATCTGTCTTAAAAACACCGCCAAGTTTTCGGGATTATGGAAAATATCATCAAGCTTTGCTTTGGTGATATATCCACCATAGGCTCTAATAGAGGGGAGGACTTCAGAAGTTACCCAACGCTTAAACTTCTTAGCGGTAGGTAGTTTACTGGAGAGAATAAGGGAATAAAGACCACTTTCATTAATAAGAGTTCCTTTTGTTCCGTTGACGGTGAACGTTTCGTTCACCGTCCTATCATCCTCGTCAACATGATCTCGGATTGCCTTTTGGGGATTGCTATATTTTAAAATTTGTGCTACATCTTTTCCCACAAACCAAGGTTCACCATCAATGAGCAAGGTTCTTATCTGCCCAAATTTCTCATTTTCAAAAATCTTTAGTTCATGCATTCACATTCTTCCTTTCCGTACAAACAAAAAAGGCCGGCAAGTTGATGCTTTCACATCTTCCTGTCGGCCGTTATTGCTTTATATTCATTTCATTTCCATTGTCATGGTTGATTTGTTTTGTTCCATCTGCATAGAGAGTGTCACTCCAGAGAAAGGCACTAACATTCCATAGGGTGTTTTCTCCACGCCGTTTTTCTGCATCAATGCCGTTCCGTACCCATCAGTAGAAAGATAGAAAAGCAAGTCATCTTTTAAAGTCATATCAATATCTTTAAGCATTTTTATTGCATATTCCGATGAAGTTTCACATCCACACTCCAAGGTGAATTCACTTAGATATTCCGTAACCTCTAATGCAGTATGCAGATTGAATTTATCCAGTGTAGTCAGCATTGCTTTGTATTTAGGAATATCACCACAAGCTTTCATTGTTTCAATTTTTCTTGCAAGTTCATTGAGAGTGTATAAGTCACTCATATCATAAAACTCTTCTTCAAGCTGTGGTATGGTGCTTTCATACTCATAAAACACACATTCTTGTAGGGTGCTTGCCCCAACTTTCTTTACAGCTGTTATAATGTTCGTATCATTTACCGGCAGTGTAAGAGTTACAGTATGTTCATCATTTGGAATATCTCCTATGGGTGCTTTGGCAATCTCTAATCGAAACACATAATCTTTGGGCTGAGGAACAGGGAAGTTTTCGTTATACAGCTGTTTCAGTTCTTCATTTAAGACCACATAGCCCCTACCGCAATAAATGCCTTTTTCTTGTTCCCGCATTTCTTTACCCACTTTTTCACAGTCGATATGGGAAAGTAACCAATCTGCTTTTTCCATTGGAAGATTATCAAGCTGTGGTACAAACTCATTATCAATATAAAAATTCCCAAGTTCCTTATCATTAAGAACGGGGATACAGTGCATATCTATTTCATTTAGATTAATTGCTATATTAATAAGTTCACTTACCGTTACCGTATCATTTTTACAGGCAAGAACCGTCAAGGCTTCAAATCGCTGTTGGTCAACTTCATCAAAATTTTCCACTAACGCTGAAAAATGATTGAGTTCATACAGACTGCAAGGCTCCAGTTCTTTTTCGGCAAGTATGTCATATTCCATCAAACATTCCGCAGAAATAACCTTGCTGTCTTCAGATGTACTGTGTATTTTTTCTAAGCAGTCCTCCATTTGTTCAAAAGTGGCAGGGAGTTCTATGTTTGCATATATCTTTCCGCCTTTATCGCAGAGTTCTGCTTGCATTACTTTTTTCATAGGCTCATTCCTCCCATCTTAGGTGAATCCATTGTTTGTTCCTCCTGTGGTCTTGAAATCACCTTGAAACTATCTTCACCTATTACCACACCGAGGGAACGACCATTATCCCACTTCATATGCAGAGTTCCCATATCGTCAACTGAAGTTACTTCCCCTTGTGTACCCGGCGGTACAGGTGAATACAGATCTGACATACTAAGCAGTTCTAATCTCGTACCAACGGGATATTGCAGTTTAATTCTTTCAACTTGTGCCTGTGTCGGATACCCTCTCATTTTACATCCCTCCAAATTTCATTTCATGATTTTGCTGTTTTATTCCCATTTCCTCAGCCGTCTGTAAACTCCAGTTTTTTGCTCTCCAAAAGCTGACGTATACTTCTTTACCATTGCATTTAATCTCTCGTTGCTCAAAACCTTCGCCCCAACCGTCACTCGCTTGACCTGTGATTTCATCCTTTATTTTGGCAAGTTCATTGTCATCAAGGGGAGCATTTAGTATAAGATTGGCTACACCCATCAACTGACCATTTATCTCTTCTACAGAGAAATCATATCTTTTTACCTTTGCATTGATGCTGTCCTGTTCGCTGTAGTATTTCATTAATCCACGTTCCGTTTCTTCTGGCAAAGCATTTTTTTCAATCGCTTGCATAATTTCGTCCTTATATTCCGCCAGTTCATCGGGGTAAACCTCAATTTCATAGTCTACTTGATAAAGGTCACCATAGTTATTTTCATCATAATATGTGGTCGCACGAAGTGGCATATAGAGCTTTAATTCCTGTGAGTCTTGCTTTGGAATTTCTATTCCAAGGTGCTCCGATAAAACCTGTGCAAGCTCTGCATTATAACCATGATAGATAATGTATCCTTTTTCGGTAAATGCACCGTTTTGGTTTGCAATTTTCTGCTGTCCATATCCCTTAAAGTCTATATATTCTTCAAGGTTTTCGTCATACTCAAAATGACCGCTGTCGCAGATTATGTACTTTCCGTATTCTTCAGCAGTATGGATATTAGGGAAGAGTTCAAACTCATACATACTATAGAGTAGTGCTTTTACGTCCTTTTGATTATTTGGCTTAACAAATTCCATCAGCTTTTCAAAATAGCTTTCTTCTTGTGTGCCAATCTCTCGAAACTTACTTGCAAAGTAATTAATATCATCCATATTTTCGCATAGTGGTTTTTCGGAAGTTATGATATCAAGCATTCTGTCTGAAAAGTGGTCACTTGTAAGGCTTAGACTGCATTCTGAAAGGGAATTTGCATCCAATCTCAGCAAGGCATATTCTATTTGCATTTGAGTACAAGGCAGATAGAGAGATTGACTGTATCCGTCTTTTCCGACTTCTAACTCTGCAATTTCATCTTGCCAATGATACAGGGGAAAGTGCATTCCGTCATAAATTGTCTGTATAGGGTTTTTGTTTTGATAAAGTATTCCGTAAGGAGTAACCCTTGGCTTTTGGTTTTGAGCAAGCAGTTGTTCAAAATACGCTCTGCCGTAAAAGCTTTGCAATTCTTTCTCACTGACTGCTCCTTGCTCTGTTAGGTACATTCTCTTGCCTACTGCATCAAGGTCGCTGAAATCGGCTACAAGGCTGTAACAGTGCGTGTTAAAAGAAATATTGATGAGTTCTGCTGTTGTTTCTGCTTTTTCTGAGTATGCCACTGCATAAAATGTCTGCAATTCATCATTATCGAAACTGTCCAATCTTTTCATTAGGTAATCTAATTCATCAATGTTGCAAGCCTTATCTTTCAGAAAAGTCGATAGCCTTTCATCGGATATATCCTTAATAATACAGTTTGGTTCTGTGCTTGGCACGATTTCTAAGCCAAGACAAACTTTTTCAAAATCCTCAGCTTTCCAAGGAAACCATAAGGTTTCGACTTTTTCGTTTATAGGGTTCTTAATTGTAATTCTCAAATTCATTCCTCCATTTCATGTTTCTGACATTAAAAATGAGCCACCTTTTAAAGTGGCTCACATTTGCTAGTTTTCATATAGGTTTGTAATTTGCAGATTTTTTTGTTCGGCATATTTTACGGTATATGCTGTACCGCCTTTACCTCCATCATAGTAACATATCATTTTACTGCTATGGTCCACCATGTATCGGTTTCTTTGGTTATAACAACCTGGGCGATAATATGTATTCAGCATTAACGCTTCATCACACTGTTCAAGTATGTCATAATACTTGTCCCGATTTGTTTCATCCCAATTTTTTGCTTGTTCTTCGAATGGTATCACAGCAATTAGTGTTATCGCTTTTGGATCATTCGGTTTGATAACCTTTCTTCGCTTTAGCACAACATCTGCACATAGTAAGTCGAATCCATAACACGCTCCGAAGTAGAATGTGTTTGCTCCATTTGCAATTGCCTCATCGATTTCTTCCCATAGTCTTACCTTAAGTTTTTCAATCTGCTCTTTGCTTTGCGGTAGTTTTTCACTCCGATGACCGCTAAAGCATAGAGCGTTTTCTTTTTTCTGCATAGTTTTATGCCTCCTTTATAATACTATATATATAGTATCTATTTATATGTATATAGTCAATACGTAATGTTGCATATAGAATAGATATAGAGAGGTGGTTAATATGAACAACAACTCAATCTTTGAAATTAGGGATTATGGAAAAGTTAGCTTTCATGTAAAAGAAATCATGGACAGCAAAGATATGACCAGAAGCAAGCTTGCTAAACTTGCTAATATTCGTTTTGAAGTAGCCGACAAATGGTACAACGGAAATATTGAGCGTATGGATATTGATGTCCTCACTCGCATCTGCTTTGTTTTGGATTGCAAGATTTCCGATTTGATGACCTATACAAAGTAAATCTCGTTGATACAGAGTCTGTTTTTTACAGGCTCTTTTTATTTGCAGATGCTCAATATGTCTTGCCCGTACTTGGCAAGGAGTACGGCATGAACAATTACTTGAAAGGTTCTCTCATCAATAAGGCTTTCATCGGCGATTTCATTTAGCTTAATATATTCTTTTCCTGTAGATATTGTCTTTGCGGTTTGATAGACAGCATATCTGCTTGTATCAATCCCTTTTAAATGGATTGATTTAAAATCAACCTTGGTTAAATAAATATGTGGGTTAGACCATTCCCATAGTTCATCATCCGCTGTAAGCAAAAACAGAGTGGCAAGAAATTGATTGTCAATTTTCTTTACCACTCTGTTTTTCATTTTAATAATATTTTCAAATCGCTGTCGGTGACTGCTGTCGCAAAAGAAATCGCCATTAAACTCTGAAACCAATTGACTCAATCGTTTTTTGAGATTATATGCTCTGAAGTCTTTAAACGTATTTCTTACTATGTTTTCATAACATACTGCGTTGGCTTTTAATCTTTCAGATAAAACTAGGTACTTGCTTTCATCATTCTTGCATTTTGGATATTCAGTGCAAAACCTACAGGCAACATTTTCTTCGGTAAACGGAAACCCTTTTAATACAATTAATCCTTTCCCTCGCTTACTAAAGTTTGGCACAAGCATCATCATCTGCTCAAACTCCTGTAACCTTGTACCGTACATAAATAATTTTGACATTCTTATCATTTCCTTTCTTTTTGTTTTTGGGCATAAAAATAAGGCTAAGTCTGTAGGTCTTAAGTTGACCTAAGGCTTAGCCTTATAAATTAAATTGATAATAAACCATTATATTTTTTCTAGCATCTCATTGAATAAAATCTTATATTTCGGAGCTAAAGATACTAATGTGAGTTTATACCATAACTCTTCACTCATATCTATATTTTCTATGCACCATATTTTATAATGTTCATCCTTTGTTTCAGTATAGTAGTCAATGGAAATATCTGAATTAGAACATCCGTTATGTTTTTGCTTATATTTCTCTGTGCTATACTCATTTTTTATAAAATCAATATGTCTAAAAGATTTTCTGTTTGGGTAATATTTTCCGTGAACAAAAGTTGTTAATACAAACTTAGGCTTATAAGCTTCTGCAATGTTTGGAAGTTGCTCTACCTCAATATGCCAAAACTCTTCATCAAGAATAGTATCATAATCCCGCTTAATGACCATCAATAATTTGTTAAATGTTTCAGGATCATAGTGAACAGTAATATTCTTTGCTCTTTCTAATCTAGTTTGCGAAAAAAGAAATGATGGACCATAGAATTTTTCAAAAAATTCATAATGACAAATATCAGCTTTATCAAGTTCTATAGCTAATCGTTCATCTAATCGAAAAAGGAGATCTGCTTTGCTTATATCAACACCATCTTGCATAATTCTGAACACAGCAGGAATGGGTTCCCCTGCATGGAGAGGTTTTCTATCTATATATAAATTGTAAAGATAATATTTATTATCAAAAACAAAACCACTTTGCCGAAAATCAATATTTTCTACCTTGGTTAAATGATAATCATTGGTTGGATAAAAAAACTTTTCTTCTGTAACAATTATATTAAAATCCCACTCTGAATACCTATTCCCATCTAATACATAACAAACTAAGGCACATGCAAGTATTTCATCATCAATATGTATATCTTTAGGTAATGATGTCTGCTTTGTTACAATGTTATATCTTTGCATATCATCTAATTTAATTGGAACAGCATAAGCAAGGATAGCCTGTGCAACAAATAGATATGAGGGATTTGAAATATCACTAGCCAAGTATTGCAGAATGGTTTCTTGGGATATTCCACTTCTTTCTATGAGTTGTTTTGTTTCATTTACTAGCGGTTTAAGGTAATTTTGAGTTCCATTCCATTTCATTCCTCCGAAATGCCTATATAAAGCGAACGTCAAATGACAAACATAATAACTTATGCTACGATATGCATCTAATGACAATATTTCTAATAGTAATTGGTCCATTATACAAGAGCCCTCCTTACCAATTCGATTTATAATCATGTGCCTAGTTTTTCGCTAATCATACTCAAATCTTTAATTTTCCTAAAAACTGACTATGTCATCTATATTTTCACCATTTTTTAAGGCTCAAAAACGGCACTTTTTTGCCCATTTTCAAGCCTCAAAATCGCTCCAAAACCACAACATGTTGTGGTCAAAGTTTACTTTTTGCCCTCTGAACCACATTTCGTCATCATTATTATCGTTTCAACGTGCCCCGTATGAGGGAACATATCTACAGGTTGTACCTCCATAGTCTTATATCCATTCTCATCTAAATATTTTAAATCTCTTGCTAGAGTTGAAGGATTACAAGATACATAAACAATTTTTTCAGGATTCATCTTTACAATAGTATCTAATACCTTTTCATCGCAGCCCTTTCTTGGTGGGTCTACTACTACTACATCAGCTAGAATCCCTTCTTTATAAAGCCTTGGAACAACCTCTTCTGCTGCTCCTGCAAAAAACTCTACATTCTCCACATCATTTAATTTTGCATTTTCCTTTGCATCTTCTATGGCCTGTGGTACAATTTCTATTCCATATACCTTTTTTGCCTTTTGTGCTAAAAATAATGAAATAGTTCCAATTCCACAATAAATATCGTAAACTACCTCTTCTCCTGATAGTGATGCATATTCTAATGCTTTTTCATACAATACCTTTGTTTGAATAGGATTTACTTGAAAAAATGACAAAGGTGATATATTAAATTTTAATGTTCCAATTGTATCTATAATTTTTTCTTCTCCGTACAATGTGATACATTCTCTTCCTAATACTACATTTCCCTTTTTAGAATTAATATTTTGTACAATACTTTTTATATTTGGAACTTCTTCTAAAAGATTTTCAATCAATATATCTTTTTTAGGAAGCTCTCTACCATTTGTAACAATTACAACCATTATATCTTTTGTAGAAAAAGCAACCTTCGTTACAATGTGTCTTATAATTCCTTTTCCACTTTTTTCATTATAATTAGGTACATTATAATTGTTTATATAATCTCTTATAACTTTTATAATTTTTGCATTCATCTCATCTTGTATATAGCAATTATGTAGATCTATAATATTATGACTCTTTTTTTGATAAAATCCTATCTGGACTTGTCCATCTTTCATACCTACAGGAAATTGTGCTTTGTTTCGATAAGCATAAGGATGATCCATTCCAATTGTATCATGAATGATTGCATCTTTGATTTTTCCGATTCTTTCAATATTTGCTTTCACTTTATTTGTTTTTAATTGTAGCTGCATAGAATAATCTATATTTTGAATCTGACATCCTCCACATTTTCTAGTATATTCACACATAGGATGGATTCTAAAAGGAGATGGCTTTACTAATTTTATAATTTTTCCTATGGCATAATTTTTTTTGACTACTTCTATTTTAGCCTTCACTTCATCCTCTATTACTGCCCCATCTACAAAAACAGTAAATCCATCTACTCTTCCTATTCCTTCTCCATTTTCTCCTATATCATGTATCAGCACATCATAAACCTGACCTTTTTTTACTATGTTTTCCATACTCAAAACTCCTTATATTCTTCTTTATCAAATATTATAAAGTATCTTTATGTTTTTTCAAGCCATAAAGTAAATCCTATTTTCCAAATTTGAAAATTTAGTGACGTTTTTTATGACTGTATCTACAATTTCCTATTTTCTTAAAATCTCTTTTCTCTTTTCAAAAAAAATAGACACCACTTTGGTGCCTTCAAGATAATAATAGAATCAGTTAGCCTATAATACAAAAGTCTCATTATAGATTATAATACATATTTTTAAATATTATACTATAAATTTTACTATATTGGATAAAATATTTAATATTTCGTAAAAATTCCTATTCTAAACAAGCAGAAAGCATCTCCCAAACTTCTGGATGGGCTTTTTTAAAATTCATAGGTTTTAAATTTTTATCTACAAATGCATGAATAGTTGTTCCTTGTGCTAATACTTCATTGTCTACTTTTCGAATCACTTCATAATAAAACTCTATTCTTACACCTTTAAGCTTTTCTATACGAGTCCTTATATAAAGCTCGTCATCATATTTAGCAGATGATTTGTAAATACATCTACTTTCTATGACGGGTAGGATTACCCCTTCTTGTTCAAGCTTTGCATAAGTATACCCTAAAGAACGAAAAAAAGAAGATCTTCCTACTTCAAACCAAGTATAATAATTTCCATGATAGGCAACGCCCATTTGATCTGTTTCTTGATATCTTACTTGAACAGATGCGTCATTCGTATACACAAAATCATCCTTTCACAAAAGTAGCCAAGCTAAGCTTGGCTTCTCTTTGTTTTTACAATACATTAGCTCTTCCGCTATATACAAGTCCTCTAATTGTATCTACTGTAACAAGCATATTATCCTTTAATACTTTTGTAGCATTTTCTACTCCTACAATGACTGGTTTATGTAGATGGAGTCCTACAATAGCAGCATGAGAAGTAAGTCCCCCTTCTTCTGTAATCACTGCACAGCATTTTTCCATATATGGAATCATATCTTTATCGGTAGCAATGGTTACTAAAACATTTCCTTCCTTGAATTTCTCCTCAGCTTCTTTTGCATTACAAGCTACACATATATTTCCAATAGCCGATTGTTTTCCAATTCCCATACCTTGAGCCAAAATTTCTCCTGCAATATGTACCTTTATGGTATTGGTAGTTCCTGCTACTCCTACTGGCACTCCTGCTGTAATTACAACAAGATCTCCAGGTTTTATATATCCTGCCTCTAATGTTTTTTCAATAGATATGTCAAACACTTCATCTGTTGAATGTCCATCTTGCGTTTTTACAGGATAAGTTCCCCAAGTTAAAGCCATTTTTCTCATAACTTTTTCATTTGTCGTAGCTACAATAATAGGTGCTTTGGGTCTAAATTTAGATACCATTCTTGCCGTATATCCAGAAGCTGTAGCTGTAATAATTGCAGTGGCTCCCAAATCCTGAGCACTACTACAAGTTGCATGGCTTACTGCATCTGTAATACTTCTTTCTTTTCCTACTGATTTTTCTCTAAGTATAGCATGATAATCAATAGATTCTTCTGCTGTTTCTGCTATATTTGCCATTGTTTTAACTGCTTCTATTGGATATTTTCCAGCAGCCGTCTCCCCAGATAACATGATGGCATCTGTTCCATCAAAAATAGCATTTGCAACATCTGTAACTTCTGCTCTTGTAGGTCTTGGATTTCTCATCATAGAATCAAGCATTTGAGTAGCCGTAATAACTGGCTTTCCAACACTATTACATTCCTTGATAATCATCTTTTGAACAATTGGTACTCTTTCTGTAGGAATTTCAACTCCCATATCTCCTCTTGCCACCATGATTCCATCAGAAACCTCTATAACTTGATGAATATTTTCTACTCCTTCTTGATTTTCGATCTTGGAAATAATCAAAATATCATCTGCTTCATTTTCTTCTAATATTTTTCTAATCTCTAATACGTCTTGGGCTTTTCTCACAAAGGAAGCTGCAATAATGTCTATTCCATTTTTAATACCAAATAAGATATCATCTATATCCTTTTGTGTAATGGCAGGAAGATTGATTTTCACTCCTGGTACATTGATTCCTTTATGATTTTTCACAGCTCCTGAATTTTTAATGATACATTTTATATCTGTATCATCTATAATTTCTACTACTTCAAGACCTATCAATCCATCATCGATTAAGATGGTATCTCCTTTTTTTACATCTTGTGGAAGCCCTTTATATGTAATACTACCTATAGCTTCATCTCCAATGATCTCTCTTGTTGTTAATGTAAAATAATTATCTTCTTTTAAATAAACTTCTCCATCTTTAAAATTACCAGTTCTGATTTCTGGACCTTTTGTATCTAATAAAAGTGCAATAGGTAATCCTAATTCTTCTCTAACTTCTTTGATAGTATCAATTCTTACTTGATGTTCTTCATGGGTTCCATGGGAAAAATTAAGCCTTGCTACATTCATCCCTTTTCGGATAATTTCTTTTAATACTTCTTTTTTTTCACTTGCGGGACCTATGGTACAAACAATCTTTGTTTTTCTCATATATATTCCCCTCCAATTATCTAGATAGTATTTGAGCTAACTCATACATTCCTTTATTGATCTCTTTTTTCATAGAAAGAGCCTCTGATATATCCATATCAAAAATTTCATTGGCTTTCATTCCTACTACCCTACTACCTTTTCCTTGTAATAAAAGCTCTACTGCATATCCTCCCATTCTACTTGCCAATATTCTATCAAAAGCTGTAGGACTTCCACCTCTTTGTATATGACCAAGTATAGTAAGTCTTACCTCTATTCCTGCCTTTTCTTCAATTTCCTTTTTAATGTCATAGGAGTTTTCTGCTGCTCCCTCTGCAAAGAGAATAATACTATGTAATTTCCCTCTATTTTTGCCTTGAATCAGTTTTTTACACACTTCATCCACAGAAACTAGATCCTCTGGGATCATAATACTCTCTGCCCCTCCTGCAAGTCCAGCAAAAAGTGCAATATCTCCACAATGTCTTCCCATGACTTCAATAATATTAGCTCTTTCATGAGAAGTCGATGTATCTCTTATATTACTAATAGCATGAAGTACCGTATTGATAGCTGTATCAAACCCTATAGTATAATCTGTATATGCCAAATCATTATCAATCGTTCCTGGAATTCCAATGGTAGGAATCCCTGCTTGACTTAACCTTTCAGCTCCTCTAAAAGATCCATCTCCTCCGATCACTACAATTCCATCTATTCCAAAAACATTAATAACATTAATAGCTTTTTTAAAACCTTGCTCCGTCTTAAAATCTTCGCTTCTTGCAGTTCTAAGCATAGTTCCACCACGATGAATAATATCTGCTACAGAGGAAATATTCATATCCTCTATATCTCCATGAATTAATCCATCATATCCTCTTTTGATTCCTACTACTTTTAATCCATGATAAATTCCAGAACGTATTACAGCCCTAATGGCAGCATTCATTCCTGGTGAATCTCCTCCACTGGTAAGTACTCCTATTTTTTTCATTTTTCCCCTCCTCTTTATATGTTTTTAAGTATTTCCTATCTATTTGAGAAGGGAAAGTTCCTAAACCAGGTACTTTCCCTATGATTTTAATATTAAATATTTACCAATACTTCATGAGCTTCTTCTACTTCTCCACTAGGAACAAGTACTTCATATACTTTATCTTCTTTTCCTATTTGTTTAATTTTTACTAAAAATCCTTCTCCATCCAAAAGCCTTTTTATTTTTTGTACATCTTCTTTATTATGTGCCATATATACTACTGTCCACATATTCTGGACCTCCCTTTGGAGTATATTGATTTTGTTACTATTTTATTCTAATTTTGAGTAAATTTCAATATATAGAAATTATATTTTATCATTCTTGCAATATAATCTAAGTCAATATTCCATATTATTCTATTATTTTTACACATTCTTTTCCTAATAGTTCTTTTAATTCCCCAATCAAACCATCTTGTATATGAATCCATAAGGATGTATCTGCTTTTAATTTTTTATTTTCTTTTTCTATATAAATATAGACAGGAACCATACCCTTCCATTTTTTAAGGATATTTTTAATATTTTGAAAAACTTCTTTTTCATCCTTTTCCTTACTAATTTTTAAATATAGTTTCATGTTTTGTGCATATTCGTTTTTGACTAAAGGAAGAATTTTATTTGCAATAATTTTAGGTTCTTCATCTTCCTTCAAACTAATTTTTCCCTCTATCACAACGATTTGATCTTCTTGTAAAAAGCTCATATATTGATCAAATATTTTAGGAAAAACAAGGACTTCTATAGATCCAAATAAATCTTCTAATGTAATAAATGCCATCATATTGTTATTCTTTGTAATTTTATTTTTTCTATGAACAATTAATCCTGCAATTCTTATAAATCCTCCATCTTTTATTTTTTGATTTTGATTTTCATCTATTTCTAACAAATCTATCGTATGAAATGTTGAAATTTTTTTGACTTCTTGTTCATATTCAGATAAAGGATGTCCACTGATGTATAGTCCTAATACTTCCTTTTCCATCATCAAAAGATTTTTTTGCGGAAATTCAGCTACATCTGGAAGTTCATCTTTTTTTGCCCCTTGTGTAATAGCCGTATCAAAAGCTTGAAAAAATGATACTTGTCCTGCTATATTTCTTTTTCGATCTTGGTTAATTCCATCCATAACCTTTTCATAAATCGCCAGAAGTTGTGCTCGATTGGCTCCCATACCATCAAAGGCTCCAGATCTTATGAGGCTTTCTACAGCTCTTTTATTAATTTCTTTCATGTCTACTTTTTCACAAAAATCCGTAAAACTCAAATACTTTTCTTTTTCTTCTCTTGCTTTTACAATAGAATCTATTACACCCAATCCTACATTTTTTACTGCTAAAAGACCAAATCTGATTTTTCCATCTTCTACTGTGAAATTTTCTCTACTTTCATTGACACTAGGTGGTAAAATTTCTATATTTCTTTTTTTACAGTCCTCTATATATTGTGCAATTTTAGCACTATCTCCTATAACACTTGTCAGCAACGCTGCCATAAATTCTACAGGATAATAATATTTCAAATAGGCTGTTTCATAACCTAATACTGCATAAGCCGCGGCGTGAGATTTGTTGAAAGCGTACTTGGCGAAGTCAATCATATCATCATATATTTGATTTGCTATTTTTTCATCTACGCCATTTCTTATACATCCTACAATTTCTATATTTCCATTTTCATCTTCTTTTCCATAAATGAAATATTTTCTTTCCTCTTCCATGACTTCCATTTTCTTTTTACTCATAGCTCGACGTACCAAATCACTTCGTCCATAGGAGTATCCACCTAGTTCTCTTACAATCTGCATAACCTGTTCTTGATAAATCAAACATCCATAGGTTACATTTAAAATAGGTTCAAGCTTTGGATGAAGATATTGTATTTTTTCTGGATTATTTTTGTATTCTATATATTTAGGAATAGAATCCATAGGTCCTGGTCTATAAAGAGAGATACCCGCTACAATATCTTCAAAGCAATCTGGCTTTAATTCCTTCATAAATTGCCTCATACCAGCACTTTCAAGCTGAAACACTCCTAAAGTATCTCCTTTGCTAATAAGCTGATATACCTTTGGGTCTGTATAAGGCATACTTGAAAAATCTATCTCTACTTTATAATTCCTTTTGATGCTTTCTAATGCATCTCGAATCACTGTAAGATTTCTAAGACCTAAAAAGTCCATTTTGAGTAATCCTAACTCTTCTAGCGTACCCATTGTAAACTGGGTGGTAACCCCTTCATTATGAACATACAAAGGAACATACTCATCAATAGCTTTTTTAGATATCACTACTCCTGCTGCATGAGTAGATGCATGCCTTGGCATCCCCTCTACGGCTCTTGCTACATCTATCAAATATTTTGCCTTTTCATCTCTATTGTAAATATCTTTTAGTGATGGATTGATTTCAAGTCCCTTATCTATAGTTATTCCAGGCTGCATAGGAATTTGTTTTGCAATTGTATCTACTTCTCCATAAGAAATATTCATAGCACGTCCCACATCTCTTATAGCAGCTCTTGCAGCCATCGTTCCAAAGGTAATAATTTGTGCTACCTTTTCTTTTCCATATTTTCTTACTACATAATCTATAACCTCTTGTCTTCTTTCAAAGCAAAAGTCAATATCAATATCTGGCATAGTCACACGCTCAGGATTTAAAAACCTTTCAAAGATTAGATTATATTTGATAGGATCTATATCTGTAATTCCTAAAGTATAAGAGACAATACTTCCTGCAGCAGATCCTCTCCCTGGTCCTACCATAATATTGTTTTCTTTTGCATATCTTATAAAGTCCCATACGATTAAAAAATATTCCACATATCCCATGGTTTCTATAGTGTTTAATTCATATTCTAATCTTTCTTTTAATTTCTCTGTAATATTTTCATATCTTTTCTTTAAACCTTCTTTACAAAGCTTTCTCAAATACTCCTTAGCCGTATAGGATTGAGGAACTTCATAGTTTGGAAGATGCATCTGGTTAAAATCAAATTCCACATGACACAAATCTGCAATCTTTGCTGTATGATCTAGGGCTTCTTTTGCATAAGAAAACAATTCTTCCATCTCCTGTGGAGACTTTAGATAAAATTCAGGAGTTGGAAACTTCATTCGATCCTCATCCTCTAATGTCTTTGCTGTTTGAATACACAATAAAACATCATGAATAGGTGCATCTTCTTTTTTGAGATAATGAACATCATTAGTAGCCACTAGTGGAATACCTGTTTCACTGCTTAATCGAATAAGCTGTTCATTGACTATTTTTTGCTCTGATATCCCATGATCTTGAAGCTCTAAATAAAAATGATCTTCTCCAAATATTTCTTGTAATCTTTTTGCATGTTTTTTTGCTTCTTCATAATTATTGTCTAAAAGATGTTGCTGTACTTCTCCTGCCAGACAAGCACTAAGAGCAATAATTCCTTCACTGTATTTTTGGAGTACAGATAAATCTATACGAGGTTTATAGTAAAAACCTTCTACATAGCCCAATGATACAATCTTCATCAAATTTTGATAGCCTAATTGATTTTTAGCAAGAAGCACCAAATGCCCCATCCTTTTGTCTTTTATTGGATCTTTATCTTTCATAGTCCTACTGGCTGTATATACTTCACATCCTATAATAGGTTTGATTCCATGCTTTTTACACTCTTTATAAAAATCAATAACTCCAAACATAGACCCATGATCTGTAATGGCAATAGCTTTCATTCCTAATTCTTTTACTTTCTTGATCAGATCTTTAATACGAGTAGCGCCGTCTAATAAGCTATATTCTGTATGGACATGTAAATGAACAAAATCCCTCATAGCTTCCTCCTCTCTATCTTCTCAATAATTTTGCAGACATCATAGCCTTTGAAACAATTTCTCCATTATAATAAGCTGTCACTTCTACTTTATAAAATTTTCGACTAATATTGATAATATCTGCATGAATTTCTACCTTGCTTTCAATTTGTAAGGGTTTAATAAAATAAATCATAAAACTATCAATAATACTATCTAAACTTTTTTGCTTTCTTATAGCCATAGAACCTGCTGTAGACATAAGCATAACCAAAACTCCTGCACTAGCAATGCCTCTTTCATTAAGCATCATAGGAGTAATTTCTCCTGTTAATGAAATTCCAGTAGGTGTTTCCTCGATTTTTGATTGATTGATCAGCATATCTTCAAAGGGTTCTGCCATATGAGGCTGATTTCTCATGTTTTTGAGTCCCCGAATCACATCTTGACGAGTAATCACTCCTACAAGCTTTTTATTTTCTACTATAGGCACAAGCTTGATTCCTTCCCAAATCATAATATGAGAAATATATGCTACGGAAGTATTAGGAGCCACTGTAATAGGATTAGGTGTCATAACATCTATAATAGAAGTCTCTGCATTTACTCCTTCAATATCTCTTGGAGAGACCATTCCTATCACATATAAATTTTCATCTACCACTGGAAATCTTCTATGTCCAGTTTTTTTCATCGCTTTTTTCATATCACAAACTTTATCTTCTTCTTTCAGATAACATAAAGTACTGGGCATAATATCTTCTGTTAAAAGAATTTCTTTTTTTATCAGTCTCTCATGTAAAGCTCGATCAATCATAGTTGTTATAGTAAAAGTGTCATAGCTTGTTAAAAGAACTGGAAGTTTTTTTTCATTGGCTATTTTTTTTATTTCCTCTTTACAAGTAAACCCTCCAGTAATTAAAATAGCACATCCTTTATCTAATGCGAGTTTATGAGCATCTTCTCTATTTCCTACAATCAAAAGATCTCCTTTTGAAATATATTTTTCAATATCCCCTACATCCATAGCTCCTATGACAAATTTATTGACGATCTTATAAATTCCTTCATGTCCTCCTAATACTTGTCCTTCTACAATATTTAAAACTTCTGAAAAAGTTACCTTGTCAATGCTCTTTTTTTTCACTTTTTCTACTCTTATGGTTCCTACTCTAGGAATGGTGCTTACCAATTCATCTCTTTCTGCATCTTTAATAGCTTTGTATGCTGTTCCTTCACTTACATCTAAATCTTGTGCAATTTGTCTTACTGAAATTTTGCTTCCTATAGAAAGATTTTTTATATAATCAATAATCTGTTCATTTTTTGTCATATACATCACCTACCTCTATGCAACTATATATCTATTAAAAAAAGTATGAACTCATCATTCATACTTTATTATACCAAAACTATTCAAGTTTCTCTAACACCTCTATAATCATAATGGATGGATAATCTATTAAATTTAACTCCTTAAAAATATCATATTTTTCACCATCTACTCCATACATACATCTTATAGTGGGACGGTTTGGATATGTATGATCTACTTTTATAACAATTCCTTTTTCTCCTGTACTCAAAACAACCATCGTTCCTAAAGGATAGACTGCTACATGTGCAATAAATTTTTTTACAATTTCATAATCAAATTGATGTCCTCCCATAGAAACTAAATATTCTACAGCTTCATGAGGAAACATCTTCTTTTTATATACTCTATCAGAAGTTAGGGCATCATATACATCAGCTATAGAGACAATTCTAGCAAACTCATGAATTTCTTCCCCTTTTTTCCCTAACGGATAACCTTTCCCATCATATCTTTCATGATGAGTTAAAACAACGATAGCACTCAAACTACTAATATAATCATATCTTTTAATCATATCATACCCTAATTTAGAATGAGTTTTGATCCTTTTATATTCTTCCTCTGTCAGTTTGGCAGGTTTATTGAGTATTTCTTTTGGAATCCACACTTTTCCAATATCGTGTAGAATTGCTCCAACCCCTAATTTTTCTAATCTTTCTCTATTATATCCCATAGCTATTCCTGTAATCAAAGATAATACACACACATTTACAGAATGAGCAAAAGTATATTCATCTGCTGTTTTTATATCTGAAAGATTGAGAAGAATATCCCTATTTCCTAAAAGATCATCTAATAGATTACTAATTGTATGAAAGACTCCTTCCATTTGAGCATGTCTTCCCATATAAAGATCATTCATCGTCTCTCTAATCACTTTTTTTGCTTCAAATCTATTTTGCTCACAAATCACATCTTCAATTACAATGTCAGAAGTTTCTTCGGTCTCTATGTATACTTGGTTAATTCCTATTTCTCTAAGTTTTTGTATATAATTTTCTTTTAATTTTACACCTGCACTTAATAAAATTTGTCCATCTATATTTTGAAGAGTTTTTGCTAAAATCATTCCTGGCTTTATATATTCAATATTTACTTTAAACATAAGTTCCTCCAAATGTGAGATATACCAAATCATACTAATTATTTTATTCGCCAAAATGATACAAACTCCTTTAATTCATGATGATAATTATATAAACATTTCATAAATTTACAAAAATTTCACTAAAAAAAACTATTCCTCTTCGGAATAGTTTTTATAGGTTCTCTTTTGGATTTTGAAAAAAATCCTCAATAGCTTTTATAGCCTCTTCTTCATCAGGACCATCAATACTTACTGCAATACTTTCTCCTTTTAAAAGTCCTAATGCCATGATACACATAATACTTTTTGCATTTACTTTTTTATATTGTTGTTCTACAAAAATATCAGACATAAATTTATTGGCTAATTGCACAAACATCGCTGCTGGTCTTGCTCTTAATCCTTGTTCGTGCATGATAGATATTTCTTTCTTAATCATCTTATCTCCCCCTTACTTTCTTTTAGTTTTTCTGCAATTCTCTCAATTTTCCTCAATCTATGATTAACACCTGATTTTCCAACAGGAGGGTCTAGCATCTGTCCTAGTTCTTTAAGACTTGCTTCCTTATATTCAAGCCTTAACTGCGCAATTTCTCTAAGTCCTTCTGGAAGAGTTTTAAATCCTGCATGGGCTTGAATATATTCTATGTTCTCAATTTGCCTAACGGATGCATTTACAATTTTACTTAAATTTGCTGTTTCACAATTTACAATTCTATTCACATTATTTCTAACCTGCTTGACTACTCTTATATTTTCTAAATTTAATAAAGCAGAATGAGCTCCCATAATATTGAGAAGATCTACAATACAATCTCCTTCTTTTAAATAAATCACATAACTATTTTTACGCTGGACAATTTTAGCTCCTAGCTCAAAATCGTTAATAAGGTCTTTTAATCCTTGGCTATGCTCCTCACTGCTTGTTACAAACTCTAAGTGATAGGTTTTCTCAGGATCACTCACAGATCCTGCTCCTAAAAAAGCTCCTCTTAAATAAGCTCTTTTACAGCATTTGCTTTTAATCAATATATATGGTACATTATAATCTATATAAAGTTTGTCGTTATTTGTTTTTAAGATTCCTGCTTCTTTAAGGATATCGTTTGCCCCCAAATCACTACTAATCATCATCATATAGTGATTATTCTTTTTTAAAAGTTTGTTTTTTCTTACTCTTAATTCTGTATGCACACCAAAACATCTTTTTAAAAGAGTAAAAATTTTTCTCGCAACAGCCGCATTTTCAGTAACAATCTTAATATTCATCTTTTGAAATCCTACAAGCTGAATTGTACCACTCATACGAATCAAAGCAGATAGTTCTGCAATTTGGCAACAACGATTCTCTGGAATAATTCTTGCTAACTCATTTTTTGCTTGCATAGAAAATGACATATTCATCACCTACCCCTAAGAACAAAAGCTTTTAGGTACATTTTCCCTTATTTTAAAATTATACCATATTTCTATATTATAGCATATATTTAGAACAAAGTCTTTCTTCAAAAAATTATTCAGTAAACTTTGTTGAAATACATTAGAGAAATTATAAAAATAAAATTTGTATAATTTCATAAAAAAGAAAAAGACCTATTTATAATTGAAGGTCTTTTTGAATTTCTTTTATAGCCTTTTGAATAATCTGACTTTCATCATCATACTTGGCAATCTCTATGGCTCGATTCATGTGAACAAATCTAGCATCAATAAATCCTTCCTCTTTTAAAGGAGATGCATCCATACTTCTTGTTTTCATTAAATACCAATGAACCGTTTTATAAACCATTTCATTTGTGTCCCAACCATTTTTAAAAGAATAGTTTATTTTGTCAATATATTTTATAATTTCAGCTTTTACATGAGTTTCTTCATACACTTCTCGAATAGCTGCCCGATCAATGTCTTCATCTTCTTTTACTTTTCCTTTAGGAAGCACCCAATCTCCATTGTATTTACGTAAAAGAAGAATGGCATTGCCAAAAACAACTACACCACCAGAACTCATCTCTCTCTTCATGACTTCCACCCCTCGCTACATGAAAGAACTCCTTCGTTTTGTTCTCAATAAATATTTTGAGGATGTCATTGCTGGCATTTTTATTATTATACCACAAAAAATTATTATAACATATATTTTTTCTTCATATCTTCCTTTAATAAATAATAATCTACAATTCTTTTTTTATCTATTGTATATTTTTCTTTTAACACCATTTCAATAATCTTTTTAGAAAGTTTATCCGCATCATGTCGAATATAGCTTTTCCTAATGTCTACAAAAGATCCTTCTATCATTTGTATATTATTTTTTTTAAGGTAATCATAATCTTCTTTAGAAGGCTTTATAGGCATGGCTCCATCTAAAATATACTTTTTCAAAGTTTCTTTAGGTATTTCTTTATTATTTGCAAATACATAATCAATTTTGTCTAATTTTAAATGTTCTAAAATAGCCTCTATATGTTTTGCAACACTATATCCATCTGTTTCTCCTGGTTGAGTCATTACATTACTAATATAAACTTTCATTGCAGATGATTCTTTCATTGCTTTTTTTATATCTTCCACTAGTAAATTCGGAATAATACTTGTATATAAACTTCCTGGCCCTAAAACAATCACATCTGCATAAAGAATTTCCTCTACCGCATCCTTTAGTGCTGCTACATTAGATGGTTTGATAAAAACTTTTTCAACAGGACTTTCAAATTCTTTTGCCTTCAATGGAATCTGTGATTCTCCCTTAATAACTTTTCCATTTTTAAGTTTTGCATATAAAGTAATATTCTCTGTAGTTACAGGTAATACCTTTCCTGTAACTGCCAATACATCATTTATTTTTTTGATAGCTTCTTCAAAACCATCTGATATACCGTTCATAGCTGCAATCAAAAGATTCCCAAAGCTTTGGCCTTTTAATTGTCCTTCTGAAAAACGATATTGTAAAAGCTTTTCCATAATAGGCTCTGTATTAGCCAAAGCCAAAATACAGTTTCTAATATCTCCTGGAGGAAGCATTCCTAAATCTTCTCTTAAAACTCCTGAGCCTCCTCCATCATCTGCTACTGTAACGATTGCTGTTATGTTAGAAGTATATTTTTTAAGTCCCCTTAAAAGTACTGAAAGTCCTGTTCCTCCACCAATTACTACAACTCTAGGCCCTTTATTTAAAATCCTTTTTTCATACAACTTTTCATCAATTTTTTGTTGTTTGGATAAACTTGGAAAATCAAGTATTTTTAATATAGATAAAAATCCTCTCTTTACAGCAATAATTAAAAGAGTTCCTCCCCCCATAATAAAAAACAAAAAATATTTTAGTATTCCTTTCTCTATTAAAAAAGGATCTAAGAGAGGAAAAGTGCCAATAATCATAAAAGCAATCCCAATAATTCCTATAAAAATCCACCTTTTGATTTTGAGTCCCGGCTTAAGCCAGTCAAATAAATTCATCCCCCTCTACTCCCCTAACAATATACTGAATCTCTATGATTAATAATTACTCTATGTCCTTTTTCCTTTAGAGTTTCATATAATATATTTGCAATCGTCACAGATCTATGTTTTCCGCCTGTACAACCAATCCCGATTACCAATTGAGATTTTCCTTCTTTAATATAAAGAGGGATTAAAAAATCTACCATATCATTTAATTTTTCTACAAAAGCGATACTTTCTGGCCATTTCATTACATATTCTCGTACAGCTTTATCATTTCCTGTAAACTCTCGCAAAGTTTCTATATAATGAGGATTTGGTAAAAATCTTACATCAAATACTAAATCTGCATCTAATAAAATTCCCTTTTTAAATCCAAAAGACTGAATAAATATAGTAAGGTTGTCCGTCTTTACTCCTTCTATATACATTTTTTTAATTTCATCTTTGAGTTGATAGGAAGTAAGATTAGACGTATCTACAATATATTTTGCTTTTTCCTTTAACTTTGCAAGTCTTTCTCTTTCTTTACCAATTCCATCTATAATTCTACCTTGTGGACTTAGAGGATGCACCCTTTTTGTCTCTTTAAATCTTTTGATCAGTACTTGATCCGATGCTTCTAAAAATAATATTTCATAATTATATCCTTGATTTTTAAGAATATCTAAGCTTTCAAAAAGATCATTGAAAAATTTTCCACCTCTAATATCAATGACTAATGCAATTTTTTCAATTTCTCCTTGTGCATGAAAGCAAAGCTCTGTAAATTTAGGAATTAAAGCAGGTGGAAGATTGTCTACACAATAAAATCCCATATCTTCCATACTTTTCATAGCTTGACTTTTTCCTGCTCCAGATAAGCCTGTAATGATTACAAATTTCATAGCGACTCCCCCTACTCTGCATTTATAATTTGGTCTACACTCAAACCTGCCTGTATGGCTCTTTGGATTCCTTTTTGTACATTTGCTACATCCTCAGGTCTATGGGCATCACTACTTATAACAAATTTAACTCCTTCTTTCATAGCAACCTTTATATATTCTACTGTTAAATAGCCATGGCTGCTATTGATTTCAAGAGCAGTTCCTCTTTCTTTTGCAGCTTTCGCTACCTCTTTTGTATCTATATTGGCTTTTGCCCCTGGATGTGTAAGAATATCAATATTATTATTATAAATAGCAGCTACTACTGCATCTGTATTGATCACTCGAACTTTTCTATCTACCGTTGGAAAATATCTTGCTAAAAAATTATTTCCATGAATTCTAAAACAATCTGAAATATGATAGGGTAATGCTCCAAAATGATATCCCGCAAGAACAATATCTAATTTTTTTAAATTTTCATCATCTATATCTAGTCTGCCATCTAAACCCATAATATTGAGTTCCATTCCAAGCTTTACTTTTATTTTATCTGTAGATTTGTTGATTGCATCAATTTCTTCTCTCATCTTTGAAAGATTTTTTCTTTTGACTCCATATAAAAGATGTCTAAATCCATGATCTGAAATTCCAATTTCTCTTAAACCTTTTTGAATTGCTATATCCACATTATCCTGAATGGTACCCTTTCCATGACTATATATGGTATGAGTATGATAATCTGCAAATATTTTCATTTGTTTTCACTTCCATTTCTTTTATTCTTCTCCAATTATTTTTATTTCTGGTTCTAATAATACAGAGAATTTATCATACACTGTTTTTTGCACAAGACTTATAATATTCATTACATCTTCTGCACAAGCACGATCTACATTTACCACAAAGCCTGCATGAAGAGGAGATACTTGTGCGCCTCCTATTCTTACTCCTTTTAGTCCTGCATCTTCTATTAATTTACCTGCAAAATGACCTTGAGGTCTCTTAAATGTGCTTCCTGCACTAGGAAATTGTAAAGGTTGCTTTGTCACTCTTTTTTGAGTAAGGTCTTTGACTTTTGCTTTAATTTCTTCTTCGTCTCCCTTTTGAAGCTCTATCTCCACTTCTAATACAATATATTTTTTCTTAGGGATAATACTATTTCTGTAATCAAGCTCTAATTCTTCCTTTTTTAAATATATCATATTACCTTCTTCATCCATCACTAAAGCAGCTTTTACTACATCCTTCATTTCCCCTCCATAGGCTCCTGCATTCATAGCAATGGCTCCACCTAAAGTCCCAGGTATTCCGCTTGCAAATTCAAATCCTTCTAAACCATTTTTGACAACTATGCTAGCTAAAGAGGATAAAAGTATTCCTGATTTTGCTTTGATTTCATTCTCTTTTATATCTACCCCATTAAAGGTATCTCCAATCTTAATCACGACTCCTCTTATTCCTTTATCTAGCACTAAAATATTGCTCCCATTTCCTATAATATAATAATCTATATGATTTGTTTTACAAATTTGAATAGTTTCTTTTATATCTTCTATCGTTTTAGGTAATACCATTAGGTCCACTGGTCCTCCTATTTTAAAAGAAGTATGTTTACTCATAGGTTCATTTTTTAAAATAGATTCTGGATTTATTTTTTCTATCAATTTATAATAAATATTTTCTATATTCACTTTCTCCACTCCTTCATTTCTCCTTCATAGATTCTTTTTCAGTATACCTATTCCTCATTTGAAATACAAGGCATTAGTCATTGATTTTTCTTATACTTTCCATATAATCCTTTATTTTTTCCTTTGAATCTTTTATAGTCTCTTGAGAAGACTTTTTACCTAGTAATGCTTGGCGAATCTGACTTTGTAAAATTTCTTCAATGCTTCTCCATTTAGGATGGGTATGGATCATTTTTATATCTTCTAACTCATTTTCTATTGTTGACAAATAAGGATCATTTTTATAGATCTCTCCTATAGATTTTTTTGCTGGAAAAACTCCTAACCGATACAATTGTCTTTGATAGTCATCCTTTGTAATAAATTTTAAAAACTTTACACACATCTCTAACTTTTTAGGGTCTTCTTGTTTAAAAATGCCATATGCATCTATAGGAGTACAAATAGATAAAGATTCTTTTTCTTCTCCTATAGGAAACCCCACTACTTCAAATTCAAATCCCCCTTCATTTTTAAGCTTCTTAAGAGACGACGTCTTTGAAGTTTCAGCAGGATATACAGCTACTTTCCCTTTACAAAATAAATCCCACGCATCCTTTTCTGAATTTTCCCCAAAATCATCTGGGGTTACTTTATACATGTATTTTAAATCTACTAATTTTTTTAATCCACTTATAGCTTTTTCATCATCAAATCCATAGCTTTGATCTTTTTCAAAAATAGTAGCTCCATCACTTAATAAAATCCCCCATAAAGGATGATTTTCTCCTACAAAAGAGTAAAATCCATATGTATCTATTTTTTTATCTCCATCTTGATCATAAGTCAGCTGTTTTACATGATCCACAAATTCTTTGTACGTCCATTCACCATTTTTAGGAATTTCAATATTTTTTTCATGAAATAAATCTACATTTATATACATCTTATATATATCTATCATCCAAGGGATTCCCCATTTTCTTCCTTTTGCTGTCACAGCCTTTAATGACTCTTCCTTATAATCATCCCATTCTTCATGAGATAAATATTGATCTAAAGGCTCTAGTACTTTTTTATGGATTACATTTTGATCTGAACCTATAGGAGCAATATCAGGAGAAGAATTAGTTTTTATACTCGTTTCTATTTCAATAGGTCCATTCAATGGGTATATTGGCTTAAAATCAATATAGACACCTGGATTTTGTTTTTCAAAAACTCTTATTTTTTCTAAAATCCATCCAAATCTTGTTCCATTTTCACAATCTAGATGAGGATAATCCCAAAATTCAATCACGCCTTTAAAATTCTCCTCTTTTTGAATAGAGTTACTTTTTAATTTATATTGTAGAAAATAAAAAGGACCAAAAATCAAAAAAGCACATATCAAAAAACATAAAAAAAAGGTCATCCCTTTATTTTTTTTATTTTCCATTTTCCCACCTCCTATAAATATTTATTAAAAAATCTTATAGTATATGCTTATAGATTATTTCAACCAATCCATAAATATATTTTATTGATTTAAAAAAAATTTAATTCTTTCATGTGGAAATCTATTCATAGGAGGGAATTTAAAAGAAAAGAAATCATATGATTTTTTCATTCTTATAAATATTTCATCTGAATTTTAAACCATGAAATAACATTTTTTTTTTCTTTATTAAAAGGAGCAATTTCATTTAACATTTCCTTAAAACAATTTGTAACATAATGAACCATAGTGGGCTCTGTAATAGATATGCAAACCTTTTCATTTTCTTCAATAGGTTGATGAAAATTATGAATAAGTACAACATTAGACTCTTTAATCATCCAAGAAAAATCATCGAAAATGCTTTTTTCTTGATCATTTATTAAAGCTATATTGTAATTCTCATAATTCTCAAGCATATATATTATATTTTTTAAAAGTATGTATACATCATAAGAATTTAAATATGCGCCAGGTTCTTTGCTAGTTTTCACTAAATTTTCGATAAAATCTTTAGAATATATCTCTATGAATTTATAGCTTTGAATCTGTATATGAAAATCTTTTTTTACATTTTTTTGTTTTTCTATAAATAATGATAACTCTTTTTCTTTTATGGTTTTGTTGTATAATAAAAAAATTTTATCATAAAGTTCCTCTGGAATAGATATAGAATGAAAGCACCAATTATAAATAAATCTATTCCCATTTAAATTTTCATAAACTGTAAAATTTTCTAATATATTTGGGCTTGTAAATTTGACTTTATCTATAATTAAAGATGATAAGTATTTATTATTTAGAGAAAGATAATCTTGAAAAACTTCTAATGCATGAATATCTTTAATTAAGAAAGCATTATCCATTTTTTTTGATTTTCTATTAAAAAAAACGATCAAAGTACCCGTATTAGGAATAAACATAATTTCTCTATATTGAAGTACAATATCATATTTATTCCAAAAATATAAATTATATTTTTCAGAGAATATATTATTTAAGAGTTCATTTATAATTTTCTTATTTCTTTCTGCATTATTATTTATATTGACCACTTTATAAATAGACCAACCTTTTTTTTGAACTTCTAGTAAAACATCATTCCATTGAGAATAAACCTTCTCAAGATAAGAGTTACATTTAAATTCAGTAAAAAATGTAATAACAATAGGTTCTTTTATATGATACGGTTTTTCAGGTATAGATTTTAAAAGAGCCATACCTGTATTAATGATGTTCTCTTCACCTTTTATCAATTCAAAATTACTCATATAATTCAAATCATAAAAACTCTTTTCCTGTGCTTCATGAAAATCAGAATTCATCACATTATTTTTTTTGTAATCTTGTAACAGCCCTAACAAAAGCTCATATATATAATTATTCATACCATTAAAATTCTCAACATCCATATAAAATTTAAATTGGTTTGCAATATGTATAATGTCATTTTTTTGATATTCATTATGAATATGTTCAGACAAATAATTAGAAATATTTTTTAAATAATTAGAATGAGTAACTATTTTTCTTTGGCCTGTTTTCCATTTACTTATTAAAGAAGGATCTACATTGATTGCATTAGCTAATTGCCTTACCTTAATATTCGTAATATTAAGTAGTTCATTGAGACATATACCGAAGTTTGTATATTTTGCCATGATACACCTCTATATAGTATTTTATAGATTGATAATATTTTCCATTACTCATTATAAGTAATAATGAAACGTGTTTCAACGAAACACCTATGACATAATCAGTCAATGACGGTTTGTAGACATTTTATGTCTACATCTTGAAAAGGAGATTCCAACAGCTATAATTATAGTAAAATATGTAAAAACTCATAGATATATGGAAAATAAAGTAGAATATATATTTCAAGGAGGTATTTACAATCAAAAAATATGAACACAACACAAAAGATCTATTGTTTTTTAAATATGTTGATTTTTTTTTACATAGGATCGCTTTAAAGTCTATAGATACATTAAATCATTGTATTAGAGTTTCTAAATTATCCATGAAAATAGGTCATTCATTTGATCTTTCTCAAAAAGATATGAAAGACTTATTGATTGCATCCCTTTTACATGATATAGGTAAAATCGGCATTCCACAGGAAATATTAAATAAACCAAATTCATTAACAAAAAACGAATATGAAATTATAAAAACACACTGTGAAATAGGCATGGAATATTTATCTGAAGTCAATATATTTAATGATATATCTCATATTATTTTGTATCACCATGAGAGATACGATGGACAAGGGTATCCATATGGATTAATTGGAAATCATATTCCTTTTTTATCTAGAATTATAGCTGTAGCCGATTCTTTTGATGCTATGATATCACCAAGAGTTTATAAAAAGCAAATAAGTATTCCACAAGCATTAAACGAAATTTTTAAAAATAGAGGTACTCAGTTTGACACCACTATTGCAGATCAATTCATAAAAATAATAAAACCATAAGATTTTTGATCCTCTTTATTTTGATAATAATTCTCATTTTTCTGTTTAGAAAATTTATTTTAGGGAATATCTAAAATAGGCTTAGTCTAAATGAAATACATTCAATATATTGAAAAGAAATAAGGAGGGTATATGATGGCTGAAAGAATGATAGGAAAGGCTGCTCCCCATTTTGAAATGAAAACAATAGATGGAGCAGGAGAAAATTTTGGAAAAGTTTCATTAGAGGACTACAAAGGAAAATGGCTTGTGATGTTTTTTTATCCACTAGATTTTACTTTTGTGTGTCCAACAGAAATTACTGGCTTTAATAAAAGAATAGAAGATTTTAAAAAGCTAGGTGCTGAAATTTTAGGAGTAAGTACAGATAGTGAACATTCTCACAAAGCATGGATTCATACTCCCGGGGAAAAAGGAGGACTTGGAAAACTTGAATTTCCATTAGCTTCTGATAAAACACATCAAGTATCCAAAGATTATGGCATATTAATAGAAGAAGATGGTATTGCTTTAAGAGGATTATTTATTATTGATCCAAATGGCATTTTGAAATACTCTGTCATCCATGATTTAAATGTAGGAAGAAGTGCAGACGAAACATTAAGAGTATTACAAGGGCTACAATCTGGAGGATTATGTCCTCTTGATTGGAATCCCGGAGATGCACAATTATAATAAATAGGCTGCATATGCAGCCTATTTAAATTTTTCTTTTATATTTGGAAATAAATCTAATGCACGATTTAATACTCCTGTAGCCAATCCTATCAATACTCCATAATTTACAATAGGAATATGATATTCATTGGATTTTTTGATTCTAAACTCCATTTCCTTAGGATTTAACATACAACCTCCACAATGAACAATCAAATCATATTTTTTGATATTTTCTTCATCTGGATAAGAGGTTCCACTAAGCCATTCAAAATTTAATTTTGCTCCTGCTGTATTTTCTATCCATTTTGGAATTTTATCTTTTCCTATATCTCCTTCTTGTCTATGATGAGTACATCCTTCACAAATTAAAACGTTACTTCCTTCTTTTAAATTTTTTATTTTATTTGCTCCAAGTACTAAAGTTTCCAAATCCCCTTTGTATCTTGCAAATAAAATAGAAAATGATGTAAGAGGAATATCTATTGGAGTCAATTCGTCTACTTTTTTAAAAGCTTGAGAATCCGTAATGACCATTTTAGGTTTTTTTCCAATATCTTTTAATGTCTTTGTAAGCTCCGTCTCCCTTGTAACAATAGCAATACCTCCATGATCAATAATATCTCTTATGGTTTGCTGCTGAGGAAGTATTAGTCTTCCCTTTGGTGCTGCTTTATCTATAGGAGTTACCAATACTACAAAATCTCCTTCATCTATTAAATCTCCTACAATTACTTTTTCATGTTTTTTGATATCTGCTACTTTTATAATGGTTTCTTTTAAATTTTCTATTCCATATTTTGTCTTTGCACTTACCTTTACAAAGGGAATATCATATACTTTTTCCCATTCTATTAAAATAGATTCTTCTACATCTTTTTCATCTATTTTATTCATGACTCCTATCAACGGAATATTTTTTTCTTTCATTCTTTGAAGCATATCTTTTTCAAAGGAAGTTATTTCTTTTGTAAAAATAAGTAAAGCAAGCTCTGTTTTATTAAGAACCTCATGAGTTTTTTGTATTCTTAATTTCCCTAGGTTTCCAATATCATCTATTCCCGCTGTATCTATTAATACTACAGGACCTATAGGGAGTATCTCCATAGACTTATAAACAGGATCTGTGGTTGTTCCTGCTACATTGGATACAAGTGCTATATCTTGATTGGTTAAACTATTGATAAGACTTGATTTTCCTACATTTCTTTTTCCAAATAATGAAATGTGTAGTCTGTTGCTTCTTGGTGTATCCTGCATATTAAACCTCCTTTTTAATATAGGGTGGCAATTTCCTATTTGACTCTTTGATAGCTTTATAAGCACTATCTAAATCTACCATATTTTTATCTGTATAAATTTGATAATTATATCTATACTTAGGAGGAGTATTAATAAGCATAATTGTATTCGCCCCTGCCTGTAAAGCCTTCGTTTGTCCATCTGGATCAATGCTAGCTAATGCAGTTGTAGCAGGAAGAAACACTCTTTTACATACAATTCTTGTGACTGCTACGGCTCTTAGCGTCATTTCAACAGAACCTATAGGATATTCTTCAAAAGGAGTGCCCTCTACAGGAAGAAAAGGTCCTATTCCTATCATATTAATGCCCATTTCTTTAAAGAATAAAATATCTTTTGCAATATCTTCTACTCTCTGTCCTGGAAGACCAAGCATATTTCCCGATCCATTTAAATATCCAAGCTCTTTTAACCATTTAGAACACTGTAGCCTTTCATCAAAGTCATCATCTGGATGAATAAATCTAAAAATTTCTTTATTGGTAGTTTCAATCTTTAATAAAAAGTTATTGGCTCCCATTTTCTTATAAAGAGCATATTCTTCTTTTGATCTTTCTCCTATACTTAGAGTAATTCTCATCCCTGTTTCTTTTTTGATTCTTTGAATCAAAGATACTATCTTCTCACTTGTCCACCATAGATCTTCTCCTGATTGTAAAATCACAGTTTTTAGTCCCATATGATTCATTTCATGAACAACCTCTAATATTTCATCTTCAGTCATTCTATATCTATGAATATTTATATCTTTTCTGATCCCACAGTATTTGCAATTTCTTCTACAAATATTTGAAAACTCAATGGCTCCTCTTATATCTACTACATCTCCAACAATTTCTTTTCTCATTTGATCTGAAGCTTTAAAAATTGCATCTATCTCTGCTTTACGATCTGTTTTGAGTAAAATCACAATCTCTTCAAAATTTAACTCTTCTCCATTTTCTATTTTTTTCAAAATCTTTAAAAATTCATCTGAAATCATATCTTGAGAGAGCTTTTCTAAAAGTCCTAAAAGTCTTTTTGGCTTGTCCTCATAAATTCCACTTAATTTTATATTTTTTTCTTTTAATATTTCTTTTACTTTTTCTAAATCCTCTTTTTTTATTTTTATGGCTGTAGCACAAACAGATCCATATTCAGAAGGAGCAGGAACCAATAAGGTTTTGATTCCTGCCTCCTTTAAACACTGATCCCCTCTTAACATATAATTAGTAGATGCTGCCATGATTAGATAGTGTTTGATCATAAATTCCTCCTAAAAGTATAAATCTTTTTGTCCTTCTTCTATTTGTTTTATTCTTTTTATAGTTTCTTCCTTTATTTTTTCATTTTCTATTTTATTTATTTCTTCTTTGATCATTTTTTCTCCTATTTCCTTCGTTTGTTCTGAAGCATAAGAAACTAAATTTTCTTTAAATGTAAGAATAGCATTTGGATGACAAAATTCATGAATATGCGCATCCTTTGCAAGCTCCATAAAAGCTTCTCCTGTTCTATGATTTCTATAACAAGCTGTACAAAAGCTTGGAAGATGCCCATTCTTTACAATAACACGAAGCATCTCATCTAAGCTTCTTTCATCATTGACTTCAAATTGAGTAGCATCTCGATCATCCTCTTCATATCCTCCTGGATTGATTCTGGATCCTGCAGATATTTGAGAAATTCCTAAATTGATGAGTTCATCACGAAGATGCGGTGCTTCTCTTGTAGAAAGAATCATTCCTGTATAAGGAACTGTAAGACGAAGTACCGCTATAATTTTTTTAAATTCTTCATCTGTAATAGGGAAAGGAATCTCTTTAAGCTTTGAGCCAAGAGCTGGTCTAAGTCTTGGAACAGATATAGTATGAGGCCCTACACTATATTTTTGATCCATATATTGAGAATGCATTAATGTGCCTAATATATCAAATTTATAATCATAAAGACCTAACAAAGGACCAATTCCAAAATCGTCAATTCCTGCTTGAAAAGCTCTCTCCACAGCAGTCAAACGATAATCGTAATCTTTTTTAGCTCCTGTTGGATGCATTTTTTTATACGTTTCTCTATGATAAGTCTCTTGAAAAATTTGAAAAGTTCCTATTCCGCATTTTTTTAACTTTTTAAAATCCTCCACAGTCATAGGAGCCGCATTTACATTAATTCTTCGAATGTCTGCATTTTCATAAATAGCTGTGACTCCATCTACAATATGATCAATATGAGTCTTTTTAGCGTCTTCTCCACAGACTAATAAAATTCGTTTATGGCCTTGAGATTCAATAGCTTTTGCCTCATGTACAATTTCTTCTGGTGAAAGAGTTCTTCTATGAAGCAATTTATTTTCCATTCTAAATCCACAATAAAGGCAATTGTTTGTACATTCATTACTTGTATACAAAGGAGCAAACAAAACAATTCGATTTCCATATATAGTCTCCTTTATATATCTTGCAGTTTGAAACAATTCATTCAATAGATCCTCATCTTCTACTTGAAGCAATACCCCCACTTCTTCTAAAGATAATCCATAACAATCTCTTGCTTTTTTGATAATATCTAAAACTTCACTTTTACTAGCTTTTTTTCCTTCTATTAATAATTTATTGATTTTTTCTTCATCGATAATATGATAAGTGCTCATATAAACTCCTCCTATTTTTGAGTGAGTGCACTTTTTACACTAACTCCTTTTAATCTTCCTAATTTTCCTGTGAGGGCCCCTATCTCATCTGTTGTACCATCTACAATGATAGATATGACACTGACTTGCTTTTCTTTATAAGGTACCCCCATTCTCCCTACAATAATCTCTCCAAAATCACTTAAAAATTTATTCACCATATCTACACTTTCTTTATCTTCAACAATAATTGCAATAACTCCTATTCTTTTGTTCATCTTACTACTCCTACTCCTTCCCATAAAAAAAACTTTCCTTACGATATAAGAGAAATTAGCCTGTAAATCTTATGGCAAAGTCATAAAAAATTAGGAACGATTCCACAGAATTTATGAAAATATAGAAATAAGAGAGAAAATGTTTAGCATTATACTGTTTGAGCTTAAGCGAGTTTGTAATGCTATTTTCTATGGTTTCTATATATTTTCCAAATTCGAGGACTTAGTGACTATTTTTATGTCTTTGTCATTAAGCTAAAGTTTTCTTAACTTAAAGGAAAGTTTTTTATATCACAAAAAATTCATAAAATCACCCTCTTACCTTTTGCTCAGATTCATCCTTGCAATTAGATTTTTTAGATCCTCCTAATGAATACAATCCATTAGTTAGATAAATGATTACAATTTCCACAAGCTGTTTCTTCACAACAACATTCTTCTACATCCTTTGGAAATTTTTCTTTTCTATTATAATGAGTATGCAATAACTCATGGGCTTTATGACTATTTGGTTTTTCTAAAAATTCTTCATATAATTTTTTGATTTGTGGATTCTCATGGGATTTTCTATATTGTAAAATTTCATCTTCTTCATACAATGCTTTGGCTCTTTCAACCCTTACATCTACCTCCATCAATGTTTTAGCAGATACATGAGGCTGACCTCCTCCACAGACACAACCTCCACTACATCCCATAATTTCTATAAAATCATATTGTTTTTCTCCTGATTTTACTAAATCTAATAATTTAGATGCAGCACCTGTTCCATGTACTACAGCAATTTTAATATCTTTTCCTCCAATGGTCAAGGCTGCTTCTTTAATTTCCTTGATCCCTCTTATTTCTTTATACTCAACTTTTTCAATAGTTTTTCCTTCCAATACATCAGAAACTGTTCTTAAGGCAGCTTCCATCACTCCTCCTGTAGCACCAAAGATCACTCCAGCTCCAGTGTACTCTCCTAATAAATCTTGATCAAATTTTTCATCTTCAAGCTCTAAAAACTTGATTCTTGATTGCTTGATCATTCTACCTAGCTCTCTTGTAGTTAAAACAGCATCTACATCTCTTAATTTGTCTACTTGCATCTCAGGTCTTTTAGACTCAGTTTTTTTAGAAGTACATGGCATAATAGATACTACAAATATTTTAGAAGGATCAATATTTTTATTTTTTGCATAATAAGATTTAATAATAGCACCCATCATTTGATGAGGTGATTTACAACTAGATAGATTCTGAATAAATTCTGGATAATAATATTCACAATATCTTACCCAACCAGGAGAACAAGAAGTAATCATAGGTAATACTCCACCATTTTGTATTCGATCTAAAAGCTCATAGCCTTCTTCCATAATCGTCAAATCTGCTCCAAAATTTGTATCGTATACTTTATCAAAACCTAATCTCTTTAAAGCTGCCACCATTTTTCCTGTTACTCTTGTTCCGATAGGAAGTCCAAATTCTTCTCCTAAAGCTGCTCTTACTGCAGGTGCTGTTTGTACTACTACATGAAGATTTGGATTATCTAAAGCATCCCATACCTTTTGTGTATCATCTTTTTCTGTTAATGCCCCTACTGGACAACTAACAATACATTGGCCACAATAAACGCAAGGTGAATCTGCCATACTTTTTTCAAATGCAGGAGCTACTTCTGTTTTAAATCCTCTATTCACAAAATCTAAAATTCCTATATTTTGCACCTTTTTACAAGTACTTACACATCTTCCACAAAGAATACACTTACTTGGATCCCTTACAATAGAAAAAGATGTATCATCTATTACACTTTTTGGTTTTTCTCCCTCAAAAGGAATTTCTCTGATTCCTAATTCTTCTGCTAAAGCTTGTAGTTCACAATTTTTATTTCTTACACAAGTTAAACATTCTCTATTATGATTGGATAATATAAGTTCTACATTTGATTTTCTTGCTTCTCTTACTTTTTTACTATTTGTTTTTATAACCATACCTTCAGATACTGGATATACACAAGATGCTTGTAATGCTTTTGCGCCTTCAATTTCTACAAGACAGACGCGACAGGCTCCTACTTCATTGATTCCTTTTAAAAAACATAAAGTTGGAATATCTATTCCACATTCTTTAGCAGCTTGTAATATAGTATAATCCTTTGGAACTTGAACTTTTATATTATCAATGGTCAAATTTACTTTTTCCATTTTGTCACTCTCCTTTTCCTAACATCCAACTTTATTTTTTTGAAATGGCGTCAAATGGACAAGCTTCCATACAAGCACCGCACTTTAAGCATTTTTCTTTATCAATATGGAAAGTTCTTTTTCCTCTGAGTCCACTAATACATCCCGCTGGACATTTTGATGCACAAATACCACATTTTCTACATAACTCTGAATCAATGGTATAGGATAGAAGATTTTGACAGACTCCTGCTGGACATCTTTTTTCTATTACATGAGCTTCATATTCATCTCTAAAATATCTTAGTGTAGATAAAACTGGATTTGGGGCAGTTTGACCGAGTCCACAAAGAGCAGATGCTTTGATATTTGCAGCTAATTGTTCTAATCGATCAATATCTTCAAGTTCACCTTTTCCAGAAGTAATCTTATCTAATATTTCAAGCATTCTTTTTGTTCCTATTCTACAAGGAGGACATTTCCCACAAGACTCATCTACTGTAAAATCTAAAAAGAATCTTGCAATATCCACCATACAATTGTCTTCATCCATAACAATCATACCGCCAGAACCTATCATAGATCCTAACTCAATTAAGTTATCATAATCAATAGGCGTATCTAAGTATTCTTTAGGCACACAACCTCCTGATGGACCTCCTGTTTGTACAGCTTTAAATTTCTTTCCCTTTGGAATTCCCCCTCCAATTTCATAAATAATCTCTCTTAGAGTCGTTCCCATAGGAATTTCTACAAGTCCTGTGTGATTAATTTTTCCTCCTAATGCAAACACCTTTGTTCCTTTTGATTTTTCCGTTCCCATATCTGAAAACCACTTAGGACCATTTAGAATAATTTGAGGAATATTTGCATAAGTTTCTACATTGTTAAGTAACGTTGGTTTTCCCCATAACCCCTTAACAGCAGGAAAAGGTGGTCTTGACCTTGGCATACCTCTTTTTCCTTCAATAGAATTTAAAAGAGCTGTTTCCTCTCCACAAACAAAGGCTCCTGCTCCTAATCTAATTTCTACATCAAAATCGAAACCTTTTCCAAAGATGTTCTTTCCTAAAAGACCATATTCCCTTGCTTGATCAATAGCAACCTGAAGACGATTGACTGCAATTGGATATTCTGCTCTTATATAAACATACCCTTGATTAGCACCTACAGCATATCCAGCTATTGCCATGGCTTCAATAACAGAATGAGGATCTCCTTCTAATATAGATCTATCCATAAAAGCTCCTGGATCTCCTTCATCTGCATTACACGCTACATACTTTTGATCTCCCTCTGCTTTATAGGTGAATTGCCACTTCATTCCAGTACTAAATCCACCACCTCCACGTCCTCTTAAGCCTGATTGTTTAACAGTATCAATGACTTCTTCTCTAGACATGTCCGTTAAAGCTTTTCCTAAAGCTTTATATCCATCAAAAGCAATATATTCTCTTATGTTTTCTGGATTGATTCTTCCACAATTTCTTAAAGCTACTCTTTTTTGCTTTTTATAAAACTGTACTTCCCCAATAGATTTAATTTTATCTTCTTCAATAGCATCTTTAAATAATAAATCCTTTACAATTTTTCCATGTAATAAATGTTCTTCTGTAATTCTTTTTACATCTTCTACCTTTACATGACTATAAAAAGCTCCTTCTGGATAGACAATAACAATAGGACCTGCTTCACACAAACCGAAACATCCTGTTTTGACCAATTTTATTTCTCTATCTAATCCATGCTTTTTTAATTCTTCTTCAAAAGTAGATATTAATTTTTGAGATCCTGAAGAAGTACATCCTGTACCACCACAAATAAGAACATGTGCTCTATAAATTTCCATGATCTTTCCCCCTTACACTCATTTTTACTTTGCTGCGTTAATGGTGTACTCCTGTACTATTTTTCCATTTAAAATATGATCTTGTACTACTTTTTTGATCTTTTGTGGAGTCATCTCTATATAAGTAACCTTTTCTTCATTTGGTTTATATACTTCTACCATAGGTTCTAATTTACATACACCAATACATCCTGTTTGAGATACTACTACATCCTTAATATTTTGAAGCTTGACCTCTTCTAAAAGAGCAATCAAAACATCTCTTGCCCCAGCAGCTATTCCACAAGTATCCATTCCTACAACAATTTTTGTTCTTTCTCTCTCACATCTAATGTCAACTTCACGCCATGCTTCTTCACGAATTTTTTCTAATTCTTCTAATGATTTCATTTCCTTTCCCCCTTAATACTTTTTGAGTATTGCCGGTATATCAGATTCCACTAGTCTTCCATACACATCTTCATTTACAGTAATCACAGGTGCTAGTCCACAAGCTCCTATACATCTAGTTGCTTCTAATGTGAATTTTCCATCTGCTGAAGTTTTCCCAACTTCTACATTTAACTCTTTTTGTATTTTATCTAATATCTTTTGTGATCCCTTAACATAACAAGCCGTTCCTAAACAGACACCGATTGTATATTCTCCTTTTGGCTCTATTGAAAATTGGGCATAAAATGTAACAACTCCATAAATTTCTGCTAATGGAATATGAAGTCCTTCTGATATCTTCTTTTGTACCTCCATAGGTAAACACCCAAATATTTTTTGTGCATCATTTAAAACAGGAATCAAGGCACCTTTTTGTTCTCTATGCTTTTGAATAACTTCCTCTAACTTTAAAAAATTTTCTTCTGTAAAAATATTCTTTGCCATATTTGTTCCCCCTTTAATCCTTACCGCTAAAAAACTTATGTCACCTTTCAAATTTTTTATTATTATAACAAATAATATTGGTATTTTGGATATTTTTTTAACAATCTTTTTTTTAAGATTTTGGAAATTATGAATAATTTTATCTGAAACATTTCATATATGTCTTTCTGTATTAACATATTTTTTATTTTGTAATTTTATTTCAATAATTTTATTGTCCTCCTCAATTTCAACGATTTTAAAAGGATCATGTATCTTTCCACTTTATATTATTAATTTTTTTTATTTTCAGTTTATTATTTTTAGATTTTTTTGCTGAAATACTTTAAATTTATTTTTCTTGCTTTTTTTTTCCATAANAAATAATATTGGTATTTTGGATATTTTTTTAACAATCTTTTTTTTAAGATTTTGGAAATTATGAATAATTTTATCTGAAACATTTCATATATGTCTTTCTGTATTAACATATTTTTTATTTTGTAATTTTATTTCAATAATTTTATTGTCCTCCTCAATTTCAACGATTTTAAAAGGATCATGTATCTTTCCACTTTATATTATTAATTTTTTTTATTTTCAGTTTATTATTTTTAGATTTTTTTGCTGAAATACTTTAAATTTATTTTTCTTGCTTTTTTTTTCCATAAATAAATTGTATGCCTATTTGAAATTTATGTCAAATTTTGTTTTATTTTTAACAAGTTTGCTTATTCCATTTGCTCTTCATGATCCTTCAAAATTTTCTAAAATTTGACATGAAGATTCACATATATAATTTTGTAAAGAATAAAATATGGGTAAAAATTAAATTTTTACCCATATCATAAATACTTACGATATTCCTTTTCTTATTTTTTGCGCAAATTCATTTGGAATTTCACTATCCTCTATAGCTTGAGCCATTTTTTCATAATCATAAATCACTTCAATAATCTTGGTTGTTATATGACTTTCCTCTATACCTATAATCATATACGTAGCATTTGGATTTCCGTGCTTTGGTTTACCTACACTTCCTGCATTGATCACATCTAAACCATTGATTTTTTTATAAAAGGGTTTATGAGTATGGCCACACACCATAATATCTGCATGAACCATATCTGCAATTTCTTCTAATTCTTTAGCGTCTTCATAAAGATATTCATTATTTCTTCTAGGACTTCCATGTACAAGTAAGATCTTACGCCCTTTTACTTGAAGTTCTATTCTTTGAGGCAATGCTCTCAGCCAACTTTTGTTTTCTTCTGTTGTATTTTCTTGTGTCCAATATAAAGATTTTGTTCCCAATGCCATAGATTCATCATCTTTATAATCACATCCACAGGCAAACAACTCTTCTCCTACACTTTGGTCATAATTTCCTTGTACAGTAGGAATATTTCTTTCTCTGATTAAATGAATCACTTCATTTGGAAAAGGACCATATCCTACTAAATCTCCTAAACAATAGATACAATCTACTCCTTTGTTTTTTATATCTTTAAGGACTGCTTCTAATGCAAAGATATTAGAATGAATATCTGTAATCATAGCTATACGCATAATGGATCCATCCTACTTTTGAATTAGTTTTTTAATTTCATTAGGTTTAGCTACTTTTCCCATGATCTTTACTTGTTCATCTACTACTAATGCAGGAGTTTTCATCACTCCATATTTCATAATACTTGGAATATCTTCTACTTTTTCAATGGTTACATTTTCTAATCCTAACTCTTTTACAGCTTCTTTTGCATTTTCTTCTAATTTTTTGCAATTTGCACAACCACTTCCTAAAATTTTAATATTCATTTAAAACCCTCCTATTTAAGTTTATTTTTAGCTTGTTGCAAAATTATATACCCTACATAGGGATCGTTCTTTATTTTAAAATTACTCAAAATTTACTTTTTATCCTTCTTTATACCAATAGATGTGCTACTACATTAAATAAATACCCAACAAAAATAATTCCTATTCCTGTAATAATTACAAAAGCTTTGATTAATTTTGGTTTGATTATTTTTCTTAAAAGAATAATTTCTGGTAGGGATAAAGCTGTAACTGCCATCATAAAAGATAGAGCTGTACCAATTCCTACTCCTTTATTGATAAGAGCCTCAGCAATAGGAATCGTTCCTAAAGCATTAGAATAAAGGGGTATACCAAACACTACAGCTACAATTACTGCAAATGGATTATTAGGACCTGCATATTTTGCAAGAAGTGGTGCTGGAGCCCATCCATGAATAAAAGCCCCAATCCCAATACCTATAATCAAATAAATCCATATTCTTTTTACAATGTCTACTACATTATCTATTGCAAATTGAAATCTTTCTTTACGATTTAATTCATCGATTGCTACTTCACCCATTTGTATTTCATATACATATTCTTCCACTTCTTTTTCTAAATGAAGTCCTCCTATGACCAATCCTCCAACCACACCTACTACTACTCCTGTAATCACATAAACTACTGCAACCTTTACTCCAAATGAAGCCAAAAGTATTGCAAAAGCTGCCTCATTTACAATAGGTGATGTAATTAAAAAGGAAAAAGTAAGTCCTAATGGAACTCCAGCTTCCACAAACCCTATAAAAATAGGAACAGATGAACAAGAACAAAATGGAGTCACAATTCCCAAAAGAGATGCCATAATATTTCCTGTAATTCCACTAAATCTACTTAATATTTTTTTTGTTTTTTCAGGAGGAAAATAGCTTCTAATATAAGATATTACAAAAATCATAATGCTAAGCAAAATAATAATCTTAATAGTATCATAGATAAAAAAATGTATACTTAAACCTAAATTTGTATTCATAGAAATACCAAATACATTTTCCACTAATTTTTGAACCAACTGATCTAACCATGAAAACTTAAATATTTCAGTAATCCATTTTAACAATTTAATCACCCCTTATTTGTTTTGTAAGATTTTTTATTTCTTTTTCAACAATCTTTTCAACAATATCAATCAATTGAACAACTTCTTCACTCTTAATACTATAATTAACTCGTAACCCATCTTTTTCTTGCATCAATATATTTGCCTCTTTTAAAATCTTTAAATGCTGTGAAAGATTAGATTGGCTAAAATCAATATCTTCATTAAGTTCACAGACACATAATGTTCCTTTTAATAATTTTTTTACTATTTTTAACCTAGTTGGATGAGCTAACGCTTTTAATACTTTTACCTGCATATTATTTATATCCATCCTATTTCACCTCTTTTTATATGAAATCATGATTTATTCTTAATAACTATATTAGAATATCCTAATATAGTTATTAACTAATATGGTATTCTTTTTTTATTTATTTGTCAATACTTTAAATAAAAAGCAGGAGTTACCTCCTGCTTCAGACTGAATACAAACTATACTTTAGCAAAGTCATAAAAATAAGGAATATTTATTGAGAATTTGTGAAAATATAGAATAGGTAAGAAAATGCTTAGCATTACACTGTCTGAGCATAGCGAGTTTGTAATGCTATTTTCGATCGTTTCTATATATTTTCCAAATTTAAAAATTAGTGACGTTTTTTATGACTTTGTCTATAAGTTAAAGCAGGAGTTACCTCCTGCTTTTTTGTGCAATCTCTACAAATCTTTCATTTAATATTTCTGCTGCATTGTATCCCATTCTTTTTTGTCTATGATTTCTTGCTGCTGCTTCTATGATAATAGCTAAATTTCTTCCTGGCTTAATAGGAATCGTTAGTTTATACACATCTACTCCTAAAATTTCTACAAACTCCTCATCAATTCCTAATCGATCATATTGTTTTTCTGGATTCCAGTTCTCCATTTCTATCACTAGTTCAATGGTTTTTTTATCTCTCACTGCTCCTACTCCATAAAGATGCTGAATATCTAATATGCCAATACCTCTTAATTCCATAAAATGCTTTGTAAGCTCTGGTGCAGTTCCTTGCAAAGAATTGTTATCTGTTTTTTTAATCTCTACTGCATCATCTGCTACCAATCTATGTCCTCTTTTGATGAGTTCTAGTGCTGTTTCACTTTTCCCGATACCACTTTCTCCTATAATTAAAATCCCTATTCCATACACATCTACTAATACTCCATGTCTAGTAATTACAGGAGCTAATTTATCATCTAAATAATTGGTAAGCTGACTCATAAATTTTGTGGTACTTACTTCTGTTCTTAATAAATGTCTTTTAAATTTTTTAGCTGCTTCTAAGCATTCCTCATGAACCTCCATATTTCTTGCAATAATCATACATGGAATATGATGCGAAAATAATCTTTCCACTCTTTTTGTTCTTATATCATGATTCAATATATTAAAATATTCCCACTCTACCATCCCTATGACTTGTACTCTTTCATAAGCAAAATATTGATAAAATCCAGCTAATTGAAGACCTGGTCTATTAATTTCACTCACATCGATTCGAACATCTGACTCATCTGGCTCATAAATTACTTCTAGATTTAAATCTTCAATCATATCATCAATGGTTACATACTCCATCTATTTATCTACTCCTTTTTCATTTTTAAAATAATTTTTTATATTTTGTGCAGCTCTTTGGTTCATTCCCTCTACTTGAGACAATTCATCTAAAGAAGCTTCTTTAATTCTTTTTACTGATCCAAAATGCTTCAAAAGCACCTTTTTTCTTTTTTCTCCAATTTCAGGTATTTCTTCTAATATAGACTGAGTCATAGTTTTTCCTCTTAAGCTTTTATGATAAGTAATAGCAAATCTATGAGTCTCCTCTTGTATTTTACCTATAAACTGAAATACATCCTTTTTTTCATAAATAGATAAAAGCTCATCTTCATAAAATAAATCCCTTGTTCTATGGTAATCATCCTTTACCATTCCTGCTGTAGGAATAGAAATCCCTAGTGCATATAAAACTTGTAATACTGCATGTACATGTCCTTGTCCACCATCTATTAATAATAAATCTGGAAACTTAGAAAATTTACCTAAATCATCTATAATTCCTTTTTCTTTCATATTTTCTTTTTCTTCTAAGCCTCTTTTAAATCTTCTATAGATAACCTCCTGCATACTTCCATAGTCATTAGGCCCTTCTATTGTTTTTATTTTAAACCTTCTATAATCACTATACTTTGGTTTTCCATTTTCAAATACTACCATAGAAGCCACAGAATGAACTCCTTGTATATTAGAAATATCAAAGGATTCAATTCTAAAGGGAGGATTTTTAAGACCTAAACATTTTCCTAAAAGGTTCATAGCTCCTTCACTTTTTTCTCTATCTCTTATTAATTTTTCTCTAAATTGTTCTAAAACTTCTACTGCATTTTTATATACCAAATCTAATAATGCTTTTTTCTCACCCCTTTGTGGATGTCTAATCATAACTTTTTCATCTTTTTTTGTAGAAAGCCATCTACTGATTAATTCTTCATCTTCTATTTTTTCATCTATTAAAATTTCTTTAGGAACAAAGGCAACTTCTGCATAAAATTGCTTGATAAACGCACTCATAATTTCCTCTCTACTCTCTTCTTTTCCATCCATCATATAATGTTCTCTTCCTATGAGTTTTCCACCTCTCACAAAGAAAATCATTACACATACATCTTCTACCCCTTTTGCCATTGCAATCAAATCTTGATCTACCTCTGAAGATGAAACAATTTTTTGTTTTTCCATAATGCTATGAATAGCACTTATTTGATCTCTATACTCTGCTGCTTTTTCAAAATTCATATCTGATGCTGCTTCTTTCATTTTTTCTTCTATCTTTTTTTCTAAAGCTTCATATTTTCCACTTAAAAACAATATAATTTCATCAATCATTTTCATATATTGTTGATCCTCTATATTTCCTGTACAAGGACCTATACATTTATGAATATGAAAATTTAAACAAGGCCGATCCTTATTTTTTTCAATATTTTTATTACAACTTCTAATAGGATACAACGTCTTTAACATTTCAATGGTTTGATTGACTGCTCCTACATGAATATAAGGCCCAAAATACTTGGCTTTATCTTTGACAATTCTTCTTGTCTTTAAAATCCTTGGATACTTCTCTCCTAATGTCACTTTAATATAAGGATACTGCTTGTCATCACGAAGTAAAATATTATATTTAGGTCTATGCTTTTTAATCAAATTACTCTCTAGAATCAATGCCTCTACTTCTGAATCCGTAATGATATATTCAAACTCACATATATTAGAAACCATAGCCACTACCTTTGGAGCATGATTTTTAGAGGACTGAAAATATTGCCTCACTCTATTTTTTAATGAAATTGCTTTTCCTACATAAATAATTTCATCTTTTTTATCCTTCATCAAATAAACACCAGGCTTGTCTGGTAGCTTTTTTAGTTGTTCTTTTATGTCAAACATTTTTTCCTCTCATTTCTTTGATAAAATTCCTTTCATAACATTTCTATCATAATAGTATATCAGATTCATTCCATCTTTAACGCAAATATACACAAGAAAAATAGTGTTCCCTATTTACAATAAAATATGTATAGTTTTTTAATTTATTGTTCATACTTACAATATCACATTTGTCAAGGAGGATTATTTATGAAAGGTTTATTTAAAAGAAGTTTCATCATTTTTATCTTATTTATTTTTACAACTTCTATAGGTTTAGCAAAAGAAAATATTCAGATCATAAAAGCTCATTTAAAAAACACAAATATTATAATCAATCATGAAAATCAATCCTTAAATACCATCTACTATAAAGATCATCTATATATTCCTATTACCCTTTTATCGGAAAAGTTAAACTGCACAAGCACCTACAATAATCATACATTGACTTTAAAAAACAATTTTGTATTTGAAGATTTTCCTGATTGTAATCCCTACAAAGGAGAAAACTTTATCTATGGTGAAATATTAAAAATAGATCAAAAAAATAAGACATTCACTATAGAGCAACATTTTGATGACAATAGTATCTTAATAGAACCAAATATCACTATTTCTGAAAATGTAATCATTATTCTTCAAAGAAACGATAAAAAAATGAATTTAGATTTTGATGATTTGAAAATTGGAGATCTCGTAGGAGTCGTGTTAAATCAACAAAATATTGCCCGGGGAATCATTCTTACAAATTAATTTGTTAAAAAATCTTTTTTGAAAGGTTCCTATGTATTAAAAAAGAGCAAAATAAAAGAGTTATATTCTCTAATTTTGCTCTTTTTTGTCTCAATCATAAGCTTTAGAGTTGGATATATATTTTTAATCTTTATAGATCATGTCAAATTCATAAGTACCTACACCTAAATCCTTTTTATTGACTTCTATTTTTATCATTTGTGATGTGAGTACTTGTGCTGAAAATACATTTGAATCTGGTTTTTCAACACGAATATAAATATTAAATATTCCATTTTTATTTTTTTCAATTTTATCTACATCTATATCATATCCAGGTGTTGGAAAAGATTGAACAATGGTGATATTTACTTTTTCTTTTCCTTCATCTATTATCATATCATTTTTCATATAATTATTTGTACTTTGTTTGTCTATAATATGAAATGGAATTTTATGATCTATCACTTTTAATTCACCTTCTAATCTTTCTAATAATAAAATAGCTTGTATTTGGGTCATTTTTTCATTCGGTCTAAATGTATAATCTGCATAGCCACTAACCCAACCGTAATGATAAGCTTCTAAGATTGATTCTTTATATTGTGTTTCTAATACATTCAAATCTATAAATGGATTTTGAATATTTGTAGTATCTTTTATCTCCTTTTCTTGTCTATATACATCTACCATCCATCTTATTGCTGTTTTACGATCTAATGCTTTATGGATATGTACTTGATCTTTTTGTATTATTTTTTTAGAAACAAAATACTCTATAGCATCTGTATAACTTTTGGGATATTCTTTATTTAAAATACTATATAAAGAACAAATAAATTTTTCCTCATAAATTTCTTCATCAGGTTTTAATATAAAATGATTTTGATCATATAAATATTGGCAATGTGCTTTTATAAAATCTTGTTTTATTAATTTTTCAGCCCAGTGACCTTTTAATACTTCATTAGAATTTGCAAAACCAAAAAGAGCACTACCCATACTGATACAAATACTAACAAATAGAATCCATCTATATCTTTTCAAAATCACCACTCCCCTTTGTTTAAATAGATACCAAAGTCATAAAAAGCGAAACATTTATCGAGAATAAAGTGACGTTTTTTATGACTTTGATTGAAACTTTATAAAAGTTTTTCTTTTTCGAAAATCTTCTTTAGATAAACACCTGTATGAGAATTAGAAATTTCTACAATTTCTTCTGGAGTTCCAACCCCTACAATTTGACCTCCTCGATCTCCTCCATCTGGTCCTAAATCAATTATATAATCACAAGCTTTTATCACATCTAAATTATGTTCAATAACTAATACTGTATTTCCTGTATCCACAAGTTTATTTAAAACGCCTATAAGTTTATGAATATCTGCTACATGAAGTCCTGTTGTAGGTTCATCTAGTATATATAATGTTTTACCTGTACTTCTTTTACTAAGCTCTGTTGCAAGCTTTACCCTTTGAGCTTCTCCGCCTGATAATTGAGTAGAAGGTTGTCCTAGCTTTATATATCCAAGACCTACTTCATACAAAGTCTCTAATTTTCTTTTAATAGATGGCACATTTTCAAAAAAAGTCAATGCTTCTTCTACTGTCATATCCAATACATCTGATATGGTTTTTCCTTTGTATTTTACCTCTAATGTCTCTCTATTGTATCTTTTTCCTTTACATACATCACAAGGTACATAAACATCAGGAAGAAAATGCATCTCAATTTTTATAATTCCATCTCCCTTACATGCCTCACATCTTCCACCCTTTACATTAAAACTAAATCTTCCTTTTTGATATCCTCTCATTTTAGCTTCTGGAACCTTTGAAAACAAATCTCTGATAAAATCAAATACCCCTGTATAAGTAGCAGGATTAGATCTTGGAGTTCTTCCGATAGGAGATTGATCAATATCTATTACTTTATCTATATTTTCAATACCTTTTATTTCCTTATGCTTTCCTGGTCTACTCTTTGCTCTATGAAGATCCATAGCGAGCTTTTTATAAAAAATCTCATTGACTAAAGTACTTTTTCCAGATCCAGATACACCTGTTACACAAGTAAAAACCCCAAGTGGAAAAGCTACATCTATATTTTTTAAATTATTTTCTTGTGCTCCTATAACTTTTAACCACTTTCCATTTGGCTTTCTTCTCTCTTTTGGAATCTCTATTTTCTTCTTTCCTGATAAATATTGACCTGTAATAGACGCATCGCAATTTTTAATATCCTCTATAGTACCAGCTGCTATAATGTTTCCTCCATGTTCTCCTGCTCCTGGTCCTATATCTATAATATAATCTGCCGCATACATAGTGTCTTCATCATGTTCTACTACAATAAGGGTATTTCCTATATCAGATAAACTTCTTAATGTTTTAATAAGCTTGTCATTATCTTTTTGATGAAGTCCTATACTTGGTTCATCTAATATATAAAGTACTCCTACTAATCTTGAACCAATTTGAGTTGCTAAACGAATCCTTTGAGACTCTCCTCCTGATAAAGTAGCGGCAGCCCTTGATAAAGTTAAATAATCTAATCCTACATCTACTAAAAATCCTAGTCGTTCATTAATTTCTTTTAAAATTTGGCTGGCAATGATTTTTTTCTTTTCTGAAAGATGAATATTTCTAAAAAAATCCAAAGCTTCTCTAATTGAAAACTCTGTTACCTGTGAAATATTTTTTCCTTCTATTTTTACAGATAAAACCTCTGGTTTAAGTCTTGCTCCATGGCAATCATCACAAGAAATAAAACTCATATATTCTTCTATCTTTTCTCTCATATAATCTGAATTTGTCTCTTTATATCTTCTCGTTAGATTATTGATCACCCCTTCAAAAGGAGCTTTATAAGTTTTTTGCCCTCCGAATTTACTTTCATAGGTAAAGGTAAGAATTTTTTGTGTACCATATAATACTTCTTCTAGAAATTTTTTAGGAAGATCTTTTATAGAAACCCCTAAATCTACATCATGCTCTTTGGCAAGTGATTCAATCATTTCAAAATAATACGTTCCTTCACTAGCATTTGCCATAGGTGCAATTCCACCTTCTTTGATGCTTAAAGATGGATTTGGAATCACTAAATCTTTATCCACCTTTTGCAGATACCCTATTCCATTACAATGAGAACATGCTCCATAAGGACTGTTAAAAGAAAACATTCTTGGTTCTAATTCTTCAATTCCTATTCCATGCTCAGGACAAGAAAATTTGGTACTAAAGGTTAAATCTTCTCCATCTATAATATTTACTACTACCAAACCATCTGATAGTTGAAGAGTTGTCTCAATAGAATCTGCAAGTCTATTTTCTATTCCATCTTTTACAATAATTCGATCAATCACAACCTCAATGGTATGCTTTTTATTTTTTTCAAGTGTGATTTCTTCTTGCAACTCTTTGATTTCACCATCTACCCGTACACGTACATATCCTTCTTTTCTTATTTTTTCTAAAACCTTTACATGCTCTCCTTTTCTTCCCCTTACAATAGGTGCTAAAATTTGAATCTTTGTTCTTTCAGATAATGTCATAATTTGATCTACAATTTGATCTATAGTTTGTTGTTCTATTTCTATTCCACAAATAGGACAATGAGGAGTACCTACCCTTGCAAATAAAAGTCTTAAATAATCATAAACCTCCGTTACAGTTCCTACAGTAGATCTTGGATTTTTATTGGTAGTCTTTTGATCTATAGAAATAGCAGGAGATAACCCTTCTATCAAATCTACATCAGGCTTTTCCATTTGTCCTAAAAATTGTCTCGCATAAGCAGATAAACTCTCTACATATCTTCTTTGTCCTTCTGCATAAATGGTATCAAAAGCTAAAGAAGATTTTCCAGAACCACTAAGTCCAGTCATGACAACAAATTGATCTCTTGGAATTTCTATATCTATATTTTTTAAATTATGCTCTCTAGCACCTTTTACAAATATACTATTTTGTCCCATTCTTTCACCTCAATTAAAGCTGTTCCTTAAGCTTTATAATTTTATCTCTAAGTTGAGCTGCTCTTTCAAATTGTAAGTTTTCTGCAGCTTCCTTCATTTCTACTTCAAGATTTTTAATGAATTTTTCTATTTCTTCTTGACTCATTTGATTTACATCTTTTTTCATTCCATATTGAACATCTTCCTCTGCTACCTTTGTAGCCTCAATAACATCTCTTACTTTTTTCACAATTCCCTTAGGTGTAATATTATGATCTTTATTGTATTTTTGTTGAATCTCTCTTCTTCTATTAGTTTCATCTATAGCTTTTTTCATAGAATCTGTTATTTTATCTGCATACATAATCACTTTTCCATCTATATTTCTAGCCGCTCTTCCTATGGTTTGAATTAAAGATGTTTCAGAACGCAAGAAACCTTCTTTATCTGCATCTAAAATAGCAACTAAAGACACTTCAGGTATATCTAGTCCCTCTCTTAAAAGGTTAATTCCAACTAATACATCAAATACACCTAGCCGTAGGTCTCTTATAATTTCCATTCTCTCAATAGTATCTATATCTGAATGAAGATATCTTACCTTAATCCCCACTTCTTTAAAATAAGAAGTCAAATCTTCAGCCATTTTTTTAGTAAGAGTTGTAATCAGTACTCTTTGCTTTTTATCTACTACATGATGAATTTCTTCTATTAAATCATCAATTTGTCCATGAATAGGTCTTACATCTATCATAGGATCAATAAGTCCTGTAGGTCTTATAATTTGTTCTACTACATTTTGTTGATGCTCCTTTTCATAAGGACCAGGTGTTGCACTTACATAAATAATTTGATGAACCAATTCTTCAAACTCATTAAAATTCAGAGGTCTATTGTCATAAGCAGAAGGAAGCCTAAAGCCATATTCTACTAGATTTCCTTTTCTCGATTGATCTCCTGCATACATACCTCGAATCTGTGGAATAGTTACATGGGATTCATCTATCAGAATTAAAAAGTCATCTGGAAAATAATCTATCAGTGTAAATGGCTTACTTCCTGCTGGTCTTTGAGAAATATGTCTTGAATAATTTTCAATTCCTTGACAAAATCCTACTTCCCTTAGCATTTCTATATCATACATAGTCCTTTGCTGAATCCTTTGAGCCTCTATCAATTTCTCATTTTCTTTAAAGTGCTTTACTCGATCATATAATTCTTCTTCTATGTCTACAATAGCTCTTTCAAGCTTTTCTTTTGTAGTTACATAGTGAGAAGCTGGAAAAATGGATATATGCTTTCTAAGTCCTATTATTTCTCCTGTCAAAGTATTTATTTCTGTAATTCGATCGATTTCATCTCCAAACAATTCCACTCTTATAGCATTTTCTGAAGATCCAGCAGGAAAAATCTCTACCACATCTCCTCTTACTCTAAAAGTTCCTCTTATAAAATTTACATCATTTCTTATATATTGTATTTCAACTAATTTTTTTAAAATTTCATCTCTACTCTTTATAATTCCTGGTCTTAATGATAACACTTGATTTTCATAATCAATAGGGTCTCCCAATCCATATATACAAGATACACTTGCTACAATAATCACATCTTTTCTTTCAAATAAAGCTGCTGTTGCTGAGTGGCGAAGCTTGTCTATCTCATCATTAATCTGCGCATCTTTTTCTATATAAGTATCCGTATGAGCTACATAAGCTTCTGGTTGATAATAATCATAATAACTCACAAAATATTCTACTGCATTTTCTGGAAAGAATTCCTTGAATTCACTGCAAAGTTGAGCAGCCAGTGTCTTATTATGAGCAATGACTAAAGTAGGCTTTTGAACTTTCTCGATCACATTGGCCATGGTAAAAGTTTTTCCTGAACCTGTAACTCCTAAGAGAGTTTGATGCTTTATGCCTTGTTTGATTCCATTACTTAAAGACTCAATAGCCCTTGGCTGATCCCCTGTTGGTCTATATTCTGATGCAATTTTAAATTGATTCATACTAAAAACCTCTCAATCTATATCCATTTCCTTTATACTATACCTAATTTTTTTGTTTATAAACATATTTTTTCCAAACATTTGTTCGTGATTTTATTATATCTTTCTCTATTATTTTCGTCAATCTATTCCTTTTTTAGATGTTTAAAGTTTATATTGTAAAAAATAGTATATTTTTACTATAGACATTTTTTGTTTTACTTAAATACTTTTTTATAAAACATTTTCAATTATTTATGAATAGTATATAATAAAAAGATAGAACATATTTTAGTAATAATACCCTTTTTATTCTAATAATGATAATATTTCTACAAATATGCAATTGTTGTTAGAAAAATTTTGATATATCAATAAAATTGTAGGTGAATTCTGTGATAAATAAAAGCAAAAAAGTAAATTTTTATTTTTTTATTTTGCTTGTAAGTATTCCTTTCATATTACATTATTTTTTTTATTTCTTAGGTAACTGTTTACCTTTTTTCTATCCTGTAATACTATCTTTAATTATTGGATGTATCTGTTTTTATTACTATACGATCAATCAAAGAATAATAAGCACACATCTACAAACCACTAAAGAAATGCAAAAATATAATGAAATGAAAGATATCATACTTCAAATTAGTAATTCTATTGTTTCCATTGAAAATATGGAAGAATTATTAAGACTCTTTGTAAATAGTATGGTACAAGTAATTGATAAAGCAGATACAGCAAGCATTTTAATAAAAAATGAAGATAATCTATTTGAATTTAAAGCAGTACATGGATTTAATTTAGAAGAACTTTCAAAAGTTAAATTATCTTCTGAAGAACTTTTTTTAGGACATCATCAAAATTACAAATCTATTATTATACCAAACCCTGATCATTTTAATTATGAAAAGATGTCCTCCAAAAATTACAATCTATTAAAAAATGCAAAGGTATTACAAATTAAATCTACTATGCGTATGCCTATTCTCATTGATAACCAAGTATATGGAATTGTCAATATAGATAATATTTCTCATGATGGCATTTTTAATGAAGAAGATATTGCCATATTAGAATATTTAACAGGGCAATTAGCAGTTGCTATAAAAAATCTACTTCTTTTTGAAAAAACTTTATTTTTATCTAGATACGACGGTCTTACTCATCTTTATCATAGACATTATTTTGATGAACTTTTTAATAATATCTATCAACGTGCACTAAGATATAATGAACAATTTTGTCTATGTATGATCGATTTAAATAATCTTAAAAAAATTAATGACGTATATGGACATTTAGCAGGAGACTTAGCCATACAACATTTTGCAGATATCCTAAAAAATAATGTTCGATCTTCTGATGTATTAGGAAGATTTGGAGGAGATGAATTTGTACTCATATTTTTAAATTCCAATTTAAAACAGACTCAGAAAAAAATAGAATTTATTTTTCAAAAAATCAGTGAAAATCCTCTTACTTATGATCAAAATAAATTTTTTGTAGATTTTAGCTTTGGAATAGCTGAATTTCCTAAAGATTCTACAGATCATAAGGAACTATTCAAAATTGCAGATTCTCGTATGTATAAAAATAAAAGTAACAAAAAAAACCGTATGTAGCTTAAGAACATACGGTTTTTTTCAATTTTGTATACTTACCTATGAATCTTCTTAAAATTCCCTTTTCTTCATCTATATCAAATACAAAGGATGTATTTTTTGGTATCACTAAAATATCTAAGTTTTTTATTTTATGTTGTGAATCTTTATATTCTAAAATCTTCATTTTACCATGTAAATCTATAGCCTTTATAGAGAGTTTATAAAGACCATCTTGTAACAGCTTTTGTATATGACTTTTATCATATACAATTCGTCCATTCATAGTTAAAATAATATCTCCTCTTTCAAAACCTATTTTCTCTCCTACTCCTCCTTTATATAAATCAAGTACAGTAACTCCTTTGCTATGACTTCTAAAAACAGGTATCTTTTTTTTCTCATTCCTTTGTCCATACACAATAAGGATCTCATGGCCTATAGGAGCAAATAAAGCTGCAATAAATTTTATACCATAAATATTTCTTGATAAAATAGCTAAAATCAGTAAACTTATACTGTACACAAATAACCTTTTTCCAGATTTTTTGCACTTTTCTTTTGGAATTTCCCCTAAAGCTAAATCTCCATATCCTAAAGCAGCTATACAAAATGCAGGAAAAAATATTATTGGAATAGGCCAAAATCTCTGCATCATATATCCACCTATAATTCCATATTTTTCATCGTCTATTAAGATAGGAATGGCCTCTTTATCTCCATCAAAGTAAATTAAAATACTTTCAATCAAATGAAAAATTGCAATAATCTCCATAATACTTGGTACATCTATCCTTGGGAACCCAAAAATTAAGCTTCCTAAAGATAACAATCCCCCTGAATAAGAAAAACATATATATCTAGGATGAATGAGCATAAGAATGATCGATAAAGGAAGAACATATATAAAATTCATAAAGTTGATAACCGTCCCTAACTGAAGTATGATTACGCTTCCTAAAATTCCTCCTAATAAACCTATCCCTATTGCATAAAATAACATATGCTTTACACCATGAGATCTTCCTATAATTTTTTTTCTTCTTTTATAAATTTTTTTATATTGTATACATAAAAGAATGAAAATAAACAAAAATGAAGGCTGTAAAAAATAATTCAAAGCATCACCTCCTTATATAACAAAAGCGTCCATAAACTTTTGGACGCTTTTCAATTCACTATTCATTTTTCCCATATTTTTCATATTCTAAACTTATTTCTTTATTTTTTCTTCTAAAACCTCTACAGCCTTTTGTAACTGTACATCTTCCTCATAAGTAATAAGATATAATTTTTCTTCTAATTCTTTTGGAAGGGGTACTTCAATATCTGGAGCAATTCCTTTTCCATGGATATAAGTCCCATTTGGTGTAAAATATTGAGCTGTAGTCAATCTAAAACCTGAACCATCCTTTAATCCTTGAATTTGTTGTACAAGTCCTTTTCCAAAGGTAGTCGTTCCTATTAACTCACCTGATTTTGTATCTTGTACAGCTCCAGATAAAATTTCAGAGGCACTAGCACTGCCTTTATTAACCAATAATACAAAAGGATAATTTACATGATCTTTATTAGATTTTTTATATTCTTTCTTGCCAGCTCTATCCATTGTATATACAATGGTTTGTTCTCCTAACAATCGATCTGCTACTTTTACACATTCATCCAATAATCCTCCTGGATTATTTCTTAAATCAATAACCAATCCTTTTATATTTTGATCTTCTAATTCTTTTAATCTTTTTAAGAAGTCCTCTGAAGTATGTTCATCAAACATGCTCATACGAATATAACCTATATGATCCTTTAACATCTTTGTAGATACAGTTTGAGATCTTACTTTTTCTCTTGTGATTACAACATCTACCGGATCTTTACTTCCTTTTTTAAGAACAGTCAAGGTAACCTTTGTACCTTCTTTTCCTTTTATTTTTGTAACAGCTTGATCTAATCTTTCTGCAATAACACCTTCTCCATCCACTCCTATAATCTTATCTCCAGGCTTTAGACCTGCTTGATCCCCAGGAGAGCCTTGAAAAGGTTCTACTACAGTAATGAGTCCATCCTCTCCTGGAGTCATAATGACACCAATTCCACCATAATAGTTTCCTTCTGTGTGTTCCATAAATGTAGCAAACTCTGCTTTATCCATATACTGTGAATATGGATCTTCTAATGAAGCAAACAATCCTCTAATAAGCCAATCCTCAAAGTTTGCTTCATTGACTGGTTTATAATAATTTTCATTAATATATTCCTTAAGTCCTAACATTTTTCCATAAGTTTTGTTTAAGTCTTTATAGTATGTATAATCTCTTTTTGAAATTACTACTTTATCTCCTACTGTCAATCCTACAATATTGCTTACAGTAAAAGTAAAAATTCCCGTTATCAATACTAATATGATTGCTCCTGTTATGGCTCGTTTTTTACTTATCATATTTTCTTCACCTCAATACTTTATTTTACATCCATATATTATTCCTTTGCCATCTTGAATATCACAAAATCTTTTTTCACATCATATCACCTATTTAAGTCTTTGTAAATGTATAAAGTGCCAAGAATTTATTTGGCACTTTTGCTTTGAAGATATTTGTTCATTTCTTCTATGTATCCACTTCCTATTTTTTCAATAATAGGATCATGAACTGAATTCATATGATCATCTCCTATACTTTCAATAGGTAACACATTCACAGAAGTTCCAGACATAAAAGCTCCTTGCAAAGTAGGGATTTCACTTTCATTAATAGACTTTTCTATTACTTCTATTCCTAAACTTTTGCAAACCTCCATAATCTTATTTCTAGTCACTCCTAATAAAACATTTTTCCCTAAAGCTGTATAAACCTTACTATTTTTTACAAAAAACATATTAGAACGACTTCCTTCTGTAATAGATCCATCTTCGTTTACAAGAATTGCTTCAAAAGCATTTTCTTTTTCTAAAAGTTCTTTTACCCTTTCTTTAAACGAAGTATTGAGTACCTTTGCATTAGGATTTTTTCTCTCTGAATGATACAAAACTGTATGAATTCCTTTCTCATACACCTCTTTTTCTGGATAATAGCTTTGAATCAAATAAGTGAAAAAATCTTGCTTTTCTTTTTCCAAATTGGTACAAAGAAGTTTTACATTTATATTTTTACAATCATTCATTAAAACCAATTGAAGAATTTCCTTTTCTATTTCTTCATCAGACTTATGTACCTCTTGATTTAAAATATTTGCTGATTTTCTTAATCTTTCTAAATGTTCTTCTAAAAAAAGAGGAATACCATCAATAATTCGAATAACCTCATAAATCATAGACGAAGAAATTTCTTCAAACGGATGGATTTCTTCTGTTTTATATACTTCTTCATTATAAATATAGTAACTTAAAAAAGCCTCTGGTTTCATTTGCTCACCCCTACTTAATATATTCTTATTCTATTATATTCCATTTTATGATGCTCTTCCAGACCTCTTTCCCAAAGATATTTTCATATTATTTAGTGATACTCCTATAATAATTCCTATTCCTCCTAAAAGAGTAAATATACTAAGATCTTCTTGAAACATAACCATAGAAACAATAGAAGTCACTAATGGATTGATATAATTAAAAACAGCCGTTCTAGAAGCTCCAATTTCTTTAATTCCTATATACCATCCATAATACCCTATAACTGTACAAGTAATAGCTAAATATAGTGCACCTAAAATATTTTTTATACTTAGTTTTGAAATAACATAAATAAAAGAAACAGGCGATAAAGAATTAGGAATCAATATAATAGGAATTAAAAGTACAAGGGATGCCGTATTAATATGAGCAATCGCAATAAAAGGATCATACTTTTCTAGTATGCTCTTTGACCCAATAGAAAATGCAGCCATCATCCCTGCATCCAAAATCATTAAAAAATCTCCAAATAAAGTTTTACTTTTAAAAAGACCTCCTAATTGACCTTTTGTAATGATTGCCAATATCCCTATAAAACATAACATCATACCTAGTATTCTATAAATATTTAATTCTTCCTTTAAAAAAATTGTCCCATAAACTGCAATTATAATAGGAGCAATTCCTACAATTAAAGAAGCATTTACTGTACTTGTAAAATGTAGCGCTGTATATTGTACAATAAAATATCCTATAAATCCCATAAATCCTAAATACATCATATACGGAAAATCTTCTTTATGTAATTTTCTTTTTTCTGGTTCCATTCTCCTTAAAATAAAGAAAAAAGCAATTGCTGCAAAAAAAATTCTCAAAAATAAAAAATGAGCAGGTGCTAAATCCCCCATTCCTACCTTTGCTGTAGCAAAAGAAGTTCCCCAAAAAATCACTGCTACAATTAATAAACTATATACCTTTTTTGTACTCATAATTTCCTCCTATAATACTATACACATATTTATCATACCATATAAAATATCCTTACATACAAAGAAATAGCAAGCATATATATTATGCTTGCTATTTCTTCATGGTGCCCAGAGGCGGAATCGAACCACCGACACGGGGATTTTCAGTCCCCTGCTCTACCGACTGAGCTATCTGGGCAAATATATATTTAAAATGGTGGGCTTGGGAGGACTCGAACCTCCGACCTCACGCTTATCAGGCGTGCGCTCTAACCACCTGAGCTACAAGCCCAAAATGGTCGGGGTGGCAGGATTTGAACCCGCGGCCCTCTGGTCCCAAACCAGATGCGCTACCAAACTGCGCTACACCCCGATATTTATGTAAAACATTGGCAGGGGCAGAAGGACTTGAACCCTCGGCACGTGGTTTTGGAGACCACTGCTCTACCAACTGAGCTATACCCCTCCGATGTGAATCAAGAAAAACATAATGGTGACCCATCCGCGGCTCGAACGCGGGACACCTTGATTAAAAGTCAAGTGCTCTACCTACTGAGCTAATGGGTCAAATTCATGGCTGGGGTAGCAGGACTCGAACCTACGCATGCCAGAGTCAAAGTCTGGTGCCTTACCGACTTGGCTATACCCCATTATATGGCGGGTCCACAGGGATTCGAACCCCGGACACACGGCTTAGAAGGCCGTTGCTCTATCCAACTGAGCTATGAACCCATAAATTGGAGCGGATGATGGGAATCGAACCCACGCTACCAGCTTGGAAGGCTGGAGTTCTACCATTGAACTACATCCGCATATATATGGAGCTGGCGAAGGGAATCGAACCCCCAACCTGCTGATTACAAGTCAGCTGCTCTACCGTTGAGCCACACCAGCTAATATAAAATTGGCGACTCGGAAGGGGCTCGAACCCTCGACCTCCAGCGTGACAGGCTGGCATTCTAACCAACTGAACTACCGAGCCAAAATTGGTGACCCATCCGAGAATCGAACTCGGGTTACCGCCGTGAAAGGGCGGTGTCTTGACCGCTTGACCAATGGGCCTTAATAATGGTAGCGGCGAGTGGACTTGAACCACCGACCTTCCGGGTATGAACCGGACGCTCTAGCCAACTAAGCTACGCCGCCACATCAAACCAGCGACGACCTACTCTCCCAGGGCGCTACCGCCCAAGTACCATCAGCGCTGAGGAGCTTAACTTCTGTGTTCGATATGGGAACAGGTGTAGCCTCCTCGCTATTGTCACTGGATAAGATACAAATGTACCTTCAAAATTAAACAATGCAAAATCTGGTCAAGTCCTCGACCGATTAGTACCTATCAGCTAAAGACATTGCTGCCCTTACACCCTAGGCCTATCAACCAGATGGTCTATCTGGGGTCTTACCTTAAAAAGTGGGAAATCTCATCTTGAGGGAGGCTTCGCGCTTAGATGCCTTCAGCGCTTATC